>CAYVQJ010000110.1:0-11450 GCA_964454165.1 uncultured Myxococcales bacterium | reverse complement strand
TTCGCGCTGGCCGGGATGGTGAAGAAGTTCCGATACCTGAAGGTCTCACTCGCACTGGTCTTGATGGTAGTGGGCGTGAAGATGTTGCTTGCCGAATGGCTGAAGCTCACCCTCGGGAAGCACTTCAACTTGTACTTGCTGACTGTGATCCTCTCGATCCTGGCTGCGGGCGTGGCAACATCCGTACTAGCGGAGCGGCGTCGCATGAGCCGCCTAACAAGCCGATAAGCTGACGGTCGCCTGCGGCGCCCGCAGCTTATCGGCAGTCCGTTAGGCGGACGGATTCACGGCCGCAGTGACTAGGTCAGCGGAAGAGAGAGGTGCCTCGATGCAATGGACGCGGGTCTCGTTGGCCCTAGCAGTGTTCTTGATGGCAGCCGCCTCGCGAGCCCAGGTCGATGCTGACGAAGCGCTCGTCCGCCGGCTGCCACAAGCGTTCGCCGAAGCATGGGCGAAGCACGACGGTCGCGAGCTCGCGAGGATCATGGCCGATGACGTCGACTTCGTTACGGTCGGCGCAACTTGGCTCCATGGCTCAGGCGATTTCGAGAAGTACCACACTCGACTGCTGAGCGGCCGCTTCAAGGCCTCGACGAATACGCCGCTGGAAACGTCTGCGCGCTTCTTGCGGTCCGACTTTGCGCTGATTCACTGGAGCTGGACCATACAAGGAGACCAAGATCCAGACGGCTCGTTACGTCCACAGCGCTACGGGCTCATGACGATGCTCGCAGAGAAACGCAGGCGAACGTAGTTGGTCATCGCAGCTCAAAACACAAACGCTGCGCCTGGTGTACCGCCGGAAGCTCTCGGTATCAGGTCGCCAATCGAGATACTTAGACCGTGACCTCTCGGTGGACCCTTCCGCCGCCCGACAAGCCGCTGAAGCTGACGGCCGCGGGCTTCAGCTACGCGAGCCGCTTCAGCATGGCACCTCGCGTGATAGGATCACGCGCGGCCGCAGCTAGCCAAAAATTTAGAGGGAGCTACCCAACATGAAGTTGAAGCTGACGAAGGAACCTGTCACATCGTTTGCTTGCGCAAACGCCGCGCCAGAACCGCTTCGCAGCTTGACTTGGTGTTAGGCGTCATCGCGAGATCGCCCCCCACCTTACGCTTTTCAACCCAACCCGGACACTGGCGGCGCCTTTGCGGTAGCCTGCCCTTCGTGACGACCCTGCGTGGCGCAAACGTACTGCTTCGTCCGATGCGACCATCGGATATACCGCGCCAACGCGAGTTCTTCCAAGATGCAGAGCTGGCCGAGCTGGACTCCAGTTCACTTGAGGCCTATGCGAAAATTGACGTTGAGGAGTTCTTCCAGAGACCATCAGCGTCCGGCGGCGAAACCGCATCATTCGCGATCGACGTGCTCGGAGAATACGTCGGCTATGCCAGCTTGATGAACCTGAAGAATTCAAACAAGCTATTCGAGCTCGGCATCGTTATTGGTGATCGACGCTATTGGGGGCGGGGATACGGCAAAGAGGCCGTCAAGCTCCTTCTGCAACACGGATTCTCCGAACTCGATGGTCGAGAGATCGAGCTGACTACGCACCAGAAAAACGAGCGCGCCCTCGCATGTTTCTCGGCGTGTGGATTCAGGGAGCAGCGTCGAGTCCACGGTGCGACTTTTTTTGATGGGCAGTATGTTGACATGATCGAGATGTCGATTGCCCGAAGGAAATGGAAGTCCTAGTTAGCTAGCCGCCTCGCGTCCATCGGCCGGCCGCTCCGTTATGACCCCGCCCAGCTTCACACTCCCGACCGGCGCAGTTGCCGCGGGGTACACGGCGTGCCACGACCTGCCGCGACTTCTTGCGATGCCGCGCCCGGGTTACGCGCACTTCGAGCGCGTACACCACGTCGTCCGGGAGCGGGCGTACGAAGGTGCGCAGTGCCACCAGGACCCCGTGTCTCCCGAGAGAGCGGCACCGCTGGCTGTTCATGGATCGAGATCGGCCTTCAGGAAGGAACTGACGGCGCGGCCCAACACGTATCAGGCCCCGATGCGTCAAGGGGCGAGGCTCTGGCGAGCGGTGCGTCGAGTAGGGACGCCCCGGAGAGGAGCACGCGCGGGTCCTGCGCGAGCAAGCTGCGCAGGAACGGGTTCTGGCGCGCGAACTCGAGCGAAACGCGGAAGCCTCACCGTCCCCTTGGACACGCCGGCGTGTGCCGCGATCTCCTCGACGCTGGTCTTGGCGAACGCCTGCGCCGCGAAATGCGCGGCCGGTTCGGGAGGGGCGCTGGCGCGCGCCGGGCCCGCCGGGGGCTGGGGGAGGGCACGCGGCCGTCAAAAGCGTCTCGCACGGGGCGCGGGCCGTAGAATGCCCGCGATGGACGAAGCCACCTACTACCGCGATCACTGGCTGACCGTCGAACCCGAACGCGTGGCGGCCTACGAAGAGATGTTCGCCTGGCGCCCGCAGATGGAGCCGCTGCTCCTGCCCGCGAAGCTCGCCGACGGGCAGGTCGTCGTGGACTACGGCTGCGGGCCGGGGCTGCTGGCCATGGAGCTGGCGCGGCGGGTGGCGCCGACGGGTCGGGTGCACGCCGTCGACATCAACGAGCCGTTCGTGCGGCGCACGCGCGAGCGTGCGGCGGAGCAGGGCGTCGCGGATCGCGTGACCGTGCACCACGTCCGCGAGGATCGCATCCCGCTCGCGCCCGCGAGCGTCGACCGCGTGATCTGCAAGAACGTGCTCGAGTACGTCGACGATCCGCGCAAGACGCTCGTCCAGTTCCGCGAGGTGCTGCGGCCCGGCGGCCTCGCGCACGCGATCGACAGCGACTGGGGCTTGCTGACGGTCGAGCCGCTCGGACCCGAGCGCATCGGCGAGCTGTTCGCGGCCGCCGCGCACGCCTACCGCACTCCCCTCGTCGGCCGCCGCCTGTACGGGTTGTTCCGCGCCGCAGGCTTCCGCGACGTGCGCGTGCAGGTGCTCGCGGGGGTCGACACCAAGGGCCACATGTCGCCGGTCGTGCTGAACATGGCGAGCTACGCGCGCAGCTCGGGACGCCTGCCGCAGGCGACGCTCGACGCGCTCGTCGCCGACCTGCGCCGCTCGATCGACGACCAGAGCTACCTGATGCTGCTCCCGCAGTTCCTGGTGACGGGAACCGCGTGAGCGTGGCGCGCGCGGCGCTGCTCGCCGTCGCGCTCGCCTGGGCCGGCGGGGCGAGTGCGGATCCGGTCGAGCGGGTGCGCGACGCGCTTGCGGCGGTGCGGTTCGTCGCGTACGCGCCGCGCACCGGGATGGGGCAGACGGATCTCGCCGCGATCCGCGACGACCTGCTCCTGCTGCGACCGCACTTCGACGGGCTCGTGACCTACTCGAGCGCGCGCGGGCAGGATCGAATTCCGGCGCTCGCGGCGCTGCTCGGGTTCCGCGCGGTGGTGGTCGGCGTGTGGGACGCACGCGACGTCGAGGAGATCGGGCGCGCGATCGCCGCCGCGCGCGACAACCCCGCGCTGGTGATCGCGCTCTGCATCGGCAACGAAGGGCTCTTCTTCGAGCGCTACGGCGCCGACGACCTGCGCGCGGCGCTGGCGCGGGTGCGCGCCGCGCTGCCCGACGTGCCGCTCGCGACTTCGGAGCCGTTCGCGCTCTACCTGCGCGGCGGTCCGGTCGCGGAGCTCCTGCTCGGCCAGGATCTGTTGCTGCCGAACGTGCATCCGATCCACGAGCCGTGGTTCGACGACGCGCCGCCCGCCGCCGCCATCGACTTCGTCGCGAACGTGCTGGACGAGCTGGCGAAGCGCTCGCGCGCCCCGATCCTGGTCAAGGAGACGGGATTACCTTCCGCGCCGGCCGAGCGCGGCTGGACCGAGGAGAGGCAAGCGGAGTTCTGGCGCGCGCTCGTGCTGCGAGCGCCTGCTTCCCGCACGCGCGCGGTCGCGTTCTTCGAGGCCTTCGACGCGCCCTGGAAGCCCGCGGAGGTTCGAGCCCAGACAGGGCGGGCTCACCCCGAGGAGGCGCACTTTGGCTTCCTGCGGGCAGACGGCGCCGCGAAGCGCGTGCTGGAGGCGATCCCGCGCTAGAGTGGCTCTCGTATGGCGATCGAGCGCTGGAACGAGGACGAGGAGGGGCCCTTCAGCGAGGAGGCCCTGCGCCGCAAGCTCGAGCAGCGCGGCCTCCGCGTGGAGCGCTGCGTCTACGCGCCGGGGGCCGTGTTTCCCGAGCACGCGCACGAGAGCGACAAGCTCGCGGCCGTCGTCTCGGGCCGCTTCCGCCTGAAGCTCGAGGGCCGCGCCTATGTGCTCGAAGCGGGCGACTGCTTCGCCGTGCCGCGCGGAGTCGCGCACAGCGCCGAGGTCGTCGGCAGCGACCCGGTCGTCAGTCTCGACGCCGAGAAGCGCTGACCCTCAGCCGGCCGCGCTCGCCTGCGCCGCGCGCCGGGCCAGGTGGCGTTCGCGCAGGATCTCGGAGGCGCGGATCAACGTCTCGCGCTGCGGGCCTTCCGCCGAGAGGTCCGCGATCTCGCGCAGCTCCTCCTCGGTGAAGCCCGCCTCTTTGCGGTCGTCCCACGCGATCGGAATGCCCGCGTCGGGCCGGTCGGAGCGGGAGCCGCCGAAGGAGAACTGGCGATCCACCTCGCGCTGAAAGTCCTTGGTGGCCTGCGCGCGCTTCGGGTCGTCCTTGGTGAACTCCTTCACCCACTCGCTGCCGAAGCGCACGTGGGTGAGCTCGTCCGCGAGCACGTAGTCGATCGCCTGCTCCATCACCGAGTCCCCGGTCAGCTTGGCGTACTCGATCATGTCCCTGAAGACGTCGCACGCCAGGCCTTCCAGGCCGCGGTTCACGCCCGCCACGCGCATCGCCGGGTCGTCGCTACAGCAGGCCTCGAACAGGAAGGTGCTCTCGGGATAGGCGCCGATCGGCGTGTCGCCCAGGTCGCACAGCTTCTCGTACACCTCGACGTGTCGGGCCTCGTCCCAGCACTGGCGGGCCATGTTGAGCTTGAACTCCCACGGCGCTTCGGGGAAGTCCCAGAGCGAGCGGCCCGCGCCCTCGAGCGCCTGGAGCTCTCCGACCAGGATTCCGTGCAGCCGCATCTTGAGCCGGAGGTCCACGTTCGGCATGCCCGGGCGGAGCGGCGACGAGTTCATCGCCAGCATGAAGCCCGGTCCCATCTGCTCGAAGACCGGCTCGAGCCCCGTGCCCTTCACGCGCTGCTCCAGGACCAGCGCGACGGCCTCGACCATCGCCACGATCTTGTCGGCGTCGTTGGGCAGATCGCGGAACACGCGGTTGGTCGCGTTGTTGCGCACGAAGCGCCGATCCCGCGCGAGCTCGGTGTGCTGGATGAAACGCTTCATCGTCGATCCTCCCGGCGTCAGACTAGCTTGGAAGCGGCTCGGTCGGGTAGCCCGGCGAGCCCGCGGTCTTCCACTCCTCGTACAGCTCGAAGAACTTCGGCCCCATCGGGTCCTCGCCGCGGATCGGCATCGACCCGCGCCGGATCGTCCAGTCGTGCGGCGCGAGCTCCGCCGCTCGCCCGAAGTGTGGCTCGGCCGCGCTGGTCCGGCCGTTTCGGTGCAGGTGCCATGCGAGCAGCCACTCCGCGCGCGCGAGCTGCTGCTCCGCGGTCGGGAGCAGGAGCTGGTCTCGCACGCCGCCCGTGGTCGGCGCGAGCTTGCCATCGTTCACCCACGCACGCAGCGCCGCGAGGAACGGCGCGGAGCGTTTGCCCGTGAACTGGAAGAAGGTGTCGGTGCCGAACTGCGCGTCGTTCGGGCGCACGATGCGGCCGTCCTCGTCGATCCACACCACCGTCGGCACGTTGATCATGCCGTAGAGATCCGCGACCACGTGCTCGGTGTCGATCAGGCTCGGGTGCGTGGGGCGAGCGGCCTCGATGTACGGGCGCGCCGCCTCCGCGCTCTGATCGAGCGCCACCGCGATCGGCACGAAGCCACGCGGGCCGAGCTCCTCGTAGAGTGCCTGCCAGACCGGCAGGTCAAGACGGCAGCCTCACCAGCTGGCCCACGCGACGAGCAGGATCTTCTTGCGCTTCCACTGGGAGAGCGAGTGCCGGCGGCCCGCGAGATCGGGCAGCGAGAAGTCCGGCGCGTCGAGCGAGCGCAGGCGCGCCACACGTTCGGCCGCGCCGGCGCCGAGCACTGCGGTGCGCTCGGCGTTGTCGAGCGCGAGTGGACGCCCGAGCGCGCGAGCGAACGCAGCGAGATCGACGCCGTCCGCCGCCACGAGCCCCGCGCGATCTCGCACCGGCACGCACAGGTCGCCCTTGCAGAGTCCCTGGGGCTCGAGCTTCCAGCCGAGCGCGCTGCGCAGGGTGTCCGGCGCAATCCGCACACCCTGCTCCGAAGCCGAGAGCGGCAGCGTCTCGGGCCGCGTCTCGTCGTAAAGCGTCCAGCTCTCGGTCGCCATCGCGCACCCTCCGGGCCGCAGCCGGCGGCCTCGACCCAATCCTATACTGCGGACGCGCATGGACGCCCCCTTTTCCAGCTGGAGCGACGAGGCCTGCGCTGGGCGCTCCGGGCCGGAGCTGCTCTGCTACCGCTCGAACCTGCTCGGCTCCGACCTGCGCCTCACCCACTTCGGCGGGGGCAACACGTCGGCGAAGCTCGACGAGCGCGACCCCGTGACGGGCGCGCCGGTGCCGGTGCTCTGGGTCAAGGGCTCGGGTGGCGACCTCGGCACGCTCGCGCTCGATGGCTTCGCGCGCCTGGACCTGGCGCGCGTGCGCGCGCTGCGCGGGCGCTACGCCGGGCCGGAGCGCGAGGACGAGCTCTGGCCTTTGCTCGAGCACTGCGCCTTCGGACCGCCGATGCGGCCCGCGAGCATCGACACGCCGCTTCACGCGTTCCTGCCGCACGCGCATGTGGATCACCTGCACCCCGACGCGGTGATCGCGCTCGCCGCGTCGCGCGACGGTGCGACGCTGGTGCGCGAGTGCTACGGCGACCGCGTCGGGTGGCTGGACTGGCGTCGCCCGGGCTTCGCGCTGGCGTTCGAGATCGAGGCGCTGCTCACGGCGCGGCCGGATCTGGAAGGGATCGTGCTGGCGCGACACGGGCTGCTGTCGTGGGGCGACGGCGCGAAGGCGTGCTTCGAGCGCAGCGTCGGGCTGGTCGCGCGTGCGAGCGAGTTCGTCGCCCGGCGCGCGCGCGTGCCTGCCTTCGGAGGCGCGCGCGTTGCCGCGCTACCGGTCGACCGGCGGCGCGCGCTCGCCGCGAAGCTCCTGCCCGTCCTGCGCGGGCAGCTCGCAACGGGTGGCCAGCGCGTGCTGGGCAGGCTCGACGACTCCGACGCCGCACTCGCCTTCGTCGGAGCGCGCGACTCGGCGGCGCTCGCTGAGCGCGGCACCTCGTGCCCCGATCACTTCGCACTTACCCGGATCCGCCCGCTGTGGCTCGCCTTCGATCCTGTGCGCGAGGATCTCGCTGCGTTGCAGTCGCGGCTCGACCCCGCGCTCGCGCGCTACCGCGCCGAGTACGCCGCGTACTACGCGCGCTGCCGCCGCCCCGACTCGCCGGCGCTGCGCGACGCGTCGCCGGCGATCGTGCTGGTCCCCGGCGTAGGGGTGCTCGGGTTCGCGCGCGACGCGCACGGCGCGCGGCTGGCCTGCGAGTTCTGGCGCAACGCGATGGCGGTGATGCGCGGCGCGCACGCGCTCTCGGAGTACGTGGGGCTCCCGGAGCAGGCCGCGTTCGACGTCGAGTACTGGGCGCTGGAGGAGGCGAAGCTGCGCCGCCTGCCGCCCGAGCGCGAGCTCGCGCGGCGCGTCGCGCTGGTCACGGGAGCCGCCGGTGGAATCGGGGGCGCCTGCGCGCGGCGGCTGCTCGCGGGCGGCGCCGCTGTCGTGCTCGCCGACGTGGACGAGGCCGCGCTCGCCGCCGCGCACGCGCCGCTTGCAGAGGAATTCGGTAGCGACGCCGTACATGCCTGCGCGCTCGACGTGACGTCCGAGGCGTCCGTCGCCTCCGGCTTCGCATCCGCGGCGCTCGCCTTCGGCGGCGTCGACGTCGTGGTCTGCAGCGCGGGGCTCGCCTCGTCGGCGCCGATCGAAGAGACGTCGCTCGAGCTCTGGCGCAAGAACCTCGACGTGCTCGCGACCGGCTACTTCCTGGTCGCGCGCGAGGCGTTCCGCCTCTGGAAGCCGCAGGCGCTCGGCGGCTCGCTCGTCTTCATCGGCAGCAAGAACGCGCTCGCCGCGTCGCCGAACGCCGCTGCGTACAACACGGCCAAGAGCGCGGAGCTCGCCCTTGCGCGCTCGCTCGCGCTGGAAGGCGGCCCACACGGAATCCGGGTCAACAGCGTCAACCCCGACGCCGTCCTGCGCGGCTCGCGCATCTGGGACTCCGACTGGCGCCGCGCCCGCGCCGAGACCTACGGCATCGCCGAGAGCGAGCTGGAAGAGCACTACCGCAAGCGCTCCCTGCTCGGCCGGAGCGTGCTGCCGGAAGACGTCGCCGAGGCCGTCGCCTTCTTCGCCAGCGACCGCTCCGCCAAGTCCACCGGCAACGTCCTGAACGTCGACGCGGGCAGCGCACCGGCGTTTCCCCGCTGACTTTGCCTGAGAGTGGAAGTCATAGCTCGAGGATCATGTGGATGTCTTCGGGCTCCAGGGCGTACAGCTCGGGAAGCGGTTCGGAGACGGGCTTGAACCCGAGCCCCGCGTAGAACTCGACGGCCGATTGCGACGGCGTCGCCGAGACGTAGACGCGGTTCGAGCCGAGCTCTCGGGCGAGATCGAGCAGCCGCTGTGTGATGCGCGAGGCGATTCCCATCCTCCGGTACGGTGAGCTGTGGAGATACGCGAGCTGCGCCATCCCGGGGCGAATTCCCGGCGTGAGGACGCCCATGCCGACGAGGCGTTCCCAGTCGAAGGCGCCGAGCACTGTGGCGCCGGCGTCGAGGTGCCTCCTGCAGAAGGCAACCTGCGCGGCGATGCTATGTCGCCCGTCGCCTTCCTGGATGAAGTTCGGGGCGTCCCACTGGACGTCGATCCGGGAGAGGGTCCCAGCGTGGGCCACATAGCCGACGCGGATGACTTCCGACCGGTCGATGTGCGCGATGAGAGGAAGGTCTGCCTCGGTCAGCGTGCGGACCAGGATGGAGTCCACCTGCGCTCGCTACGGGTCGCGCTGCTCGCGCAAGAACGAGACGATGGCGTCGCGCAGCGCCGCCTCTCCGACCGCAGACAGGTGATCGCCCGGCGTGGTCACGCCTCGGCCCTTCGGGAACAGCGCGGCGAACTCCTGCGCGCTGCCGGCGAGCACGTCGTCCTTGCCCGAGACCACGAGGACCGGGATCTCGAGCGTCGCGTCGGGAGGTAGATGCGGCCGGCGCGCCCGCTGCATCGCGGCGAGGGCGAGTCGGTCGGCGCCTGTCGAGTCGGCGAACGCGCGGAAGGCGCGCCCTTCCGGGGAGGCGATCGCAGCGGGGTCGGCGGCCTCGAGCGCCGCGGCGATCCGGTCGCGGCGCGCGCGGCCGGCGTCGCTGGTCAGGTCGCGCACGCCGACGCCGATGCCGCCGAGGACTGCCGTGCGGATGCGAGCGTCGCGCGTCGCCGCTGCGCGAGTCGTGACGGCGCCCATCGAATATCCCACGGCGTCCACGGTCTGGAGCCCCAGGTGATCGAGCAGCGCGGAGACGTCGCGCGCCATGGCGTCGTCCTCGTAGGCGGCGGGATCGCGGGGCTTGCCGGAGCGGCCGTGGCCGCGTGCGTCGGGAGCGATTGCGCGGAAGCCCGCCGCGACGATCGCGTCGCGGATGCCGGGCGCGATCCAGTTGACGCGCGCGTCGGCGGCGAAGCCGTGCAGGAGCAGCACGGGTGGACCCGATCCCGCGTCCTCGTAGACGATCTCGACGCCGTCGAAGCTCTTGAAGCTCTGCATCGCGGCACCCTACCACGCCGGTTCCCGGCGGCGCCCTCGCGGTCTAGGATCGGGCAATGATGCGACTGCCGCTGGACCCCGAGGCGATCGAGGCGCACAACCGCGGGGTCCGCTCGGACCTCGCGCGCGACTTCGACGACCTCGGGCGGCGGCTGGCCCGGCGCGGTGTCGCGCTCGAGCCGCTCGTCGAACGTACTGCGGCGCTGCGCATCGCGATCCCCTCGTGGGGCGTCGGCACGGGCGGCACGCGCTTCGGGCGCTTCCCGCTCGAAGGCGAGCCGCGCGACGTGTTCGAGAAGCTCGAGGACTGCGCCGTGGTGCAGCAGCTGGTGCGGATCACGCCGCGCGTCTCGCTGCACATCCCCTGGGACGTGCCGGACGACGCCGCCGCCCTGCGCGAGCACGCGGCCGCCCTCGGGCTCGGCTTCGACGCGATGAACTCGAACACCTTCGAGGACCAGCCCGGACAGCCGCACTCCTACAAGTTCGGCAGCCTGACCCACACCGACGCCGCCGTGCGCGCGCAGGCCATCGCGCACAATCTGGAGGTGATCGAGCTCGGGCAGCGCCTCGGCTCCCGCGCGCTCACGGTCTGGATCGGCGACGGCGGGAACTTCCCCGGCCAGCAGCACTTCCGGCGCGCGCTCGAGCGCTACGTGGCGAGCCTGCGCGAGATCCACGCCGCTCTCCCCGCGGACTGGCGCATGTTCCTCGAGCACAAGCTGTACGAGCCCGCGTTCTATTCCACGGTGAACAACGACTGGGGCACCAGCTACTGGGCGGCGACGCAGGTCGGCGAGCGCTGTCAGTGTCTGGTGGACCTCGGGCACCACGCGCCGAACGCGAACATCGAGATGATCGTGGCGCGCCTGGCGCAGCTCGGCCGCCTGGGCGGCTTTCACATCAACGACTCGAAGTACGGCGACGACGACCTGGATACCGGCGCGATCAACCCGTTCCAGCTCTTCCTCGTGTTCTGCGAGCTGGTGGACGCCGAGTGCTGTCGCCTGCCCGGCTTCGATCCGGCGTACATGCTCGACCAGTCGCACAACGTGACCGATCCGCTCGAATCGCTCGCGCTCTCCGCGGTCGAGGTGCAGCGCGCGTATCTGAAGGCGTGGTTGGTGGACCGCGCCCGACTGGAGGAGGCGCAGGCGAGGAACGACGCGCTCGGCGCGCTCGCCTGTCTGAAGGCGGCCTTCCACGAGAACGTCGAGCCCGCGCTGGCGACGGCGCGCGAGCGCGCGGGCGGCGCGCTCGATCCGCTCGGCTGCTACCGCGCGAGCGGCTGGCGCGAGTCGCGCGCGAAGGCGCGGCCCGCCGCCGCCACGCGCCTGCGCGGCGGCATCGTCTAGCCTGACCGTGTACGGCGCGGCGGAGCCGCGCCTACGCCTACGCTCGGCTGCGCCTCGCTGCGCGCGCTTCGCGCTTGCACCCGCCCGTGCCGCGACGGCTGTCGCCGAGCGGCCTACGCTCGGCTGCGCCTCGCTGCGCGCGCTTCGCGCTTGCACCCGCCCGTGCCGCGACGGCTGTCGCCGAGCGGCCTACGCTCGGCTGCGCCTCGCTGCGCGCGCTTCGCGCTTGC
>CAYVQJ010000109.1:0-15348 GCA_964454165.1 uncultured Myxococcales bacterium | reverse complement strand
GCGAGCGAAGGCCGCGCGGCGACAGCCGTCGCGGCAAAGGCGGAGGCAAGCGCGAAGCGCGCGCAGCGAGCGCGCCTCGCGCGAGCGAAGGCCGCTCGGCGACAGCCGTCGCGGCAAAGGCTCACGCAAGCGCCGCCGCCGGCAGCTCAAGAACGCCGCCCGATCGCCCGTCGAGTCGAGACGGAGGCGGTCGATGGTGGACGTGTCCGACGGCGGTGTGCGCGCGCGAGCGCTGCTGGCGCTGGGGGCTGCGCTCGTGCTGGTCGCGCTGGCCCACGCGGGCGCGCTCGACGTCGGCTTCGTGCGCGACGACCACCTGCTCGTCGAAGAGAACCCGCAGGTGCGCGAGCCCGCGCCGCTCGCGCACTACCTGACGCGCGCGTTCTGGAGCGCTCCCGGCGGCCCCGCCGTGGGCAGCTACTACCGCCCGCTGGTCGTGCTCTCCTTCGTCGTGGACTGGCAGCTCTGGCGGGGCGCGCCGCGCGGCTTCCACGCCACGAATCTGGCGCTGCACCTCGCGGTGTGCGCGCTGGTGTTCGCACTCGCGCGGCGCTTCGGCGCGGGGCCGCTCGCCGCGGCGCTCGCGTGCGCGAGCTTCGGGACCTTCCCGCGCGTCGGCGAAGCGGTGGTCTGGATCTCCGGGCGCACCGATCTGCTCGCCGCGTTCGGCGCGCTCGGCGCGCTCACGCTCCACACGACGACGCCCAAGCCGCGATGGCTGTCGCCAAGCGGCCTTCGCTCGGCCGGGGCGGCCTCGCTGCGCGCGCGCTTCGCGCGCTTGCACGAGTCTTTGCCGCGATGGCTGGCGCCAAGCGGCCTTCGCTCGGCCGGGGCGGCCTCGCTGCGCGCGCGCTTCGCGCGCTTGCACGCGCGCCGCTGTTTCGCGGCGATCGCGCTGCTCGCCGGTCTGCTCGCGAAGGAGGTCGCCTTTGCGGGTGTGCTCGCGATCGCGGCGTTCGAGTGGCGCGCGCGTGAGCCGGGCGAGCCGCCACGCGCCGTCGCCACGCGGCTGGCGCCGCTCGCACTCGCCTGCGTCGCGTATCTCGCGCTGCGAACCGGCGCGGAGCTGCCCGCCGCCGACTTCGATCCGTTCCCGCCGTTCGAGCGCCCGCTCTTCGCGCTCGAGGCGCTCGGGACGTACGTCTGGATGCTCGGCGACGCGCTGCGCCCCGGGCTCCTGATCGGCAAGCTCGGCGCGATCCACTGGGGACGCGTGGCACTCGGCGCGCTCGTCGCCGCGGCGGGAGCCGCTTGCGTGCTGCGCGCATGGCGCACTCCGCCGGCGCCCGAGCTGGCCGCGACGCTCGTGCTCGGCGCTGCTGCGCTCGCACCGGTGCTGCACCTGGTTCCGCTGCCGCTCGCGGTCGTCGCCGCCGACCGGTTCCTGTATCTGCCGCTCGCCGCGCTGGCGACTGCCCTCGCCCTCGCGTCGCGGAGACTGTCGCCGCGCGGGCAGCAGCGCGCGGTCGCCGTCTGCGGCATCGCTCTCGTGGCGTTCGGGGGCACCACGCACCTGCGCGCCCGCGACTGGAAGGACGAGCTCGAGCTTTGGCGAGGCGAGCTCGCGCGTGCTCCTGCGCTCTCCGGCGAGGCGCACGCAGAGGTCGCGACCGTGCTGGCGTGGCGAGGGCGTAGCGACGAAGCGGTCACGTACTACGAAGAGGCGCTGCGGCGCGAGCGGGCGTTCGCGCAGGTCCGCCCCGAGGCTCGCGCCGATCGCCCGCTGCGCTCGAACTACGCTCTGGTGCTGTCCGAGGTCGGGCGCTACCCGGAGGCGATCGCGCTGCTCGAAGCGATCGCCCGCGAGCAGCCGCGCTCCGCGCGTCACCAGCTCGATCTCGGCGCCGTGCGTGCGCGCGCGTTGGAGTTCGACGCCGCGGAGCGCGCGCTCGCCAACGCCGCGGCCGTGGAGCCGGAGTGGGCTCTCGTCACCCAGATGCTCCGACAGGTGCAGAAGGCGCGTGCGCTCTGGCTGCCGCTGCCCCCGCCACGCCCGGGCGAGGCCCTGCCGATCCGCGTCGCGCGCGCGCGCGTGTACACGCTCGTCGGACGGCTGCGGGACGCCGACCGCGCCTGGTCGGAGCTCGCAGATACGGCTGGCGTGCCCGCCGACGTGCTGCGCGCCGCGCAGCGCTACCTCGCGCGGCGCGGCCCGGAGTCTGCCGATGCGCGGCGCGCGCTCGCGCGGCTCGAGGAGCGCGCGGCGCGCTTGCGCGAGTAGCGACCGCCACGCATGCTCGCGCCCGGTGGAGGGCGCCGTGAGACGGACGCTGATCGCACTCGTTGCGCTTCTCGGCTGCTCGGGCTGCGTGGTCGTGACCTATGGGCGCTACAGCCGGGCGACGCTCGAAGACCCGGAGGCGCTCGCGATGACCGAGGGCCAGGTCACCTGGTTCGGCGAGCGCGATGGAGACACGTTCCGGCTGCGCGAAACGCACCTTCAGCTCATCGCGATGAACGAGCAGGTGGTGCTCTCGGTCTGGGGTTTCATCCTGCCGTTCCTGCCACTCCCGGGCGGCGACAACGCTTCGGAGCTGTACGCCCGCTCGGTCACGCGCCCACCCGCGTTCCTGCTCGGTCTGAGCTTGCGGTCGAAGCGCGAGGGGCTCAGCTTGAGCGCGAGCGAAGTGCTGCTGCGCCGTGCCGACGGAACGCTCGCGCCTCCGCGCGGCTACTGGGGCCTGGCCGAGGGCTCTCACTGCCGGGGCTTCGCGCGCGCGCCGCAAGTGGCGGCACCGCAGTCTCTCGCGGGCACTCCCTATCCGATCCCTCGCGGCGAGGACGCATGTATCACCTGGCTCTTCGACGGCTCGCCGCCTGCGCCGGGCGAAGCCTTCGCGCTCGAGCTCACGGGACTGCGCGACGGCGCCGATCCGCTGCTGCGAGGCAGCGTCCGCTTCCAGCTCGCATCGTCGTGGACGCTCGAGTGGCCTCTGTTCTGAGCGGTGTACGCGCGCGGGCGGCCGCGCGCTACCGCCTCCGCTCGGCGGAAACCGCCTCGCTGCGCGCGCGAAGCACTTGCCGGATCACCCCGGCCTACGAAACCAGCCAGCTCTGGTAGTGGAAGGCGACGCGGAAGCCGACGCGCTCGTACACGCGGCGCGCCGGCGCGTTCGCCTCGTCGCAGAACAGGCTCACGCCGGGCAGACGCGCCAGCAGCAAGTCCGCGAGCGCGGCCACGCCGCGCGAGGCGACGCCGCGCCCGCGCACCTCGGGCGCGCTGAAGACGCCGCCGATCTGCACTACGTGCTCGTTCTCCGGTCCCACGTGCGCCTGGAACACCAGGCGCCCGCCCTGGCGCAGCACCCACCAGCGGCCGTCGCGCAGCTCGCTCGCGTGCCGCTCGCGGAAGCCGCCCGGGTCCGCGGCGTGGCGATCGACCTTCAGGTCCTCGACGTACTGGCGCGCGCTGTTCGCGACGACCGCGTCGAGGTCGCGCTCCGTCGCGCGCTCGAGGCGCTCGCCCGAGGCGCCAACCACGCCGGCCTTCCGCTCGGCGCGACTCACCACGTACACCGGCTCGCGTCGCGACCAGAGCGGCAGCAGACCGGGCCACGCGTAGGCGGTCCAGAACGGCGCCGTCAGCTCCTCGGGTCCGACGATGTGCCGCGGCGCGACGACGGAGGCGCGCGCAGCCGCGGCGAGCTCCGCGAACCCCTGCGCACCCGAGAGCTCGAGCGCGACGCCGCCGTTGCTCGCGATCAAGAGCACGCCCGCGAGCCGCGCACGCTCGAAGTAGCCGTGAAATCCGGGCATGCCGCCCAACGCGCCGAGCCGCACCAGGTGCTCCAGGTAGACGTTGTGCACCGGTCGCGCCCGCAGCAGCAGCAGAGCTTCGGCCGTGTCGGCGCGACCGAGCGGGCGAATCATGCGCGCAGGATAACCAGCAAGCGCGCGAAGCGCGCGCGCAGCGAGGCCGCCGGCCGAGCGAAGGCCGCTTGGCGACAGCCATCGCGGCAAAGACCCGTGCAAGCGCGCGAAGCGCGCGCGCAGCGAGCGCGTCCGCGCGCGAGCGAAGGCCGCTCGGCGCTAGCCGTCGCGGCACAGACCAGCAAGCGCGCGAAGCGCGCGCGCAGCGAGGCCGCCGGCCGAGCGAAGGCCGCTTGGCGACAGCCAGCGCGGCAAAGACGAGATTTGACAGGGCGCGCGCCCGGCCCGTATTCACCCCGGATGGCGGCGGCGACGACGGGGCTGCGCGGTCTCGAGCAGCTGGGCACGGGCGCGCGCGGCGATCGCCTCGGGTTCCGGCTCGTGCTCGCGATCCTGCTGCGCTGCCTGCCACTCCTGCGCGGCGTGCGCGGCGCGCTCGTGCTCCTCTTGTCCGGCTGGTCCGCGCTCGCGCTCGTGGTGGCGGCGCTGGTGATCGCGTTCATCGGGCTCTGGTGGAACTCGGTGCTCGGCGACACCGCGCCCAGCGCCTGGCAAGCGGCGTTCCTCGGGCTCCCGCCGGCGACGGGCGCGCTCGACGCGGACGCGCGGCGCGCGGTCGCGCGCGCACTTGCGTGGCGCGGCGCGCTGCTGGCACCGGCAATCACCGCCGCGACCTTCGGCCTGTACTACTTCCAGGTCTGGGTACTGCAGCGGATCAACCAGGATCTGCGGCTGCGCCTGCTCGATCGCCTGCAGGCGCTGTCGCTGCGCTTCCACGCCGACACCCGTGTCGGCGACGCGCTCTACCGCACGTACCAGGACAGCGCGATGGTGACGCGCGTGATCGACGTGGTGTTCCTGGCGCCGGCGGGCGCCGCGTCGCGCTACCTTCTCGGGCTCGTCGGTGTCGCGCTGTTCGATCCCTGGCTCGGCGCGATCGTCGCCCTGCTCTGGCTGCCGACGCTTTTGCTCGGGCGCGCCTTCTCGCGGCCGCTGCGCCAGCATTTCCGGCGCGCGCGCGAGACCAACGCGGACCTGACCGCGCGCATCCAGGAGAGCCTGGCGGGCATCAAGGTGATCAAGGCATTCGGCCTCGAAGGGCACGAGCAGCAGCGCTTCGAACAGGACTCGCGCACGGCGTTCGACGCCGCGTTCGAGGCGCGCAGCCGCTACGCGCTGTTCCGAGTCGGCGTATTCTGGAGCGCGTCCTTCCTGACGCTTGCCGCGTACTGGCTCGCCACGCTGCCGGCGATCCACGGCGCGCCGATCTTCGCCTGGTCGCTGCTCGAAGGCAGTGGGCTCGGCCTCGAGAAGCTGATCACGGGCTTCGGCGTGACCGCGTGGAGCCTCGGCTCCTACAACGTGTTCAAGTGGCTGTTCGGGCAGGCCGCCGGCGGGATCGACCGCATCTTCCAGGTCTGGGGCGCCACGCAGGACGTCGCGATCGGCCTCGACCGCGTGTTCGAAGTGCTCGACCTCGAGCCCGAGGTGCGCGACGCACCGGGCGCGCGCGACTTCGACGGCGTGTGCGAGTCGATCACGTACCGCGACGTGTGCTTCCGCTACCAGCCGGACCGCCCGGTGCTCGAGGGCGTGAGCTTCGAGGCACGGCCGGGCTCGATCTGCGCGGTCGTCGGACCGACGGGCGCTGGCAAGAGCACGCTGCTCGCGCTCCTGGTGCGGCTGTTCGATCCCGATCGCGGGACGATCGCGATCGATGGGCGCGACCTGCGCGAGTTCCGCGTGGCGAGCCTGCGCCGCGGCGTCGCGATCGCCCTGCAGGAGAACGTGCTGTTCGCCGCCACGCTGCGCGAGAACCTGCGCTACGCGGTGCCCGAGGCGAGCGACGAAGCGGTGCGCGCTGCCGCGAGGGTCGCGTGCGCCGACGAGTTCATCGCCGCGCTGCCCGCGGGCTACGACACCCCGCTCGGCGAGCGCGGCGCGCGGCTCTCGACGGGCGAGCGCCAGCGGCTCTCGATCGCGCGCGCCCTGCTCAAGGACGCGCCGATCCTGATCCTGGACGAGCCGACCGCCTCGCTCGACGCCGAGACCGAAATTCGGCTGCTCGAGCGGCTGCGCGTCTGGGGCAAGGGACGCGTGGTGTTCCTGATCACGCACCGGCTCTCCACGATCCGGCGCGCGGACCAGATCCTGTACCTGGCGGACGGACGCATCGTCGAGACCGGCTCGCACGACACACTCGTCGAGCGCGGCGGCGCCTACGGCGCGTTGGTCCGGGCGGAGTCCATAGCACTCGCCGCCGGAGGCGCTTCGTGAGCACGCGCGAAGCCTTCGCGGTGTTCCGCCAGGCTTTCCGCTACGTCGCGCCCTTCCGCGGCCGCTTCGCCTGCAAGGCGCTGCTCACGCTGGCATCGCTGGCGCCGCTCCTGCTCTTGCCGTGGCCGGCGAAGGTCGTGATCGATCACGTGATCGACGGCAAGTCGATCGCGGAGGGTCTGGCCACCTACCCTGCCTTCCTGCGCCCCTGCATCGCCTTGCTCCAGGGGCTCGACCGGGTCGAAATCCTGCTCGTGGTGCTGGCGGCCCAGGCCGTGCTCGTGCTGCTGGTCGGCGCGCTCGGGCTCACCGGCCGCGAGCGCGACGACACCAACGCCTACCTCGCGAGCGGACACGACACCGCCACCGACACCGAGAACGCCGCCAACTCCGGCTGGAGCTTTGCCGGCGGCCTGCTCGGGCTGCTCGACTTCCGCTTCACGCTGCGGCTCTCGCAGGCCTTCAACCACCACTACCGCTCGCGGCTGTTCGAGCGGATCCAGGGCTTGCCGCTCTCGGCGTTCGACGACGAGCCGATCGGCGACGCGGTCTACCGCGTGATGTACGACACGCCCGCGATCACCGAGGTCGCCTACCGGCTGGTGCTGACACCCACGCTGCTGCCGATCGCGATGGGAACCACGGTCCTCGTGCTGTGGCACGTGTACGGGGAGCACCCGGCGCTGTTCTGGACGGCGCTCGCCTTCGCGCCCGCCGCGCTCGTCGCGACCTTCCCGTTCGCCGCCGTGCTGCGCCGGCGCGAAGCGCAGTCGCGCCGCGCAGGCTCGACCACGACGGCGACGATCGAGGAAGGCATGAGCAACATCCTCGCCGTGCAAAGCCTCGGCGGCGAGGCGCGGCAGCGCGGGCGCTTCGACCGCGACAGCCTGGCGTCGTTCGCCGGCTACCGCGCGGTGATGGCGGCCGGCATGCTGGCGTTCCTGGCCGCGATCGTCCCGGGCACCTGGCTGGTCGGGCGCGCCTTCCTCTACGTGGCCGACCTCGTGATCACGGGCGCGATCACGCGCGGCGATTTCGGGGTGCTGATCGGGTACTTCTTCCAGATGTTCTTCTACGCGATCGAGCTCGGCGCGCTCTGGATCCGCGTGCAGCGCGGCGCGGCCGGGCTGGATCGCGTGTTCTTCCTGATGGATCTGCCCGCGGAGACGGACGCGCCGAATGCGCTCGAGCTGCCACGCATGGCGCGTGGCGTCTCGATCGAGAATGCGAGCTACACGTACCCCGATGGAACGGCCGCGCTCGATGGCGTCTCGCTCGAGATGCCGCTCGGCGAGATCACGGCGCTCGTCGGCCCGGCCGGCGCCGGCAAGACCACGCTCGCCTACCTGATCCCGCGCTTCGTCTCACCGCAGAGCGGCCGCGTGCGGTTCGACGGCTACGACGTCGCGGACGCGACGCGCTCCTCGCTGCGCGCGCAGGTCGCGTTCGTGTTCCAGGAGAACGTGCTGTTCGACGGCACGCTCGAGGAGAACCTGCGCCTCGGCCGACTCGACGCGACCGATCTCGAGCTGCGACGGGCCGCTGCGATCGCGGGCGCCGACGAGTTCATCCGCGCCCTGCCCGACGGCTATCGCACGCGGCTCGGGCGCGCCGGCGCCCGGCTCTCGGTCGGCCAGAAGCAGCGGCTGGCGATCGCGCGCGCGCTGGTGCGCGACGCCCCGATCCTGATCCTGGACGAGCCGACGTCCGCGCTCGATCCCGACACCGAGCAGCGTCTGGTCGCCGCCCTGCGCGAGGCGAGCCGCTCGCGCGCGGTGCTCGTGATCGCGCACCGCCTCTCCACGGTGCGCGCGGCGGATCGCATCGCGTTCGTGTCGGCCGGACGCATCCTCGAGCAGGGCTCGCCGGCCGAGCTGTTGTCCCGCCCCGACGGCGCGTATCGCCGCTACGTCGAGCTGCAGTCGCGCGCCGCCGCGCTCTGACCCGGTCCCCGTCAGCGAGGGGTCGCAGCCTCCGGCCAGCGCGCGGCGAGGCGCTCGGCGTGCGCCGCTCGGCCCGTGTCTCGCAGGCGCGCGAGATAGGCGGGTAGCTGGCCGCGCACGTGCCAGGGTCCACCCTCGCGCAGCACGGTCCAGAGCGGATCGACGCCGTCGCTCGAGCTCTTCATCGCGTCGGCGTGCCATTCCTCGAGCAGGGCCAGCGCGCGGGCCACCACTTCGGGGCGCTGCGCCGCGAGATCGCGCTGCTCGTGCGGGTCAGCCGCCACGTCGAACAGCAGCGTGTCGGGAAAGCCGTGGTAGCCGTCGTGGTACGTGCGCAGGCAGAGCCAGTCGTCGAAGCGGATCCCGCGCTGGGCGGTCCACGCGCCCTGGGTCAACACCAGGAAGGGGCGGACGGGATCGAGGCCGCTGCGCAGCGCGTCGGCGAAGCTCCGGCCGTCCCAGCTCGCAGGCACGGACGCGCCCGCGAGTTCCAGCAGCGTGGCCGCGACGTCGATCTGGTAGTGCAGTCCGCGCAGCACGCGCGGTGCCAAGCCCGGCCAGCGCAGGAGCATGGGCACGCGGGCGACGCACTCGTCGGCCGTATGATGGTCGCAGTAGATCCCGAGCTCGCCGAGCGTCTCCCCGTGGTCCGCCGAGAGCATCACCGCCGCGTCGTCGTAGACGCCCGCGCGCACGAGCGCGTCCAGCAAGCGGCCGACGTGGTCGTCCACGTAGCGCACGCCGGCGTCGTAGCCGTCGAACATGCGCCGCACACAGGCCACGTCGCGCGCCTGCTCGGGCTGCCGGCGATAGGCGCCGCGCCACATCCCCGCCGGCGTCCAGCCGAGCACCTCCTGAGCGGAGTGCGGACCGGCGCGTTCCCAGTGGGCCGCGCGCACGTCCTCGTCGAGCCACACGGGAACGGGATCGCGGGCGAAGGGATCGCCGAAGTCTTCCGGCGTGCGGTACGGCGTGTGCGGGTCCCAGAAGTGCACGTGCAGGAACCACGACTCGCGCGTCGCGTTGCGCGCGAGCCAGTCGAGCGCGAGCGCTCCGACCTCGTCGGCGGTCTCCAGCCCAAACTTTCCCGGGTTGTAGACCTCGCGGAAGCCTGAGTACCAGTGGTACGCCGAGTGCCGCTCCGCGAAGCTCGAGATCGTGGCCGTGTGGAGCCCGCGGCGCAGGAGCTGAGTGGCGAAGCTCCGGGTGCCGAGGGTCGACCAGAAGCCGCGCTGCGCGCCGTCGGGCTTCGGGTCCGCGGCGCTTCCGCCGTGCGACGCGACGCCGTTGTGGATCCCGAAGCGCCCGGTCGAGAGCGCGGTGCGGCTCGGCAGGCACGGCACGTCGGAGGCGTAGCAGCGCTCGAAACGCAGCGCGCCCGCCGCCAGGGCATCGATGTTGGGACTCGTCGCGCGCGCGTAGCCGTAGCAGCCGAGGTGATCCGCTCGCAGCGTGTCGACGTCGAGATACAGGATGCGCATCTCCGCCTCCGGCGCGCGACGATGCGCGCCGCCACCCGGCGGGTCAAGGCGGGTTGCGCGCGCGCTGCCGTCGTCTTGCCCCCCTCACTCCGGGGCGGGCGCGCGCCGAAAAGAAGCCGATGCCCGCGAAGGCCCCGCGCCGCCTGCTCCTGTCCTACGCCGCACCGGACGCCTACGCAGCACTGACCCGTCCGCTGCTCGCGAAGCTCGGCTACCGGATCCTGCCGGTCGAGGAGCTCTCGCGCTTGCCTCCGGTGATGTCGCGCCGGCGACCGGACCTGCGCATCGCGGAGGAGCCGCGCCTGCTCGAGCTTCCCGACGATCCCGAGGGCGTGCGCGTGCCGGTGGTGCTGGTGACGAACGGGCCCGCGCCCGCGACCCAGGACCCGCGCATCGTGGGGGCGGTGCGGCGCCCGGCGGGCGTCCACGAGATGTATCGTCTGCTCCAGTCGGTGATGGAGGCGGCGCCGCGTTCGACCCCGCGCGTGGCGACGCGGCTGGCGTCCCGCTTCCGCCTCGACGGACGCGAGGGCAAGGGCTCGATCGTCTCGCTGTCGGAGAACGGCTGTCTGATCGAGAGCGCGCCGGCGATTCCGCTCGGCGCCAGGGTCGAGCTCGAGTTCGAGCTGCCCGGTGGCGCGCAGCTGCGCACGCGCGCCGACGCGGCCTACCGGCTCGCCGGCGGCATCGGCCTGGTCTTCAACGACGGCTCCGCCGAGCTCCGCCGCCTGCTAGGCGGCTTCGTGCTGGAGACGCTCCTGGCCGCGGCCTGATACGAGCGCGAGAACAGCGAGGCGGTAGCCGGCCTCGGCTCACCGAGAAGGCTCCGCGACGATGCCCCGGCAAGCGCGCAAAGCGCGCGCGCAGCGAGCGCGTCTGGCGCGAGCGAAGGCCGCTCGGCGCCAGCCGTCGCGGCAAAGACCTACGCAAGCGCGCGAAGCGCGCGCGCAGCGAGGCCTCCGGCCGAGCGAAGGCCGCTCGGCGCTAGCCGTCGCGGCCAAGACTGCTCCTACCCCCGCAGGTAATGCGACCTGCGGCGCACCGCGAGCTCGCGGTCGAGCTGGAAGATCTCGACCTTCTTCTCGCCGGAGGGAGAGCGCTCGAACTTGTGGCCGCGCAGCGCGACCGAGAGCAGACCGAGATCGGGGCGCCCGGAAAAGTCGCGCGCGCTCTTGATCTCGGTCGAGGCGAACACGGTGTCGCCCGCGAAGATCGGCGCGGTGTGACGTCCCGTGGTGTAGACCACGTCGCAGGGGCTGTTGTCGGCGACGTCGGGGCAGGACAGGCCGAGGCACAACGCGAAGGGAATCCCGCCGTACACCACGAGTCGCCCGCCGAGGTAGCGCGCCGGGTCGCGGTCGATCATGGTCTGGTTGCAGTGCACCTGCGAGGTGTTGTCGAGCATGCCCGTCAGGAAGATGTGCTCCTCGGTCATCACGCGGCCGCGCGAGTGCTCGATCACGTCGCCGGGCCGGAAGTCCTCGAAGTAGGTGTCGCGGTTGGTCAGGTGCGATAGGTCTTCGTAGCGCGCGCGCGGGTCGTAGTCTGGAATCGCGGGCTGCACGTCGACGGGCTTCGGCGCGATTTCGCCGTCGTCCACCTTCGCGGCCGGGTCGTCCCGGAACACCTGCACCTTGCGCTGGTAGGCGATCACGATCGCGCCGTCCTGGTTGCGCGCGACGCTCTGCACGTGCACCACGCCGAGCTCGGGCCGTGAGGTCGAGGGCCGCACGGAGAGCACGCTGGTCTCGGTCTCGATCGTGTCTCCGATGTACACCGGCGCGCCGTAACGCATGTCGATGTACTCCAGGTTGGCCCGTGCGTTCTCGGAGACGTCCTCGACGGTCTGGCTGAACGCGACGGCCAGCACGAGTCCCGGCGGCGCCAGCAGGTCGCGATAGCCGTAGGCGCGCGCGTAGCGCCGGTTCTTGTGCAGCGGGTTGGTCGTGTAGCAGAAGTCGCTCATGTGGGCGTGCAGGCCTTCGCCAACGGTGCGGCCGCCCTTGTGCCGGAAGGTGTGGCCGACGCGGAAGTCCTCGAGGTAGTTGCCCGTCTTCTTGCGGATCACGGCCACGCGCGAGCCTCCTTGCCCCCGAACGGCGGCGCAGTCTACCGCGGCAGGAGCTCTCGGCGCAGCGCCCCCGCCAGCAGGAAGGAGCCCGCGATCACGAGCAGCTCGCCGTCGCGCAGCAGCACCCGCGCGCGGGCCAGCGCCGCCTGCGGGTTGGGCGCGGTCTCGACCGTCTCGATCCCCGCGGCCCACGCCAGCGGCGCCAGCGCCTCCGGGTCGGCGGAGCGCAGCGGCTCCGCCGTCGTGAGCACGCAGGCGCGCGCGGTGTCGCCGACCTCGCTCATGATCCCGGCGGCGTCCTTGTCGCGCGAGAGAGCGGCGACCCAGACCCAGCGGCGGCCGGGCTCGAGCGCGGCGAGTGTTTGGCGCAGCGCGCGCAGCGAGTCTGGCGTGTGCGAGCAGTCGAGCACGACGTTGCCGAAGCGCTCGATGCGCGCGGGGATGCGCAGGTCGGCGAGGCAAGCGAGCTCACGCGCCGCGAGTGGCCGTGCCAGGAAGCTCTCCACGGCGGCGACGGCGAGCGCGACGTTCGTCACCTGGTGCGCGCCGCGCAGCGCAGCGAACGCGCGCCGCCCATCGGGAAGCTCGAGCTCGATCCCGGCGTCGTCGGCGCGCAGCGCGCGCGCGCGGACCTCTTCGAGGGGAGCATCGACGTCGACCGCCTTCGCCGCGACCGCGCCCCAGGCCTCGGGCTCGAGCGGCCCGTGCAGGAACGGCACGCCGGGCCGGGCGATCCCGGCCTTCTCGCGCGCGATCGCCTCCAGCGTGTCGCCGAGCTTGTCGGTGTGCTCGAGCTGCACGGTCGTCAGCACTGACACGCGCGAGTCCACCACGTTGGTCGAGTCGAGCCGCCCGCCGATCCCGACCTCGATCACCGCGGCCAGGACGTTTGCGTCGCGGAAGACCGCGAGTGCGAGCGCCACGGTCACGTCGAAGAAGCTCGGACACAGCTCGGGGTCGGCGCGCAGCTCCTCGACGGCCGGCGCCACCCGCTCAAGCACGCGGAGCAGGTCCGCAGCAGCGACGGGCACGCCGTCGACGCGAAAGCGCTCGACCCAGCTCTCGAGATGGGGCTTGGTGAAGGTGCCGACGCGGACGCCCGCTGCCCGGAGCAGAGCTTCGGCCACCAGGGAAGTCGTGCCCTTGCCCTTGGAGCCCGCGACGTGGATCGCCGGGAGTCCCAGCTGCGGGTCGCCGAGCCGCGCGAGCAGCGCGCGGATCCGCGCGAGACCGAGCTTCTCGTAGTCGAAGTGCGCGACGCGCTCGCGGTTGACGAAGCCGTCGAGCCAGCGCTCGGCTTCCGCGAGGGACGAGAAGCGCACGGCTCCTTGAACCGACGCGGTCACGCTCTAGCCTCCCCTCGCATGACGGCCGTCACGCGCGCGCGCCGGGGGCTGCGCTGGTGGATCTTCGGCGCCCCGACGCCGCTCCTCGAGCGACTGGTCGCCGATCCCGACGTGGTGCTCGCGGGCCCGGGCAGTGTCGCGCGGGCGCGCATGGGTCGCAAACGCTTCTTCCGCGTCGGCGGCGCGCCAGACGAGCCCGCCCTCTACGTCAAGGTGTTCGAGCTGCGCGGTGCCGCCCGGCTGCGCTACTGGCTGCGCCCGTCGAAGGCGCGACGCGAGCACGTGTGCGCGAGCCGCGTCGCCGCACGAGGCTTCGAGGTCGCGGCGCCGCTCGCAGTCGGCGAGGAGCGGCGCCTGGGCGTGCTCCTGCGCAGCCTGTCGGTGATCGCCGAGCGCACGGGCGCCGACCTGCGCGCGCTGCTCGCCGCCCGGGACGTCCCGCGCGAACGGCGGCGCCGCCTGCTGCGCGCGTTCGGCGCGCTCGCCCGGCGGCTGCACGACGCGGGCGTGGATCAGGACGACTTCTCGCCGAACAACTTTCTCGCGACGCCGGACGACCGGCTCGTGCTGCTCGACTTCGAGCGCTGCGCGGTCGGGCGCAGGCTCGGGAAGCGGCGCTGGACGCTCCTCGCCAAGCTCGCGCGTCACGCGTTGGTGTCGCAGACCGAGCGCATGAGCTTCCTGGCGACCTACCTCGGAGACGGCCACACGCGGGCGGAGCGCCGGGTGGCAGCGCTCTCGATCCTGCGCGAGCTCCGGCGCATTCGCGCCCGCGACGCACGCCGGGCCGGGCGAGCCGCGTTCCGGACGGGACGGCACCTGCGCAGGGAGGGCGACGCGTGGACGGTCGTCGGGCGCGAGTTCGCAAGCGTGGTGCGCCTCGACCTCGGACTACGCGGGGCGCGCCAGGCCTGGGTGCGTGCGCATCAGCTGGAGCGCCTGGGCCTGCCCGCCCTGCGGCCCGTGCGTCTGCGCGGTGGGACGCTCGAGCTGGAGGATCCGGGCGCAGGTCCGGAACACGAGCGCGAGCTCCTGGTTCGGCGCGCGCGCCGGGCGCTCGAGCGCTCGGGGCGGCTCGCACCGACCCCGGTCTGGCACTTCGGTCCCGGCGGCGCGCTGCTCCGCGACCCGCGGGCCTTCGAGCCGGGCTCCTGAACCGCTACAGGAACAGGTAGCCGTTCCGCTTGCAGGTCTTGCAGATCGTGTCGCGCGTCTCGCCCTTGCCGAGGATCTCGCGGCGCGCTTCACGGTAGAGCTCGCCGTTCCAGACCGCCTTGAACGAGCCGTCGTGGATGTTCCCGTACGAGTGCTTCTCGCTGTAGACGCTGCAGCAGGCGAGCACGTTCCCGTCCCAGTTGATGGCCGTGTCCTGCCACGGCAGGTGACAGGTCGGCTCGCGCTGCGCGACTTTGTTCTCGCGGTCGTATGCGCAGAGTTCGTCGTTGCTGGGCAGCCAGTGGCCATCGCGCTCGAGTGCTGTCTCGACGGTCTCGAAGATCTCCTTGCCCATGTCGGTGCGCGCGCGGTTGAGCGAGAGCTCCACGCCGAGATCGGCGGCGAGGCGGCGCGCGATCTCGACCTCGTGCTCGTTGTGGCGGAACACGTGGAACAGCCAGATCACCCGTGTGAACCAGGCGTCGAGCTCGCGCTGCTTGGCGACCAGCATGCGGATGTTGTCCTGCACGCGCTGGAAGTCGCCCCCGCGCCGGTAGACCGCGTAGCTCTCGGGCGTGGCGCCGTCGGCTGACACGTAGAGCTTCTTCACGCGCGCGCGCAGCAGACCCTCGGCGAGCTCGGGCGTCAGATCGTTCAGGTGCGACGATAGCTTCACCGACACGCCGCGGTCGTAGGCGAGCTGGCACATCCGGACGATGTCCTTGTGAAGCAGCGGCTCGCCCCAGTTGTACAGCCGGATCGTGATCAGGTCGCGGCCGAGCTCGTCGAGGATCTTCTCGAACGTCGCGAACGGCAGCATGCCCTTGGAGGCGCTCTTGTCGAGCTGGCCGGTCGGGCACAGCGGGCAGCGCAGGTTGCACACGTTCGTGGGGTCGATGACGAGCACGTACGGCCGTCCTGCGACGCGCGTGCGGCGCAGCCGGTATTCCGCCTCGACGAGCAGCAGGTTGAAGAATCGTCTCGGCGTGCTGTGCGCGAGAATCGTGTGCAGCACCTGCGAGTTGCGCGCGTACGTGGGCACGCGGAAGATGCGACGGCCAAGCCTCGTCAGGACGGTCTTCGGAGAGAATCGAGACATCGGGAATCCCGTGATGGGCTGGCAGCTCCCGCGATTGGGGCTTCACTGCCGTAGCGTGCGCGCGCACCGCGCTCAGAGGTCGGAGTGCAACTGCCGGGGACGATAA
>CAYVQJ010000108.1:0-47371 GCA_964454165.1 uncultured Myxococcales bacterium | reverse complement strand
GCCTACGCTCGGCTGCGCCTCGCTGCGCGCGCTTCGCGCTTGCACCCGCCCGTGCCGCGACGGCTGTCGCCGAGCGGCCTACGCTCGGCTGCGCCTCGCTGCGCGCGCTTCGCGCTTGCGTTTTCCTCTTTCGAGATGCCTTCTAGCCGGGATGGACCCCGCGTACGCGGCCGTCGACCTCGGGGCGGCGAGCGGACGAGTGGCCTGTGTGCGCTTCGGCGAGCGCGCGCTCGACGTCGAGATCGTGCACCGCTTTCCGAACGGCACGCGCGTCCGTGACGGCCACGAGCGCTGGGACGAGGCTGCGCTGTTCGACGGCATCCTGCACGGCCTGCGCCGTGCGGCGGCGAGCGCCGAGCTCTCGAGCGTCGGTGTGGACGGCTGGGGCGTCGATTATGCGCTGGCCGACGCGCAGGGCCGCCTGCTCGAGGATCCGATCGGCTATCGCGATCGGCGCACCGATGGTGTGATGGCGCAGGTGTTCGTGCGCGTGCCGCGCGCGGGGATCTTCGCCGCCACCGGCATCCAGTCGCTGCCAATCAACACGCTGTATCAGCTCTTCGCGCACGTGCACGGAGGAGCGTGGCCGCGCGCGGCCGCGCGCATCCTCCTCCTGCCCGACTGGTTCCACTTCCGACTGTGCGGCGAGGCCGTCGCCGAGCGCACGCTCGCCTCCACCACGCAGCTCCTTGGGCTCGACGGGCGCTGGTGCGCGACGCTCGGCGCGAAGCTCGAGCTGCCGCTCCCGGCGCTGGCGCCGGTCGTCGAGCCCGGCACGCGCCTCGGCGTGCTGCGGCCGGAGCACGGGCTGGGCTCGCTCCGCGTCGTCCCGCCGGCCGCGCACGACACGGCGAGCGCGGTCGTCGGCGCGCCGCTCGAGCCCGGCGTGGCGTATGTCAGCTCGGGAACCTGGTCGCTGGTCGGCGTCGAAGCGCGTGAGCCCTGCATCGGCCCGGCCGCGCTCGCCGCCAACGTCACCAACGAGGCGGGCGCCTTCGGCACCTTCCGCGTGCTGCGCAACGTGATGGGCCTGTGGATCCTGGAAGGCTGCCGCCGCGCGTGGCAGGCGCGCGGAGTTGCGCAGAGCGACCCGGCCGGCGCGGCCGCGGGCGCTGCATTCATCGACCCCGATGACGCGCGCTTCCTGAATCCGCCGGACATGGAGGCCGCGGTTCGCGCCTACCTGGAGGAGACTGGCCAGCCGGCGCCGCGCGACGCCGCGGCGCTCGCGCGCGTGGTGCTCGAGTCGCTCGCGCTGCGCTACGCGGAGGTGCTCGACGGGCTCCAGTCGCTCACCGGCGAGCGTCTGCGCGCGCTCGCGATCGTGGGCGGCGGCTGCCAGAACGATTTCCTGAATCAAGCGACCGCCAACGCGACCGGGCTTCCCGTGCGCGCAGGTCCGGTCGAGGCCAGCGCGCTCGGAAACGCCGCGGTGCAGGCGATCGCCGACGGGCGCTTCCGAGACATCGCGGACGCGCGCGCGTACCTGCGCAGGTTCGTCGCCGTCCGCGTCTTCGAGCCCGCACTCAGCGCCGACGAGCGTGGGCTGCTGCGCGAGCGCTACAGGCGCGTCACCGAGCGCACGGGCGAGTAGCCGACCACCAGCGCGCCGAGCAGCGCGACGCCCGCCCCGAGCACGAGCGTCGCGCGCAGGCCAGCCGCCTCGCCGAGCCAGCCGCCGGCGAGCGTGCCCAGAAGTAGCGCAGCGTGGCTCGCGAAGTGCAGGCTGCCGTTCACGCGGCCGAGCAGCGCGTCGGGCGTCACGCGCTGGCGCAGGCTCACCTCGTTCACGCGCGCGATCACGTCGAAGCCGTCCCCGAGCTGGTGCGCCACCAGCAGCGCGGCACCAATCAGAGTCGCGCCCGGCGCGAGCGGCAGGAACAGCGTCGCGAGCGCCAGCACCACGAGGCCGGTGATGATCACTCTGCCGGTCCCGAACGCGTCGGCCGCGCGCGCGGCGAAGAGCGCCCCGGCGATCGAGCTCACGCCCCCCACCGCGAAGATCAGCCCGAGTACGCCCGGCGCGAACCCGAGCTCCTCATTCACGTAGAGCAGGTAGACCGTTCCGACGAGGCCAAAGGCGAAGCTCTGTGCCATCGCGGCGAGCCCGAGCGGCCGCAGCAGCGGGTGGCCGAGCACCGCGGCCACGCCGTCCGCGAGCTCGCGGCGGACGTCGAAGGCGCCGCTCTGAGCGCTGGCCGGCTCGAGACCGCGGATGCGCGCGAGCAGGAGCGCGGACGCGACGAACGAGCCGGCGTCCACCACCAGAGCGAACGGCGCGCCGAGGAGCTGGACCAGGAACCCACCCGAAGCGAACGCGCCGACCTCGGCGGCGTGGCTTGTGGCGGAGAGCCGCGAGTTCGCCGCCAGGAGCTGGTCTCTCGAGACGAGGGTCGGCAGGTAGGCCAGGTGCGCCACGTCGAAGAACACCGAGAAGCAGCCCACCGCGAGCGCCACCGCGAACAGGTGCTCGAGGCGCAGCGCGCCGAGCCATGCCGCGGCAGGGACCGTGCACAGCAGCGCGGCGCGGGCGAGGTCAGCGGCGATCAGCGTCGGACGCCGGCGCAGCCGATCCGCCCACACGCCCGCGACCAGCGCGAGGACGACGGCCGGCAGGATCTCGGCTGCCCGCAGCAGCGCGATCTCGGAGGCGTCGGCGCCGAGCCAGAGGATCGCCGTGAAGGGCAGCGCGGTGCGGGTGACGAGCGAGCCGAACACCGAGATCGTCGCCGCGGCCCAGAGCCGCACGAAGTCCCGATTGCGCAGCAACCCATGCCCGTCTGGCACGGCGCCGGATCCTACCAGTGCGCCTGGGACTACGATGCGGCATGAGCAGACTTCCGTTCGAGGGGATCCGGGTGCTCGATCTCGCGACCGTGTTCGCGGGGCCGGTGGCGGCGACGACGCTCGGTGACTTCGGCGCCGACGTGATCAAGGTCGAGGAGCCCGCGCGCGGTGACACGCTGCGCGGCCTGGGCGGCGGCGCCGGCGCCGAGCTGGTGTGGCTTCAGGAAGGGCGCAACAAGCGCTGCGTCACGCTCAACCTGCGCGTGCCCGAGGGGCAGGAGATCCTGGCGCGGCTGGCGCGAGGCGCCGACGTGCTGATCGAGAGCTTCCGCCCCGGGACGATGGAGGACTGGAAGCTCGGACCCGACCGCCTGTGCGCCGAGAACCCTCGTCTGATCTACCTGCGATTCTCAGGTTACGGGCAGACCGGCCCCTACCGCGAGCGCGGCGCGTTCGACCGCGTGTCCGCGGCCTTCGCGGGGACGACCTATGCCTCGGGCTACCCGGACCGGCCACCCGTGCGCACCGGCTATGCGCTCGCGGACTACCTGTCGGCGGCGTGGAACGCCTTCGCGATCGCGATGGCGCTCTACGCCCGCGACACGCATCCCGAGGGGCGCGGCCAGGTGATCGACCTGGCGCTCTACGAGCCGCTGCTGCGCGCCTCCGAAGGCGTGCCATCGCTCTACGATCGGCTCGGCGTGCAGCGCGAGCGCAGCGGCAACCGGCACGCCGCGGCGATCCCGAGCGGGCTCTACGAGACGGCGGACGGCGACTACGTCGTGGCGTTCGCCGCGCCCGATCACCTGTTCCGGCGCCTGGCGCGCGCGATGGGGCGGCCGGAGCTCGCGGACGATCCGCGCTTCGTCCACCCGGGCGCGCGCCGCAAGCACGCCGATCTGCTCGAGGGCGAGATCGAAGCCTGGGTGCGCGCGCAGAGCAGCGCCGAGGTGCTGGCGACACTGGTTGCGCACGAAGTTCCGGCGAGCCGCGTGAACTCGATGGCCGACGTGTTCGCCGACCCGCACGTCGCAGCGCGCGGCAACCTCGTGTCGGTGCCGGACGGCCGCGGCGGTCAGGTGCGCATGGTCGGCGTGCTGCCGCGGCTCTCGGAGACTCCCGGCCGCATCGCCCACGCTGGACGCCCGCTCGGCGCCGACAACGAATCGGTGTATGCCGAGCTCGGCCTCGACGCCGACGCCGTGCGCGCGCTGCGCGAGCGCGGCGTGCTGTAGTCGGACTGCGCAACAACGGGACAACTCGGGATCACTCGGGTCCACGCGTGCGCAGCTCGCCACCCATTCGCCCCCCGCGCTACTCACCCCACGCAAGGCTGATTTTCTCCTGCTGCGGGGGTTGTCGATGCGGAAGCTGGAGCTGCTCGGGATCTTCCTCTTGGTTGCCGGTGCGTCGGAAGCGCGCGCGATATCTGTGGTGAGCGGGTCCGGCGCGGTCACGTCGATCTTCGACCCGAACGTCACGCAGCCGCGCCTGCAGCTGCTGGCCGACGAGAACGAAAACGTCGGAGACGGCTCGGTGATCCGCGTCGACCTGCCGGAGGACTGCACCTTCGAGGTGGTGATCGACTTTCTGGACGACCTACCGCCCGACGCCTACGGCAACCTGCTGCTCTCCGTCGCACTCGCCTCGGGCGTCGACTACACCGGTGTCTCGATCCGTGCGGACATCGGCGGCCAGATCGCCACCCTCTCCTACGACGCGGGTGTGTTCACCGCCGCCCCGAGCTTCGGACTGCCGGCCTACATCGAGGGCATCGGCAACGACGGGTTCCTGAACCTGAACCAGGCCGTGGCCGCGGCGTTCGACCTCGAGACCAGGCTGGTGCGCGGCGTGAACGACCCGCTCACGCTGACGATCAGCGTCAGCGGGCTCAAGAACATCGATCAGCTCGTGCGCTTCGACGTGTTCGGGCTCTCGGACAACGGCCAGGTCGTGGTCGGCAACAACCTGAACTACGGCAGCGTGGGCGTGCGCCCGGTGCCGGAGGCCGCCGCGCTCACGCTCTACCTCGCGGGCCTCGGCATCGCCGGAGCCTGCCTCCGCCGCAAGCTCCTGGCCTGAGCCCTGAGCCGCGACGGCTGTCGCCGAGCGGCCTTCGCTCGGCTGCGCCTCGCTGCGCGCGCGCTTCGCGCGCTTGCGGTCCGTGCCGCGACGGCTGTCGCCGAGCGGCCTTCGCTCGGCTGCGCCTCGCTGCGCGCGCGCTTCGCGCGCTTGCCCTAGGCCATCGTTAAGCCGCCGGAGACGGACAGCGTCTGGCCGGTGACGTAGCTGGCGGCGTCGGACGCCAGGAACCCGACTGCCGCCGCGATGTCGTCCGGCGTGCCCAGTCGGTGCATCGGCACGCCGCGGGTCATCGACTCGATCACCTTGCGGCCGTCCGCGCTCGCCTCCACGATGCCCGCGAGCAGCGGCGTATCGGTGGGCCCGGGGCACACCGAGTTCGCGGTGATGCCGTGGCGGGCGACCTCGCGGGCGATCGTCTTGGTGAAGGCGATCAGGCCGCCCTTGGCGGCGGAGTAGATCGCCTCCAGCGAGGAGCCGACGCGTCCCGCGTCCGAGGCGATGTTGACCAGGCGCCCGAAGCGGCGCTCGAGCATGTCCGGGAGCACGCCGCGGGTCACGCGGATCGGCCCGGCCAGGTTGATCTCGAGCACCTTGCGGGTGAAGGCCTCGTCGGTGCGCAGGAACGGGCGCAGCTCGTCCCAGCCCGCGCAGTTCACGCAGACGTCGATCGGTCCGAGGGCGGCGCGCGTGCCGGCGAGAGCCGCCTCGACCGACGCGGGGTCGCAGACGTCGAGCCGCACGGCGTGGCCGCCGCACTGCTTCGCGACCGCCTCGGCTCGGGCCAGGTCGAGGTCCGCGACCGCCACGCGCTGGCCGGTCTTGGCGAGCGCGCGCGCGATCGCGCCGCCGATCCCGCCGCCGCCCCCGGTCACGAACGCCACGCGGCTCACCGGCGGTACTTCGCGAAGTCGGGCTTGCGGCGCTCCGTGAACGCAGCCACGCCCTCCCTCGCTTCCGGAGTACGCACGAAGAGCTCGAGCGAGTCGAAGGCCAGGGCGCCCAGGCCCGCGATCGACTCGCTGTCGGCGTTGAACGAGTGCTTGAGCACGCGCAGCGCGGTCGGGCTCTTCTCGAGCATCTCGTCAGCCCAGCGCCGGACCTCGTCGCGCAGCTCGGCGAGAGGCACCACGCGGTTCACCAGCCCCCAGCGCTCCATGGTGGCGGCGTCGTACTGCCGGCACAGGTACCAGATCTCCTTCGCGCGCTTGTCGCCGAGGATCCGCGCCAGATACGCGCTGCCGTAGCCGGCGTCGAACGAGCCGACGCGCGGGCCGGCTTGGCCGAAGCGCGCGCTGTCCGCCGCGATCGAGAGGTCGCACAGCACGTGCAGCACGTGGCCGCCGCCGATCGCGAAGCCGTTCACGGCGGCGATGACGGGCTTGGGCACGTCGCGGATCAGCCGGTGCAGGGTCTCGACCTCGAACAGGCCGCTCTCGGTGGGACCGTAGTCACCGGTCTCGGCGCGCTGCCGCTGATCGCCGCCGGTGCAGAAGGCGCGGTCGCCGGCGCCGGTCAGCGCGATCACCCCCACCGTGCCGTCGGCCCACGCCCGCTTGAAGCAGAAACACAGCTCGTCGACGGTGCGGCCGCGGAAGGCGTTGTAGACGTCCGGCCGGTTGATCGTGATCCAGGCGAGCCCGCGCTCGACCTCGTAGCGCACGTCGGTGAGTTCGGAGAGCTGCATGCCGAGGACTCTACCTCGGCGACGTGCTGGCCTGGCAAGCGCGCGAAGCGCGCGCGCAGCGAGGCGTAGCCGAGCGAAGGCCGCTCGGCGCTAGCCGTCGCGGCATGGGCCGTCGCGGACGGACTAGTCGGGGCGCGGCGGGTCTAGCGCCGAGATCACGGGGCGCTCGATCGAGCCGGCCGAGGGCCGCGCGGCGAGCACGCGCATCGGCGGCACGTGCTCGGGGACGGCTACGTCGCGCACGGCCGGCAGTAGCAGCAGCGCCGAGGCGCGCAGCGCACTCGACAGCGCGAAGAGCGCGAAGTACCCGCTGCCGCCGCCGCCGAGCCAGTGGAGCAGCGCGCCGCCGAGCGCGGCTCCGCCGAGCATCGCGATCGCGTTGGCCAGGTTGAACAGCGTGAGCAGGGTCGTGCGATCCGCGGCCGGGATGTGATCGAACACGAGCAGGACCGTGGCCAGCTCGTAGGCGCCCCAGGCGGCGCCGGCGAACATCTGCAGCGCGAGCAGCGGTCCGAAGTCGGAGACGAAGATCCAGGCGGCGGCGAGCGGTACCACGCCGACCGCTCCCACCCAGAGCAGCCGCCGCGCCCCGTAACGCCGCGCGACGCGGCCGAGCAGCGGCAGCGCGGCGATCTTGGCCACCAGCGACGCCGCCACCAGCAGCATGTAGCGGTCGTAGGAGAGGTCGAGCTGGGTCAGCATGTACGGCGTGAAGAAGGGCGCGGCCACGTGCACGCCCGTCTGCAGCGCGAGCATGTAGAGCAGCAGGCCGCCGCCCCCGGCGCCGCGCGCGCGGGCGAGCACCTCGAGGGGCCCGGTGGACGGCGGCGTGGGCAGCGACGCCGGCTCGCTCTGGCGCGCGATGAAGAGCACAGACACCAGCCGGCATAGCCCCGCCAGCAGGAAGATCGCGGCGAAGCCCGCGAGCGTGTACCCCGCGAGGTCGGCCCGGTGCAGGATCGCTCCGCCGAGCAGGAGCCCTCCGAGCAGGGCGGCCTGCTGTACGCGCGTGCGTCGTGCGAAGTAGCGGGTGCGCAGGCTCCGCGGCACCAGCATGCCCACCCAGGTGTTCCACGCCGGGCCGGTGCCCATGCCGAAGCCCCAGTAGAGCGCGGCGATCGCGAACAGGGCCGGGATCGAGATGTGGCCGGCGAGCGCCGCGACCACCAGCGGCACGAAGGTCGCCGCCTGCAGGCCCGCGCACAGCACCACCCAGCGTCGATGCGATCCGAGCCGGCGCACGGCGCTCGGGGTCACGAGCTGCAGCACCGCGCCGGCGAGAATCGGCAGCGAAGCGAGCAGGCCGGCGGCCACCTCGCCCAGCCCGACGGCGAGCGCGAACGCGGCGAAGTAGGTCTCGCCGACGCCGACCATCAGGCTGAAGGCGGCGCCGTCGCCCATGATCGCCGCTAGATCTCGCTCGAGTCGCCGCATCCGATCGGGCGCAGTGCGGCTCGGCTCCAGCATGCGGGCGCAGGGGAACGAACCGCCGTCCGGGTGTCAAGCTCGCGGCGGGAGTGGCCGCTGAATGTCGCTAGTGAAGAGGTGGTCCGAGCGACCGGGGACTTTTTTCTGATGCACCCCCTATTTCCCCCTCGACCTCGTGACGAGACGACTTACAATGCGCGGCCAGTGAGCTCGCGCAGTGGCGACCAGGGGGGTGCGACGCCGCGAGACTCATACCCCCGAGGAGATGTCCTCAGATGAACACCCCGGCCGATTCGGCCGACCCGCGTTCCGAGCCTCCCAGTCCCACCCGCGAGCTTCGAACCGGAAGAAACCCGCTCCAGAGCCGCCGCCATCCCGTTTGGAGGGACGTGCCCGACGCGCAGTGGAACGACGTCGGCTGGCAGCTCAAGCACTCGCTGCGCAGCGCCGCCGACGTCGCGGCCTTCCTCGAGATCGAGGACGACGAGCGCCGCGCGATCGACTCGCTCGGTCGGATCTTCCGCTTCTCGGTCACGCCGTACTACTTCAGCCTGATCGACCCGAGCGACCCGGCCGATCCGATCCGCCGCATGATCCTGCCCTCGCTCGAGGAGCAGACCAGCGCGGCCGAGACGGGCGAGCTCGACCCGCTCGGGGAGAAGACGGATCAGATCGCTCCCGGCCTGACGCACCGCTACCCGGACCGGGTGCTGTTCGTGGTGACGAGCTTTTGCACCTCGTACTGCCGCTTCTGCATCCGGAAGCGCAACTGGCACGAGTCGGACGCCGCCCGCAGCCGCGAGGCCGTCGACACCGCACTCGCCTATATCCGCGCCCACTCCGAGATCCGCGACGTGCTGATCTCGGGCGGCGATCCGCTGACCCTGCCGGCGCACCAGCTCGAGTACGTGCTGGCCGGAGTGCGGGCGATCCCGCACGTGGAGATCGTGCGCATCGGCTCGCGCGAGCCGGTGCAGCTACCGATGCGCGTGACCCCGGAGCTGTGCTCGCTGCTCGAGCGCTACTCCCCCCTCTGGCTGAACACGCACTTCAACCACCCGCGCGAGCTCTCGCTCGAGGCGGCGGCAGCGGTCGAGTGCCTGCTTCGTGCCGGCATCCCGGTGAACAACCAGTGCGTGCTGCTGCGCGGGGTCAACGACTCGGTCGAGACCATGAAGTCCCTGATGCAGGGCCTGGTCCGGATCAAGGTCCGTCCGTACTACATTTACCAGTGCGACGACGTCACCGGCGCGGCGCACCTGCGCACCAGCGTCCGGCGCGGGATCGAGATCATGGAAGGCCTGCGCGGCCACACCACCGGCTTTGCAGTGCCCACCTTCGTGATCGACGCGCCCGGCGGCGGCGGCAAGATCCCGCTCGGGCCGAACTACATGGTGAGCATGGGCGAGCGCAACGTCGTGCTGCGGAACTTCGAGGGCGTGCTGGTGAGCGTGGAGGACGTGGTCGTCGAGTCCGCCGCCACGCGACCTGCGGCGCTCGACCCGGGCGCGGACGACGAGCCGGGAGATCCGCCGCAAAGCGTCGCTGACCTGGTCGCGGGGCGCGGGCAGCGGCTCGTGCCCGCCGGGCTCGATCACTACGAGCGCCGGCGCGGGGGCGGCGGACGCCTGCGCAAGCGCGCTCGCACCTCCAGCGGGAGTGGCGCGGCTCCGGCATCGGCCCGCGGCGGCAACGGCAACGGAGCCGGCGGCAACGGCAACGGCAACGGCGCGCACGCGCCGCACCTGACGGCCGTGCCTGCGCGCGCCGCCAAGGGATCGAGCGCGCGCCGCAAGCTGTCTTGAGCCGCGATGCGGGGTCTGGGCCGCGATGGCTGTCGCCAGGCGGCCTTCGCTCGGCCGGACGGCCTCGCTGCGCGCGCTTCGCGCTTGCTCCGCCTGGGCCGCGACGGCTGTCGCCGAGCGGCCTGCGCTCGCGCGAGGACACGCTCGCTGCGCGCGCGCTTCGCGCGCTTGCCTGAGGTCTGCCCGGTGACGCTGCGGGTGGCGGTGGTGTACAGCCGCGCGCCGGACGCGGAGCAGGCGCCGGACGACGATCACTTCGAGGAGTTCGACGCGCCCGACGTCCCCGCCGCGGTGGCCGCTGCGCTGGAGCGCCGCGGCTTCCGCGCGGGCGTGATCGAGGACGGCGCGCGCCTGTACGACGAGCTGCGCGGCCAGGCGCCCGACTTCGTGTTCAACCTCGCCGAGGGTCGCAGCGGCCGCGGGCGCGAGTCGATCGTGCCCGCGATCTGTGAGCATCTCGGGCTCCCGTACACCGGCTCCGACGCGCTCACGCTCGCCGCCACGCTCGACAAGGGCGTCGCGCGGCGCCTCGTCGCGCCCGTCGTCGCGATCGCCGAGGGCGTCGTGCTCGAGCCCGGCGATCCGGTCCCCGTGCACCTGCCGTTCCCGGTGATCGCGAAGCCGGCCTGCGAAGGCTCGAGCAAGGGCATCCGCGACGCGACCGCGCTGGCGAGCTCGCCGGCCGAGCTCGCGGCGCGTGTGAAGGAGCTGCACGAGCGCTACGGGCAGGCCGCGCTGGTCGAGCGCTTCGTCTCCGGGCCCGAGGTCACCGTGGGCGTGCTCGGGAACCGCGACCCGGAGGTGGTCGCGATGCTGCAAGTGATCCCGACCTCCGGCGATCCCGCGCGCTTCGTCTACAGCCTGGACGCCAAGCGCGACTGGCGCCGGCGCGTGCGCTACGCCGTGCCTCCCGAGCTGCCGGCGGCCACGCTCGAGCGGCTGCGCGTCGCGGCGCTCGCGGCCTTCCGCGCGCTCGGCTGCCGCGACGTCGCGCGCATCGACTTTCGCGTCGACGCCGACGGCGCTCCGGTGTTCATCGAGGCCAACCCGCTGCCCGGGCTCTCGCCCGAGAAGGGCGACCTGGTGATCGCGACCCGCGCGGCGGGCATGGCGTACGACGACCTGATCGCCCGCATCGCCGAGAGGGCCGCGGGTCTTGGCGCTGTACGCCCGCGGACGGCCGCGGGCTAGCGCCTGCTCGCTCGGGCTCGTAGCCTCGCTCGTGAGGAGGAGACGTCGTGACCGAGCCGCTTCCCGAGTACACCGGCGCGATCGACAAGGGCCTCGAGGGCATCGTTGCCTGTACCACGAAGATCAGCACGATCTTCGGGACCACACTGCTCTACCGCGGCTACACCATCGAGGATCTCGCCGCGAACGCGACTTTCGAAGAGGTGGTCTATCTGCTCTGGTTCGGGCGCCTGCCGCGGCGCGGCGAGCTCGAGGAGTTCTCCGAGAAGCTCCACGCTGCGATGGCGCTGCCGCCGGAGTCGTTCGGCTGGTTCCACGGCCTGCCGACGCGCGTGCACCCGATGGACTTCCTGCACGCCGTGGTCGCCGGGCTCACGCTCCACGACCCCGACGCGAACATCCTGACCGACGAGGCGAACCTGCGGAAGGCGATCCGCCTGACCGCGCGGCTCGCCACGATCGTCGCGGCGTACCACCGGATCCGCAGCGGGCAATGGCCGCTGCAGCCGATCCCCGGCCAGTCGCTGGCCTGGAACTTCCTGTACATGCTGAAGGGCGGCGAGCCCGACCCGACGGACGTGCGGCGCTTCGACACCTGTCTGATCCTGCACGCCGACCACGAGCTGAACGCCTCGGCGTTCTCGGCGCGCGTCACCTCGAGCACGTTGTCGGGCGTGTACTCGAGCATCATGGCCGCGATCGGCACGCTCAAGGGACCGCTGCACGGCGGCGCCAACGAGCAGGTGATGCGCATGCTGCTCACGATCGGCTCACCGGGCCGCGTGGAGACGTACCTCGACGCCGCGCTCGCGCGCAAGGACAAGGTCATGGGCTTCGGCCACCGGGTCTACAAGGAAGGCGACCCGCGCGCGCGCATTCTGCAGGCGATGAGCAAGGAGATCACTCACGAGACCGGCCGCCCCGAGCTGTACGAGATGAGCGAGCGCGTCGAGGCCTACATGGCGCAGGAGAAGGGGCTGATCTGCAACGTCGACTTCTGGTCGGCGACGGTCTACTACAGCCTCGAGATCCCGATCGACCTGTACACGCCGATCTTCGCGGCGAGCCGCGTCTCGGGCTGGTGCGCCCACGTGCTCGAGCAGTACGAGAACAACCGCATCTACCGCCCGCGTGGTCTCTACGCCGGTCCCACGGATCTCCGCTACCGGCCGATCGACGATCGCTAGGGGTGGCCCGGAGCTCGCTTTCGTGGCGTGGCGCGGCGGCGCGCGTGGCCGCGGCGACAGCACTCGTGCTCGCCACGTTCAACCCGAGCGGGCTCTCGTACTACCACTGGCTGACGGGGGCGCCCGATGGGTTCTCGGCGCTGCACGGGTTCGTGGGGGCGGTGCTGCTCTCGGCCTGGGTGCTGGCCGTGCGAGCGAGCTTCGCCTCGCTCGGGCCGCTCGGGCTCGGCCTGGCGTTCCTGGTCTGCGCCACGCTGGTGTGGCTGCTCGCCGAGTGGGGCTGGCTCGACCCGTCGCGTCCGAGCGTGCTGGCCTGGGTCGGTCTCGTCGTCGTCGGCGTGATCCTCGGGATCGGACTGTGCTGGTCGCTCGTCCGCCGCAGCGTCACCGGCCAGGTCGACGTCGACGAGCTCCCCGGCTAGGCAAGCGCGAAGCGCGCGCAGCGAGCGCGCCTCGCGGGAGCGGAGGCCGCTCGGCGCCAGCCGTCGCGGCATAGGAACTCCGTTCAGAACCGTTTTGCGTACGTGATCCGGTCGTCGCCGGGGGCGTAGTAGTCGCGGATGCGCGCCTCCACTGCGTAGCCGGCGTCCGCGTAGAAGCCGCGCGTGCGGTCGTAGCCGGGCTTGCCCGCGGTGTCGACGAGGAGCAGCGTGCCGCCGCCGCTCTGCACGCCCGTCTCCACTCCCGCGAGCAGCGCCTGTCCCACGCCGCGCCGCTGCGCCGCGGGGTCGACCGCGATCCAGTACAGGTCGTAGCTCGAGCGCGTGAAGGGGGAGCGCCCGAAGCAGGCGTAGCCGAGCAACGGGCAGCCCGGCCCGGCGTCGGCGGCGAGCAGGCTGTACTCGGGATCACCGCCGAGGCCCGCATCGACAAGGTCGAGTGCGACGCGCACCTCCTCGGGTGAGAAAGCGCCGCAGTCACGCAGGACCCTCTCGACGGCGCCGCGATCAGCGCGCGCGAGCGGCCGCAGCCGGCACGTCGCCGAGCCGCGCGCAGGCGCACTCGAGGATCCGGCCGATGAGGTCGACATAGCTCATTCCCTTGCGTGCGGCGGCGCGGGCCAGCCCGCACTCGCGGGCCAGATCGGGGTTCGGATTCACGTCCACGACGATGGGGCCGTGGCGCTCGGACCAGCGCAGGTCCACCCGCCCGTAGTCGCGCAGGCCGAGTGCGCGGTAGGCGGCGACGGCGGTGTCGGCCAGCGCCTGTGCGATCCCGGGCGGCAGGTCGCTGGCAGGCACCACGCGCGCGCCGGCCCACTCCGCGCTCGCCTCGACCCACTTCGCCTTGAAGGTAATGATGCGCGGCATTCCGGCGGGGAAGTCGCTGAAGTCGATCTCGGAGAGCGGCAGCGTCTCGACCGCGTCGCCTTCGCCCAGGACGCCCACGTTGAACTCGCGCCCGTCCACGTACTCCTCGACCAGAGCCGGCTGCGCGTAGCGCGCGATCACGCGCGCCGCCCGGGTGCGCAGTGCGGCTTCGCTCCGCACCACGCTCTGCGCGTCGATCCCGTGGCTCGCGTCCTCGCGCGTGGGCTTGACGATCCAGGGCGGGACCAGGCCGTCGAGCGGCTCGTCGCCGCGCACGAGCACGCGCCCGGGAGCGACCGGAACCCCGGCGTCCTTGAGCACCGCGCGCGCGAGCGGCTTGTGCAGCGCGAGCGTCAGTGCGGTGGGCGGCGAGCCCGTGTAGACGGCGCCCGCCCACTCCAGCAGCCAGGCGACGGCGGACTCGAAGCGCGTATCGCCGCCGACGGACTCGACCAGGTGGAACACGATATCGGCCCGCGCGTCGGCCACGGCGCGCAGCAGATCTGCCGGTGCGTGCGGCGCGGCGATCACGAGCGGCTCGTGCCCGAGAGCGGTGCACGCCTCGGAGACCTCGTCCGCCGCTTCGCGCGCCTCCTGCACCGCGATGCGATCGAGCCGCACGCCGCGCGCCAGCGCGCGGTCGTCGGTGTACAGGACGGCGATCCGCAACCCTGGCCTCCCCTCGGGCGAGCGGAGGGCACCCCGATGCCCCCTCGCCACCGGCCGCGCGGCAACTGTGCTCATGTCCGGCGCGCGCGTCAACGCATGTCTGGCCCGCCGGGAGCGAAATTTGCCGGGTCCGGGCGGCGACGTAGATTCCGACAGGCGTGCAGCTCTCCCACGCCATGATCGACGACGCGCAGGCGCGCAGGGCGAGCGTGTGCGCCGAGCGCTTCGGCGAGCCCGGATACGCCGACCCGGCCGGCCTGTTCATCGACCAGCGCTACGCGGGCTACACGGCCGAGGATCAGGAGACCTGGCGCATCCTCTACGACCGCCAGCACGAGCTCCTGGCCTCGCGGGCGAGCCGCATCTGGCGCGAGGGCGCCGAACGCATCCAGCTGGTGCGCGACGCGATCCCGAGGCTCGAGGACGTGAGCTCACGGCTCGCGCCGCTCACCGGCTGGCGGAGCCGGGCGGTCCCGGGGTACCTGCCCGCGCGCGCGTTCTTCGCCTGCGTGGCGCGGCGCGAGTTCCCGACCACGATCGTGCTGCGTCCGCGCGAGGCGTTGGGGTACCTGCCGGAGCCCGACATCTTCCACGACGTGTTCGGGCACGTGCCACTCCACGCGGACCCGGTGTTCGCGGAGTTCCTCGAGACCTACGGGCGCATCGCGGTCCGCGCGAGCGACCCCGCGGACCTCGAGCGGCTGGCGCGGCTGTTCTGGTTCACGATCGAGTTCGGCCTGATCGCGGAGCGCGAGGGCCTGCGCCTGTACGGCTCGGGCCTGCTCTCGTCGCCGCACGAGGCGCTCCACGCGCTGGAGTCGCCCGGCGTCGAGCGCCGGCCCTTCGACCTGGACCTGGTGTGCGAGACGCCCTTCGAGATCGATCGCTTCCAGCCGGTGCTCTACGTGCTCGAGAGCTTCGCCGAGCTGCGCGACGCCATGTCTTCCTGGGGCAAGCGCACAAAGGATCCAAGATGACGACCGCGCCCGACAACCCGATGGGGACCGACGGCTTCGAGTTCGTGGAGTACGCGGCGCCCGACGCCGCGGCCCTCGGCGCGCTGTTCGAGCGCATGGGCTTCACGCGCGTGGCGCGCCATCGCGCCAAGGACGTCGCGCTCTGGCAGCAGGGCGACGTGCACTTCGTGGTGAACGCGGAGGCCGGGAGCTTCGGGCAGGCGTTCGCGCGCGTGCACGGGCCGTCGATCTGCGCGCTCGCGCTGCGCGTGCGCGACGCGGGCAAGGCCTACCGCCGCGCGCAGGAGCTCGGCGCCTGGGGAGTCGAGGGCAGAGTCGGGCCGATGGAGCTCGCGATCCCCGCCATCAAGGGGATCGGCGACAGCCTGATCTACCTGGTCGACCGCTACGGCCCGCGCGGCACGATCTACGACGTGGACTTCGTACCGGAGCCGGGCGCACCGGCGGCGCCGCGCGGCGTCGGGCTGCTCCACGTCGATCACCTGACGCACAACGTGCACCGCGGGCGCATGGACGAGTGGGCGGAGTTTTACGCACGCCTGTTTGGCTTTCGCGAGATCCGTTACTTCGACATCGCGGGAAGGAAGACGGGGCTGCACAGCCGGGCCCTCGCGAGCCCGTGCGGCAAGATCAGAATTCCGATCAACGAGTCGGCCGACGAGCGCTCGCAGATCCAGGAGTACCTGTCGGCGTACCGGGGCGAGGGAATCCAGCACGTGGCGCTCGCCAGCGGCGACATCTTCGCGAGCGTGGAGGCGCTGCGCGCGAAGGGGGTCGAGTTCCTGGACACGCCCGACGCGTACTACGACAAGCTCGACGAGCGCTTGCCGGGGCACGGTCTCGACGTCGAGCGGCTGCGCCGGCTGCGCATCCTGGTGGACGGCGCGCCGGAGCGTGGCGAGGGCCTGCTGCTGCAGATCTTCACCAGCAACGTGATCGGCCCGATCTTCTTCGAGATCATCGAGCGGCGCGGGAACGAGGGCTTCGGCGAGGGCAACTTCCAGGCGCTGTTCGAGTCGATCGAGGCCGATCAGGTGCGGCGCGGGGTGCTGTCGTGAGCAAGGGTATCGAGTGGCCGCGGGTCGAGGGCATCGTGTCGCGGCAGGCGCACGCCGATCTGCCGGCGGGGACGTACGAGCGCGAGATCGGGCGCGAGGGCTTCTACGGCCCGGCGGCGCACGTCTACCACAAGCATCCGCCGACGGGCTGGAGCGCGATCGAGGGCCCGCTGCGCCCGCGCGCCTTCACGACCGATGGGTTGGAGGCCGCGGCCGGACCGTTCGAGGCGACGCCGCTCTTCGCGAACGCACACCTGCGCTACCGCATCTGGCGCACGTCGGGCGCCATGCGCGCCCTCGCGCGGAACGCCGACGGGGACGAGCTCCTGTTCCTGCACGCCGGCGGCGGGGACTTCTACTGCGACTTCGGGCATCTGGCGCTGCGCGACGGCGACTACGTCGTGATCCCGCGCGGGACGATGTGGCGGATCGAAGCCCACGAGCCGCTCTTGGCGTTGCTGATCGAGGCGACCGGCGGCGGCTATCGGCTGCCGGAGCGCGGGCCGCTCGGCGCGCACGCGGTGTTCGACGCCGGCGTGCTCGACACCCCGCGCCTGGACCAGGACTTCGCGGCGCAGCAGGACGAGCGCGAGTGGCGCGTGCTGGTGAAGGCGCGCGGCGCCCTGTCCACGCTGACCTATCCCTACAACCCGCTCGACGCCGTCGGCTGGAAGGGCACGCTCGCGCCGGTGCGCCTGAACTGGCGCGACATTCGCCCGGTGACGAGTGCGCGTTACCACCTGCCGCCGTCCGCGCACACCACGTTCGTTGCCGAGCGCTTCGTCGTCTGCACGTTCTGCCCGCGGCCGCTCGAGAGCGATCCCGGCGCGCTGCGCCTGCCGTTCTTTCACTCGAACGACGACTACGACGAGGTGCTGTTCTATCACCGGGGGTCGTTTCTGAGCCGCGACGACATCCGGCCGGGGATGCTCACGCTGCACCCCGCGGGGATCGTGCACGGGCCCCACCCGAAGGCGTTCGAGGCCGCGGCGAGCGGCGAGCGGCGCGAGACCGACGAGGTCGCGGTGATGCTCGACGCGCGCGACCCGCTCGATGTCCACGCGCCGGCGGAGAAGCTCGAGATCCCAGGCTACGCGGAGAGCTGGCAGACGCCCCGGCGATGAAGCTCGCGTCGCTCCGCGACGGGCGGGACGGGCGCCTGGTGGTCGTGAGCCAAGACTTGTCGCGAGCTGCGGCGGTTCCGGCGATCGCGTCGACGTTGCAACAGGTGCTCGACGACTGGGACGCGGTCGCGCCACGTTTGGCGGATGCGTCGGCAAGACTGGAGCGGGGCGAGCTGGACGGCGCGTTCGCGCTGGATCCGGCGGCGCTCGCGGCGCCCCTTCCGAGGGCATATCAGTGGGTGGACGGCAGCGCTTACCTGAGCCATGTCGAGCGGGTCCGCCGGGCCCGCGGCGCGGAGCTTCCTCCCGAGCTGCGAAGCGATCCACTGATGTATCAGGGGGGCTCCGACGTGCTGCTCGGCCCGCGCGACCCGATCGCGGTCGAGTCCGAGGCTTTCGGCATCGACTTCGAGGCGGAGGTCGCCGTCCTGCTGGGTGACGTCGCGATGGGTACGACGGCTGCGCCCTGCGCGTCGGCGATCCGACTGGTCACCGTGGTGAACGATGTCTCGCTTCGGAATCTCGTACCCGCCGAGCTGGCGAAGGGCTTCGGCTTCTTCCAGAGCAAGCCGCCGACCGCCTTCGCGCCGGTGGCCGTCACGTCCGATGAGCTCGGCGCCGCCTGGGACGGCGCCCGTCTTTCCGGTGAGCTGCGCGTCTGGCGCGGCGAAGCGCTGTTCGGGCGCCCCGACCCGGGCGTGGACATGGCGTTCGACTTCGCGGCGCTCGTCGCGCACGCCGCGCGCACGCGGCCGCTCGCCGCGGGGACGATTGTCGGCTCGGGCACGGTGTCGAATCGCGATGCGGCGCGCGGGTCGTGCTGCATCGCCGAGCGGCGCGCGCTCGAGATGATCGAGCGCGGCGCGCCCGAGACGCCGTTTCTGCGCTTCGGCGAGAGCGTGCGGATCGAGTTCGTCGACGCGCGGGGCGCAAGCCCGTTCGGCGCGATCGAGCAGCGCGTGGTGCGCTACGTTCGCGACACCTCTTGAAGCTGTACACCTACTTCAGATCGTCGGCCGCGTGGCGCGTGCGGATCGCGCTCGCCTGGAAGGGTCTGGCGTACGAGCCGGTGTTCGTGCACCTGGCGCGTGGCGAGCACACGCGCCCCGAGTATCTCGCGCGCAATCCGCAGGGGTTGATCCCGCTGCTGGTCGACGGCGACGTGGAGATCGCGCAGTCGCTCGCGATCCTCGAGTACCTGGAGGAGAAGCACCCGGCGCCGCCGCTCCTGCCGCGCGACGCCGCGGGCCGCGCGCGCGCCCGCCAGCTCGCGCTCGCGATCGCCTGCGAGATCCACCCGCTGCAGAACCCGCGCGTGCGCAGCTTCGTCGCGCGCGACCTCGGCCTGGGCGACGAGGCCGGCCTGCGCTTCGCCGGAGCATGGATCGCGCGCGGGCTCGCGGAGCTGGAGGCGCTGGTCGCGCGCAGCCCCGCGACGGGCCGCTTCTGCCACGGCGACGCTCCGACGTTCGCCGACGTGCTGCTCGTCCCGCAGCTCTACAACGCGCGGCGTGGCCGGCTGGACCTCGCGCCGTACTCGACGCTGGTGCGAATCGACGCCGAGTGCACGGCACTCGACGCCTTCGCCAGCACCGCGCCCGAGAAGCAACCGGACGCGGAGTGATCCCGGTCGAGGTCGGAGCGCAGCTCGACCGTCTGGTTTCCTTGCTCCGCGCGATCTGCGAAGAACGTCTGGTCGGGATCTACTTGCACGGCTCGCTCGCCCTAGGCGGCTTCCAGCCCGGCCGAAGCGACGTCGACTTACTCGCAATCGTGAGCGAGCCGCAGCCCAAAGCCAGGAACCGCGCGCTCCGCGACGTCTTGTTGCGCGTTTCCAAGGATCCCGCTCCGATCGAAATCAGTCTGGTGGCGCAGTCCGATCTCTCGCCGTGGCGCCATCCTTGTGGGTACGAATTTCACTACTCGGAGGACTGGCGCGAGCGCGCGCCTTCCGGCCGCGGGCTGGATCCGGATCTCGCGCTCCACGTCGCACTCACGCGCGCCCGCGGCCGCGTGCTCTTCGGCGCGCCGATCCGCGACGTCCTGCCGGACGTCCCGCGACACGACGTGCTCGACTCGATCCGCCAGGATGTGCTCGCGTCTCTGCCGCAAATCCATGCGAAGCCCGCCTACACCGTCCTCAACGCCTGCCGCACCCTGGCGTGGCTCGCCGACGGCGCCTTCCGCTCGAAGGAGGAAGGCGGCCTCTGGGCGCGCACGTCGCTCCCGCCCGATCTCCGCCCCGCGGTCGAAGTCGCCCTCGACGCCTACTGCGGACGAGACGTAGGCGCGACGTCGCTCGACCGCTTCGAGGAGTACGTTCGTCGCGAGCTCTCGGCCGACTCGCGCTGACTCGCGTGGCCAAACCTCAGGTAGAAGGCTCGGTCGCTCCGCGCCTCCGCACGATTCTCCACACTTGCCAGACTGCTGCTGCTGCCGCGACAGAAATCGCCCATCCCCACACCTCGGCGACTGCCTCGACTAGGGGATGGCCTTCGCCAGCGGGAACGAACGCCCGAAGCAACGCGAGCGGTCCCATCAACGCGACCGAGAAGGCAGTCCAGAGAAACGGCGCGAGAACGAGCCAGAAGACGAGCGGACTCACTCAGCCATCATGGCACGCGCTCGGGCGCACCGCGACGCGAACTGTCCCCGGGGACAGTTAAAGTGGACGGGCGTTCACGTTCGGGTTTGCGGAAGCGGGACATCCAGTTGGCGCCGTAGTCCAGGTTGGCGGCGTGGCGGTTGTGGGTGCGGCAGCGCAGGGTGATGGACTCGACGCGGTGGCGCTTCGCGCGGCCGAAGGGGTCGATGTGGTGGAACTCGAGGGCGTCGCGCGAGGCGCAGCGGCGGCCGTCGGGCGCGACGAAGGTGCAGCGCTTGCCATCGCGGGCGGCCACGGCGCGCTGGATCGTGGCGGGAACGTGACGCGAAGCGGGGACGTTCGAGCAGCCGGACTCCGCGGCTCGCGCACGCGGACGATCGGTCTCGGCGAACTTGGTGCGTCGCGCCTCGCGGAGCAGCGCATCGAGCGCACGGTCGAAGAGCTTTGCGAGGTCGCCGTCCGGGATCTGGTGTCGGAGCAACGCCTGTGCCTCGCGCAGCTTGTCGCGGGTCTCGGAGCCCGCGGTGAACTGCACGTGGTACCGGTTTCCGCCGAGCGGCTCCGGATCCGAACAGCGGCGATCCGGGGCGCGCGGCGGAGGCGCCATCGGTGCTGGCTCACGGGCCGCGGCGGACTCGAGCGGGCGCAGCGCCGCGGAAGCCGCAGGCGAGGGAAGCGTGCGAACTAGAGCTGGGACGTCGGGCTTCGGCGCCAGGTCCCTCACTATCTCCTCGATCACGCGCTTGCTCTTGTGACGCGCGCGATCGAGCAGCTCGATGTAATTTGCCGGCGTCAGCACGCCGGCCAACGCCAGCGCGCCTGACAGGTGAAGCTCGCCCGCGCGGATGCGCTCGAGGAGCGCCGGGAACTTGCGCGCAGCCCGCGCGACCTGAATCCGGTGGTAGGCCACCGACTCTGACAAGTGAAGCCCCTCGGTCAGATATGCGTAGAGCGACGGGTAGCCCTGGGGCGCGTAGAGCTCGCGAGCGCCGACCTCGCCGATGTGCACCAGCAGCTCGACCTCGAGCCCCGCGTCCTCCGCGACCAGCTCGCGCAGTCGTTCCAGCAGCTTGTGATTCGGAAGCCCGGCAAGCGCGAACGGGGAGAGCGTCATGAAACAGTCCTCCGGGGGTGAGGAACTCCTTCGTACCACGACGCGTTTCGGCGTCGGAGGATCGGGCGAGACGAACGATCCGCGGTCGACGCGCCCGTCACCTCGCCGATTCGACGATCGCCCGCGAGCGCGCGTGCTGACTCCTGACAGGCCTCGCGCTGAGCCTCCACGTCAAACCGACTCGTGCTCGCTCCCGAAACCTGTCAAGCACTTTCTTTGTCAGAACTGGCCGGACTGTCCCCGGGGACAGTTTAAGTGGACGGGCGTTCACACGTCGGCAAGCCCGGCGCGCACCTGTGCCTCGAGTTGAGTCATCGTGTCGCCGAAGGCGCGCTCGATGTCGACTTCGAGCTCGTCGGCGAGTGTGAGGACGCACCAAAGGCAGTCGGCGAGTTCATGCGCGATGCGCGAGCGGAGGTCCGGGATGTCCCGTACGCCGGCGGCGGCTTGCACCAGCCTCGCGATGTCTCCCACGTCGCCAGAGCTTTCGCAGCGCGCGCGCCCGAACCGCCGCTTCCTTCGACTCCACACGGCCCTCCTACGGAACTGTCCCCGGGGACAGTTAAAGTGAACACGGGTTCACGGCCGAGTCACCAATGCCTGCAGCTTGGTGATCGTCGCCCAGTTGCGCGTGGTCACGGAGTCGCCAAGCGCGCGTCCGACGGCCTCGGTCAGGCGGCTCCTTGCGATCCCGCCGGGACACCACAGCGGCGCGACGCGCGACCGATCGCCGGGCTTCGCGAGCACGGCGACGAGCAGTCGCGAGGGGTTCGACGCGATGTCGACGAGTGGATTCCCGTCGATGACAGCGCCGAGCTCTGCGGCCGTGAGGACGACCACGCGCGCGGACACCCGCAGACGCGCGGTCAGCGCTTTCTCGATCCGCGCGGCCGGATCGCCGCGCGCGCTGAAGACGACGTTCCCGCTGTTCAACAGGGTCTTCACCTCGCGGTAGCCCAGACTGGTGAACAAGGACCGCAGGTCGGCCATCGCGACCCGCTTGGCTCGACCGACGTTGATGCCGCGGATCAGCGCGACGTGCGTGCCGGGCACGCTATGCGACGATCGCGAAGTAGATCGCGATCGAGAGCAGGTCCTGGATCACGGTCGCCAGCGGTCCGGCGCCGAACGCCGGGTCGACGCCGATCCGGTCCAGCAGCCAGGGCAACGCCAGCGCCACGACGGTCGCGATCGAGCACGCGGCCCCGAGCGCGAGCGCCACGCGCAGCGCCAGGTCGGGATCACCCCAACGCCAGTACAGGAGCGGCCAGGCGAGGAGTGCGAGCGCCGCCCCGATCGCGAGCCCGGTCAGCACCTCGCGCAACAGCAGTCGCCGCGCGCCGATCCCGATCGAGATCGCCCGCACCACCACGGTCTCGGTCTGCGTCCCAACGGCATCGGCCAGGTACACGATCCCCGGGATGAAGAATGCGAGCGCGATCTGCTCGCGCAGCCGCGACTCGAACCAGCCGACCAGATCCGCCGCGGCGAACGCACCGGCGAGTCCGACGAGGAGCCACGGCAGACGATGCCAGAAGCGGCGTGCCACCGGCTCTTCGCTCGCGAGACGCGCAATGGACGTTCCCTTGAGGAATCCGCCCAGCCGCGCCAGGTCTTCTTCGTGCTCCGAGAGCAGCACCGCGACGAGACGATGCGGCGGGATTAGCCCGCGGAAGCAGCCGGCCGCATCGACGACAGCGAGCGCCGCCTCGCCATGGCGCACCGCGCGCCAGGCGGCGTGCTCCTGGTCGACGCCCGGCCCCACCACGGGCGCGTCGGCATCCATCAGGTCGGCGGCCGCGGCGGCGGCGGGAGCGGAGAGCACGTCCTCGAGCCGAATCACGCCGCGAAAGCGCTCGCCTTCGCAGACCACGACGTGACTCGCGCACTCCCAGCTGCGACCCGAGAGCGCAGCGACGATCTCGCTCGCTCGCGCCGTCGGCGCCGCGATCGGCACCACGCGAGTGGCGTGCGCCGCCGCGGTCTCGAAGCTCTCGTGATCCGTTCCCGCCGCGGCAGCGTCCGCCACGTCGCGCGGCGCGGGCGTCAGTCGAGGTCCTTGCCGTCCATGCCAGCGTTCTTGCGCGCGCGCTTGACCAGGTCGTCGACGATCGGGCCGAGCTTGGTCGGATCCTCGACGGGCTTGGCCTGTGGGCCGCGGTGCCAGCTCTCGGCGACCGCGAGCGTGCGACCGGACGCCTCGAACACGCGCCCCGTCACGGCGGCGGACTCGCGGCTCGCCAGCCACACCACGATCGGCGCGACCCAGCGCGGGTGCATCGCGGCCTTCTGCTCCTCGCTGCCCTGACCCATGCCCAGGTCCTCGGTCAGCCGGGTGAGCGCGCCGGGCGCGATGCAGTTGACGGTGACGCCGTAACGCTTGAGCTCGCGCGCCGCGATGATCGTGAACGACGCAATCCCCGCCTTGGCAGCGCCGTAGTTGGTCTGACCCGGGTTCCCGTAGATGCCCGACACCGACGAGGTGTTGATGATGCGCGCGTCCACCGGCTTGCCGGCTTTCTGCTGCTCGCGCCAGTAGGCCGCGGCGTGCCGCGCCGGGGCGAAGGTGCCCTTCAAGTGCACCTTGATCACGGCGTCCCACTCCGCCTCGGTCATGTTCACGAGCATGCGGTCGCGCAGGATCCCCGCGTTGTTCACGAGCACGTCGAGCGTGCCGAAGTGCTCGATCGCCTGGCGCACCATGCGCTCGGCGCCGGCGAAGTCGGAGACGTCGTCGTGGTTGGAGACGGCCTGCCCACCGGTCTTCTTGATCTCGGTGACCACCTCGTCGGCCGGGCTCGCCGCGGCGCCGGTGCCGTCGCGCGCGCCGCCGAGGTCGTTGACCACCAGCTTGGCGCCGTGAGCCGCGAGCATGAGCGCGTACTCGCGCCCGATCCCGCGCCCCGCGCCCGTCACGATGCACACCCGACCGTCGCAGAAGCTCGCCATCGCCGTCTCCTTGCTGCCCCCGGCGCGATTGTACCTTGCCGAGCCCACGGTTCTGTCCGAACTTGTGGCCGCGTCTTCGGGGGGATCGATGCGCGGTTGTCGATGTGCGCTGGTCGTGCTCGCCGCAGTGCTCGCGCTGTCGGCCCGTGCGGCGGAGCCGCAGTCGCAGCCAACCTACCAGCAGGAGCTCGAGCGCCAGGCGCAGCAGGAAGAGGCGCGCGAAGCCGCCTGGAGGCAGCGCTGGAAGGCGCACACCGCCTCGGAGAAGCAGGCGGAGCAACGGCTCGAGGCGGCCCGCTCAGCGCGAGGCAAGATGGGAGACCACCGCACCTGGCGCGGGAAGTCGCGCGCAGACGTGCTGCAGGAGCTCGATTCGGCGGAGCAGGGGCTCGAGCGCGCTCGCAAGGAGCTGCGCGACTTCTACGCAGAGGCGCATCGCGCGGGGATCCCGCCCGGCTGGGTGGGACATCCCGATTGAGAGGGGGAGGCACGTGACACCAGGCGTGGAGGGCGGGCGGAGCTTTGGTCAGCGCCTGCTCGGGGCGATGCGGCTGGAGGCGTCGGTCTTCGAGGAGGTCGAGCACGACGAGACCGCGATGCTGCAGGCGGCGGCGGTGGTCGGACTCGCGGCGCTCTCGCGCGGGATCGGGCTGGCCGCCGTCGGCGGCGGCGTCTTCAGCGGTGTGCTCGGCGGGATCGTCGGCTGGCTCGTCGGCGCCGGGCTGATCTGGTTCGTCGGCGTGCGCTGGTTCGAGCACAAGTCCGACTACCCCGAGCTGCTGCGCACGCTCGGCTTCGCTTCCGCGCCGCAGCTCCTGCTGGTCGCGGGCGTGCTGCCGATCGGGCCGCTGCGCGCGCTGCTCGCACTCGGTGTCACCGTGTGGTCCATCGCCGCCTGGGTCGTCGCCGTGCGGCAGGCGCTCGACGTGGACACCTCGCGCGCGGTCAGCGTGTGCCTGCTGGCGTTCCTGCTGCAGCTCATGCTCGCGTTCGTGCTGGCGCTGATCGGCCTGCGCTAGCGCCGAAGCGCCGGCAGCACCTCGGCGCCGAACAGCTCGAGCTCGCGGCGCAGTGCGTCGGGGGGCAGGCCACCGAGGTCGAACATCGACAGGTGCACGTCCAGGCCCAGGAGCTCGCGCATCGCCAGGATGCGATCGGCCACCTCGGCTGGACTGCCGCAGATCGCGGGGCCACGCAGCATGCTGTCGTAGTCCACGTTGAACGCGCTCGCGCGTCCCACGGACGGGCCCGCCCACGCGACGAGCCGGCCGACGAACCCGAGGTAGCCCATGTAGTAAGGCCGCCAGAGCTCGCGCGCGCCCTGCGAGGTGGGTGCTGTGTACACGTGGCTCACCGCTCCGACGCGGAGCGCGGAGGGTGCGTGTCCCGCCGCGGCCCCGCGCTCGCGGTAACGCTCTACCAGCGGCAGGAACGCGCGCGGCGGACCCAGCACGCTGGGGAGCATCAGCGGCAGGCCCAGGCGCGCCGCGAGGTCCACCGACTCGTGCGAGCTGCCGCCGCCGATCCAGACCGGCGGGTGCGGCACCTGGGTCGGGCGCGGCTGCGCGGTGACCGCGTCGAGTGGCGGGCGGTGCTTGCCGCTCCACGTCACGCTCGGCTCTCGCCAGAGGCGGAGCAAGAGCTCGACCTTCTCCGCGAACGCCTCGCGCGAGACGCCGGCGTCCTGTCCGAAGTCCGCGTATGTGCGCAGCAGGATGCCGCGCCCGGCCACCAGCTCGACGCGTCCGCTCGAGAGCGCGTCCAGCGTCGCGTAGTCCTCGGCCACGCGCAGCGGGTCGAGCGTCGCGAGGAGCGTCACCCCGGTGCCGAGGCGGAGCGTGCGCGTGCGCTCCGCGATCGCGGCCAGCACGACCGGCGGCGAGCTCAGGATGTAGTCGCAGCCGTGGTGCTCGCCGAGCCAGACCGACCCGAAGCCGAGCGCCTCGGCCTGCACCGCGCTCTCGACGATCGCGCGGTGGCGCTGCGCCGCCGTCGGCAGCACGCCGGTGTGTGGATCGGGCAGACAATCACCGAGAGAAAGCAGACCGACTTCGAGTCCCATGCGCGCACAAGTCTAGTAGAGTGGCCGCAGGAGGAACTCAGACATGGCAGACAGAACGGAGACGGCGAGCTACTTCCGGGTGATGCTGCCGCAGCGCGCAGGCGAGGGCGCGAAGCTGCTCGGCGCGCTCGCCGACGCGGGGGTGGATCTGCGCGCGGTGCACGCGTTTCCCGCGGGACGTCAGGCGCAGGTCGACGTGGTGCCGGCGAACCCCGCCGCGTTCCGGCGCGCGGCGCGTCGCGCGGGCATTCGCCTCGGTGCGCCGAAGCGTTGCTTCCTGATCAGCGGCGACGACCGCGTGGGCGCCGTCGCGCGCGTGATGCAGAAGCTCGCGGCCGCCGGCGTGAACGCCACCGCGACGACTGCGCTCTCGGCCGGCAAGCGGCGCTACGCCGTGATCCTCTGGGTGAAGCCCGCCGCGCAGCGCAAGGCAGCCCGCGCCCTCGGGGCGCGGTAGCTCAACTTCGGGATCGCGCATGTCCGAAGCGACGCCTCCGGAGCGGCCGAAGAACGCGATCGTCATTCTGCTCGACTCGCTGAACCGGCATCTGCTCGGCTGCTACGGCGGGCGCGAGTTCGAGACGCCCAACCTGGATCGCTTTGCGCGGCGTGCAGTGCGCTTCGAGCAGCACTACTCCGGATCGCTGCCGTGCATGCCCGCGCGCCACGATCTGCTCTGTGGCGCGCTCGACTTCCTGTGGAAGCCGTGGGGCTCCGTCGAGCTCTGGGAGACGCCGATCACCGACCCGCTGCGCCGCGCGGGCGTGGTCACGCAGCTCATCTCCGATCATCCTCACCTGTTCGAGACGGGCGGCGAGAACTACCACAGCGACTTCAAGGGCTGGGACTACCAGCGCGGGCACGAGGGCGACCCTTGGAAGACGCGACCGGACCCTAGTTGGGTGGGTGCGCCACTCATGGGCCGCGTCCACATGCCCTACGACGATTCGCGCGGCTGGTTCCGGGGCGAGGCCGACTTCCCCGGTCCGCGCACCATGGCGGCGGCCGCGCGCTGGCTCGACGACAACGCGGGCTTTCACGACCGGTTTCTGCTTTTCGTCGACGAGTTCGACCCGCACGAGCCGTTCGACACGCCCGAGCCCTGGGCGTCGCGCTACGACCCAGAGTGGCGCGGGGCGCACCTGATCTGGCCGCCCTACGGCTTCGACGTCACCAAGCGCGGCGTGCTCGATGCGCGCCAGGCACGTCAGGTGCGGGCCTGCTACGGCGGCAAGCTCTCGATGATCGACGCCTGGTTCGGGAAGGTGCTCGACGCGATCGAGCGCAACGCCCTCTGGGACTCGACGGCGGTGATCGTGTGCACCGATCACGGTCACTACCTGGGCGAGAAGGACGCGTTCGGCAAGCCGCCGATTCCGATCTACGAGCCGTTGGGCCACATTCCGTTGATGGTGGCGTTGCCCGGTGTGTCGTCCGGGTCGTGCGGAGCGCTCACGACCAACGTGGACCTCTTTGCCACGCTCGCCGATCTGTTCGGGGTCTCCGTCGAGCAGCGCACGCACGGGCAAAGTCTGTTGCCACTGCTTCGTGGCGAGACGCGATCGGTGCGTGACCACGCGCTGTGCGGCTACTGGGGCCGCGAAGTCGTCTATCTCGAGGGCGGCTTCAAGTACGTGCGCGGGCCGGCCGGCGGCAACGCGCCGCTCTCGATGTGGTCGAACCGCTGGTCGACGATGCCCGTGCACATCCCGAACGTCCCGCGCGACGTGCTGTTGCCGCGGCCGGATGACCGTGCGCGCCTCGACCACATGCCCGGCAGCAAGGTCCCGGTGATCCGGCAGCGCTGGGAGACGGGCGATCGCGTGCCGTTCTGGGCGCGCGGCCCGTTCCGCGGCAGCGAGCTGTACGCGCCCGGCGAGGATCCCGGCGAGGAGCACAACTTGTGCGGCGGTCCGGAGGAGCGGCGCCTCGCCGCGCGGCTCGCCGAGGCGCTGCGCGCGCTCGAAGCGCCCGAGGAGCAGTTCGAGCGCCTCGCTCTAGCGTGAGCGGCGCGCGGCTGCACGACGTGGTGCTCGCGTCGCGCCGCGTCGCCGACACGCGCGCGCGGCTCCAGAAGATCGAGCTGCTCGCGACTCTCCTGCGCGGCCTCGAGCCGGATGAAGTGGAGATCGCCGTGTCGTGGCTCGCAGGGGAGCCGCGGCAGGGGAAGATCGGCATCGGCTACGCGCGGCTGCGCGAGCTCGCCGGGGCCGGGTCCGAGACCGCAACGCTCGGGCTGCGCGAAGTCGATGCGGCGCTGGAGCGGGTCGCCTCTACTGCGGGACGCGGCTCCAGCGCCGAGCGCAGCCGGCTGCTCGCCGAGCTGTTCGCGAGCGCGACCCGCGACGAGCAGGACTTCCTGGCGCGCCTGCTGGTCGGCGAGATGCGCCAGGGCGCGCTGGAAGGCGTGCTGGCGGAGGCGATCGCGCGCGCGGCCTCCGTGCCCGCGGAACGCGTGCGCCGCGCCGCGATGCTCGGCGGTCGCCTGCCCGAGGTCGCGCGCGCCGCGCTCGCTGACGGCGAGGCTGGCCTGGCCGCGTTCCGCCTCGACCTGCTGCGCCCGATCCAGCCGATGCTCGCGCAGAGCGCCGACGACCCCGACGACGCGCTCGCCCGGCTCGGGCGCGCAGCTCTCGAGTGGAAGCTCGACGGCGCGCGCATCCAGGTGCACCGAAGCGGCGACGAGGTGCGCGTGTTCTCGCGCCAGCAGAACGACGTGACCGCCGCGTTGCCCGAAATCGTGGAGGTGGTGCGCGCGCTGCCGGCCCGCGCGCTGCTCCTCGACGGCGAGGCGATCGCGCTGCGCGCCGACGGCTCGCCGGAGCCGTTCCAGACCACGATGCGCCGCTTCGGTCGCCGGCTCGACGTGGAGCGCATGCGCGGCGAGCTGCCGCTCTCGGCGTTCTTCTTCGACGTCTTGCACGTAGACGGCGAAGACCTGATCGACCGGCCCGCGCAGGAGCGCTTCGCCGCGCTCGCCGAGCGCGTGCGCGACGACCTGCGCGTACCGCGTCTGGTGACAGACGACGCTGCCGCTGCCCGCGCCTTCCTGGACGGCGCGCTCGCGCGCGGTCACGAGGGGATCATGGCCAAGGCGCCGGATGCGCCCTACGAGGCGGGCCGGCGCGGCGCGGGCTGGCTCAAGGTCAAGCGCGCGAAGACGCTCGATCTCGTGGTGCTTGCCGTGGAGTGGGGCAGCGGCCGCCGCAAGGGCTGGCTCTCCAACCTGCACCTCGGCGCGCGTGACCCGCGCACCGGCGCCTTCGTCATGCTCGGCAAGACCTTCAAGGGCATGACTGACGAGATGCTCGCGTGGCAGACGCGCCGCTTCCAGGAGCTCGAGATCGGCCGCGACGAGTGGACGGTGCACGTACGCCCGGAGCAGGTGGTCGAGATCGCCTTCGACGGCGTGCAGGCGAGCCCGCACTACCCCGGCGGCGTTGCGCTCCGCTTCGCCCGCGTGAAGCGCTACCGCGACGACAAGCCGGCGGACCAGGCCGACACGATCGACGCCGTTCTCGCGCTCCACGCGCGCAGCGCTAGCGCCGGCGCCAGTCGCCCGAGGTGATGCGCGCGCGCCCGACTGCGCGCTCCGCGCGGACCAGATACGCCTCCGCTCGCGAGCCGTCGAGCAGATCGATTTCCTTACGCACGAACACGTCGGGGTGGTCCTCGTACCGGTCGAGCACCGGCACGAGCTCGTCGGGCACCGTGTAGACCTCTCCGCGCACGGTCTCTCCGTCCTCGCGCAGCATCCCCGGCCAGTCGCCGAAGTCGACGAGCGCGAAGCCCGGGGCGGTCGACGCCGGCAAGACGAAGCGCGCGCCCTCGAGCAGGTGATGCGCGGGCTCGCCGCGCATCAGGCTGCCGTAGACGAAGAGGCGACGCTCCATCCCTCCTACAATCGCGCGCGGAGGGCGGGCTTGTGAAGCGGGGCGAGGGTGGGGGGATCGAGTACGCCGAGGTCGAGGCCGGCTACTTCGAGCGGCGCAGCCTGCGCAGGCACGCGCGCGTGGGATCGCTCTGGGCGCTCGGCGTGGGCGCGGTGATCTCGGGCGACTTCTTCGGCTGGAACTACGGACTCGCGGCGGGTGGCTTCGGCGGGCTGCTCGTCGCGACGGTGATCGTGACCGCGATGTACCTCGGGATCTGCCTCTCGCTCGCGGAGCTCTCGCCCGCGCTGCCGCACACCGGCGGGGCGTACTCGTTCGCGCGCTCCGCGATGGGTCCGTGGGGCGGGTACGTGACCGGGCTCGCGGAGAACATGGAGTACGTGCTCACGCCTGCCGTGATCGTGGTCGGGATCGGCGGCTACCTCGGCGCGATCTTCGGCACGCCCGAGAGCTTCGCGCCGGTGTGGTGGGCGGTCGCGTACGCGGTGTTCGTGGGGCTGAACGTCTGGGGCGTCGAGGTCTCGTTCCGCGTCGCGGTCGCGATCACGCTGACAGCGCTCGGGATCCTCGCCGTGTTCTTCGCGGCGGCGCTGCCACAGGTCGACCTCGTGCGCTTCGCCTTCGACGTGCCGCCGGATCCGGGCGCGAACGCGTTCCTTCCACACGGCTGGGCGGGAGTCTTCGCCGCGCTGCCGTTCGCGATCTGGTTCTACCTGGGGATCGAGGAGCTGCCGCTCGCCGCAGAGGAGGCGCGCGATCCGCGGAGCGACATGCCGCGCGCGCTCCTGCTCGGGCTGGCGACGCTGGTGGTGTGCGCGTTCGGCACACTGGTGCTCTCGGTGGGACTCGAGCCCGGGGCCGCGGCCCTCGGCGCGTCCGGCGAGCCGCTCTTCGACAGTCTGCGCGCGATCTTCGGCGCGGGGCTCGGCACGCGCGTGCTGGCACTCGTCGCGGTGGCCGGCCTCGCGGCCAGCTTCCACGGCATCATCTTCGCGTACGGGCGCCAGATCTACTCGCTGTCGCGCGCGGGCTACTTCCCGGCGTGGCTCTCGCTCACCCACGCGCTGCGGCAGACGCCGCACATCGCACTCGTGACGGGCGCGGCGCTCGGCTACGCGACCGCGTTCGGGATCTGGCTACTCGGCTCGGAGAGCCCCGTCGGCGCGGTGCTCCTCAACCTCGCCGTGTTCGGCGCCGTGATCTCCTACCTGCTGCAGATGGCGTCCTACGTGCTCCTGCGCTGGCGGCTGCCCGCGATCGAGCGCCCGTTCCGGAGCCCGCTCGGCGTTCCCGGCGCGCTCGTGGCAGGTGCTGTCGCCGCGGCCACGCTCGTCTCCATGTTCGCCGATCCCGTGTACCGCGACGTCGCGCTCGCCGCAGCGCTCTGGTACGCGCTCGGGCTTGGGTGGTTCGCGCTCGTCGGCCGCCGTCGCCTGGTGCGCTCGCCCGAGGAGGAATTCGCGCTGCGCGCGCGCGCTTCCGAGTAACATCGGCTCATGAGCGAACGCGACCCCGGGACGATCTGGACCCCCGCCGAAGCCTCGGGCGCCGCGCCCGGCCGCGCGCGGCTGCGCGGGAAGCGCATCCTGGTGGTCGGTGCCGGCACGCGCGACAGCGAGGAGCCGAACCCGCCCATCGGCAACGGCCGCGCGATCTCGCTGCTCTGCGCGCGCGAGGGCGCGCAGGTCGCCTGCTGCGACGTGAACGAAGCCGCAGCGCGCGAGACCTTGTCGCGGATCGAGAAGGAGGGCGGACGCGGGACGGTCGTCGTCGCCGACGTCACCGACGCCGACGCCTGCGCGCGCCTGGTCGCCGACGCGGAGCGCGCGCTCGGCGGGCTCGACGCCGTCGTGCTCAATGTGGGCATCGGTCTCGGCCGCGGTCTCGAGGGCACGGACGCGAAGGCGTGGGATCTCGTGTTCTCCGTCAATCTGCGCGCGCACTTTCTGGTCGCGCGCGCGGCGCTACCAAGGCTGCCGACGGGCGGTGCGCTCGTGTTCGTGAGCTCCGTCGCCGGCCTGCGCGCCGGCTCGAGCCTGCCCGCGTACGACGCGTCCAAAGCCGGCATCGCAGGACTGTGTCGCCACGTGGCGCTCGAAGGCTCGCGGTGCGGCGTGCGCGCCAATGTCGTCGTCCCCGGCCTGGTCGACACTCCCCTCGGCCGCCTGGCCACACAGGGCCGCCCGTCGCGCGCGCGCACGCCTGTCCCGCTCGGCCGCCAGGCCACCGGCTGGGAGATCGCGTACGCCGCGCTCTTCCTGCTCTCCGACGAGTCGAGCTACGTGACCGGCCAGACGCTCGTCGTCGACGGCGGCCTCTCCGAGCTGCGCTAGACGCGCGACGACGTGACCGAGCGCGACCACACGCGGAGACAGAGCGGCTACTGGCCGTCGGCGTGGCCGACAGAGTGCGCCGGTCCGCGAAGACAGAAGATCGTCGCGTCGCCCGGCCTGGATCTGCAGCCCGGGGAGCGCCTGCGCGCGACTCAGCGCCGCACGCCCGGGCGCTGGCCGGTGATGTTCGTGCAGCGTGATCGCGGCGAGCTGTATCTGCAGGGCGGGACGCCGATCGGGCAGCGCCGCGACTCCTACGGCTGGGTGGAGCAGGTCGACCCGCAGACGCTCGAAGTGCTGCGCGCATCGCCGCGCCTCCCCTCCGGCGGTCACAACTGGTGCGGCGCCGCGGCAGTGCACGAGAACGGCGACCTGTACGTGACGAACGGCTGCTATATCCATCGGCTGTCGCCTTCGCTCGAGGTGAAAGCCGAGCGGCGGCTGCCGCTGGACAACGCGCACAACGGCCATCTGATCCTGTCCGACGGGAACCTGGTCACCAAGGACATCCAGAACGATCCGGCGAAGCGCTCGTGGTTCACCGTGCTGGACCCCAACCTCGATAGCGTCGACCGCTTCGAGTTCCCGGAGAATTCGGTCGGGCGCTTCTCGAGCGACCGCACGCCTGCAGCGGACCTGCTCTACGTGACCAGTCCGAGCCGGATCTACCGGCTGATCTACCGCGACCGCAAGCTCGCGCTCGACGAGACCTGGGTCGGCAACTACGCGATCCCCGGCGAGGACCAGGCCTTCGCCTGGGACAGCTGCCTCGGCAGCGACAGCGTCTGGTTCCACGACATGGGCGAGAACGCGGTGATCCGCTCCACGCTCGCGAGCCACCCGATCGGGACCCAGTCGCTGGGGCCGCTGCGGCTCCTGCGCCCGCTTGCACTCGCGCTGGCGAGGCTCGGGCTCTCCGCGCTGCTGCGCCCGCTGCGACGCGTGCCACGGCCCGCGCATTCCGCGCCGCTGCGCGTGTTCCGCTTCTCGGTGCGCGACGCGCGCGAGTGCGACGTGCTCGTGCCCTTCGGCGATCCCGGAGGCTGGATCGCGGCGCCCCCGCTCTACGATCAGGATCGCCGGATCCTCGTCGCCTTCGACAGCGCCAACGGGAAGGTCGGCGCCTGGCGCTACGAGGGCCCCGGCGCGCTGCGCGAGCTCTGGATCCGGCCCTACCGGAACACCAGCCAGCTCACGCTTTACGCCGATACGGGAGAGCTGCTGGTCGACGACGTGCGGCCGTTCGAGCGCTGGGACGCGGTCGTCGTGGACATCGAGACCGGCCGCGAGAAGGGCCGCGCCGACACGGGCTGCCTGATGTCCGGCGCCATGTGGTACACGCCCGGCTTCGCGCGCGACTTCTACACGACGACGGGCTTCGGCGGCGTCGCCCGGATCTTCGTCGACGATGAGCGCGCCCGCTGACGTCGCGCCCGCGCCCGCGGCCACGGTCGTGCTCGTGCGCGACGGGGCGAGCGGGCTCGAGGTCTTGTACCTGCGGCGCGCGGCGGGCGTCGAGTTCCACGGCGGTGCGTGGGTCTTCCCCGGTGGGCGCATCGATGCCGGGGACTATCTGGATCGCACCGACGACGTCGAAGCGGCTGCGCGCCGTGCGGCGGTGCGCGAGGCGCGCGAAGAGGCGGGACTCGTCGTCGATCCCGCCACGCTCGAGCACTTCGCGCACTGGACCACGTCGGTGGGCGCGCCGAAGCGCTTCTCCACCTGGTTCTTCGCCGGCCGAGCGAGCGACGGCGACGTGCAGGTGGACGGCGGCGAGATCCAGGACCATCGCTGGCTGCGGCCCGAGGACGCGCTGGCGGCGCAGCGCGCGCGCGAGATCGAGCTGCCGGCGCCGACGTTCGTGACGACGCTCGGCCTCGCAGAGGTCACGACGGCGCGCGAGGCGCTCGCGCGCTTCGCGTCACGTCCAGCGGAACGCTTCCAGCCGCGCATCCAGGCCCACGCCGAGGGGCGCGTGTCGCTCTATGAGCCCGACGTCGCGTACGCCGACGGCGATCTCGCGCGTCCGGGCGCTCGCCACCGGCTCTGGATGCTCCGCTCCGGCTGGCGCTACGAACGCGAGTTCTGAACGCCTTACGGCGCGAAGCTGGAGCGCGCTTGCACGCCCCAGTGGCCGTCGGCGCCGAAGCGCGTGAAGCGCACGGCGAAGTGGACCTTGTCGGGCGAGGACTGAATCACGCGCAGGTCCTCCCACGCGCTGTGGTGCCAGCCGCCGCTCGCCTTCGCGAAGGCGTCGAAATCGAACGTGTAGTCCGCCGGCTGCTCCCAGACCTTCACCGCACCGCTCGCGATGCGAACGTGAGGCCAGTGCAGGGACGCGCGCCAGGCTTCGAGATCGCGCGCGTTGAAGGCGGTCATGAATGCGTCCAGGGCGGTGCGCGCCGACGCTTCGGCCTCGGCAGAACCCGCGCGTGCGCCCGCGGCCGCAGCGAGCGCGACCGCGAGGCAGGCGGCGAGGGCGCGCGCCCTCACGCGGCGCGCATTTCGGCGATCAGATCGCGCGGGCTCTGCTTGCCTCCCGGGGCGAAGGTGATGGCGACGCGGTCGACCACGCCGCCCAGGCGCGCCCGCAGGCGCGACACCACCTGGTCGGGCTCCGCGATCACCGCGAACGCCTCGAGGATGTCGTCGCTGATGAGCTTGCCCATGTCCTCCCACTTGCCCTGCTTCGACAGCACGTTCAGCTCGCTCTGCAGCGCGCCCCAGCCGTGCGCCTCGAGCACGGGTCGGTACGCGGGGGTAGAGCCGTAGAACGCGATCTGCCGCGAAACGCCGGTGCGCGACGCCAGGTACTCCTTCTCGTCTTTACCGCTGACGACGAACACCGGGTACGAGATCTGGAAGTCCTTGCGGCTGCGGCCCGACTTCGCGAGCCCGCGCTCGAGCGCGGGCAGCGTGACCTCGCGCAGATACTTCTCGGTGGTGAAGGCGTGCGCGATCATGCCGTCCGCGACCTCGCCGGCGACTTCCGTCATCAGCGCGCCCACCGCCGCGAGCAGCACCTTCGGCGGCCCGTAGGTCTTCTCGGTCGGCGCGAAGAACGGGGTCATCAGCGTGTGGGTGTAGAACTGGCCGCGGAAGTCGAGCTTCTGGCCCTGGTACCAGTTCGCCCAGATCGCGCGCATCGCCAGGATGAACTCGCGCATGCGCGGCGCCGGGTGCGACCACGGCATGCTGAAGCGCTTGACGATGTGCGGCTGGATCTGCGAGCCGAGGCCCAGCACAAAGCGCCCTTTTGAGTAGTGATTCAGATCGTGCCCGATGTTCGCCAGGATCATCGGGGTGCGCGCGAAAGCGACCGCGATCGAGGTCATGAGCTCGATGCGCTGCGTCTGCCCGGCGGCGAGCACCAGCGGGAAGAACGGATCGTGCGCGGTCTCGGCGGTGAGCAGTCCGTCGTAGCCGAGCTCCTCGAGCTCGCGCGCGCGCCGGGGCACGTCGTCCAGGTTCGCGGTGATCAGTCCGGCATCGACCTTCATGGGGGCTCCTTCGGTGCGCGTCGGCGCGCGGGTATTCTACCCGCGATGGCGATGCGGGGATGGACGCTCGTGACGCTGCTGTTGCTCGCCGCGCCCGCATGGGCGGCGGACTGGGCCCTGCGGCGCGACGAGGACGGGATCCGCGTCTGGACGCGGCCCGTGGCGAGCTCCGCTTACCAGGAGTTCCGCGGGAGCGTCGAGACGCGCACGCGCTCCCAGCGCGTCCTCGCGGTGATTCAGGACGCCGAGCATCACCCGCTCTGGTTCTTCCGCTGCCTCGAGGCGCGCGCGCTGGGGAACGTCGCGGCGGGCGAGGGCTTTGTCTACTCGGCCATCGGGCTGCCGTGGCCGTTCTCGACGCGCGACTCCGTCGTGCACTGGCGTATCCAGGGAGACGACACCGGCGTGGTTCGGATCACGACGGAGAATGCGCCGGACCGTCTACCGCCGCAGCCCGGCCGCGTGCGCGTCCCCCTCAGCACGAGCTCGTGGGAAGTCGCCGCGCGGGGACCGGAGCGCACCGAGATCGTCTTTCAGATGCACTTCGAGCCCGGAGGCTCGCTCCCGGCGTGGATCGCCAACACCGCCGTCGTCGACATGCCGTACTGGACGCTGTTTCGGCTCAGGGAGCGCGTCGAGAGCGCAGTCCCGATCGACGAGACGAACAGCGTGCGCCCCGCTCACGTGCGCGAGCGCAGGTAGGCATCGACGAGCTCGACGAGGCGCGCGCGGCCGAAGCTCGGCTCGTGGCCGGCGTGGACGGCGCGGACGGGAAGCTCGCGCAGGCGCCGCATGCTGCGCTCGTAGTCGGCGGTGTTGGACTCCGGGAGCATGTCGAGCAGCACGCCGTCGTAGATCGCGTCGCCCGAGAACAGGATCCCGCTCGCGCGCTCGAACAGCCCGATGCAGCCGGGCGTGTGGCCCGGCAGGTGCAGCACCTCGAACGCTCGGTCGCCGAGGTCGATCACGTCGCCCTCGGCCACGAGCCGGGTCAGCGTCGTCGGCACCAGGCGGTAGGCCGCGGGGTCGAAGCCGGCGCGCGGGTACGCGGACACGAGCTCGGCCGGGAGCGCATAGCCCACCGCCGCGAAGAGCTCGAGAAAGGCGCTGCCGAAGTCCGCGGAGCGAAGCGTCGCGAAGCCGTCGCCCTTCTCGATCACACGGGCGGCGAGCGGATGCGCGATGCGCGTCTCGAACTCGTGGAGCGATCCGACGTGGTCGTAGTGGGCATGCGTCGCGGCGGCGGCGAGCGGGCGCTCGAACAGCTCGCGGGCGGCGTCCCGCAGCGAGACCAGCCCGAGCCCCGAGTCGATGAGCAGGTCGCGATCGCGCCCGCGCAGGTGCCACACGTTGCAGCGCAGCAGGGGGTCGACGTGCGGCTCGTACAGATGGGTGAGGCCGCCGCCCAGGCTGCGCAGCTCGAACCAGCGCTCGGCGATGGGCACGGCCACGGCTCAGCGCCCCGGAAGTCCGGCGACGAGGCGCATCGCCAGGTCGGTGAGCTCGCGCGGGATGAAGGGCTGGGTGGCGATCGTGGCGAGCGCGTCGAGCCCGACGATGTAGCGCTGGCGCGGGCGGCGGCTCTCGATCGCGGAGACGATGGTGCGCGCGACCACGTCGGCGGAGGGAGCCATGCGCTCGACGAGGCCGAGCATGCGCCCCATGCGCTCGTAGGCCTTCGCGTAGGGCGACGCGCGGCGCTCGCCCAGCGCCTCGGCGCGCTCGCGCGTCTTGTCGCCGATCGAGGTCTTGAAGAAGCCCGGCTCGACGATCACCACCTTGACGCCGAAGCCGGACACCTCGACCCGCAGCACGTCGGAGAGCGCCCCGAGCCCGAACTTCGAGGCGTGGTACCAGCCGTTGAGCGGCAGCACCGACGCGCGCCCCGCCACGGACGACACCATCACGATGCGGCCGTCGCCGCGCCGCCGCATGCCCGGGAGCGCGCAGGCGGAGACGATCGCGGGCGCTACCAGGTTCACGTCGAGCTGCGCCTTCGCCTGGGCTGCGGTCACGTCCTCGATCGCGCCCGTTTCGGAGTAGCCCGCGTTGTTCACGACCGCGTAGAAGTCGGGGAGGTCCTTCCAGGCGTCCACCACCGACTCGTGGTCCGACACGTCGAGCACGAGCGCGTGCACGCGCCGGCCGAGCTTGCGCTCCTTCGCCACCTGGCGCAGGGCGTCGGCCTTCGCCTCGCCGCGCACGCTGCCGTAGACGGTCCAGTCGCGCTCCGCGAGGCGCAGCGCGGTCGCGAGCCCGATGCCCGAGTTGGCGCCGGTGACCAGGACGGGGCCGGGGCGGGAGGTCGTCATCGCAAATTTCCTCTTGTGCTCGGCGGTACGACCGCCTACCGTGCCGGCTGCTTGGGGCGCCAAGCATATCGGGAGATGTACGAATGGAACAGCTCAGCGGCCTCGACGCGAGCTTCCTCTACATGGAGACCGGCGCGCAATTCGGCCACGTAGGCTCGATCACCCTCTACGATCCGCGCGAGGCGCGGGAGGGCTCGCTGTACCGCGCGCTGCGCCGCACGCTCCCGGAGCGCCTGCATCTGCTGCCGCCGTTCCGGCGCCGCATCGTCGAGGTGCCGTTCGGCCTCGACCACCCCTACTGGATCGAGGACCCGAACTTCGACCTCGACTTCCACCTGAATCACGTCGCGGTGCCGCCGCCGGGGAGCAACGAGCAGCTCGGCGAGCTGGTGTCGCACCTGCACTCGATCCCGCTCGATCGCAGCCGCCCGCTCTGGCAGATCTGGGTGATCGAGGGCCTCGAGAGCGGCCAGACCGCCCTCTACATCAAGGTCCACCACTGCACGATCGACGGCGTCTCGGGCGTCGAGCTGACCAACACACTGCTGGATCGCGTGCGCGAGGGCGCACCGGTCGCGCCGCCGCAGAAGAGGTGGCGCCCGGAGGCGATCCCGAGCGACCGCGAGATGCTCGCTCGCGGCCTCGCGGGTCTGGCGCTGCAGCCTGGCAAGGCCGTGCGCTTCTGGATCCGCACCGCGCGCGCGCTGCCCGGGATCGCGCAGACGCTCGCGCCGTTCGCCGACGCGATCGGGCTGGGTCGCCTGCCGTGGCCGCTCGGGCCGCGCCGCACCGAGCAGGTCGATGCGCCGCACCTGCCGCAGACCGCCGCGCCACAGACCTCGTTCAACCGCTCGATCACCCCGCACCGGCGCTTCGCGTTCATCTCGCTCTCGCTCGAGGAAGCGCGCCGCGTGCGCAAGGCCTTCGGCACCACGCTGAACGACGTGGTGATGGGCCTGTGCGCGGGCGCGCTGCGGCGCTATCTGGAGGAGCGCGGCGAGCTGCCCGACGAGTCACTCGTCGCGTCGGTCCCGGTCTCGGTGCGTGCGGCAGGGGAGAAGGCGACCTATAGCAACCGAGTCACCGCTGTGCTGGCGGAGCTCGCGACCGACGAGCCCGATCCCCTGAAGCGCCTGCGCCGGATCCACGAGTCGATGCGCTCCGCCAAGCAGATGCAGGAAGCCATCCCCGCCACGCTGCTCCAGGACTTCACGCAGTTCGCCACGCCGGCGCTGTTCGCGCAGGCCGCGCGCATCGCGGCTCGCCTGCGCATCGCGGACCGCATGCGCCCTCCCTTCAACCTGGTGATCTCCAACGTGCCGGGGCCGCGCGAGCCGCTCTACTGCGGCGGCGCGCAGATGCGCACCTACTACCCGGTCTCGGCGGTGGCGGAAGGGCAGGGGCTCAACATCACCGTGCAGAGCTACCTCGACCAGCTCGACTTCGGCGTGATCAGCTGCCGCGAGCTGGTGTCGGATCCGTGGAAGATCGCGCGCTACCTGGGCGAGGCGCTGGAGGAGCTCTCGAAGCTCGCGGGCCAGCAGCGCTAGTGGCGGCCGCCGAACGCAGGAGGCTCGAGCTGCTCGGCGAGTTCATCAGGAACCAGCGCGAGATCACGCATCTGTCGCTGCGCCAGCTCGCGACGCTGGCGAAGATCTCGAACCCGTATCTGAGCCAGATCGAGCGAGGGATCTACAAGCCCTCGGCCGACGTGCTCAAGTCGCTCGCCACCGCACTGGGCTTGTCCGTCGAGACGCTGTTTGCGCGCGCGGGTTTCCTCGACCCCGACCCTGCGAACGCACGCCCGGACGTCGAAGAAGCGATCCGGCTCGACGCGCGCCTGCGCGACGAGCAGAAGGAAGCGTTGATCGCGGTCTACCGCGGCTTCGTGGCTTGAAACACAACGCCCGCAAACGGGCACAGGAGGCTGGAATGAGTTCTCGTTACACCGAGCTCACCGAAACTCTCGGTGAGCGCTACAGCGCCGCCGCGGAGCGGCTGCGCAAGGCACAGGTCGATGCGGTCGAGCGCGTGCGCGACGCCGCGCAGCGCTTCGTGCCCGAGCTGCCGGAGCTTCCCTTCGCCGATCGTATCCCGAGTGCGCACACGATCGCGCGCGCGAACTTCGCGCTCGCCGAGACGCTGCTGCAGGCGCAGAAGCGCTACACGCTCGGGCTGCTTGACGCCTTCTCCGGCTCCGCGCGCAAGTCGCGCGTGCGCGTCGCGAAGGCCGAGTCCGAGGGCTAGGCGATGCCGGCGTCCGACGCCGCGCCGCGCCGGCGCAGCGCGCCGTCCGTCGCGTGGCTCGCGCTCGAAGGTCAGCGCGCGTTCGCGGAGTGGCTCAGCTACTTCCCGGCCGCGCCGCTGCTCGAGCGCGCGCCGCGCGGCGACGGACACCCGGTCCTGGTGCTGCCCGGCTTCATGGCCGACGACGCCTCCACCGGTCTGCTGCGGCGCTTCCTGAAGCGGCTCGGCTACAGCGCCCATCCCTGGCTGCTCGGGCGCAACGTCGGCAACCCCAGCGTGCTGCGCGAGCGCCTCGTCGACCGCGCAGCGGAGCTCAGCGCGCGCCACCGGCGCAAGCTCTCGCTCGTCGGCTGGAGCCTCGGCGGGATCTACGCGCGCGAGCTCGCCAAGCTCATTCCGACGCAAGTGCGCCAGGTGATCACGCTCGGCAGCCCTTTCGGCGACGCCGATCGCGTGCGGCAGCCGCCTCCAGTCCCCGCGACCGCGATCTTCAGCAAGACGGACGGCATCGCCCACTGGGAGTCGTGCCGCGAGACCGAGGGGCCGCGCCGCGAGAACATCGAGGTTTCCGGCAGCCACTGCGGGCTCGGCGTGAACCCGCTCGTGCTCTGGGCCGTCGCCGACCGGCTCGCGCTCCCCGAAGACGACTGGAAGCCGTTCGAACGCGCCGGCTGGCGCTCGTACCTGTACGGTTAGGAGCCATGACACAAGCGCTGCGTAATCTCGTCCTGCTGCTCGACCTCGAGGAGATCGAGCGCAACATCTACCGGGGCGCGAACGAGGGCGGGGGTCGCAGCCGCCTGTTCGGCGGTCAGGTGATGGCGCAGGCGCTCGCCGCCGCGGGCCGCACCGTCGAAGGTCGCGCCGTGCACTCGCTGCACGGCTACTTCCTGCGGCCGGGTGATCCTGCGATCCCGATCGTGTTCACGGTGGACCGCATCCGCGACGGCGGCTCGTTCACCACGCGCAGCGTGGTCGCGGTGCAGCGCGGCGAGGCGATCTTCGAGCTGTCGGCGTCGTTCCACAATCCCGAGCCCGGCTTCGAGCACGGCGATCCGATGCCCGACGTGCCCGCGCCCGAGACGCTCCCGAGCTGGGAGGAGCGCGTGCGCGAGGCGGGCGATCGCATTCCCGCCGAGGCGCGCCCGTGGATGCTCGGCGAGCGCCCGATCGACGTGCGTTCGACGCACGGCATGAGCATGTTCGGCGGCAAGCCTCACCAGGGTCCGAACTACGTCTGGATGCGCGCGAACGGCACGCTCCCCGAGGATCCGTTCCTGCATGCGTGCATCGCGACCTACGCGAGCGACATGTCGCTGCTCGACAGCATCATCCGCCGCCACGTCGGCGGCATGCCGTACCGCACGCTGATGATGGCGAGCCTCGACCACGCGCTCTGGTTCCACCGCCCTTTCCGCATGGACGACTGGCACCTGTACGAGCAGTCGAGCCCGGCGGCGGCCGGTGGGCTCGGCTTCGCCCGGGGTACGCTCTACGCGCGCGATGGCCGGCTGGTCGCCTCCGTCGCGCAGGAAGGCCTGATGCGCCCGATCCCGAAGCCGGGCGCGCCGAAGAAAGAAGGGGAGTCGCGATGAGCGGGAAGAATCGGCAGTGGGTGCTGGTGCGCCGTCCGAAGGGAATGATCGAGCCGTCGCTCTGGGAGCTGCGCGAGTCGGAGACACCGACCCTTGGGGACGGGCAGGCGCTCGTGCGCGTGCTCTACCTGTCCTTCGATCCGACCCAGCGCGGCTGGCTCGAGGATCGGCCGAGCTACATCCCGCCCGTTGGTCTCGGCGAGGTGATGCGCGCGGGCGCGATCGGGCAGGTGGTCGAGTCGCGCTCGCCGGACCTTCACCCGGGCGAGATCGTGCAGGGCACCTTCGGCTGGCAGGACTACGCCGTCACACAGCCGGGAGGTCTCCTGCCGGTGAGCAAGGTGCCCAAGGGCATTCCGCTCACCTGGCCGCTCGGTGTGCTCGGGATCACCGGGCTCACCGCGTACTTCGGTCTGCTCGACCTCGGACAGCCGAAGGCGGGCGAGACGGTCGTGGTCTCCGGCGCGGCCGGCGCAACCGGCTCGGTTGCGGGGCAGATCGCGAAGATCCAGGGCTGCCGCGTGATCGGCATCGCGGGCGGCGCCGAGAAGTGCCGCTGGCTCACCGAGAAGGCGCACTTCGACGCCGCGATCGACTACAAGTCCGAGAAGGTGGCGGCGCGTCTAGCGGAGCTCTGCCCGCGCGGGATCAACGTGTACTTCGACAACGTGGGCGGTGAGATCCTCGACGCTTGTCTGGCTCGGCTGGCCATGAAGGCGCGCGTGGTGCTGTGCGGCGGGATCTCCGCGTACAACGAGGTCGAGCCTCCGCCCGGACCGCGCAACCTGATGGCCCTCGTACTCCAGCGCGCGCGCATGGAGGGCTTCATCGTGATCGACTACCTGCCGCGCTTCGGCGAGGGCGTCGGCAAGCTCCTCGAGTGGGTGCAGGCGGGGAAGATCACGCACGCCGAAGACATCCAGGTCGGTCTGGAGAACGCGCCCAAGACCCTGCTGCGCCTGTTCGAGGGCAAGAACCTCGGCAAGCAGCTCCTCGAAGTCTCGAAGCCGCCGCTCCCGGTCTGAGTTCTAGAGCGGGTCGGCGTAGGGGGCGGGCGCGCTCGCAGGCGCGGTAGCGCCCGCAGGCTCTTCGTCGCCGATCACGATGGCGCCCTTGAAGCTGGCGCCTTCTTCGATCGTGATGCCGGCGGACTGGAGCTCGCCGCGAACTCGGGCGCTCTTGTGCAGGATGATCTTGCGGCGCGCGCGCACGTCGCCCTCGATCTGGCCGAACACGATCACGCACTCCGCGCGCATCGAGGCGTGGATGTCGGCGGAGGCCCCGACGATCACGGTCCCGTCCGCGCGGATGTCGCCTTCGACGCGCCCGTCGATGCGAACGGAGTCGCGGAAGCGCAGCTCTCCCGAGAGCTCTGCTCCCTCCGCGACGAAGTTCGACGCGGCGGGGAGAGCATCTCCGCCGCTCGCGAGCCTGCGCGTCTTGCGTCGCCAGCCGAACACCGCACGACCTCCGAGTCCCCGGGGGGATCGGCGCAGCGGCCCCCCAAGAGTGTGACGGTGCTCACCCCGCGGGTTCAGGGACCGGCAACGAAAGCCGTAGACTGCGGGGGATGGCGCAGCGCGGCGGAGGGATGGGGTCGTTCCGGAGCGGTGACGGCGCCCCCGGCGGCGCGCGCGCCTGGCCCGGAGTCGTGCTGTTCGAGATCTCCTGGGAGGTCTGCAACCAGATCGGGGGCATCTACCAGGTGCTGCGCTCGAAGGCGCCGATCATGGTGGAGCGCTGGCGCCGCCACTACTGCCTGGTCGGCCCGTGGGTGCCCGACAAGGCCGCCGTGGAGTTCGAGGCGGTGCGTCCCGCGGGCTGGCACGGGCGCGTGGTTCAGCGCCTGGCAGCGCGGGGATTGGTCGCGCACCACGGGCGCTGGCTGATCCCCGGCAAGCCGCGCGCGATCCTGCTCGAGCACGCGCTGTCGCCGGCGGAGCTCGACGACGTGAAGCGGCGCCTGTGGGAGGAGTTCAAGATCGAGTCGCCGGGGGGAGACCCGCTGATCGACGACACACTCGGCTTCGGCGAAGCCGTGCGCAAGCTGGTAGAGGCGTCCTGCCAGGAGTGGCTGGCCGAGGACGGCGAGCCGCCGCGCGGACCGCGGCGCGTGCTGGCGCACTTCCACGAGTGGCTGGGCTCGGCCGCGCTGCCGATGCTGCGACGGCGCGGGCTGCCGCTGTCGACGGTGTTCACCACGCACGCGACGTCGATCGGGCGCTACGTGGCGTCGAGCGAGGGCAACCTGTACGACCTGCTCCCGCGCATCGACGCCGACGCCGAGTCCACGCGCTACGGCATCCGCTGCCAGCACCAGATCGAGCGCACCTGCGCGCGCGAGGCGCACTATCTGACCACCGTCTCGCCGATCGCGGGCGAGGAGTGCGCCGCGCTGCTGGGCCGCGTGCCCGACGTGATCACGCCCAACGGTCTGAACGTCGAGCGCTTCGACGTCGGCCACGACTTCCAGACACTGCACGCCGAGAACAAGGAGCGGATCCACCGCTTCGCGATGGGCCACTTCTTCCCGAGCTACGGCTTCGACCTCGACCGCGCGTTGTACTTCTTCACCAGCGGGCGCTTCGAGCCGCGCAACAAGGGCTTCGACTTGTGTCTGGAGGCGCTGGCGCGGCTGAACGTGGAGCTCAAGGTCTCGGACCCGGGCATGACCGTGATCTTCTTCTTCGTCACGCAGCGGCCGACGCGCTCGCTGCACCCGCGCGCGCTGCAGGCGCGGGGCGTGCTCGACGAGCTGCGTTCCGTCGCGCAGCACATGACGCAGAGCGTGGGCGAGGCGCTGTTCCGGCGCGGGGCGGCCGGCGAGCGGCTGCGGCTCGACGATCTCGCGGACGAGTACTGGCTGCTGCGCTTCCGCCGCACCCAGCAGGCGCTGCGCACCGATCGGCTGCCACTGCTCACCACGCACCTGCTCGAGAACGAGGCCGCGGATCCGCTGCTCGCGCAGTTGGCGACGCTCGGCCTGCGCAACGCCAAGGACGACCCGGTCAAGATCGTCTACCACCCCGAGTTCATCACCTCGACCAATCCGCTCTGGGGCATCGAGTACGACCAGTTCGTGCGCGGCTGCCACATGGGGATCTTTCCGAGCGTGTACGAGCCGTGGGGCTACACGCCGCTCGAGTGCGTGGCGATGGGTGTGCCGGCGGTCACGAGCGACCTCGCCGGCTTCGGCCGCTACGTGATGGAGATGCACCCGGACCACGAGCGCTGGGGGCTCACCGTGCTGCGCCGGCGCGGCCGTACCTTTCAGGACGCGGCGGCGGATCTGGCGCGCCGCCTGCTCGCGTTCTGCCGGCTCGACCGCCGCGGGCGCATCGCGCTGCGCAACGAAGTCGCGTCGCACGCCTGGGACTTCGACTGGTCGAACCTCGGCCGCGCCTACCACGACGTGCACGACAAAGCGCTGGAAGCCGAGCTCTGAGAACGATGCTCCAGGAGACTGCGCGCCCGAGTCTGCTCGGGGATCACGATCTGCATCTGTTCAACGAGGGCACGCACCAGCGGCTGTGGGAGAAGCTCGGCGCGCACGCCAGCGCTGACGGCACGTTCTTCGCGGTGTGGGCGCCCGACGCGGCGCGCGTGTCGGTCGTCGGCGACTGGAACGACTGGCGGCCGGACGCCGATCCACTGCGCGTGCGCGGCGCGTCCGGGATCTGGGAGGGCTTCCTTCCCGGCGCGCGTCGCGGCGCGCTCTACAAGTTCCACGTCGTCTCGCGCCACGGAGGCGTGGTGGGCGAGAAGGCGGACCCCTTCGCGCTCCATGCCGAAGTCGCGCCGCGCACTGCATCGGTGGTCTGGGACCTCGCGTACGCATGGGGTGACGCCGCGTGGCTCGCAGCGCGCAAGGAACGCAATGCGATCGGCGCGCCGATCTCGATCTACGAGGTGCACCTCGGCTCGTGGCGGCGCGTAGCGGAGCAAGGGAACCGCTCCCTCTCGTACCGCGAGCTGGCGGTCGAGCTGGTGAACTACGTGATCGAGCAGGGCTTCACGCACGTCGAGCTCATGCCCGTGATGGAGCACCCGTTCTTCGGCTCGTGGGGCTACCAGACGACCGGCTACTTCGCCCCGTCGAGCCGCTACGGCACGCCGCAGGACCTGATGCTTCTGATCGATCGTCTACACCAGGCGGGAATCGGCGTGATCCTGGACTGGGTGCCGTCGCACTTCGCGGTCGACGCGCACGGCCTCGCAGCGTTCGACGGCAGTCATCTGTTCGAACACGGCGACCCGCGCCAGGGCTTCCACCCGGACTGGGCCAGCTACATCTTCAACTACGGCCGCAACGAGGTGAAGAGCTTCCTGCTCTCGAGCGCCCTGTTCTGGCTCGAGCGCTATCACGCGGACGGCCTGCGCGTCGACGGCGTGGCGTCGATGCTCTACCTCGACTACTCGCGCAAGGCCGGCGAGTGGATCCCCAACCGCCACGGCGGGCGCGAGAACCTCGGCGCCGTGGACTTCCTGCGCCAGCTCAACGCGGCGGTGTACGCGGCGCATCCCGACGTGCAGACCTACGCGGAGGAGTCCACGGCGTGGCCCATGGTGTCGCGGCCCGCCTACGTCGGCGGTCTCGGCTTCGGGCTCAAGTGGGACATGGGCTGGATGCACGACACGCTGCGCTTCCTGTCGCGCGCCGCCGTGCACCGCAAGTGGCACCAGAACGAGCTGACGTTCCGCTCGCTCTACGCCTGGAGCGAGAGCTACGTGCTGCCGCTGTCGCACGACGAGGTCGTGCACGGCAAGTCGTCGCTGCTGGGAAAGATGGCCGGCGACGACTGGCAGAAGCTCGCGAGCCTGCGCCTGCTGCTCGCCTACCAGTGGACGTCGCCCGGCAAGAAGCTCCTGTTCATGGGCGGCGAGCTCGGGCAGTGGCGCGAGTGGGACCACGACGGGAGTCTCGACTGGCACTTGCTCGAGCACGCGCGGCACCGCGGTGTGCAGCGCTGCCTGCGCGACCTGAACGTGCTGTATCGCGCGGAGCCCGCGCTGCACGAGCTGGATTGCGACGCCGCGGGCTTCGAATGGATCGACTGCAATGACGCCGAGCAGAGCGTGCTGGCCTGGCTGCGCTGGGGTCGCCGCCGCGACGAGGCGCTCGCGATCGCGTGCAACTTCACGCCGGTCCCACGGTACGGCTACCAGCTGGGCGTGCCGTTCGGGGGGCGCTGGCTCGAGCGCTTCAACTCCGACGCGGAGCTCTACGGCGGGAGCGGGCAGGGAAACCAGGGCGGCGTCGCCGCGAGCGCCGCGCCTTGCCACGGGCGACCGTGCTCGATCGAGGTGACGCTCCCGCCGCTCGCGATCGTCGTGTTCTCCGGCCGGGCCTGAAGTCCGGGCCGCGATGACGTCCGTGCCGCGACGGCTATCGCCGAGCGGCCTCCGCTCGGCCGGACGGCCTCGCTGCGCGCGCGGAGCACTTGCTCCACCTGTGC
>CAYVQJ010000107.1:0-5924 GCA_964454165.1 uncultured Myxococcales bacterium | reverse complement strand
AGGACGCCATCAACATGATCGTCAACGGCTTCTGCAAGCAGGTCTTCAAGGAGCTGCCCATGGAGTTCGCCGTGGAGGCGCAGAAGCTCCTGGGGGTGAGCCTCGAAGGGAGAGTCGGGTAAACGGAGCCACTGCCGGGATCCGTCGCGATGAAGGAGGCCGTGACATGAGCATCGACGCGCTGTCCGCGAGCCTCACCGCCCGCGGGGAGACCCGCCTCTTCGTCCGCGGCACGACCGAGGCCATCAAGGAGTAGAGCTTTGAGGGAAGCACGAACCCTGTCCCGGGACATCGAGGCCACCGCCATCCCATACGGCGACAGGGTCCCGCTCAGCGCCGGGACCACCGTCTTCATCACGCAAGCCCTGGGCGGGACGTACACCGTCATGACGGACATGGGGTATATGGTCCGGCTCGAGGCCCAAGACGCCGACGCGATCGGCGAGCAGGTCCAGGCGGCGCCGTCCCCCGAGGAGCGGGCGAAAAAGTCCACGCAGGAGCAGGTCTGGGATCAGCTCAAGACCTGCTACGACCCCGAGATCCCCGTGAACATCGTGGACCTGGGCCTCGTGTACGCCTGCGAGCTCACGCCGCTGCCCGATGGAAACCAGCGGGTCTCGGTGCGCTTCACGCTGACCGCACCGGGCTGTGGAATGGGGGACCACCTGAAGCAGGACATCGAGCGGAAGGTCGCTACGGTGCCCGGGATCCAGGAGATCGACGCCCAGATCGCCTTCGACCCTGCCTGGGACCAGAGCCGGATGTCCGAGGCGGCCAAGCTGCAGCTCGGAATGTTGTGAGCTGTGAGCACACGTTCTCCCGGTAGCGGCCAGGGTCCCGCTCAGGATGCCAACATCCATGGCTTGCGCGAGCGAGTCCCAGGTGGCTTCTTTCGTGCCATGGGCACCCTCTATTTCCAGAGCCATCCCAAGTCCTCGCAGGAGGGTCTCGCGGACGAGATGCGGCGGAGGCTGGCCGCGCGCGGAATCCAGTATCACACCCGCACCCTGAAGCGGCAGTTGACAGGGGCGGTATCGTCCGTCCCGCCGCAGGCCGAGGCCGAGATGCGCCAGCTCCTCACCGAGGGCAACGGCCTCCGAACCCTCTGCGACATCGAGCGCGCTCTGGCCGCCTCCGGGCTTGAGGTCGCGCCGGGCGAGCGGATCTCCCCGTACGTCCGGGTTGAAGACATCGTTCCCTTGGTTCAGCTCTGGCTTCACCTGAACCCCGGCAAGTCGAAGCGCTTCCTCGCCCGCCGCCTTCGGGATGAACTGAGCGGCGGCGACGTCCCCTACAGCGTCGATGCCCTCCAGGTGATTCTCGGCGGAAAACGGGACCGTGTCACCCGGAGCATCGTGTATGAAAAGCTGCTCGCGCTGCTTGCGGAAAACGGCGTGGCCTCGGAAGAGGAGGCGCGCTCACGGTATCTGGACTTAGCCGAGGAGATCGCCGCTTCCGTCGAGCGTCGCGAGGTCGTCGGTTCTCAGGGGTTCGTCCGGCTGTGTCGAGTCTGGCAGCTCCGTCATCATGAACCTTCCTCCAGGCAGCTCGCTCTGATGCTGCGGCAAAGGCTCGCCGAGGGGGGTGTACCGCTCAGTCTCCCCCATCTCCAGAATCTCGTGAGTGCCAGGACCCGGGGCGTCCGACGCGGGGTGCTTCAAGTCCTGGAAGGGTTAGTCACGCAGGAGCTGCACCAGGGGGAGACCCTCGAGCAAGAAGTCGCGAAGGCATTCCCTCGGATGGCGGACCTCGGCTGGGTCGAGGCGGATTCGGTCGCGGCCCTCGCGCGGGAGTGGGTCGCTCGGCGTCCGGGTGTGAGACGGCGGCAGCTCGCGCTCCGTCTTGCCGATGCCGTTCGCCGCAGGGGATATCCGACCAGTCACAACTCCATCCAGCCGATCCTGGGCGGGTGGAAGAAGAAGGCCAGGCGATTCGTGTATCGGGCCATGCTCGCGCTGATGGAGGAACCCTGGCCCAAGAGCCTCGAAGAGCCGGTTCAGGTGAGGTGCCTGACGAAGGGATGCGCCTTCCCCGCCGCACGAGAGGGACTGTGCCAGATGTGCTGGTTGTCGAAGTACGACTTCCGCGGATTTGAGCGTCGCTACGACGGCATCGGTGCCATGTGAAAGGCCGCGGCAGGCGCATGCAACAGACCTCGCCTGGAGCGCGCCAATACCGCCCCAACGTCCCGTCGAGCGCCGTCGTGGAGCGATCCGTGCTTGAGGTCCCACCTGCTAACGACGGTCGCCCAATGATCGTGCTCCCGCCCGACGTCCGCGAAACGATCCTCGCCCACGCGCGCGAGGGCTACCCGAACGAGGTGTGCGGGGTCCTCGTGGGGCGAAACCATGGGATCGATGCCACTGCCCGCCGCGAGGCCGTCATCGCAGGGCGTGCACAGAACCTCGAGGCGGCGCGCCCCAACGACCGCTACCGGCTCGACCCCGCCGACATGGCGCGGGCGAGCGCGCTCGCGCGCGAGCGCGGACTCGAGATAGTGGGCTTCTATCACAGCCACCCCGACCACCCGGCGAGACCGTCTGGGACCGACCTCGAGAACAGCTCGCCGTGGGGCGGCTACAGCTACCCGATCGTCTCCGTCGTGAAGGGCGACGTCGCGGACCTCCGCTCCTGGAGCCGCGAGGGCGACGCCTGGGTCGAGGAGACGATCGACGAGGTAACGCCATGGCGACGATCCGCATCCCGACCCCGCTGCGCTCGTTCACAAAGGGCCAGGGCGAGGTCACGGCGCAGGGCCACACCGTCCGCGCTCTCCTGGAGGACGCCGCGAGGCATTACGATGGCCTCCGCCCGCGGATTCTCGACGAGGCGGGCGAGGTCCGCCGCTTTGTGAACGTCTTCGTGAACGCCGAGGACATCCGTTCGCACGCGGGGCTCGACACGCCGGTCAAGGATGGCGACGTCGTGGAGATCCTCCCCGCAATCGCGGGCGGCGTCACATTCCCGGAATGGAAGACCCAGCTCCAGAAGGAGATCCCCGAGGTCCTTGCCGGCGACGTCGCCGCCGCGCGCGAGGCGGGGGAGGGCGTGGTCGTGATCGACGTCCGCACGAAGGACGAGTGGGCGCAGGGCCACGTCCCAAGCGCGGTCCACATCGACCGGGGCTATCTCGAGCTCACGGTCGAGTCGCTCGTCCCGGACAAGTCGCAGCACATCGTCTGCTACTGCGCCGGCGGCGTGCGTTCGCTCTTCGCGGCGAAGGCGCTCAGGACGCTCGGCTACGAGCACGTCGAGAGCCTGTCCCAGGGTTTCGGCGGCTGGAAGGAGGCTGGCCTACCGTTCGTTCAGCCCGTGGCGCTCACGGAGCCGCAACGCCGGCGGTACCTCCGCCACCTCTCGATCCCGGAGGTGGGCGAGGAGGGCCAGGTGAAGCTCCTCTCGGCCAAGGTCCTCTGCATAGGCGCGGGCGGCCTCGGGTGCCCCGCGGCGATCTACCTCGCGGCCGCCGGCGTTGGCACGCTCGGGATCGTCGACGACGACGTCGTCGACGAGTCGAACCTGCAGCGCCAGATCCTTCACACGACGGACCGGCTCGGGACCCCGAAGACCGCGAGCGCGAAGATCGCGATCGAGGCGCTCAACCCCGAGGTCAAGGTCGTCGAGCACAAGACCCGGCTCACCTCGGCGAACGTGCTCGAGATCTTCTCGCAGTACGAACTGATCGTCGACGGCTCGGACAACTTCCCCACGCGCTACCTCGTGAACGACGCGTGCGTGAAGCTCAGGAAACCGTGCGTCCACGGTTCGATCTACCGCTTCGAGGGTCAGCTCACGGTCTTCTGGCCCGGCAAGGGCCCGTGCTACCGCTGTCTCTACCCGGCGCCGCCGCCCCCGGAGTTCGCCCCTTCCTGCGCCGAGGCGGGGGTGCTCGGCGTCCTCCCGGGCGTGATCGGCGTCCTCCAGGCCGTCGAGGCGATCAAGATCATCCTTGGCAACGGCGAACCGCTCGTCGGACGGCTGATCCACTACGACGCACTCAAGGCCCAGTTCCGCGAACTCAAGCTCTGCGCCGACCCGAAGTGCCCGTACTGCGCGCGCGGCGTCGAGTTCCCGGGCCTCGTCGACTACGAGCTCTTCTGTGGGTACGGCGGTGACCACAAGGTCGAGCCCGTCCTCGCCGTCGGCGCAGGCGTGACGCCGCTCGAGATCGGCGTCACGAGGTCGGTCGCGATTGGGAAGGGGGACGTGGCGGGAGGCGGAGGTTGCTCCTGACGCGCAGAACGAATTCCGACGACGTCCCGGCCCGGTACCGTCCCTTCTTCGACAAGGCGCCGATCCTCGCGCTCGTCGGGGGCACGCCGCTCGTGGAGGTGCCGATCTTCCGGGACGAGCTGCCTCGCTGCCGGTTCCTCGCCAAGGTTGAGTCGACGAACCCGGGCGGGCCGATCAAGGATCGGCCTGTCCGGCGCATGCTGCTCGAGGCGCTCATCTCGGGGGAGCTTGGTCCCGGGCGGACGTTGATCGACAGCTCGAGCGGGAACGCCGGGATTGCCTACGCGATGATGGGCGCCGCGCTCGGGATCGACGTCGAGCTCGTCGTGCCCGGTAACGCGAGCCTCGAGCGCAAGCGCCGGATCAAGGCGCACGCCGCGCGGCTCGTCGAGACCGACCCGATCGAGGGCTACGACGCGGCGCTGCGCGAGGCGCACCGCCGGCACGACGCCACGCCCGACCAATACTTCATGCCCGACCAATACAAGAACCCGAGCAACTGGCGCGCCCACTACGAGGAGACGGCCGTCGAGATCCTGCGCGAGACGGGCGGGAACATCACGCACTTCATCGCGGGGGTCGGCACGGGCGGGACGATCACCGGCGTCGGGCGTCGCCTCAAGGAAGAGGTCAAGGGCGTACGTGTCGTCATGGCGTGTCCCGACGTCTTCCCCGGGATCGAGGGGCTCAAGCCACTCGACGAGCCCGGCGCGATCGTGCCCGCGATCTTCGACGCGAGCGTGGTCGACGAGAAGGTGCCTGTGACGACAGAGGACGCGTACTTGGTTTGCACGAAGCTCGCGCGTACCACGGGGCTCTTCCTCGGCCAGAGCTCGGGCGCCTTCCTCAAGGCTGCATACGAGGTAGCCCGCCGTGAGAAGCGCGGCACCTTCGTGACCGTCTTCTCGGACCTGGGCGAGCGCTACTTCTCCGCGCGCCTTTGGGACTGAGGATGAAGCCCCCGCCAGGAACCGGCCGGACGAGGAGAGAATGAACCCATGGCTGACTATATGAAGGTAGCAAAGACAACCGAGATCGAACCGGGACAAGCGCGGCTGGTCGACGTCAACGGCAGGTCGATCGCCCTGTTCAACGTCGATGGCCAGTTCTTCGCGCTCGACAACACGTGCACGCACAAGGGCGGCCCCTTGGCCGAGGGCGAAATCGCGGGCCACGAAGTGACCTGCCCTTGGCACGGCGCCATGTTCGACGTCCGGACGGGCGAGGTCGTGGGTCCGCCGGCCCAGCGAGCCGTCGTGCGCTACGGCGTTCGCGTGACGGGAACGGACGTCGAGGTCGAGCTGTAGGATGGGCCGAGCGCGGTCCGAAGAAAGGGAACTGAGGCATGCCGAGCACCGACCCGCATCCCGACTACCACCACGCGCCTGACGCGACACACCCACCTGCTGGTGCCGAGAAGCTACCGGGGATCCGCCATGTCATCGCGGTGGGCAGCGGAAAGGGCGGCGTGGGCAAGTCCACGGTCAGCGTCAATCTGGCGCTCGCTCTCCGGGACGCCGGGGGCAGGATTGGACTCGTTGACGCGGATATCCTCGGGCCGACCATCCCCGGCATGCTGGGACTCCCGACCGGCCAGCCGCCGCCGATGACGCCGGATGGCAAGATCGTCCCCGCGGATCGGTTCGGCCTGAGGGCGATCTCGATGGGCATGCTCACCGACGACGACAACC
>CAYVQJ010000106.1:0-3728 GCA_964454165.1 uncultured Myxococcales bacterium | reverse complement strand
GGTCGCGGGTTCGGCTGGCGGCGCTGTCGGCGCCGCCGGCTTCTTGAGCCTCTTCATGATGATCCGCTTGGCCTTCCGGTACGCTCGCGCGTACCGCACGAAGTCGCGAAGCGAATGCCCGTCGACCCCGACGGCTTCGAGTTCCTCGCTGCAGACCACGACGGGAACCGCACACGAATCCGCGCCGACCGCGATGCACTCGTGCAGGCGGCCACGCACGGCAGCAAACACGTACGCGTCGTACGTTCCCGGGCAGCACGTGTGCTCCCCGTAGAACGGTACGCCGCGCGCGGCCAGCTGCACGCGATTCTCGTGATCCCCGAAGTTGGACTGCTCGTAGAGAATCGAGACGCCGTCGGTACCATCGAAGTCGTCGTCGGCAAGCTCCATGTTGGGCCTGCCAAGCACCTCGATGACCATCGGCATGTCGCTTCGCCGAATCCTCAAGATCAGCTCACAACGATCACCCATCGAACTCCTCCTCAGGCCCGCCACATGAGCGGGCGCCGCCAGCGGCACGCGCCGCCAGCGGATCGGTCTAGACTTCGGGGCGCTCGACGTCCTCCGGGTCGCTGTCGGGCGTCCGGTCGACGTCTTCGTCGACCAGGCGCGCCGCCTTGGCTTCCGCGGAGTTCGGTCCGTACGACCGCTCCTCGTCCGTGACACTCTCGTCCTCCCCGTACAGGTACTCGCCACAGTCGCCGCAGTGCTGCTTCGTATCCGCCTCGCCGAAGAAGATCGGCTGCGGCCACGTCTCCGAGTCCCGGAACTCCGGGTCGTCGGTGCTGTCGAGCGTAGGAGCGACCTTGGGCGCCAATTCGCGCATCAGGTCTTCCGCGCACGACTCGCAGTACACGTCGGCGTTGTACGCGTACCCGTCGAGGCCTGGTCCACCTTTCGTGGACTCCTCGAGCAGGTCTTCAACCGTCATGGTTGCCTCCTCAGGCCCGCCACATGAGCGGGCGACTCGGCCTCGCGGCCGAGCTTCGCTACGGAACGAACAGCCGCGGAAACGCCCTTCGCAGGCGCTCCATGGCGAACGGTCCCAGCGCATTCCCCACGTCCAAGAGGACGCAGGTCAGGATCTCCTTGACCTCGTACAGGCCGGTCTGCCCGATCGTGTCGCAGAAGATGAACTTCGACGACCCGTCCTTCACCTCGGCCATCTTGACCAAGTTGTCGAAGGCTTCGTTCAGGCACTTGACCTGCTTGAGCCGCTTGTCGTGCTCGGCACGACGGCGTACCAGGATCCCCTTTCCCATCCTCCACCTCCTCAGGCCGGGCACATGACCCGGCAGCCAGGCAGCTCGCGCCGCCCGGTTTCGCACGCCCCTAGTCCTCGCCGAACCGCGTGATCGCTTCCGCGCCCAGCGTCTCGGCATGCGCGTCGCAGAACGCCTTCTGGGCGTCCGTGTACTTCGCGAAGTAGTCCGCGTCGGTGTCTCCTGGCCGCAAGGTCAGGAACCCCAGCAACGCCGCGACCGTCTCGTCGCTGTCGTCGCTCCGCAGCGGACTCCCCGAGAAGTCCTCGCCGGCGAACAGGACCACGGTCTTCCCGCGCTCCCGCATCGTCAGCCGGTACCCAATCCGCGTCTGGTCGCGCCAGTCTCGTCGGGACGTGGCGTACATGACCAGGGTGAACGTCGGCCCCGCACCTTTCTTGTACGGGGTCAGGCGCACCCGGCGCAGTACGTCCTCATCGGACTTGACTTTCGTCATCGTCTTCTCCTCAGGCCCGCCACATGAGCGGGCGCCCGTGGCTACACCGCCACGGGTTCGGCTGGTTCTCGAGCGCCAGCCCAGATCATCAGGTCGATCGGCGGCGTGGACGATCTCTCGTCGCACGGCCACCGACCGATCAACTGATGATTCATGGACTGGCACGGGTCGAACGCCACGTGCTCGGTGTACCGGTAAAGGCAAGGCTCCATGATGCGCCGGAACGACTTCAGGTCCGCGAGGGACTTGAACGTCCGATGCCACCACGGCCCGCCCGGCCGATCCGCCGAGACGCCGTTGAACCAGAACCAGAACGCGTATTCCATCGTTCTCCTCCTCAGGCCCGCCACATGAGCGGGCAGCCCCGGCCTTGCGGCCGAGACTTCGATCACGGACCTAGTTCCGGAGCACCGGCAGCAGCGTCGCCGCCGCCTTCCGCTCCAGGTCGATCCGCTGGTCGATGTGCGGGTACTCCCGCGCGAACGCGGTCAGCCCCTGGCAGAGCCCCCACCGGGTGAACGGGTCGCGCTCCTCGCGAATCGCCGCGTCCACCCCGCCGTTGGCCTCCGTCCGGGTGAAGCCCTTCTCGGAGAGGTACTCCCGCGCCTCCTCGGGGTTCTTGGCGGCCCGGTCCTTGATGGCATCCCGGATCGCCGCGATCTCCTCGGTGCTGACGTTCCCCTTCCGGAGCGTGTCGAGCGCCCGCGGGAACAAGTCCCGCAGCGCCTCCCGCGCCCCGCCGCCCACGTGCCGCACCCGCGCCTGGAACACCTTGTCGGCGCCCCAGATGATCGAGTTGCCGCACACGAAGCGGTACAGGAACGTCGCGAACCCGAAGGTCTTCGATCCGACCTCCGAGTTCCAGGCGTAGAAGCCGCGCCCCAGGAGCTCGCCGTTGACCTCGACCTTCGCGTCCTCGTTGATGAGGAACGCGAACATGTCGCGGTCGCTGGCGTACAGCCCCGAAGGCACCTTCTCCGCGCCGAACTTCCCGGCCGCGTAGCACATCGGCTGGCGGAAATCTCCCGCCAGACGCTGCACCGCGTCCACGACCTCCGCGTCCCACAGCCGGGCGTACTTGCCCGACGTGACGGCGCGGAGGGTGGTGTCCCCGTTGGCCCCGGTCAGCAGCCCGAAGTCGCTGTCCCGCTCCACCAGGCGGTTCCGGATCCCGTGGTTCAGGTTCTCGGCCGCGAGGTCCTTCGGGATGTCCCGAAGGTACTCGGCCGGCGCCCCCACGAGACTGCAGACCTGGCCGAACGCCCAATGCGTCGGCTGCTGACCGCCGATGCGCAGGTTGCCCTGCGCGTCCACGGTCGCCTGCAGCCGGCCCAGGTCGTCGCGCGAGACCTTCGCCTCGATCGACGCCTGGCGCCGCTCCGACACCGCCGTGGCGAGCGCGTCCATCGACTGGAACCGCTCGTCCGGCGCCCGCCGTGCCCACTCGAGGTGGGCCCGGTACAGGTTTGTCATGTCTCTCTCCTTCTGGGATTGCTCCTCAGCGCTGGCGGCCGGCCAATTCCGGCCACCAGGCGGACCCGGCTAGATGCCGGGTGTCGATCAGCTAGACCTCGGTGCTCGCGATGATGCCCGGCACGGCCTTCTCGGCCTCCTCGTTGTGCTCGTGCTTCAGCAGCCACTTGGCCGCGGTCGCAGCGTCCAGCACCGTGTAGGTGCCGGGCCCGCTCCCCTGCCACTGGCTCCAGTAGCGCAGAACATACTTGCCGGTCTTCGTCTTGTAGAGCCTCTCGTGCTCCCACTGCGAGCCCGTCGCCACGCTGATGTGGTTGTTGCCGTTCCAGTACGTGTCCTCCTTGAACTCCTCCGCGGCGTCCATGTCGAACCACGTTCCGTCCGGCAGATTGATGGTCATGTCTCTCTCCTTCTGGGATTGCTCCTCAGCGCTGGCCGCCAGACCATTCTGGCGGGCAGCGGACCCCGGCTAAACCGGGGTTGCGAACGGATCGAACTTGCCGGTGGGCCAGCCGTGCTCTCGAAGGTACAGGCGC
>CAYVQJ010000105.1:0-21523 GCA_964454165.1 uncultured Myxococcales bacterium | reverse complement strand
GAGCTCGGCGGCTCGCACATCCACGCGCGCAACGGCACCGTGGACAACGAGGCCGAGAGTGAGGACGACGCCTTCGCGCAGATCCGGCGCTTCCTCTCCTACCTGCCGGCGTCGGTGTGGGAGCTGCCGCCCGTGACCGCGTGCGGCGATCCGGTGGACCGGCGCGAGGAGGAGCTGCTCTCGAGCATCCCGCGCGAGCGGCGCCAGCCCTACAAGGTGCGGCGCATCCTCGAGCTCGTGCTCGATCGCGCGAGCTTCTTCGAGATCGGCGCGCCGTGGGGCCGCCCGCTCGTGACGGGCTTCGCGCGGCTCGCGGGTCGGCCGGTCGGCGTGATGGCGAACGACCCGCTGCACCAGGGCGGCGCGGTCGACGCGCCGGCCGCTGACAAGATGACCCGCTTCGTGGACCTGTGCGACACCTTCCACCTGCCGCTCGTGAACTTCGTCGACAACCCCGGCTTCCTGATCGGCGTCGCAGCGGAGAAGGCGGGCACGATCCGCCGGGGAGCGCGCGCGATCTTCGCCGTGTATCAGGCGAGCGTGCCCTGGTGCTCGATCCTGCTGCGGCGCGTGTACGGCGTCGCGGGCGCGGCGCACGGCAATCACACGCGGCTGAACCTGCGCTACGCCTGGCCGTCGGGGAACTTCGGCTCGCTCCCGATCGAAGGCGGCGTCGAGGCCGCGTACAAGCGCGAGCTCGCGGCGGCCCCCGATCCCGACGCGCTGCGCCGCGAGCTGGAGCAGAAGCTCTCCGGCATGCTCTCGCCGTTCCGCACCGCCGAGAGCTTCGGTCTCGAGGAGATCATCGATCCGCGGGACACGCGACCGCTGCTCTGCGAGTGGGTCGAGACTGCCTATCGCCTGCTCCCGAGCGAGCTCGGTCCGAAGCGGCGAGGCGCCCGTCCCTAGGCGGAGGTCACGGGGGCTGCAAATTCTTTTGCAGTTCCGAGCGCCGCCCGCCGGCTCTACCGTCGTCGCGATGCTTGCGATTCGAGCCGTACTAGCGAGCGCGGTGCTCTTCGCAGGGCCGGCCTTCGGCGGCGATGGACGAGTCGAGATCAACCAGGCGCGCGCGCTCGCCGGTGGCGTCACGCCGGGCGACGCCGCGGGTTTCCCGGTGACGCTCTCGCAATCCGGCAGCTACGTGCTGACCGGATCGCTCTCCGGGATGAACGCGGCCACGAGCGCGATCAACGTGACGTCGAGCTTCGTCAGCATCGACCTGAACGGCTTCGACATCGTGGGGCCCACGATCTGTACGGGCGAGGGGAGCGCGATCGTGTGCGCCCCCCTCGGCGCCGGCCGGGGCATCGACGCGCCCACGCCCGGTGTCGGCACGCTCGCGATTCGCAACGGCACCATCCGCGGCATGGGCGGCGACGGGCTCTTCGTGATCGGCGCCAACGTCCTGCTCCACGGTCTGCGTCTGGTCGGCAACGGAGTCGCGGGCGCCCGGACCGACGACGACACGGTGATCTCGAGCTGCGCGGCGATCCGCAACCAGAGCCGCGGGTTCCTGAGCGGTGCCGGCACCGTCGTGGTCGACAGCGTCGCGGACGGAAACGGCTCGGACGGGATCAACGCAGGCCAGGCGTCGGTCGTGCACCGCAGCGCCAGCAGCAATAACGGCGGAGCCGGGATCCGCGTGTTCGGCGGCAGCGTCGTCGCGCAGAACATCACGAGCGACAACGCCGTCGCGCTGAGCGCCGGGGGCGACAGCGTCGCCTACGGCGGCAACGCCTTCGACGATCCCACGCTCGGCGGCGTCGGCGCCGCGGTGCAGGTGACCCCGAACCTGTGTGGCGCGGACACGATCTGCCCATGAAGCGCCGGTGCCACATGGCGTGGGTTCTCGCGCTTGCGGCGCTGGCGGCCGCGCCGGCGGGGGCCGACGACGGCGCGATCGAGATCAACCAGAGCGTGGCTCTCGCCGGAACCATCCCGGGTGACGCGCCGGGCTTTCCGGTGCGCCTGGTCAACCGCGGCAGCTACCGGCTCACGGGAGATCTCGTGGTACCCCTCGCGGCGCTCTACGGCATCGAGGTGGTCGCCGAGGGTTGCACGCTGGACCTCGGCGGCTTCTCGATCATCGGCCCCTCCACCTGCACGGGCTCTGGAGCGACGCTGACCTGCACCCCCGACAGCGGTGATCTCTCCAACATAGGGATCCGGAGCCTCGTGACGCTGACGCTCCGCAACGGAATGGTCAGAGGCATGGCGAGCTACGGCCTCGAGCTCTACGGAGGTGGGATCGTCGAGGACATCATCGTGGTGGGGAACGCGGCCCACGGCCTGCTCGCCAGCCGTTCGACCGTGCGCAGAGTGATCGCCGCGGGCAACGACGGTGCCGGCATCGACTGCAGCGGCTGTGCGCTCGGCGAGGTCATCGCGACGGGGAACGGCGGGCGCGGCATTGATATCGGCATCGAGACGACGCTGCAACGCAGCGTGGCGCGCGGGAACGGCTTCTCGGGCATCTACGCCTTCGCGGCCACCGTGCTGCAGTACACCGCGAGCTTCGGCAACGCCCAGTTCGGTCTGGGCGGAAGCACTGTGGGTGGCGGCAACGCCTACGGGCAGAACGCGATCCAGGGCAACGTCGGCACGGTGCAGACCGGAATCGGTGAGGTGCAGCTCGGCTCGAACCTCTGCGAGGGCGACACCAGCTGCCCCTGAGGGCGAGTCGCCTTTCCGGCCGCGGCGAGCTACCCATGGCGCGTGCGCGGCCGTCCCCCTGGATCCCGTCTCCGCGGAGCCCGCCCGTGATCGGGCGCGCGCTCGACGTCGCGTCTTCACTCGCCGCCACGCTCGTGCGCGGTGGGAGCGGCGTCAGCGTCGGCAAGCTCGGCCGGCGCCCCGAGCGCCCGCTCGAGCTCTACGACTTCGAGGGCTGCCCGTACTGCCGCAAGGTGCGCGAGGCGCTCTCGATCCTGGACCTCGATGCGCTGGTCAAGCCGTGTCCGAAGCGGGGCTCGCGCTTTCGGGACGAGCTGGTGCGGCGCGGCGGCAAGGCGCAGTTCCCCTACCTGGTCGATCCGAACGCGGGCAAGGAGCTGTACGAGTCGGACGACATCGTGCGCCATCTGTTCGCGAGCTACGGGGCCGGCGAGGTCCCGCTCGCGCTCGCGGCCGGGCCGCTGACCGATTTGTCGTCGGCGCTCGCGACACTCTGGCGTCCGCGCAGTGGCGTGTATCGAGCGGACTCACGCGCGCCGGCGCAGCCGCTCGAGCTGTACAGCTTCGAGGCCTCGCCCTTCAGCCGCCTGGTGCGCGAACGGCTGTGCGAGCTCGAGCTTTGCTACTGGCTGCGCAACGTCGCGCGCGGCAGCCCGAGGCGCGAGGCCTTCGTCGCGCGCTCCGGGAAGATGCAGGTGCCCTGGCTCGCCGATCCCAACACCGGCCGCGAGCTATTCGAGTCCGCCGACATCGTCGCCTACCTCGATGCCGAGTACGGGCTCTAGCCGGAGGCCCAGGGCAACGCGGTCGTCGCGATCATCCGTTCGAGGATCTCCGGCGGCTGGTGATAGCCACGAGCCTGCGTCGCGAGCCCGAGCTCGGCAGCGACGTGCGCGAGGGTCTCCCGGCAGTAGCCGTAGCTCTTGATGCGCGAGACGGACCCATCGACCTCTTCGAAGCGCGTGATGCCGTACATCGCGGTCCCCGCTGCGGCGTCGCGCAGGTTCACGACGATCCACTCGCCGTGGTAGTCGCGCACCTCGGCGCGGATGCCCTCGCCCTCGCCCTCGAGCGAGCTCTTCACCCAGACTCCCTCGCGGCCGCGCCCGCCCCCGACTCCCTGCACCTCGATGGAGACCGTCTCCAGCAGGATCGACGTCACACGCGGCACGTCGCGCGCGTTGAAGGCCTCGACGAAGCGATCGAGCAGCTCCCGGGACGGCCCCTGCCGCGAGCTCGACGGGCGCGCCGGAGCCTGCCGGAGGCGCTCGCGCCCGCGATGCAGCGCAGTCTTCACCGCGCCGACCGAGGTGGAGAGCAGCTCCGCGATTTCCTTCAACGTGAAGTCGAAGACGTCGGAGAGCACGATCGCCGCGCGCTGCTGCGGGCTCGTCTGCTCGAACAGCGCTTCACCCGCCTCGCGCGCGGACGCGGGCGGCGACGCCGACGCGTCCGCGGGCTCGGCATCGACCGCGACCCGGCTCCGCTCCCGACGGCGCAGCCCGTCGATCCAGAGGTTCGTGGCGGTGCGCAGCAGGTACGCGCGCGGGTTCGCGACACGGCTCGCCTCGCCGTGCAGATCGCCGCGCCCGATCGCCCCGAAGCCGCGCAGCAGCGCGTCCTGCACCAGGTCCTCCGCGTCCCACACGTTGCCGGCCAGACGCAGGCAGTAGCGGTGCAGCCCGGGTCGGAGCGGCTCGAGTGTGTCCAGGTAGCGGAACCATGCCGCGCGGAGCTCGCGCGCCAGCTCGTCCGTGACGGGATCACTCGCCATGCGCAGTTCACCTCCGTCTCATGGACGCTCGGGCCGGGCGGGAAGATAGCCCCGTCCGCTACCGTGTCCGCCGTGTTCGGCTGCGAAGGACCCTGCGCGTGAGAGCGCGCGGCGCTTGAGCGCGCTCGACGGGCGGCAGGAGCGCTACGTCGCGCGCGTCAGCGCGAACCAGCGGCGCGTGCAGCTCGCGGGTGTCGTGTTAGCGCTCACCGGCGCCGCCTACCTGACCTGGGGCGTGCTGCAGTTCGACCCGCGTCGCGACTCGACCGGCGAGCGCGCGTTCGACCGGCCGATCGCCCAGGTCGGCCAGCTCCTGGCGCGCTACCGCACGGCCCTGCGCCGGCTTCCGGCGGACACTCCGGAAGAGGCGTTCCTGATGTCCGAGCTGAACAGCCAGACTCGGGTCACGGCCAGCGTGGCCGTGGTGCTGCTGCGCATCTTCGTCGGAACCCTCGTGCTGGTGGGAGGGTTGATCTGCCTGACCGTGAGCGTCGAGCGCGGGCGCCTGCTCGCGCTGATCGCCACGCTCCGGAATTAGTCTTTGCCGCGACGGCTGTCGCCGAGCGGCCTCCGCTCGCACGCGGACGCGCTCGCTGCGCGCGCGCTCCGCGCGCTTGCCTAGGCGGCGTCGGCGGGGCGCACGCGGATGGGGCTCGACCAGGCGCGCGGCTCGGCGGGAGCGAGGCAGTCGTCGCCCTCGGGCGTGCGGTAGTCGGCGTAGCACGGATGGACCTGCACGCAGCGCAGGTCGTCGTCATACTCGCAGCGCAAGTTTCCGGCGTTGATCGTCGGCGCGGGCTCCTCGATCGCGCGCGCGTAGTAGACGGTCTCGCGCGGCTGCGCCGCCCAGTCCGGATCCTGGAGCTCGATCACGCAGCCCGCGGGCTCGGCGTCGCAGTCGAGGGCCACCCACGGATCCTCGACCAGCGACGCGAGCGGCTCGCCGGGGTCCGCCTGCGTGCGGATGCGCACGATCTCCACGCGCGTGATCCTGCGGCGAGCGGCCCCGGGATGGTGGCACTCGCTCCGGCACAGGTGCTCGAGTCGCGCTGCGGGAAGCCCGGCGTGCGCGTGGTCCGCGCAGCCGGCTTGCTCCTGCTGCGAGCCGACCGCCCGCACGCGGAAGCGCGGGATCTCGTCGAGCGCCACGTCCGAGCCCATCGGCAGCGGCACCGCTCCATTGACCAGATCAAACCAGAGCAGGATGCGCGGGCCGCTGGTGCCGTACACCTCGCCGCGACGCAGCGCGCGCCAGATCGAGTCGCGGTCGCGGCCGCTCGCATGGACGGCGACCAGACCACCACTCGAGAGGAACGACGTCGCGCGCTCGGCGTGCAGGATCTGGAACAGGAGCTGGCTGCTCCGAAAGTCGGAGCGCGGCGTGCTGCGCGCCTCGGGCGCCCGCGGGGAGCCGTAGAGTCGCGCGGCCCAGCCCGCGTCGGCCGGACCGACGGCATCGGTCGTGCGCCGGCGCTCGCGCTGCTTGTAGCCCGCGCCGGGCCGCGCCGAGTGCGAGCCGCCGGACGCAATCACGCCGAAGCGCACACCCGGTCGGGCGAGCGCCGCCTGCAGCGACGCCTCCGGACGGAAGCCGAACGTGGGCAGAGAGCACTCGCGGCACTGGCCACACTCGCCCCAGTCCCGAAGCGTCGTGCCGGGCAGCGTCTGGTGGTACAGGATCCCGGCCTCGGCCGCGTTGCGCCGCGCCTCGGCGACGAGCGCAGCGCAGGGGGCGGACGCCGGATCCGCGCAGCGGCGCCGCACGATCTCGCCGGCCTGCCAGCAGCACGGCGTGTACTCGAAGGTCGGCTCGGGACACGCCGCCGCTCCCTCTGCGTCGTAGACCACTTCGCTGCGGTCCCGGTACTGCTCGGAGCTGCCGTGCCCTGCGTACACCTCGAGCAGCATCTGGCGCGCGGGGTCGGTCTGTCCGTCGGCGAGCGCCGCGTCCCACGACGCGCCCGGCGGTGCGTAGCGACCGTCGCCCATGCCGGTCGGGATCACCAGCGCGTCGGCGCCCCACGGGTCGAGCTTCTCGAACAGCTCGCGCGGTGTGGCCGCGAGCTCACGGCAGTCGGACGGGAGCGCAGTCGAGGCGACGCCCTGCGGACACAGCGCGACCGCGGCTGTCTCGCGCTGCCTGCGCCCGAAGTCGGCGTACGCCGAGAAGTGTCGCAGGTCCAGGAGCCCGAGTGCTGGCGCCAACACAGGCGACGGCGGCTCGAAGACGTCGGCGACGAAGTCGAGCGGCGCGGCGATGGGGCGCGCCGGGATCTCGCCGTCGCGCAGGCTGCGCAGCAGCACGTTGCGGTGCCCGTAGTGGGTCTTGGGCGTGCGCCCGGCCTGCGACCACTCGAAGCCCAGGAAGGCGACCAGGTCGGGGCCCGCCGGATCGCCCGCGCGAGCGTCGCAAGCCCGGAGCGACGCGACCGTCTCACGCCAGCGCTCGGGCGTCGAAGTCTCGGCGTGGTCGGTGATGCCGAAGAAGTCGAGACCGGCGCAGTAGCGCGCGAAGTCGCACGCGTCGGCCGGAGGGTGGGCGCCATCGCCCGCGACCATCGGCAGGCTCCAGGTCGCGGCGTCGCCCGAGTAGGTGGTATGCGTGTGCAGATCGCCGAAGAGGATCTGCTGCGAGGGCCTCGCCACTCCCTCCACGAGGTCGAGCCCGGCGACCGCGTCGGCCTGCGCCTGCGCGCGCGCCGCGAGCACCGGCTCGGGCAGGCGTTCGCCCGCGATCTCTCCCGGCTGCTCGGGCTGTCCGCACGCGAGCGCGGCGCCGCAGAGCGCCGCGAGCGCGACCCGCTTCATCCGCCGAGCCACCCCTGCAGGCGAGCTGCGGCGGCGCGCAGCCGCTCGGGTCCGCCGAGAAGCTGGCGGTCGAGTGCTACGCGCTTCCACCAGAGCTGCAGGTCGTGCTCGTCGGTGAAGCCGATCCCGCCGTGCACCTCGGTCGAGGTCTTGGCGACCAGCGAGCCGACCTCGGCCAGGTGGGCCTTGGCGAGCAGCGCGTGCAGCGGCGCCTGCTCGGGCTCGGCGTCGAAGGCGTGGGCTGCGTACCAGACCAGCGCGCGTGCGGGCTCGATCGAGGCGACCATCTCCGCGCACATGTGCTTCACCGCCTGGAACGAGCCGATCAGGCGCCCGAACTGCTTGCGCTGGCCGGCGTAGGCGACGGCGAGTGCTGTCATGCGATCGCAGGCGCCGAGCAGGTCCGCGGCGAGCGCGATGCGCCCGGCATCGAGCAGACGCGGGAGCGCCTGCGGCCCGAGCCACTCCGCGACGGACGCGCCCTCGAGCGAGAGCGCGGCGATGCGGCGCGTCTCGTCCAGCGTGCGCAGCGGCTCGAGCGAGAGGCCGGCTGCGTCGCGCGGCAGCAGCGCGAGCGCGCCGCCGGCAGCCGCCACCAGGAACGCATCGGCGCCCGCGGCGTCGAGCGCGAACAGCGCGCGACCCGACACTCGATCGCCGTTGCGCTGCGCCTGCGCGGGATCGCCCGCGGCCACCGCGATCCGGGCCTCGCCGCGCGCGAGCCGCGGCAGCCAGTCGCGGGCCGAGCGCGACGGCGACGCGAGCAGCGCGACCGGCGCCATCACGGCGCTGCCCAGGAACGGCACGGGCGTTGCCGCGAAGCCGAGCTGCGTGGCGATCACGGCAGCGTCGAGCAGCGCGAGCCCGCTGCCGCCGTGCTCGACGGGGATCAGCGCGCCCGCGACGCCGAGCTCCGCGAGCGACTTCCAGAGCGCCTCGTCGTGCGCGTCGGGCGTCTTCATGATCGCGCGCACGCGCGCGGGCGCGACGTTCTCCGCCAGGTAGCGCCGCAGCGTCTCCTCGAGCAACCGCTGCTCTTCGCTGAGGCCGAAGTCCATCACTGATCTCCGCGCGGCTCGCGCGGCAAGCCGAGGCCGCGCTCGCTGATGATGTTCTTCTGCACCTGCGCGGTGCCTCCGCCGATGATCAGCCCGAGCGAGAACATGTGCTGGAACGGCCAGGTCCCGCCGTCGCGCTCGTGCGGCGAGCGGTGGTAGAGCGGTCCCGCTTCGCCCATCGCGTCGATCGCGAGCCCGGCGAGGTCGTGATTCAGCTGGCAGCCGACGAGCTTGGCCACCAGCCCCGCGACGCCCGGCGACTCCTTGCGCAGCTGGCAGGTCAGCATGCGCAGCGAGTGGTACTTCATCGCGAGCGTCGTGGCTTGCAGGCGCAGCAGGCGGTCCACCAGCGCCGGGTCGCGCGTCGCGCCCTCGGCCTCCATCCGGCGCACCACGCCGCGGAAGATCGAGCTGCTCTGCTCGGCGCTGCCGAGCGAGTTGCGCTCGTGACGCAGCGTGGTGTTGCCGATCTTCCAGCCCTCGCCGCGCCGACCGACCACACTGGACTTCGGCACGCGGACGTCTATGAAGAAGACCTGGTTGAACTCCTCGCCGCCGGTCATCGTGCGCAGCGGGCGCACCTGGATGCCCGGTGTGTTCATCGGGACGAGCAGGTACGAGATCCCCGCGTGCTTCGCCGCGCCCGGCTCAGTGCGCACCAGCGCGAACATCATCTGGCTGTGCTGCGCGGTCGAGGTCCAGATCTTCTGGCCGTTGATCACGAAGTCGTCGCCGTCCTCCACGGCCGACGTCTGCAGGCTGGCGAGGTCGGAGCCCGATCCCGGCTCGGAGTAGCCCTGACACCACAGGATCTCGCCCTGGATCGTGGGCGCGATCCAGCGGCGCTTCTGCTCTTCGCTGCCGTGCTCGAGCAAGGTAGGCACGAGCATCGAGATGCCCTGCCCGCCCTGGCCGCGCTGCACGCCGGCGCGTGCGAACTCCTCGTCGAGGATGATCGTCTCGAGCAGGTCCGGCTCCGCGCCGAAGCCACCGTACTCGCGCGGGATCGTGCGGGCCGCGTAGCCGCGCTCGACCAGCCGCTTCTGCCAGCCCGCCAGTGCGCCGGGCCCGCGCAGCCCGGCGCCGCGGCCCTGCGCCTCGGGCGCCTCGCCCCGGGTCTGCTCCAGGAACTCGCGCACCTCGCGGCGAAATGCCTCGTACCGGGGTCCGTAGCTGAGATCCACAGTCGCCTCCTTCGCGCGCGGAGCGCTTGCCTTGGCCGCGATGGCTAGCGCCAAGCGGCGTCCGCTCGCGCGGACGCGCGCGCGGAGCACTTGCTACTTGCCCTTCCACTGCGGGGGCCGCTTCTGGGCGAAGGCGCGCGGGCCTTCCACGAAGTCCTCGCTGCGCACCATCGCCTGGATGCCGTCGTAGCGCGCCTCGAGCGCGCCCTGCAAGTCGAGATTGAAGCCCTTGAGGACGGCCTCCTTGCTGGCGCGCACCGAGAGCGGCGAGCACTCGAGGACCTGCGTCGCCCAGCGCCGCGCCGCGGTCAAGAGCTCCTGGTGCGGCACCACCTCGTTCACGAAGCCGAGCTCGTAGCCCTCCTTCGCGGAGACGCGCCGGCCGGTCAGGATCATGCCCAGCGCGCGCTTGGTGCCGATCGCGCGGGGCAGCCGGTGCAGCCCGCCGGCGAGCGCCGCGAGGCCCACGCGCGGCTCGGGCAGCGCGAACACCGCCTGCTCCGACGCGACGATCAGGTCGCACGCGAGCGCGATCTCGAAGCCGCCTCCCATCGCCACGCCGTTCACGGCCGCGATCACCGGCTTTGCGAGGTCGAAGCGTGAGGTCAGCCCGGCGAACCCGCTCCGTGGCTGGCGCATGTCGCCGCCGCCCGCCTGGAACTTGAGGTCGTTGCCGGCCGAGAACGCGCGCTCGCCGGCGCCGGTGACGATCGCGACCCAGAGCTCGGGATCCGTCGCGAATTCGTCGAACACCTTGGCCAGCTCGAAGTTCGCCGCCGGATGCAGCGCGTTCATCACGTCGGGCCGGTTGAGCGTGACGGTGAGCAGGCGGCCATCGCGTTCGGTCTTGCAGAACTCGGACATCGGCGTCTCCTCCTCCGAGGGCAATGAACGATCAGTCTAGTCTGACGTGTACGGCGCGGCGAAGCCGCGCCTACGGCTTCGCTCGGCTTCGCCTCGCTGCGCGCGCTTCGCGCTAGTCTGAGCCGCGACGGCTGTCGCCGAGCGGCCTTCGCTCGGCTTCGCCTCGCTGCGCGCGCTTCGCGCTTGCTAGCCGCGCGCGCTGCTGGAGCGGAGGCGGGCGGTCACGTCGGCCAGGCGCGTGGCGAGGATCTCGTTCAGGTTCCTGTGCACGACCGACGCCGTGCGCGGGAAGCGCCGCGAGAGTCGGTCGAGGCTCGCCTGCGTCACGCGCAAGAGGCGGGCGTCGGTGGTGGCCTCGACGTTGGCGGTGCGCGTCGCATGGAACAGGCCGACCTCGCCGATCACGTCGCCGCGCCCGTGGCTGCGCAGCTCGACCGCGCCACCCGGCTCGTCGACGAAGGCGCGCAGCTTGCCGTCGATCACCACGTAGAGCTCCTCGCCGCGGTCGCCCTGTCGGATCACGCGCTCGCCCGCGCGCACGTCGAGCACGCTCGACATCAGCGCCACGAGCTTCGCACGCCGCGGCGACAGGCCCGCGAGCAGCGGCAGCTCGCGCTGGGGCTCTGGTCCGAGGTCGAGCGTCAGCACGTCCCAGAGCGTGGCGATGCGCACGCCCGAGCACAGCGCGGGCGTGAGGAACACATCGGTCAGCCAGGCGAAGCCGAGCGCCAACGCGGCCATCGCGCCGACCTGGATCGCGGTCTGCGACTCGGCGGTCGCGAGCACCAGGAAGCCGAGACACAGCGCGAGCGCGGTCGCCGACGCGGGCCGGGCCACTGCCTGCAGCGCCGCCGCGGCTGCCAGGCGCTCGTCCGCCAGCCGGCGGGCCTCGCGCGTGAAGCGGTCGATGAAATGGATGGTGTCGTCGACCGCGATCCCGAGCGCCATCGGCCCCACCAGCGTGGTGCTGGGATTGAGCGTGATCCCGGTGAAGCCGAGCGCGCCGAAGTACACCGCGATGGGCATCACGTTCGGGATCAGCGCGACCAGCCCGATGCGCGGCGACAGGAACATCAGCGACAGCATCACGTAGATCAGGAGCAGGGCCGTAACCATGCTCCAGGCCTGACCGCGCATGATGCCGTCGAGCGCGCGATTCAAGAGCACGGGATTGCCCGTGGGAGTGGCGGTCAGGCGGCCGGGCAGCTCCCCCAGACGCGCCTCGATGCGCGTGATCAGCTCGGCCATCTCAGCCGAGTCGATCACGCGCGCGCGCACCAGCACGTTGGCGATCTGGAAGCGCGAGTCGACGAAGCGCTCCAGCTCCTCGCTGCCGCCGAAGAAGAAGAGCTGCCCGGTTTCCTCGCGCGTGGCCGGCACCGCGAGGTACGCGGGGTCGTTCTCGTGGAAGCCGCGGTTGATCAGCTTCAGGTAGTCGACGAGCGAAGTGGTGCCGCCGATCTCGGGCTGCGCCTCCAGCCACGCCTGCAGCTTCTCGACCTCGCGCAGGTTCGCGGGGTCCTTGAAGGCGTCGGAGTAGTCGGCCTGCACGATCACCGAGAACGGATTGGCGCCCTCGAGCTTCGCGTTCACGGCCTCGAAACCCACACGCACCGGGCTCGTGGGCTTGAAGCCGCCCATGTAGTCGGTGCCGACGCGCAGGCGAGTCGCGCCCAGCGCCGAGAGCACGACGATGCCTATGGCGACCGCGAAGATCGCCTTGCGGTTGCGCACGTCGAACACGGCGAGCCACGCGACCGCGCGGTCGACCAGGCTCGGGCGCGCCGCAGCCGAAGCCTCGGCCGGCGCAGCGCGGGGAAGGCGCGTGAAGGAGAGCAGCGCCGGGGCGACCGTGAGCGAGGCGAGCATGGTGGCGAGCACGCCGATCACGCTGTAGATCCCAAACTCCCGGATCGCCGGGATCGGCGAGATTCCGAGCGAGGCGAAGCCCGCCACCGTGGTCCCGCCGCCGACGAGGATCGGCAGGAAGATCTTGCGCACGACCTCGGCAAGGGCGGTCTTCTTGTCCGAGCCCGGCGCCAGGTGCGCTACGTGCTCGCGCCACTCCGCGACGACGTAGAGCACGTACGACAGGCCGACCGTCCCGAGCAGCGCGGGCAGCAGCACCGTCACCACGTTCAGCGCGCCCGAGAAGCGCGCGACGATCCCGAGCGTCCAAACCACCGCGACAGCCACCGTCACGAGTGGAATCACGAGACCCGACAGCGATCGAAACGAGACCAGCAGCACGATCGCGTTCACGAGCACCATGAGCGGGATGGTTCGCCGCAGGTCCGAGACCAGCCGGCGCGTGGTCGCGGCCTTCACCACCGGCGCGCCCGTCAGCCAGACCTCGGCGTCGCCCTTCTCGGCCTGGGCGATCGCCTCGATCTGGTGATCGATCTCGCGCCGCGTGAACTCGCGCTCCGGCAGCTCCATCAGGTAGACCAGCAGCGCCGCAGTGCGGCCGTCGCGCGAGACCAGGTTCCCGCCGTAGAGCGGGTGCGCCAGCACTTCCTCGCGCAGCGCGGCAAGCGCCGCCGGCTCGCGCGGCACCTCCTCGAAGAACGGCCCGACCTCGAGCCCGTCCGCGACGCCGCGCACGTTCACCGCGGTGGCGAGTGACACGACGTGGTGCACGCCGTCGACGCCCTCGATGCGCTCGCCGATCCGACGGATGCGCTCCAGCTTGTCCGCTGTGAACACGTCGTCGGTCGAGAGCGCGACCACCACGGTCTCGTCGCTGCCGAACAGCCGCCGCACGTAGTCGTAGTGCTGGCGCGCGGGGTCGCCCTCCGGCAGCAGGCGGTTGGCGGAGGGATCCACGTCGAGCCGGCGCTCGCCGGTGCGCAGGTCCACGATCGAGTGGACCGCCGCGACGAGCAGCGCGAGCGCGGCGAGGAGGGTCGCCCAGGCCGGCACGCCGCGGGCTACTCGCCCTTCTGCGCCGCGCGTTCGAGCTGCGCGAGGCTGAAGGTGCGGTCGGGCACCGCGGCGCCGAGCTCGATCTTCTCGATCGTGAGCACGGTGCGCGTCTGGTCGCGCTGGTCGACCATCACCAGCTCGTGCGGCAGCCAGCCCTTCCCGTGCTTCTCGACGCGCGCGTGGGGCGCGCTGAGCACCTTGCGCAGCCGGTCGTTCGCCTCGTACAGCTCCACCTTCGTCGGCACGCAGGTCTCGCGGTCGATCCACGAGACGCCGCGTCGGTACGCGGAGGCGGACGCCTCGGGCACCTGCGCCTCGATCACGTACACCGGCCGACCGTCCAGGGTCTCGTCGGGACGACGCACGAGCGCCTGCTCGATACCGACGCCCTGCAGCCGCGCGAAGTCCTCGAACGAGAAGTCGGTGCCGTAGATCGCACCCTTCATCGCCGCCGAAGAGATGCGGCGGATCTTCTTCAAGGCTGGCGTGTACAGGAAGACGTCGGGTGCGCCGGAGGTCTGGACCAGCAGGATCGCGGAGCCCAGGATATCGACGGGCTCGGAGAACAGCGCGCGCACGCGGGACTTGCCGTCCTCGAAGAGCTTCCAGTGCACCACCGCGCGGATCGTGCGCTCGGAGCCGATTCGATCGGTGGCCTTCATCGAGAGCGTCTGGACGCTGGTCTTCGCGGGGAAGTTCTTCGCGACGCATTGGTTCACCGCGCGGGCGTCAGCCGCCGGGACCACGTCTTCGGACTGGGCGCGGGCGAGCGCCGGCAGGAGCAGCGCAAGAACGGCGGAGAGGGCGAGGTTTCGCTTCACGGCGCGCCATCTTACCCGGAGCCGTTGCGGGGCAGCTAGCCGCGCCGCTTGTATCGGCCACAAGCGCGGGTGTAGGCTCGCCTCGCGACTTCTGGTGGGTCGGACGCCCATCGGACGTCGCCCGGCCCACGCGGCCCCCGCGTGCGCACTCGGCGACTCCGCGAAGGAGAGTCGAAATGCGTAACGCCGCGCTCCGCCACCTGCTCCCGCTCTGCCTGCTCGCCGGGACAGCGCTCCCCACGGGCGCCGTCCCGGTCGATCTGGAGCTCGTGCTGTTGATCGACGTCTCCGGGAGCGTCGACCCCGGCGAGTTCCTGCTCCAGCGCACCGGCTACGTGAACGCCTTCAACGACCCAGCCGTTGTCGCCGCGATCCAGTCGGGTCCGGTCGGCTCGATCGCGGCGACCGTGGTGTACTGGCAGGGGCCGGTGAGCGTTCAGCTCGAAGACAACGGCCCGTTCCTGGAGTTCGACTCGATCCAGCAGAAGGTCGCCTGGACGCAGCTTTCGGACGCGACCAGCGCCTCGGCCTTCGCGGCCCAGATCGCGGGCACCACGGCGATGATCGAGATCGACCTCGGCGGGGGCCAGTTCATCGAGACCGGCGACATCGACGATCCGCTCCGCGGCAGCGGCTTCACCGGCGTGCGGCGTGCGCTGCTGTTCGGGCGCGATCTGCTACTGACGGCGAACGGCTTCGAAGGCAGCCGGAGCTTGATCGACATCTCCGGCGACGGCTTCGAGAACGTGGACCACAACCCGCTCGGCTGCAGCGATCCGAGCGGCTGCACTCCCGGGCACCTGAACGACTTCCTGATCAACAATGCAGCGCTGCACTTTGCCGCGACCGCCGCGGCGCGCGACCTGGTGCTCGGCAGCGGGATCAGCATCAACGCGCTGCCGATCCTGACCGACTTCCCCGACCTCGACACGTTCTTCTACGACGCCTACGTGGTGGGCGGCCCCGGCGCCTTCTCGCTGGCAGCGAACGACTTCGACGACCTCGACGCCGCCGTGCGTGCGAAGCTGATCGCGGAGGTAGTGCCCGAGCCGGGCACGCTCGGGCTCCTCTCGCTCGGGCTCGCCGGCGCAGTCGCGGCAAGGCAAGCGCGAAGCGCGCGCGCAGCACGCGCAGCGTGCGAAGGCCGCTCGGCGACAGCCGTCGCGGCAAAGGCTGGGGTCAGCGGACGCTGAGCGTCCCCGAAAGTACCAGCGCGCCGAGGACCGCCGCGAGGCCGAGTCGGTACCAGCCGAACGCCGCGAGCCCGTGGCGCGTGAGAAACGCCACGAGCCAGCGCACGGCGAGCGCGGCGGAGAGCGCCGCGACCGCGAGGCCGAGCACGCAGGCACCCGCGCCGAGCTGCTCGAACAGATTCGGCGAGCCGTCGCGCGCGGACGCAGCGAGGTTCTTGCCGAGCTTGTACACGCACGCCGCCCCCAGCGTGGGCAGGCCGAGCAGGAACGAGAACTCCGCCGCCTCGCGCCGGCGCAGGCCGAGCAGCGTGCCGCCCGCGATCGTCATCATCGAGCGCGACGTGCCCGGCCACATCGCCACGCACTGGAACGCCCCGATCGCGAGCGCCTGGCGCCAGGAAAGCGCGTCGAGCGCGACTGAAGCGGCGGCGCCCGCCGGACGCCGGTCGAGCCAGATCATCCACACGCCGCCGAGCGCGAGCGCTGCGAGCACGGGCCCGGCGTGGAAGAGACGCGCCTCGATCCAGTCGTCGACGAGCGAGCCGACTAGCGCGGCGGGCGCGAACGCGACGAGCAGATTCACCAGCAGCCGCAGCCCCGCGGGATCGCGACCGGCGAGCCCGGCGAGCATGCCCGCGACGCGCGCCCGGTAGAGGCCCAGCACCGCGAGGATCGCGCCGCCCTGGATCACGATGTTGAAGGCGTCGAGGGAAGCCTTCTGCTCGGGGCTGTCGAGGCCGAGCAGCCAGCCAGTCACGATCAAGTGGCCGGTCGAGCTCACCGGGAGATACTCCGTGATCCCCTCGACGAGCCCGAGCACGACCGCCTGCCAGGCCTCCACTCAGGGCTCTTTCGACTTGGGCTCGAGCACGAGCCGCGCTTGCGCGACGGCCTCGACCTTCGCGCGCGAAAACGCGAGCGGGAAGTAGCGACCCTGATCCCAGCCGGCGATCAGATCGTCGAAGTGCGGGCTGCCCGGCTGACCGCTCTGCCCCGGCGCGTTCGTCGCCAGCGAGCGATCCCAGTCGGCGAGGTCGAGCACCATGCGGAAGCTCGCGCCGCCGTCCTGGCGGTAGTCGGCCCCGCGAGTGTTGTTCACGGTGTGCGCGTAGCCGGGCCGCGCGATGGGGCCGCGGTCGAGCAGCGCGCGCCGAGCGTCGGTGGTCGCCAGCGGGTGGTGGAAGGTCGCCCCGTGCAGCGCTCCCCAGCGCCATTTCGCAGGCGCGGAGCCGAGGCGCTCGGAGATTCGCGCAAGCGCATCGGCGAGCGCCAGGCGCAGCAGCGCGTCGCGTTCCGCGCCCGGCGGGCCGAGCAGCTCGAGCAGCGCGCGCGGCGAGAGCGCGAACTGCTTCGGGTCGAGCTCGAGCACAGCAGCGCCGCGCACGCGCTCGAAGACGCGCTGCTCCAGCCGCTGCTGCCAGACCGCGAACAGCGCGGCCGCCGGACTGTCGCGCTCGAGCCGCATGTCCCAGCCGGCGAGCAGATCGCGCGCGCGGCGCGTGTCGGCGTCGTCCCGAAGGTCGACCGCGAGCATGAGCGGCACCAGCTCGAGCGCGGGGATCGCCTTCACGTCCTGCTGCAGCGCCGTGAAGTCGTCCAGCGAGAACAGGCGCTCCTCCGACAGCACCTCCGAGATCCGCGCCAGGCGCCAGCGCTCGACCCACTCGTAGCCGATGCTGTGCGCGTAGCCGCTCGGGAGCACGTTGTGGTTCGCCGTAGCGACCATGTCGTTGTCGGGATTGACGACGTAGGGCAGCTCGTCGAGATCGAGCCAGCCGTCCCAGCGCGAGACTTTCGACGCCGCCTGCGGCAGCAGGCCGCTCCCCGCCGCGCGTCGGGGGGTGAGGCCGGCGGCCTGGTAGCCGATGTTCCCGTCGACGTCGGCGTAGACGAAGTTCTCGCCCGGCAGCTTCCAGCGCCGGAGCGCGGTGCGGAACTCGTCCCAGCTCGCCGCGCGGTCGAGCGCGAGCGCGGCGAAGTAGCCCGCGGCGCCGGGCTCGCTTCCGGTCCAGCGCAGAGCGAACGCCAGGTTGCGGCGCGCGTCCTGGTGCACGACGGGGCCGTGCTCCGACCAGCGCAGCTCCACCGTCACCGGCGCGCCGCCGCGGACTACGATCGACTCCTTGGCGACGCGCATCGGCTCGAAGCCCTGGGCAGCGCGATAGCGCCGCGGATCCGCGGGATCAGTCTCGAGCACGATCAAGTCCTGCGCGTCGATCCGGAAGATCGTGAGCCCCCAGCCGATGCGCTCGTTGTGGCCGATCGCAACGCCCGGAAACCACGGCGTGACCGCGCCGATCGCGTTCCAGCCCGGCGCCACCAGGTGCACCACGTAGCGCAGCGAGGGGTGATCGAGCGTGCGGTGCGGATCGTTGGCCAGCAGCGGCTTGCCGGTCGTGGTCCGGTTCCCCTTCATCACCCAGTTGTTGCTGCCGTCCCCGTCCACGAAGCGCGCCGGGCTCCCGATCTTCGCCAGTGACTCCGCCAGCGCCGCGTCGATCGCCGCCAGATCCACGCCCTCGGGGGCGACGAGCTCGACCGTCGGCTCGAGCGGCATCAGCCGCTGCGCGGCAGCGAGCCCGAGAGCGTGCGCGATGCGCCCGCGCGTGACCTCCGTGACGGCGTTCCCGGTCATGGCGAACGCCTCGGCGCGCGAGAGCAGATCCTCGGGCGCCCAGCGCTCCGGCGTCATGCCCGCCCACTCGAACTCGAGCGTGCGCGCCGCGCCGAGCGAGGCCACGTAGGCGTTGATGCCTGCCACGAAGCGCTCCGCGATGCGGCGAACGCCCGGGCCGTAGCTCTCCCACTCTGCTGCAAGATCCGCCGGCGGTCGCGCCACCAGCCGCGTCAGGCGGTCGCGCTCCACGAAGTCGGGGCCGAGCAGCTCCGCCAGCCTCCCCTGGCTGCCGCGGCGCCAGAGCTCCATCTGGAACAGCCGGTCCTGCGCCTGCACGAAGCCCTGCGCGAAGAACAGGTCGTCCTCGCTCTCGGCGTAGATGTGCGGCACGCCGAAGCGGTCGCGGATCACCTCGACCGGCCGCGCGAGGCCCTCGAGCGCGAGCGTGCCGGAGGTGCGCGCGAGATCCGCGCGTGCGCGGGCCGACAGGTCGCCCTCCGCGCGCGCCGCGCCTGCGCAGGCGAGTGCCAGGCCGAGCGCGGTCCGCCAGATCCGCCGCATCGCGCGAGCTTGTATCATCGAAACGCCGATGGCGCCGCCTCTCACCAGTGTCGCAGTCTACCGGAGGACCGTGCGTGCCCCGCTCGAGCGCGTCTGGGAGAACGTGCGCGACTGGGAGCACCTGCCCTGGCTGCACCGCACGAGCTTCGCGTCGATCGCGCTGGAACACGCGAGCTCGGACGGCTGGCGCGCACGCATCGGGCTGCGCCCCGACGGGCCCGAGCGCGAGATCCTGCTCGAGCTCGTGATCGACGCGCCGCGGCTGCGCTACGTGTCTCGCACGCTCGAAGGCCCGGGCGCCCACAGCGAGATCTGGACGACGCTCGACCCGCGCGAGGGGGAGACGGACATCGCCGTCGAGTTCCTGCTGCCCGACGTGCGCCCGCAGCAGGCCGACGCGTTCGGCAAGGCGTTCGTCTCGCTCTACACCCGGCTCTGGGACGAGGACGAGTCGATGATGACCCGCCGCGGCGCCTTGCTCGCGGAGCGGCGACGGCGCAGCGCTGGCGCGGGCGGGCGGGTCGCGCTCGGCGCACTCGCCGACGTACGCGCCCGCGCCCCGTTCCAGGTGGACCTCGACGGCGTGACGTATCGCGTGCTCGACCTCGCGGGCGAGCTCGCGGCGCACGCGGTCGTCTGCCCGCACTCGCTCGGACCGCTCGAGGACGCGGAGCTCGCGGACGGCCAGCTCGTCTGCCCCTGGCACGGCTATCGCTACGACGTGCGCTCCGGCCGTTGCGCCGAGCACCCCGAATACCGGCTCCCCGTGGGCCGGCTCGAGATCGATCCGACCAGCCGCCAGGTCGAGCTGGTCGCCTCGTCCCGCTAGCATCCATTGCATGTCGGAGCGCGAGCCCTCGGCCGCCGACGCGGCCGCGCGGCCCGCGACGTTGCGCGCGCGCCTCGGCGCCGCGCGCGAGCGGATGCGCCGACCCGAGCTGCACGCCGTCGCGCTCGCGAGCTACCGGCGCGAGCGCATCACCGAGCTGACTTTCCCGGTCGGCATGGCCCTCATGCACGGCGGCTTCGTCGGCGTGGTCGCCGACAAGGTGTTTCACGTGCACCCCGCCCTGCTCGCGCTGATCAGCGCCGCCTCGATGTTCGGCAACCTGTCGAGCTTCTTCTGGGCGCGCCTGGCGGACGGCCGGCGCAAGGTGCCGCTGCTGGTCGCGCTGCTCTCCGGCTGCGTCACCTGCACCGCGGTGATCGGCCTGGTGCCGGCGAGCCCGGAGGGGAGCCTGCTGCTCGCGGGCAGCGTGATCGCCTGCCACCTGCTGCAGGGCGGCCTCAGCGCCGTGCGCGGCCTGGTCTGGACGCTCAACTACCCGCGCGACGTGCGCGGTCGCGTCACGGCGCGGCTCGCGATTCTGACGACGCTCACGATCACGCTGGTGTCGCTTGCGGCCGGGGCGGTGCTCGATGCCGAGCCCGCGAGCTTCCACTGGCTGTACGCGGGGGGCGCCGCGATCGCCGCGCTCGGCGTGTTCGCGTTCGCGGGCGTGCGCCTGATGGGAGAGGCGGAGCAGGTCGCGCTCGAGCGCGACGCGCGCGCGCCGGCTGGAGCCCTGGCGCCCGCCTCGCGCGGAATGCTCGGCGTGCTGCGCTCGGACTCGGCGTTCGCGCGCTACCAGGTCTGGCAGTTCGTGCTCGGCGCCTCCAACATGATGATCGAGGCGCCGCTGATCTACCTGGTCTCGCGCGAGCTGCAGGCGAGCTACCTCGTGTCGATCGCGCTCACCCAGGCGATCCCGCTCGGGCTCTCGGTGGTGATGATGCCGTTCTGGGCCGCGTGGTTCGATCGCGTGCACGTGCTCGACTTCCGCGCCGGGCATAGCTGGCTGTTCACCTTCTCGACGTTGCTCACCTGGACCGGGGCGCTCACGGGCTCGCTCTGGCTTGTGGGCGCCGGCCGCGTGCTCTCCGGCATCGCGCGCGGCGGCGGCTCGCTCGCCTGGAGCCTCGGCCACAACGACTTCGCGGCGCCCGATCGCGTCACGCTCTACATGGGGATCCACGTCACGCTGACCGGCGTGCGCGGCGCGATCGCGCCGTTCCTCGGCATGCTGCTCTACGTCGGCTGGGTCGAGCGCGCGCTGCCCGGCCTCGGCGCGTCGCTCCCGGGCTTCGGCGGCATCGGCGCGCAGGTGTTCCTGGTCTCGGCTGCGCTCTCGGTGATGGCGACGCTGGGCTTCAACGCGCTGGCCCGCGAACGCAGGCCCTAGAGGCCGCGTTCAGGTACAACCAGAAGTCACGCCGCGAAGGCGCGCCGGAAGACATCGACGGCGCTTCGACGCTCGTCGCCGCCGCCGAGTGCACCTTCCAGGTAGGCTTCGAGCTGCTGGAGGGTGAGCTTCATGCCGGTCCTCGATCGGCCATGTAGTATCGCCGCTGCGGATCCTGCGGCCCCGTGCCGATCTCGTGCACCAGCCCGCGGCCGACCATGCGGGCGAGCCGGGTGCGCGTGGCGCGCGGCGTAAGGCCGATCGCCTCGGCGATCTCGCTCGTGGAAAGCCCCTTGCCGCCGGCGAGGCTGGCGAGGTTGGCTTGGTCGGAGTCGTCCAGCACGGGACGGCCCATGCGCGCGGTGGCGATCGTGACCCGGAAGCGTGTCGCGAGTTCTTCGAAGACCGGCGCCGCGAGCCCGGCCTCGCGGCAGGCGGCGGTCATGCGCTGGATGCCGCTGCCCCACTGCTCGATCAGACCGAGGGCATGGAAGATGCGGCCGATCACCCGGTGCGCAGCTTCTACCTCGAGGCGGTCGTCGAAGATCGAGAGGCGCAGCGGCGCGCCGCGTTGCGCGTAGTCGGTGTGGGCCACCGCGTTGATGATCGCCTCGCGCACCGCGTCGGGCGGCAGCGGCTCTTGTCGGTGCCCTGGAAGCGGCCGGCCTGGATCCAGGCGTCCGGGAAGTGGCGCTCGCGGTCCTTGCCGACGAGGATCATCCCGCCCACGGTCGGGACCTTGCGGCCCTGGTGGTCCGTGAGGAGTCGCAGCGTCTCCAGACCGCGCCGGGCGAGCTTGCGGAAGGCGGCGAACGACTCG
>CAYVQJ010000104.1:0-39602 GCA_964454165.1 uncultured Myxococcales bacterium | reverse complement strand
GTGATCTCCGCGGCGTAACAGCCGCGGCCCCATTGAAGCGCTAGTCCAACAGTATCCACGATAGCCTCTAGGTCAATCTCCGCGGCGTAACAGCCGCGGCCCCATTGAAGCGGCGCTCCCTCGACGTTGACCGGCCCCTCGGCGACCGATCTCCGCGGCGTAACAGCCGCGGCCCCATTGAAGCAAGACCTTCACCGTGAGACCGCGCCGTGTCTGGCGCGATCTCCGCGGCGTAACAGCCGCGGCCCCATTGAAGCCTGGATGCGGAGATCGCCAAGGCCGCTAACACCGTGATCTCCGCGGCGTAACAGCCGCGGCCCCATTGAAGCTTCCCCGGAACGCAGAACGCCTACCGCGTGATCGCATCTCCGCGGCGTAACAGCCGCGGCCCCATTGAAGCTGGTAGTGCGCGTCCTCGTCACCAGAGAACCCGAACAATCTCCGCGGCGTAACAGCCGCGGCCCCATTGAAGCAGCACCGTCCCCGACGCAACGGAGTAGCTCGCGTCGAGATCTCCGCGGCGTAACAGCCGCGGCCCCATTGAAGCGTCGTGGCTCCGGTCGTTACGGCCGTGCCGGTGCCGGATCTCCGCGGCGTAACAGCCGCGGCCCCATTGAAGCGCGGTCCGGTTGACCCCGGTCCGCTCCTCGTACAGCTCCCATCTCCGCGGCGTAACAGCCGCGGCCCCATTGAAGCGTGCGCGCCGTTTCTTCCTCGCGCCCGGCGATCCCGAATCTCCGCGGCGTAACAGCCGCGGCCCCATTGAAGCTACGCGAGCCGCCCGCGGACGACCGCCTCCGCGGCGTTATCTCCGCGGCGTAACAGCTGCGGCCCGATTGAAGCGAGCTCCTCCGCGGCGATCGAGGGCCGCCGTGAAGGGCCGGGGCGCGTTGCGGGGAGCGAGCGTATAGAGTGATCGCCGTGACGAGCCGCGTGCGGGAGAAGGCGCCGGACGGGCCGCGCTACGAGGCGGCAGTCGAGCTGCTCGAGCTCGCGGTCGCGTTGCAGGCGTCTTCAGTAGGTCTGCCGATCGACGCGATCTGCGAGCGGTTTGGGATCAGCCGGCGCACGGCGGAGCGGCGGCTGTCGGCGTTGGGGAAGCTGTTTCCCCGGGAGCTCTCCGCGCAGACGTACGAAGGCGGGCGTAAACACTGGCGGCTGCGGGGCGGCGTGAGCCGGCTCGTGCGCGTGGAGCCGACCGAGGTGGCCGCGCTCGATGCCGCAGCGGCTCTCGCGGAGCGCGAGGCCTTCCCCGACCGCGGCCTGGCGCTGCGCTCGCTGTCCGACAAGGTACGCGCGCTCGACGCGCGGCCCGCGCTGGAGACGGACAGCGAAGTTCTGCTCGAAGGCCAGGGGCTCGCGATGCGGCCCGGCCCCCGGCCCAAGATCCCGCTCGACATCGTCGAGGTGCTGCGCGAGGCGCTGCTGCGCTCCCGCGCCGTGCGGCTCGACTATCGCGCGCGCATCGGCGGGCGGGAGACGCGACGCGTAGTGCATCCCTACGGGTTCCTGTTCGGCGGCAGACACTACCTGGTGGCGCATGATCCCGCGGCGCGCGGGCTGCGAATGTTCAGCCTCGCGGACATCCGCCGGGTCGAGCTGCTCGACCGTGACTTCGAGCGGCGCCGGGACTTCGATCTGCGCGGCTGGGCACGCCGGTCCTTCGGCGTCTGGCAGGAGGAGCCGCGCGATGTCGTGTGGCGCTTCGCGCCGGCCGCAGCTCCGGAGGCGCGCGACTACGTATTCCACCCGTCGCAGCGCATGGAGGAACGTCCCGACGGCTCGCTGATCGTGCGCTTCCGCGCGGGCGGGCTCTGGGAGATGGCGTGGCACCTGTTCCGGTGGGGGCGCGACGTGGAGATCGTGCGGCCGGCGGTGCTGCGCCGGACGCTCATCGAGATGCTCGAGCACTCGCTGGAAGTGCACCGGCGGCGCTGACGCCGGGGCGGGACGACCGCCCCGGCGGGCGACCGCGCGGGACCGCGGCGGCGCGGCCGGCGAAGGGAGTGATCCCGGCGCGCGCTACGCGGGCTGCGGGGCCGCCATCAGGTGGACCAGCGATCCGGCGACGAGCGCGCAGCCGAGCGTCGCGGCCGACTCGAGGCGCACGTCGACGCCGAGACCGAGCGAAGGGGAGGTAGTGCGCGCGGCATGCGCGACCCCGCGCAGGAATTCGGCCGGATCGAACACCGGCGGCGCGCCGTCCTCCTCGGGATCGAGCGCGTCGATCGCGTGGGCGTCGAGCAGACGCGGGTAGCTCGCCGCGAACGCACGCTCGTCGCCCAACGCCTCGAGGCCTGCGATGCGCCCGCCGATCCCCGCAACGAAGCCGACCTGGCGCGGTGCCGGGCGAGGAGCGGCCGTGCGCACGCGCTCGAGGCCGGCTTCCCGCGCGGCGAAGTACTCGGCATAGGCGCTGGTCGGCGAGTGGACTCCGCTGCGCTCGAGCCGCTTGCCTACCTCGTCCCACACCTCGCCCTGATCCGGCGTGAAGCCTCCACCCTGGGCGCGGCTCGCAGATACGGCGCGCGCCATCTTCGCGCGCAGCTTGTGGGAGACGAGAGAGCCCGACGTGTGAAACCCGCCGCGGCGCGCGCGCTGCCAGCGCCCGGCCTCGACGCACGACACGTCGATCACGACCTCGCGCTGCGGCGGTACCAGGAAGCTCGCGTTCGCGATGCGGTTCTGCTTGGCGCCGCGCAGCTCCTCGCCGAACAGCACGAGTACGGCGAGGTCTCCCGCGTTCCGCACGCGGACGTTGGGGACGGAGCCGGCGTCGCTGATCTCGTCGATCACGACGCTTCCGCGTGCGAGCGCGTCGGCCAGAAGCTCGAAAGGCGGCGCAGTGGCGCTGGCGGGCTTTGCGTGCGCGCGGCGCAGCAGCGGCCAGAGCGTGAGACCGTCGAGGGCGTCCGGTGCTCCGAGCTCGACGCCGCCGAGGAAGGCGGCGATCGCGTCGGACAGGGGCTCTGCGGGGGAGGACTCGTGCATGGGCGAACTCCTTGGCGCCCGTCGGTGGGCGAACCGGCACAAGTACCGCGGGCTCGCGTCAATCCCGGTCGCAGTCGGGCTCACGCCCCCGTGGGGTTACGGTGCAGCGTGCGCCGCCGCCCGCAGCGCCCGCTGGACGAAGGCCGGATCACCGAGCCGGTGGCGAAGCTCGCGCTCGAGGCCACCGATCGGGAACAGGTTCTGCGGAGCGCGAGGGTCCTTGTGCGGGAGCGAGGCGAAGCGCGGCAGCGTGGCGGCACTCGTGTCCGCGAGGCGAGCAGCGTCGGTAACGGGGTGGTCGGCCGACGCCTCCAGGCGCACGACGCCCGCCCACGGATGGCCCGTCGCGCCGGGGAGTCGCAGGTACCACGAGAAGCGCGTCCAGGAGGTCGCTGTGAGGAACAGCGGGGTGCGCTCGCCGGGCTGGAGCGCTGCGACCACCGGGGCCAGCGCATCGGGCAGGTACGCCACGCGGTGCGTCTTCACGTAGCCGACGGCGCCGGGAACGTTCTGGCGGCCCGACAGCGGTCCGTCTACGACGACGAGGTCCGGTTCGCCCTCGATCGACGTGGCGACCGCGACCTCCAGCTCGCCGAGGCGTTGCTGCAGCGCGAGCGAGAGCCGGTCGAGATCGTCACTCGCGGTCGCAAGCACGGTGTAGAGCCCGGCTACCGTCGACAACCCGTCGATCCGCGCCGGCGTGAGCAGTCCTCGACGCACCTCCGCGCACGTCAGCTCGGCGCGGGCGTCGCTGGTCACCACCCCCGCGGCGTAGGAGGCGCAGATCCCGCGGCGCACGCTGCCGTCTTCCGGAGTGATCCAGACGAGTGCATCGATCCGTCGCACGCCGTCGACGAAGGCCACGCGCCGCGCGGGAGCGGCATCGCGCGGGGTCAACGGCCGCCAGTCGCGTGCGGGCAGCTCGACGTCGGGCTCGACGGTGGCGTCTGACGCCTCCAGCTCGGCAGCGAGCGGCGAGCCATACTCGGGATCCCACGTCTCGATCGAGATCCGCGCCACGCTCAGAGCACCACGCGCTCGACACTCGAGCCGCTGGGCCCGCGCGTCACGCGGTACTGCACGGGGATGCGGTCGGCCAGCTCACGCACGTGCGTGACGATCCCCACCATGCGACCGCGCGCGCCGAGCTCCTCGATCGCCGTGGCGACGGTGTCGAGCACGTCGGAGTCGAGCGCGCCGAAACCTTCGTCGAGGAACAGTGCGTCGAGCCGCGCCGCCCCGCCGGCCGCGAGCTGCGCGACGTCATCGGAGAGCGCGAGCGCGAGAGCAAGCGAGGCGAGGAAGGTCTCGCCGCCCGACAGCGTGCGGATGGAGCGCGGCTCGTCGGCGTTGCGGTGGTCGACGACCTCGAAGTTCAGGTTGCTGTCGCAGCGCAGCGAGTACTGACCGCCGGAGAGCTGCTCGCGGAGCAGCGCGCTGGCGCCGCGTACGAGCCGCTCGAACGCCTCCTCGAGCAGCCAGCGCTCGAAGCCGTTCGCGCGCAAGTGGCGCTCGAGGGCACCGGCCGTATGCGCGGCGCGGCGCTCCGTCTCGACGCGGCTGCGCAGTTCCGTGGCGCGAGCGATGCCGCGCTCGATGGCCCCCACGCGGGCCCGAGCCTCCGCGAGCGCATCCGCGACCGCGTCGCGGGGCAGCCGGCGCCCCACCTCGACTGCCTGCCTCGCGCACTCGGAGAGCTGCTCGGCCAGCTTCTGCGCTGCGCCGCGGTTCGCCTCGGCGGCCGCGTCCCGGGCGGCCTGCGCGGCCGCGCGTCGTTTGGGCGCGAGTCGCTCTCCCGAGTCGACGAGCGCACGCCACGACGCCTCGAGGTCGGCGCGGTTGGGCGCTGGCGGTTCGAGTGTGGCCACCGTGCTCCACGCCGAATCGAACTGCGCCCATGCTGCGGATACCTGGGCCTCGTGGGCGTGGAGACCTTTCTCTACCCGGCGTTCGGCGTCGCGTGCGTTGACGGCCGCTGCGTCGGCGCGGGTCTTTTTCTCGTCCGCGGCCGCGATCGATTTCAATGCATCTTCGATCCGCTCGAGCGGGGGCGCCTTCGCGAGGCGTACCTGGATCCGCTTCTCGCGTTCGACCTCGGCTTTCGCGCGGCCGTCGGCCTGCGCAAGCGCGCCTTCGGCCTCGCGCAGCGCGCGATCCGCCGTCGCTTCGGCCTGCTTGGCCCGTTCGAGGTGGAGCTTGGCCGAGCCGAGCTGCGCTGGCTTGCGGCGATGCGGGACCTTCGCGACGGGTTGCTGGCACACCGGGCAGGCCTGCCCCGGAACGAGCGCGTCTGAAAGCACGTGCGCGGCGTGTTCACGCTCGAGCGCGGCGAGCCGTTCCTCGGCCTGCTCGCGCGCGGTCTTCGCCGCCTCGTGCGCTTGGCGTGGCGACTCGACGCGTGCGGCGATCGCGGCGAGTTCGTTCGCTCCGGCTGCGATCCGCTGGCGTACCTCCGCGAGTTCCCGATGGTCCAGGAGCGCGGCCTCGAGCGGCCTCGGGTCCCCGAGCTTCGCGCGCCCCTCGGCGGCGGCCGCGGTTGCGTCCTCTCTGGCCTCGCGTTCGCCGCGCTTCACGCCGAGGTCGCGACGCAGCTCTGCGAGGCGCGCAGCGAGCGGCTGAACCGTGTCGGGCACCCGCAGCCGTTCGAGCCGTTCGGCCTCGCCAACCAGGCCATTCGCGGCGTTCTCCTGCTCGCTCGCGCTCCGGAGCAGCGCTTCCAGCTCAGGCTGCACGGCCTCGATCTTCCGCAGCAACTTCTCGAGCGCCCGGAGCCGCGTCTTCACCTCGCGGAGCGCTGCTTCGTTAGCGCCGGTCAGGCCTTCGAGTTCGCGCTCCGCGAGCTCCGCGCTCTGCTTCGCCGCAGCCTCGCGCGCCTGCGCGGCCTGACGGACGCGCTCGTAGATCTGGGCGCCGAGCAGGCGCACCAGCAGGTCCTGGCGGTCGCGCGGTTTGGCGTGAAGGAACGTCGCGAACTCGCCCTGCGGGAGGACCACGCACGTGGTGAACTGCTCCAGCCCGAGTCCGATCACCTGCTCGACCTTCGCGTCGAGCTCCTTTGCGCTCCCCGCGAGCACCGCGCCTTCGGACTCGAGGCGCGCTTCGCGCACGTTCGCTCCCTGGCGCGTGCGCCGGACCACGCGGACCGCGCTGTAGCTGCGACCGTCCACGTTGAAGTCGAAACGCACCTTCGCTTGCTCGCTCCCCTGGCTGATCACGGGATGGACAAGGCGGCCGTCCTCGAGGCGGGGGATCGTGCCGTAGAGCGCGAAGATCATCGCGTCGATCAGGCTCGATTTGCCCGCTCCGGTCGCGCCGGTCAAAACGAACAGGTCCTCGTCGCCGAACTCGACAACCGTCCTTGCCCGGAAGGACGTGAAGCCTTCGAGCTCGAGCCTACGCGGCCGCATCGGGCTCCAGAACCACCGAGAGCAGCTCGCTGAAGAGCCCCTCCACCCCGGCATCGCTTTGGCCGCGCTCTTCGAGGTACATCGCGAAGAGCTCCTGCGGCGACTTTCCTTCGCGCGCGCCGTTCCCGTCGCCAGGTGCGTCCGGCTCCTTCCGCACCAATCGAACATCCACCGCGTTCGGAAACGCCTCGCGCACCTCATCGGCGAGACCTGGGTGTGGTGGTGCGTCGACCAGGATCTGCAGCAGGTCATCGGGATAGCGGCCGCGAGTGGCTTCGATCTCGGAGAGCGTCGCCCGGAGGGTCCGGAGCCTTCGACTCGAGCGCAGCGGGACTTCCTCGATCCGGGGCGGCACGCCACTCGTGGCATCCACGAGCGTCACGCTCTTGGTGTCCTCCGTCTCGGAGAAGTCGAGCTGGAGCGGGGAGCCCGAGTAGCGGATCGGGCAGGCCCCCGGCAGCGCTTGTGCACGGTGGAGATGCCCGAGGGCGACGTAGTGGAGCGACGGTGGGAACGCGGACGTCGGGACGCTGTACTGGAACACGGTGTGCGCGCTGCGCTCGCCGCCGCCGAGCGCGCCGCCGTGGACCATGGCGTGCGCGAGCAGCACGTTGACTGCGGTCGCCGGCGCGCCGCTGCAGAGCGTGGCGACGATCCGCTCGGCGCGCTCTGCGTATGCGCCTGCGTGCTCGTCCGCATCGGCACGCATCAAGTCGTCGGCGCGCACGATTCCGCGTTGCGACAGAAACGGAAGCAGGGCGATGCGCGCAGTCTCGCCGCTGCGCGCACGGAGCTCGAGCACGCCGCCTTCGCTCGGGCGCCGCGGCTCGGGCAGGGAGTGGATCCGAGTCAGGTCGAGAAGCGGGCGAATCGCTGCGATCCGCCGCGGGCTGTCGTGGTTGCCCGCGATCAGGACGACGGTCGCTCCCGTCTCGACGAAGCGCAGCAGCGCGCGGTAGACGATCTCCTCCGACTCGGGCGACGGCGCCGCGGTGTCGAACAAGTCCCCGGCGACGAGAACGAAGTCGACCTCGCGCTCGCGGGCGATGCTCGCGATCTCCTGGAGCACGGCGCGGTGCTCGTCTGCGCGGCTGCGACCTCGCAGCGTTTTGCCGACGTGCCAGTCGCCGGTGTGCAGGAAGTGGATCACCCGCGAGTCCGGTCGCCGGCGAGCCCAACGAAGGGATCGTCGGGCCCGTCCGTGGCGGCCACCGCGGGGCCGGCCTCGTCCGGCCGCGTCGCCCACGACGGGAAGGGAAACTGCACGACGAGGGGCACCGGCAGCTCGGGCTGCGAGACGATCATCGTGCCGGGCTTGCTGATCGTTGCGCGCTGGCGGAAGGTCGCAGGGAGGAAGCCGTACTCGTCGCGCGCTGCCTCGGCCGAGTCGAGCCGGCCCACGACGCGCAGCGCCGAGTTGGCGATGATGCGCCGCTCCACCTCGCTGGCGGTTTGCTGCGCGCCGATCAGCACGATCCCGAGCGAGCGTCCGCGCTCAGCCACGTCGAGCAGGATCTCCTTGATCGGGCTGGCGCCCTCGCGCGGCGCGTACTTGTTGAGCTCGTCGAGCACGACGAACAAGAGCGGACGCGGCTGTCCGGCGCGCTCCTTCTCGTCGAATGCGCGCCGGAGCGTGACGCCGACAACGAACCGCTTCGCGCGGTCGTTCAGGTTGTGCAGGTCGATCACGGTGACCTGCGCCTGGCGGCGGATCGAGTGGCGCTCGGGGTGGGGTACGTCAGCGCGCACGAGCCGGTTCAGGTGAGGCACCGCGGCCATCAACCGACGAACGAAGGCATTGACGGTGCCCTGACCGATCGCGCGTCCCGCCCAGACCCCAGCCAGCGCGTCGTCCTGCACGCGGTCCGCGATCAGATCCGAGAGCTCCCGGAACGCGCGAAGCGACACGCCCTCGACCTGCACACCGCCGTCGGGGAGCGGCACGGCCTTGCGCAGCTGCGCCATCACGTTGTGGATCACGATCGTGTACTGCTGGCGGTCGTCCTCGGCGTCGGCGAACAGGAAGGGCAGCAGGTCGTCGCGGCAGAAGTCCGCCAGCGTCCAGAAGAAGGAGCCTACGCCAGTGTGGCGACGCGCGACGTCGGGAGCGGCCGAGGGGTCGTCGCGCCGCGGTGGCGCCCAGAACTCCACGCTCCGGAACGCACCGGGCTCGAGTCCCAGGCGCCGGTAGCGCTCGCGCTGATCGTCGACGAGCTTCAGATTGGGCCGGTCGAGGAAGAGCAGGTCCTCGCCCTTCACGTTGAACACGATCGCGCGTGTGTTGAGGGCCTCGGCGCCGAGAACTCCCGACGTGAACAAGCCGTAGAGCAGGAAGCTCGCGTAGCTGGTCTTGGTAGCGACGCCCGAGATCCCGCTTATGTTCACGTGGGCGCCGCGCGTGCCGTCCAGGAACTCCAGGTTCGCGTAGAGCGGCTCTCCCTCGCGCGACAGGCCGATCGCAAGCCGTCGCGTCATCCCGTCGAAGAACAGCGCCTCGTCGCGCTCCGCACCGACGGCGCGGCGCACGGGCTGGCCGGGCAGCGGCGGCACGAACACCTCGGGCTCGAAGCGCGTCGCGAGCACCTTCGCCGACTGCACGACGGCGGCAGGGAGCACCCCGTCCTCGATCAGGAACACGTCGGAGTCGAAGCGCGCTCCTTCATGACGGGCGCGCACCTGCGTGACCATCCCGTAGATCCGGATCGACCGGCCGTCGGGAAGCACGCGCTCGAGCGCAACCGCGTCGTCGAGCTGCAGGTAGGCGCCCTCCGAGAGCGCGACCCAGAACTCGAGGGGTGTCGAGTCCTCGGTTCCGAGCACGCGTCCGACCACGGGTCCCTGCACGCTCGGATTGTACGGGAGTGCGGCCGCCGTTCGGCTCGTCTCCGCCCGGAAATGACGTGCCGCCGGGAGCGAGAGCGGGCTCCTAGCGCGGCGTTCCCAGCGCGGCGGAGATCTCGTCGGCCGACAGACCGGACTCGCGCAGAACCGCTGCGCCATCGGCGCCGAGCGCCGGGGCGGGCTGATCGGCCGCGAGCGGGGTCGCGGAGAGGTCGAAGGGCGGGCCCATCGTCTCGAAACGGCCGGCGGTCGGGTGGTCCACCGCGCGCCAGTAGCCCATCGCGCGGATCTGCGGATCGTCGAAGAGCTCGGTCATCTCGCGCATCGGGGACCAGATCAGCTCGAAGTCGGCGAAGCGCTTCTCCCACTCGGCGAGCGCGAGCGCGCGAAACCGAGCGTCGAGCAGGGACACCAGCTCGGTGTTGTTCTTGTAGCGCGTGACCGCCGAGTCGAAGCGCGGGTCGCGCGTCCAGTCCGGGCACTCGAGCGCGCGGCACAGCACCGGCCAGTAGCGATCCGACTCGATCATCACCAGGAACAGCCAGCGGCCGTCGCCCGTCGGATAGGCATTCCAGAGCGGGTTGCGCGGGCGCGTGCGGTCGTGCGCTTGCGGGTTCTGGCGCGTGGCGAGCGCGGCGGCGAGGTCGTTGCCCTGCACGTAGAGGCCGATCTGCAGCAGCGAGACCTCGACGACCTGGCCCTCGCCTGTGCGATCGCGCACGCGCAGCGCGGCGAGGATGCCGGCGACGAGCGAGATGCCCGCCGCGTGATCGCCGATGCCGGGGCGCTGCCACACAGGCGTGGTGCCGGCCTCGCGCATCAGGTCCATGAACCCTGTGCGCGCCCAGTAGGCCGCGTAATCGAAGCCGGGGCGATCGGCGTCGGGACCGCGTGCGCCGTAGCCGGTGAGCCGGGCGTAGATCAGCGCAGGGTGCGCGCGGCGCAGCGTGTCCGGATCGACGCCGTAGCGGGCGGCGCGCTCCGGCAGCAGGTTGGTCAGCACGACGTCGGCGCGCTCGATCACGCGCGCGAGCGCGGTGCGCGCGGCCGGGCGCGTCAGGTCGAGCGCGAGCGAGCGCTTGCCGCGGTTGTCCATCTGGAACGCGGGCGACTCGGGAAAGTCCGAGCGGTAGCCGTTCATGCGCGGCACGGCGTGCCGGTAGACCTCGCCGTGCGGCACCTCGACCTTGATCACCTCGGCGCCGAGGTCTGCGAGCAGCGCGCCCCCCGACGGCGCCGCGACGAAGCTCGCGATCTCGACCACGCGCACGCCTTCGAGTGGCAGGGTCACGACGCGTGTCCGAACGAGCGCGCGGCGGCGTCGTCGATGGATTGCTCGAGCACGCTCGCGATCGTCTCGATCTCCTCGTCGCCGATCACGAACGGCGGGCCGAGGAGCACCGCGTCCGACACTTCGTTCGTGCCGCCCGGGTAGAAGAAGACGCCGCGCGAGAGGCCGGCCGCGACGACGCGCGAGGTGAAGCGGCCGTGTCCGGGGAACGGCTCGAGCGTCGCGCGATCGCGCACCAGCTCGAGCCCGACGAGGAGACCCTTGCCGCGGATCTGCGCCACGTGCGGATGCCGTTCCAGCGGCGCCAGGCGCGCGCGCAGCTTCTCGCCGAGCATCTCCGCGCGCGCCACGAGCTGCTCGCGCTCCATGATCTCGAGCACGCGGTCCGCGATCGCGCACGACGCCGGGTGTCCGCCATACGTGTAGAACATCAGGTCGTCGCCGCGCTCCGCCATCGGTGCGACCACGGCGTCGGTCGCGAACACGCCGCCGATCGGCGCGTAGCCGCCCGAGAGGCCCTTGCCGCCGACCAGGATGTCGGGCGTCACATTCCAGTGTTCGACTGCGAAGCGACGTCCCGTGCGGCCGAAGCCGGTCATGACCTCATCGGCGATGAGCAGCACGCCGTGCCGGCGGCAGATCTCGGCGAGCCGCGGCCAGTACTCCGGGGGCGGATCGAGCGCGCCGCCGCTCGACCCCACGACGGGCTCCGCGAGGAACGCGGCGACGCTGTCGGCGCCCTCTGCGCGAATCACCTCCTCGACCGCGTCCGCGCAGGCGACGTCGCACGACGGGTACGTCTTCCCGAGCGGACAGCGCAGGCAGTAGCACGCGGGCGCCTTCGGGTGCTCCGGGTAGAGCGGCTCGAAGCCCGCGCGCCGCTTGCCGTGCCCGCCGACGCCGAGCGTCGCGATCGTGGCGCCGTGGTAGGAGATCCGGCGCGCGATCACCTTCCAGCGCGACGCGCGCCCGGCCGCCAGGTGGTGCTGGCGCGCCAGCCGCATCGCGGCGTCGACGGACTCGGAGCCGCCGCTGGTCGGGAAGAAGCGCGTGAGCCCGGCCGGCAGCCAGCGCTCGCGCAGCCGCTCGGTGAGCCGCATCCGGCTCTCCGTCGCGAACGGCGGTACTACATAGGAGACCTGCTCGAGCGCGCGCGCCGCGACCTCCGCGACCTCGCGCCGCCCGTGCCCGATGTTGGCGACGATCGCGCCGCCGGAGGCGTCGAGAATGCGCCGGCCGTCGGCCGTAAACAGGTACGCGCCCTCCGCGCGCGCGATCGCGAGGGGCGGGGCGCCGCGGGGAATGAAGGGCCAGAGTCGCGGCGCGTCGCTCACTCCCGGCAGCTTACTTCAGCTTGGCTTCCTTGAAGGCGACGTGCTTGCGCACGACCGGGTCGTACTTCTTGAGCTCGAGCTTGTCGGGGGTCTTCTGTTTGTTCTTCGACGTGGTGTAGAAGAAGCCGGTTCCCGCGCTGGACTCGAGCTTGATGCGCTCCCGGTGTCCCTTGCCCCTGGCCATCGTCGCTCCTTCCCGCGGGTGAGCCGGTTGAATACCGGAGCCCCCCTGTCGGGCGCAAGCGCGAAGCGCGCGCAGCGAGCGCGCCGCGCGCGAGCGGAGGCCGCTTGGCGCTAGCCATCGCGGCACGGGCAAGCCGCCGCGTCGCGCGCTTGACCCTCACCCGACCAGGTGCAACTCTCCGCGCCACCCGGCCGACGACGAGAGGATTCGCGACGTGACTCGAGCCCGAGCGTGGCGCGCTTTCGCCGGCCTCGCCGCTGTGGCGTACGCCTTGATCGTGCTGGGAGCGCTCGTGCGCGCGCACGGCGCGGGGCTGGCGTGCCCGGACTGGCCCCTGTGCTTCGGTGCGCTGGTGCCGGCGTTCGACACGCGCGTGGCGCTCGAGTGGGGTCACCGTGCCCTGGCAGGCGGGCTCTCGCTCGGGCTCGTGGCTGCGGCCGCCGGCGTCTGGCTCGATCCCCCCCTGCGCGTGCGCTGCGCTCGGTCGCTCGGCGTGGCCTTCGGCCTGCTCGCGGTGCAGGTCGTTCTGGGCGGGCTCACGGTCTTGCTCGGGCTGGCGCCGTGGACGGTCACCAGCCATCTGCTGGTCGGGAATCTGTTCTGCGCGACGCTGCTCTGGATCGCGCTCGAGCTGCGCGAGCCGAGCGTGGGCACGCGACCCGCGCTGACGTCGCCCGGGGCGCCAGCGTCCGTGATCGCGTTCGCGGGGCTGCTCGCGCTGCAGCTAGCACTCGGCGGACTCGTGTCGAGCCAGTATGCGGGTCTCGCCTGCACGGCCTTTCCGAGCTGTGACGGGGCGTCCTGGGCGCCGAGCCTCTCCGGCCTGGTCGGACTTCAGGTGCTGCACCGCTTCTCGGCGTACGGACTCGCGGCGGCGGCGCTGGTCCTCGCCTGGCAGGCGCGCTCCGGGGTGCTCGCGCGGCGCGCGCGTGCGCTCATCGCGCTGGTCGCGCTGCAGATCGCGCTCGGCGCCGCGAACGTGCTGCTCGCGCTGCCCGTCGAGGTCACCGCGCTGCACTCCGCGGCGGCCGCGGCGATCGTGCTCGTCACGACGTCGCTCATGCGCTCGGCCGTGAGCGCCCGATCCGCGTCGGCCGCCCGCACGCGATCTCACGGGCGCGCCGCGCTACGCGCCGCATGACCGCGTTTCGAGCGTACCTCGAGCTGACCAAGCCGCGGCTGCTGCCGCTGGTGCTCCTCTCGGGGCTGCCTGCGCTCTGGCTCGCGGCGGGCGCGCGGCCGTCGCTGCGAGCGCTCGTCGCGACACTCGCGGGCACGATTCTCGCCGCAGGAGCGGCGAATGCGCTCAACAGCTGGCTCGAGCGCGACCGCGACGCGTTGATGGAGCGCACCGCCACCCGGCCGCTCCCCGCGGGCCGGCTCTCGGCGCGCGCCGCGCTCTGGTTCGGGCTCGCGCTCGGCGTGCTCGGCTGCGCGTCGCTCTGGATCTTCGCGTCGCCCGCCGCCGCGCTGATCGCGCTCGCCGCGATCCTGGTCTACGTGTTCGCGTACACGATCTGGCTCAAGCCGCGAACGACCTGGGCCGTGGTCGTCGGCGGCATCGCGGGCGCGATCGCGCCGCTGATCGCAGACGCCGCCGACGACGGCCGCGTCGGCGCGGCCGGGCTCGCGCTGTTCGCGATCGTGTTCGTGTGGCAGCCGCCGCACTTCCACGCGATCACGCTGTACCGCATGCGCGACTACCAGAGCGCGGGCTTCCCGACGCTGGCGGCACGCATCGGCGCGAGCCGCACCCGCGGACGCATCCTCGGCTGGACGCTGCTTCTCGTCGCGACGAGCCTCGGTCCCGCTGCGCTGCTGCCCTACGGCTGGCCCTACGCGGCCGTCGCGCTGGCGCTCGGCGCGTGGCTGGTCGGGCGCGCGCTCACCCTGCGCACGAACGCCGACGACGCCGCCGCGCGCGCGTACTTCCTGGCCACGCTCGCACATCTCTTCGGTCTGTTCGCGGCGATGATCGCCGAGCTCTGCCTGGCGGAGCTCCTGCGTTGAGGTCAGCGCGCGCCGCGCTCTTCGCCGCCGCGCTCGCCTTCGGCTGCGGCGGCTCCGAGCCGAGCGCGCCCCCGCCTGTGCCCCCCGCCGCGCCGAGCGCGCCCGCCGCACCGGCGCCTGGTCCTGCCGAGGCCCGGCCGGTCCCGAGCGGGAACCTGCGCGGCGAGGCGGCGAACGGCAAGACGATTTACGGGCAGTTCTGCAGTGTGTGCCACGGCGCGACTGGAAAGGGCGACGGGCCGACCTCAGCCACCATGTTTCCCAAGCCACGCGATCACACGGACAAGGCGTACATGTCCACGCTCAGCGACGAGCAGCTGTACCGGACGATCCGCGACGGCGGCCTTGGCGTGGGCAAGTCGCCGCTGATGCCGCCCTGGGGCAGCGCGCTCAACGACGCAGACCTGCGCGACGTGATCGCCCACCTGCGCGCGCTCTCGGGCACCTAGCCGCGCTCGGACTGCATCGCGGCTTCCCAGCTCTGGCCGTCGAACTTGCGCACCCGCAGCGCGGCGAGGTCCACGTCGTCGAGGCAGCGCGCGTTCACGTCGATCTTGTCCGGGTCGGAGCGCGGCACGTAGAAGCTCGCGATGCCGCAGGTCTTGCAGAAGTGATGCTGCGCCACGCCGGTGTTGAAGCGGTAGGTCGTGAGCTCGGTCGCGGGCGTGAGCAACCGGAAGCTGTCGGCAGGAACGATCCAGTGCAGGATCCCTTTTCGGGTGCACATCGAGCAGTTGCAGTCCGACACCTCGACGGGGCGGCCCAGGACCTCGAAGCGGACCCGCCCGCAGTGACATCCGCCGCTCGACTTCACGACGTTCCCCCCCGCGCTGGTGGCGGCACGCACAAGAGCGTCGCCGTCGTCTCGAGGCGCTCCGCCCAGCGGCTCTTGTATGCCGCCTGCGCCGAGCCGAGGTCGTAGCACGCGAAGCCGTCGTCGGCGAGCCAGCGCACGGCTTCGAGCTGGAGCAGGTTTCCGACGGAGAGCGCGGCTTCTGCGGCGTCGAAGGAGAGCTGCAGGCCGCGGAAGCGCGCGCGAAGTGCGCCGCCGTGCAGGTAGCCGATGTCGCGGTCTCCGCGTCGCGCGAACACGAAGCGCAGCGCCCCGCGACCCGCCAGCCGCTCGCAGACGCCGGCGTAGAAGGCGCGCATCGGGCCGCGGTCCACGCCCACGCCGGAGCGGCCCTTCCAGCTCGAGCGCTCGACGGCGAGCGCTCGATCCAGCGCCACTCTAGCTTCGCCTGCGCTCGCGGGACGGCTGCGCTCGAAGACGAGCCCCGCGGCGCGCGCCCGGCGCTCGGCGGCGCGCAGGCTCTGCCGCAAGCGCGCGGAGCGCCGGGCCAGAAAGCCGTCGGCGCCGCCCTCGAGGGATGCGACACAGCGCTGTGTGGTGCCCGCTGCGCGCACGGCAAAACCGCGCAGGGGTTGCAGTCGCGGCTCGAGCCATGCGCGGTCCAGCGGGAGCCCCGAGAGCACGAGCGGGAGTCGCGGCGCGTCGAGCACGCCGTCGACGAGCGCACCGAGGGCGTCCGCGGCGCCGGGGCCGACGAGCGGGCACGCGAAGCGCCACATCTGCTCGAGCGGCTCGAGCGCCCGCGGCGCCGCGGCGAGCGCCGCGAAGCCGCGCTCGCAACCCGCGATCACGAGCTCGCGCTCGGGCGCGAAAGCGGCGTGGAACGGCAGGATCCAGAAGGTCGACGAGCAGAAACCATCGATCGCGGGGTCGGCCGCGGCGAGCGCGTCGAACGCGTCCGCGCGGGCTTCGAATTCCGCGAGCGAGAGCCGCCGGGGCCGCTCAGGCGAGCTTGCGGGCAAGCTCGGCGTAGCGATCGAGGAGCGGCAGCACGACCTCGGCGCGCTCCGGCGGCAATCCCAGAATCGCGCGCGCGACACCTGCCTCACCGGCTCGCGCCAGCGCGTCGGGATCCGGCCCGGCGCCGAACACGTCGAGCTCGAGCGTCGCCGGATCGCGGCCGGCCTTGCGCGCCGCGTCGCGCAGCGCCGTCATGTTCTCGAGGATCGGGTTGCGCCCCTGAATCGGCATCCAGCCGTCGGCGTACTCGCACACGGCGGCGAACAGCTTCGGTCCCGCGCCTCCGCCGAGCAGGATCTTCGGGTTCGGCTGCTGCAACGGCTTCGGCCATGCCCAGCTCGGCTCGAAGCGCACGTGCTCGCCGTCGTACGAGGCCGCCTCTTCGGTCCACAGGCGCTTCATCGCCAGGATCTTCTCGCGCACGATCGCGCGCCGCTTCGCGTAGTCGACCCCGTGGTGGGCCATCTCCTCGCGGTTCCAGCCGTAGCCCACGCCCAGGATCACGCGGCCGCCCGAGATCACGTCGAGCGAGGCGATCTCCTTGGCGAGCCAGATCGGGTCGCGCTGCGCGACCAGGCAGATCCCCGTCCCGAGCTTGAGCTTCGTGGTGACCGCGGCCGCGGCCGCCAAAGCCACGAACTGATCGTGCGTGCGCCAGTACATCTCGGGCAGCTTCGGGCCGCCGGGCCACGGACTCCTGCGGCTGGCCGGAATGTGACTGTGCTCCGGGAACCAGAGCGACTCGAGACCGCGCTCCTCGACGGCGCGCGCCAGCGCGATCGGCTGGATCGCGCGATCCGTCGGGAACATCACCACGCCGAGCTTCATGCCGACAGCCTAGTCTTTGCCGCGACGGCTGTCGCCGAGCGGCCTCCGCTCGCGGCCGGACGCGCGCGCTTCGCGCGCTTGCCTAGCTGAGTTCAGCCGCGGAGTAGCCCAGAATTTCGCGCGCGATGATCAGGCGCTGGATCTGGCCGGTGCCCTCGTAGATGTCCGTGATCCGGCAGTCCCGGAACCACTTCTCGGCCAGGTCGTCGGTCGTGATCCCCGCCGCGCCGAGCAGCTCCAGGCAGCGCTGCGTCACGCGCCGCGAGGTCTCACCGCCCTTCGCCTTGGCAATCGACGCCTCGAGGTTGTTGGGCTTGCTCGAATCCCCGAGCCACGCCGCGTGCACCACGGTCAGCATCGCGGCCTCGATCTCGCCCTCGAGCTCGACGAGCTCCTGCTCCAGCGCGGAGCGCGCCGGCCGGCCGGGTCCCCACTCGACGTGCACACCTTCCTTCGCCAGCGCGTCGCGGGTGAAGTCGAGCGCCGCCTGCGCGATCCCGAGACCGAGGGCCGCCACGGCGGGACGCGTCATGTTGAAGGTGCGCATCGCGCCCTTGAAGCCGCCCGAGCCTTCCTTCGGGATCGACTCGTCTCCCCCGAGCAGGTGATCGCGCGGGATCCGGCAGTCGCAGAGCAGGATCGTGGCGGTGTCGTCGGCGCGGATGCCGAGCTTCTTCTCCTTGTGCGAGACCTCGATCCCCGGCGCGGTCTTCGGCACCAGGAACGACTTGATGCCGGCGCGCCCGGCCGCCTTGTCGATCGTCGCCCACACCACGACGCCCTCGGAGCGGCAGCCGGTCGTGACGAAGATCTTTTCGCCGTTGAGCACCCAGTCCTCGCCGTCGCGCACCGCGCTGGTCTGGATCGCCTTCGAGTCGCTGCCGCAGCCCGGCTCGGTGATCGCCATCGAAAGCGTCATGCCGCCCCAGCGCTTCTGCTGCTCGGCCGTGCCTGAGGCGCGCAGTGCCGCGTTGCCGAGGCCGCCGCGGCCCTGGCGCAGGCGCACCGAGTAGTCGCCCCAGGTCTGCGCCGCCGACATCAGCATCGACAGCGTACCCATGGGCGTGTCGTTCGCGCCGCGCTTGACCAGGAGCGAGAGCGGGTTTGGGTAGTCCTTCGCCTCGGGCAGCTCGTCGGGGACGAACTCGGCCTCGTGCTCGTCGTAGTAACGCGCGTACTTGCGAGACACGAGCGCCTGGCGCCGGATCTCGTCGAGGAAGCTCTTGTCGAAGTCGGTCAGGACGAAGTCGATCATGGCTCTTCTCCCGTCTCAGAGCGCCGCGACGGTCTCGAGGACCGTCAGCGTGCGCGCGTTGCGATACCAGAGCTCCAGCGGGTACTCGCGGATGAAGCCGTGCCCGCCGTAGATCTGCAGCCCGTTGTCGGCAATCTTCATCGCCTCGCGGGCCACGTAGCCCTGCGCGAGCTGCGCAGCCTTCGGCGCGTCGGCGTGCGCCTGCTCGAGCAGGCTCGCGCCCTTCCAGACCATCCAGCGCATCGCGTTCACCTCGATCTGCATCTCGGCCAGCATGAACGCGATCGCCTGCTTGCGCGCGATCGGCTCGCCGAACGCGACGCGCTCCTTGGCGTAGGGCACGGCGAGCTCGAGCACCGCGCGTGAGAGCCCGAGCGCCAGGGCCGCGCTGCCGAGCCGCAGCGACGCCAGCAGCCGGCGCGCGTCGATGCCGCGCTCGCCGCCCAGGCGCGCGGACGCGTCGACCAGGACGCCCTCGAGCGACAGGCGCGAGAACGGCGCCGCGCGCAGGCCGAGCGTCTTCTCGGGTGCGATGGCGAGCCCGCGCGCACCGCGCGGCACCACGAACGCTTCGACGCCGTCGAGTCCGGCGCGCGCGCCGCGCGCCAGCACGATGAAGTGACTCGCGCGATCGCCGAGCGGCACCAGCCGCTTGGTCCCCGAGAGCCGGAAGCCGTCGCCCTTGGGCTCGGCGACGGTGCGCAGGGCGGAGGGGTCGAAGCCGGCCTGCGGCTCGTGCAGCGCGACGCTCGCGGCGTGCGGCTTCGAGCCGCAGAGCGCAGGCAAGAGCTCCCGCTGCTGCGCCTGCGTGCCGAAGTCGAGCACCGCGTTGACGAACAGACTCGGCGCGGCGATCGCGACCGCGAGCCCGGCGTCGCCGAAGCCGAGCTCTTCGAGCACGAGCGCGCTGGTCACGGGCGAGCGCGCGAGCCCGCCGCCACCCAGGCTCTCGGGAATCGCGCCGTTCACGAGCCCGAGCTCCCAGGCCTTCTCGAGCAGCCCGTCGGGGATCGCGGCGGCCTCGTCGGCGGGACGCGCGCGCCCGCGCAGCTCCTCGCGGGCGAACGTGCGCACGGTGTCGCGTATCAGCTCCTGCTCTTCGGTGGGTGCGAACGAGATCATCGCTTCCTTCCTCCTCGGGCGGGGCGCGATCGCGCGATCTGGTGGAAGTACCAGCCCAGCGAGCCGCCGCTCCCGTCCTTTTTCAGGTGTCCGCTCGCGACCGCCTCGTGGTCATCGAGCTGGCCGATGGCGACCCGACACCAGTCGCGCGCCTCGGCCGTGTAACGCACGTCGGCGCGCTCGGCGAAGCCCTCGCGCACCACGCAGTCGCCGTCGTCGATCTCGACGGTCCAGACCCCGCCGCCGCGGCCGATCAGCCGCAGCTCGTACACGATGTGCGTGCCCTTGGCGCGCTCTTCGCGCAGCAGGAAGGGCAGAGCCTCCACCACCGAGGCCGCGGCCGTGTCCGAGAAAGGCGCGGTCTCGTCCATGGCGTGCGCGACCCACCAGCGCGCGATCTCGCGCACGATGGGTCCGAGGCTCTGGCCGCGCGAGGTGAGTCCGTAGTGAGAGCGGCCGCCGACGTCGACGGCTTCCACGAAGCCGCGCTCGGCCATCTGGCGCAGCCGGGCGGAGAGCACGCGCGGCGCGATCCCCGTGCGCAGCTTCAGCTCCTGGAAGCCACGCGGTCCGGGCAGCAGATGGCGCACCAAAACAAGGGTCCAGCGCTCGCCGATCAAGTCGAGCGCGCGGGCCACGGGGCAGAACAGCGGAGGCGTCGAGGGCGCCATGGCGAGACCATATTGGTATCCGAGACGATATTCAATGGATATCTTCAGTCGTTTCTTCGGGAGAGCGACCGGGGCCGCCGCGGATCGGGCAGAATCGCGCCGCGGGAGGGCGCGAGATGGCGCGGCTGTGGTGGCGGGACGGGGTGATCTACCAGATCTATCCGCGCTCCTTCGCCGACGCGAACGGCGACGGCGTGGGCGATCTCGAGGGCATCCGGAGCCGGCTCGACCACCTGGCCTGGCTCGGCATCGACGGCATCTGGCTCTCGCCGTGCTTCCCGTCGCCGATGGCGGACTTCGGCTACGACGTGGCCGACTACTGCGACATCGACCCGACGTTCGGGAGCCTCGCCGACTTCGACCGGCTGCTCGCCGACGCCCACGCCCGCGGGATCCGCGTGATCCTCGACTGGGTCCCGAACCATACCAGCGAGCGCCATCCCTGGTTCGTCGACTCACGCGGATCGCGCGCGAGTGCGAAGCGCGGCTGGTACGTCTGGCGCGACGCGCGCCCCGACGGCTCGCTGCCCAACAACTGGGCGAGCATGTTCGGTGGACCGGCGTGGGAGCGGGACGAGCGCACCGGGCAGTACTACCTGCACTCGTTCCTGCGCGAGCAGCCCGATCTCGACTGGCGCAACCCGGAGGTCGTGCAAGCCATGCACGACGTGCTGCGCTTCTGGCTCTCGCGGGGGGTCGACGGCTTTCGCATCGACGTGATCCACCGGATCGCCAAGGATCCGGCCCTGCGCGACAACCCCAGGGTCCCGGGTCAACGCGGCTGGGGCGGCCAGCAGCACGTTCACGACGAGAACCACCCCGACGTGCACGAGCTCTTGCGCGGGATCCGGCGCGTGCTCGACGCCTTCCCGGAGCGGATGGCGGTGGGCGAGATCGGTCTCGAGCCCGAGCAGGTGGCAACGTATCACGGCAAGGGCGACGAGCTCGAGCTCGGCTTCAACTTCTCGTTCCTGCGCTCGGCATGGAGCGCGCGGGCGTTCCGCGACGAGGTCCAGCGTTTCGAGCGCGCGCTCGCGCCCGACGCCTGGCCCAACCTCGTGCTCTCGAACCACGATGTGCCGCGACACGCCACGCGCTACGACGATCCCGCGCACGGGCAAGCGCGCGCGCGTGTCGCCGCCGTACTTCTGCTCGCGCTGCGCGGCACGCCGTTCCTGTACTACGGCGAGGAGATCGGCATGCGCAACGTCGAGATCCCGCCGGAGCGCATGCAGGATCCGCTGGCGCGCACGCTACACCCGAAGCTGTCGCGCGACGGCGAGCGCACCCCGATGCAGTGGCGCGCCGGTCCGGGCGCGGGCTTCAGCACGGGCGCCCCCTGGCTGCCGCTCGCCACCGACGCGGACGCACGCAACGTCGAGGCGCAGCGGGCCGACCGCCGCTCCCTGCTCTGGCTCTACCGCGATCTGATCGAGCTGCGCCGCCGCACCCCGGCGCTGGAGCGCGGCGACTTCCGGACGCTTGCCGCTCCCGAGGACGTCTTCGCCTGGGAGCGGTGCGCGGGGGACTCGCGCGCGCTCGTCGCGGCGAACTTCGGCAGCGAGCCGCGCGAGGTGGATCTCGGCGGCGGAAAGGTCCTGGAGCAGCTCTCGACCGCCAGCGGACCCGCGGCGGTGGCCCACGGGGATCGACTGCTCCTCGCCCCGAACGAGGCCGTCGTGCGGGTGCTGGCGCCGAGCGCGTAGAATGCGCGCGCGGCCCCCCGCCGCGAAGGAGTGCCCATGCGCATCGGAGTCGGCGTCGGAGTGCCGGGAGCAGAGGGAGCGGGCAGCGCGCTCGACGGTCTCGTCCGGGACATACAGGAGCTCGAGCGCAAGGGCTTCGCGAGCGCGTGGATGGCGAACATCTTTGGCCTCGATGCGATCACAGCACTCGGCATCGCCGGCCGTGAGACGCAGCGGATCGAGCTCGGCACCGGCGTGGTCCCCACGTACCCGCGCCACCCGATGGCGATCGCCCAGCAGGCCCTTACCTCGGCCGTCGCGTCGCATGGGCGCTTCACGCTCGGGATCGGGCTCTCGCACAAGATCGTGATCGAGAACATGCTCGGGCTCTCGTACGAGAAGCCTGCCCGGCACATGCGCGACTACCTCGAGGTGCTCGGGCCGCTGCTGCGCGGCGAGGCCGTCGATCACCACGGGCCCTGCTACCAGGTTCGCGCGCAGCTCCAGGTTCCGGGCGCGCCTCGCGTGCCGCTGCTCGTGGCGGCGCTCGGCCCCACGATGCTCGACCTCGCCGGGCGCCTGTCCGACGGCACGATCACCTGGATGACCGGAGCGCGCACGCTGGAGACGCACATCGTCCCGCGCATACGAGCAGCCGCGGCGAAGGCCGGGCGCCCCGAGCCGCGGGTCGTGGCGGGCTTCCCGGTCGCGATCACGGCCAAGCCCGACGAGGCGCGCGAGCGGGCCGCGAAGCTGTTCGCGATCTACGGCCAGCTCCCGTCGTACCGCGCGATGCTCGACCGCGAGGGCGCAGCCGGCCCGGCCGACGTCGCACTCGCCGGCGACGAGCGCACGCTGCGCGCAGCTCTGCAGCGGCTGCGCGACGTGGGCGTGACCGACTTCAACGCCGCGGTCTTCCCCGTCGAGGAAGGCTCGGTCGAGCGCACGATCGACTTCCTCGCGAGTGCCAAGTAGGAGCCCCATGGCAGACCCCGCCGTCCTCTACGAGTCCAGGGATCACGTCTGTGAGATCACGCTGAACCGGCCCGAGAACCGCAACTCGATGACGCCGGACGTGCTCGACGGCCTCGCCTCCGCCGTCGCGCAGGCGAAGGCGGATCCCGAGGTGCGCTGCGTGATCATCACCGGCAAGGGCAAGAGCTTCTGCGCCGGCGCCGACTTCCGCTCGAACATCCAGCGGAGCACCGCCGGCGCGCAGCTCCCGAACGAGCGCTCCTTCGCGATGTACGCGCCGTTTCTCTCGGTGCTCGAGATCGAGGTGCCCGTGATCGGGGCGCTCAACGGACACGCGATCGGCGGCGGCCTCGGGCTCGCGGTCGTGTGCGACCTGCGCGTGGCGAACCGCGAGGCGCGCTACGGCGCGAACTTCGTGCAGCTCGGGCTGCATCCGGGCATGGCGACCACGTACATCCTGCCGCGGCTCGTCGGCCTGCCGCGCGCTGCCGAGCTGCTCCTGACCGGCCGCCTGCTCTCCGGCGAAGAGGCTGCGCAGTTCGGGCTCGCGAACTACGCCGTCGCGCCCGACGAGGTGCTGCCGCGCGCGCGCGCGCTGGCGCGCGAGGTCGCGAGCGCGGCGCCGATCGCGGTGCGTCTCACCAAGAAGTCGCTCTACCGCCACGTGGACTGGGACCCGCGCGCGGCGGCGGAGTGGGAGGCGGCGCTGCAGTCGCGCACGCTCGAGACGGAGGACTCCCGCGAGGGCGTGAAGGCGCTGCTCGAGAAGCGGCCGCCGCAGTTCAAGAACCGCTAGGAGACGTGGCGCGGTGAGAGACTGGCTCGGCGTCGCGACGCGGCCCGACGTGATGCGGCGCGCCCTGGGCTATGCGGTCGTGGTGGGGGCGATCCTGATCTCGATCAATCACGGAGATGCGTTGCTGCGCGGCGAGCTCGGCCCGGGGCGCTTGCTCAAGATGCTGCTCACGGCGATGGTGCCGTACTGCGTCTCGACCTCGTCGAGCGTGGGCGCCATTCGCCGGCTGGAACAAGGACGGGGTTGAATGGCGCTGTCAGCGACGGGACCGAACGCGGAGCAGATCCGCTACTGGAACGAGCAGGGCGGGCCGCGCTGGCTCGCGTGGCAGGAGACGCTCGACGCGCAGCTCTCGTCGCTCGGGCTGATCGGCATGGATCGCGCGCGCCCGGCCGGCGGCGAGAGCGTGTTCGATGTCGGCTGCGGCTGCGGTCAGACCTCGCTGCAGCTCGCCGAGCGCGTCGGCCCGACCGGCAGCGTGCTCGGCGTCGACATCTCGGCGCCGCTGCTCGGACGCGCGCGCGAGCGCGACGGCGCCGCGGGCATGGCGAACCTGCGCTTCGAGCACGACGACGCCCAGGCCCACCCCTTCCGCGCCGGCGCGTACGACCTGGGGTTCTCGCGCTTCGGCGTGATGTTCTTCGCCGATCCGCCCGCGGCGTTCGCCAACCTGCTGCGCGCGCTGCGTCCCGGCGGCCGGCTCGCGTTCGTGTGCTGGCAAGAGCTCGCGTGCAATCCGTGGATGGCCGTGCCGGTGCGCGCGCTGGCCAGCGTTGTGCCGTTGCCGCCGCCGGCCGCCCCCGATGCGCCCGGTCCGTTCGCGTTCGCCGACGCGGCCCGCGTCTCGCGCATCCTCGAGAGCGCAGGCTTCGCGGAGATCGCGCTCGAGCCGGTCGAGACGTCGATCGCGTTCGCCGGCACGCTCGAGAACGCGACCGAGTTCATGCTGAACCTCGGTCCGGCGTCGGCGCTGCTGCGCGACGCCGGCCCGGACGTCGCCGTGCGCGCGCGCGACGCCGTCCGCAAGGCGCTCGCGCCACACGTGGGTCCCGCAGGGCCGCGCCTTGGGGCGGCGATCTGGGTCGTCACCGCCCGCCACACCTGACGAGTTCAGGCCCCGGCGCTCGTGGCGCACCGCTACGCGCTTGGCATGGACGCCTGGCCCAGGCGATCGGGCTCGCTGCCATCGCCCAGGGCCACAAGGTCGCCTACCGCGAGACCCATGGACTGCTCGAAGAGCTCGCCGACGCGACGCTCGACGGGACGCGCAAGGAGTATCTCGCCCGCATCACCGCCGTGCCGCTGCTCATCCTCGATGACCTCGGCATGCGCAAGCTCCCGCCCACCGCCGCCGAGGATCTGCTCGAGCTCGTCATGCGCCGTTACGAGCGAACCAGCACGCTCCTCACCTCGAACCGACCCGTCGACGACTGGGGCAAGCTCCTCGGCGACACCGCGGCCGTCACCGCCATGCTCGACCGGCTCCTGCACCACGCGCACGTGCTCAAGTGCGGCCCGAAGAGCTGGCGTACCAAGCTCTCGACCCCCTCACCCTTGCAGGAGGCCGGCGCGAATCGCTAAACGACACCCGTCTCGAGCGCCGGCTCACACGGCCGGTTTTCAGACGTCCATGCATGGCCGGTTTTGAGGTGTCCACCGAGGAATCTCGAGGATCGAGCTCGTGTCGATCACCCATACGTCGTCCCGCTCGCGGGCGTCGGCCAACCTGCCACCTACGAGCCAGCAGTGGTGAGCGCTTCGAGCTCTTCGATCTCGGAGTCAGCCACATCGAGGTAGCGGAGCGCATCGTCCCGAGTGATGAGGTCCTTGCGGACGGCATCAAGGAAGGTGCGAGTGGCACGAGCACCGTATTGGTCCACCCTGAGTTGGGGACGGCGGCGTCCTCCGGTGGCAGGCCCACCTTTGCGCTTTCCGTCCCAGCTCGGGGGAATTGCTTGGTAGAGCGACCAAGTCGAGACGCCGCGGTCCACCAGTCGCAGAACCGCCGCCCGCAGGCTCACATGCAGCTTTCGGGCGACGTAGGAGGGGCGGTCGAGGTTCTTGATCGGCTCGCCCTTCCAACCGAACTTGTTAGCGAGCAGGGTCTCGACTGCGGGCCACGGCAGAAGGAATGCCGCAGCGAACCCCTCGCACCAGCGTTCGATTCTGTCGCCTTCATCCCATGCCCTTGGGCGATGGGGCTGGGCGCACATCGAGTTCGTTCGGGTGAGGATGTGCGCGTACTCGTGGAACAGCGTGAAGACGCGCGCTTCCGCGCGCCAGTGTGTGTTGATCGCGATCAGGGGTGCTCGCGCCTCCCAGAGCGAGAAGCCGCGAACGGCGTCGGCGCCCATCGGTAGAAACAGAACCGCGATGCCCGCCCGTTCGATGGCCGCCCGCCAGCGGCGTTGCGCGTCGAACGCCGATTCCCAGCCAAGCTGCTGTGCGACCGGGATCCCTAGCGCCTGGCGCGCGGCGGCTGCGACGCGTTCCGCGTTCTCGGAGGTTGTTCGCCTGGGGACATGCGGAGGCGCTTCTCCAAACTCCTGGCGGATCCAGGAGATACCTCGCTGAAGGCGCGCGGCTTCGCGGACATGGAGGCGCTCAGCCGGCGACGCCTCACGTTCCGCTTCACCGGGTGCGCCCCGGAACGCGACGTTCGGGCGTCGGATCTGGGGCGGTCGTGGAAGGAGGAAGAGCGCCTCGGGGCGCTCGAGGAAGTCTGCGAGCTTGCGGAACCGCGACAGAGTGGGCTGTGCGCGGCCCGCGAGCCAGGCCTCGAGCTCATCGCGGTCCACCTGGACCGCGCGTGCGACGGCGCCGGAATCGTGTCCGGACTCGTCGATGGCCCACGCGAGCACCTTGGGTGTGATCGGGATGGCGGTCGCGTGCGGCATCGGGGCTGGTAGGGTCTCAGGCTCGCGAGGCCATTTCAAGGCTCGGCAGATCGCTCACGTCTCGCGCGTTGCGACCTCGCAGATCGTCGACCACCTCGGCGATGCTCGCGATCTCCGTACCGGAGAATTCGCGGAGATCGGGCTCGCGCAACGTGACCATTCGGTGCTGGACGTAGCCATAGTGGTCGCGCTCGGCGGTCGCGCGCGCGAGGAACAGGATCTTGTGGAGCTTGGTGTCGCCGAAGTCCTCGTCGGACTCTGACTTCTTGGCGACGTAGAGCAGAAGCTCGCGGAACTTCGCGTCGTCTGGCTTCGGCTGCTTTCGGTCGCGGTGGGCCATGGCGATCCGTCCGGCTGCGCTGCCCAAGGTATCGGCTTCCTCATGGTCAAGCCCGAGCGGCGGGGCGCACCATGCCGGTGCAAGCGTCGCGCCGTTCGCATCGGCCTCGACACCGTCCGTCGAAGACGTCGCGATCCACGGCGCCAACGCCTTCGTGATGGGCAACGCCTTCTTCCGCTCCGGCTACTACAAGCGCTTCGCGGACCAGATCCGCGCGCGCCTGGCGCCGTACGAGTCCCTTCCTCCGGGCCCTTAGCTCAGTGGTTAGAGCAGCCGGCTCATAGCCGGTCAGTCCATGGTTCGAGCCCAGGAGGGCCCACTCACAACCCATCGGAACTGCTCACCGTTGTCTCGCGAATAGCCCTACGCGCGGTCTCGGCTACTGTCGTAGTAAGGAACGCGCCTATTCCTGCGCGAGTCGCTCAAGCCTGGATGGGATGGGGCCCCCGTCATCGTGATAGCCCTTCAAGTCTGCCTTCCCATCGTAGTCCGAGTCGATAAACGACTGATCGATCTTCCCGTCCCTGTCCAAGTCGAGAAGCACAACATCGGTTGTGCCGTCGGAATTCATATCCATCAGCCACCGCACGGGTTGATCAGCATCATCGGGAGTAACCGCAACAACATCGGCCTCTTCATCGCAGTCAAGATCAATGAACAGCCCCTGTCCCTGAGGCTCAGTCCATCGCGTCGTCTGAAGTATATTGGGTTCACAGGGTCGCTCCTGTAGCTGTTCACGGACGCGCGTTCGTCTACTCTCCTTGCGCTCCAAAAACACCCTTACCTCATCAACGGCTACGGAAAAACCCAGACCCTCGCCTTCTCCCTTGAACGTGTTTACGCCGATCATCTCGCCAAGGTCATTCAGCAACGGTCCACCTGAGTTCCCAGGGTTGATCGGTGTCTGTGTCTGTATTACATCCGCCTCATGAGGAACCTGTGACTCGTCGGTCCACTTGAAGCCTCTTCTGATCTGGCTGATGATCCCTCGTGTGTACGTCCAGGTCTGCCCGGTCGGATGACCAATCGCGTGTGCGTCCGATCCAACCGATATTGAGTTCATCGAACCGAGCGGCAGAGGCGCGACGTCTGCTTGCGGGTCTTGCAGCTTCAGCAGAGCGAGATCGGTGAGTTCATCGACCAGAACAACGCTCGCCCGATGGAGATCGGCAGGCGTCGCTTCCCGGCCCTCAGGCTTTGGCTTGAAGACAACACCTACGTTGCGATCGCCCGCGACGACATGCCAATTCGTGATGATGGTCCCATCGCGGACGAGGGACCCAGAGCCCAACCCGTTCCGCGTGACGACAAGCACAACCGAAGGGGAAGCGGAACGATAGACCCGGACCTCGGTCTTCCCGCGCTTGTGCAGCCCGGGATCATCACCAACGGCACCAATTCCGGCTGCCAGCCCCGCGAAATGTGAGAACTCGTCGCGAAAGCCGCGCTGGAGGACGGGGCGCGGCATCGCCGAAGGGTCGGCCTGGCTCGCCGACCCAGGCGCGGGAAGGCGGAGCCCGACGCCATAGCCTTCCTCGGAAACCTGTGCCCCGGTAGACGGTGTCGCGGGGGACGCCCCAACAAGCAGGGAGAGCGCGAGCCAGTGTACCCTCGGTGCAGTGCCCCGCTGGCCAGCCACCGTTCTTCCCTTCCTCTTGGTCGCGTGGGGTACTTCGGCCGATCCGCAGACGCCGCCACACGGCGGCCCGGACCTGAGAGCCGCGATGTCAGCCTACCACTCTGGGCGGCTTGGCGAGGCGAAAGCCAAGCTCGAGGCTTCTCTAGCCCCCTGGGCGGACCCCTTCGCAATCCGTGTGATCCTGACGGTCCTTCTGGAAGTTTGCATCGGGTCAGAGGACGCCGAGTGCGTTGCGAAGTATGCGTTGATGCTCGGCAAGATTTCAGCGCCAACAGCGCCGGTCGGCAAAGCCGGCCCCGCCGATCTCGAAGTCGGCTACTACCTGGCCTTCCCGGCCTCGCTTCAGCCAGACCAAGCATTCGAGCGACTCGCACTCAGGACGTTTCTCCGCTCGCCGCAAGAGTCTCACGCTCTCCCGAGCATCTACATTCGACGGCGCCTCCTCGAAGCCAGGATGAACCTCAACCTCGGTCAACCGGAAGACGCGCGGCTTGCAATCGACCGAGCAACCTTCCTTCTCGGCGCTCTCAACGATCCTGCACGCATGAGATTTGAGATCGCCACTTGGCTCTCCGAGACCGTTGAGCTTCTATCGTTGTGTGGCGATCTCAGTCATGCCGCCGCCATCTACTTCCAGTCGTCTGGATTCGTGCTCTCTGTGCTGCCCGAGGGTGGACCAGATCAGTTTCGCCATCTCTTGCGCTCCACGGAGTTCCTAGCGGATCTCGGGCTGTTCTCGGCGGTCAAGGAGAGCGCGCAAGCGGCGTCGAAACGGTTGGCAATCATCGACTTCCCGCCGAATGTGAAGCAGTGGTTTCGAGAGCGGCTTGCAACCAACCTAGCGTTTGCATGCGCGATGATGAGCGACCTTGCATGCGCGGAGGACGCGCTTGAAGCCCACGACGCGCTTCAGCGTGTCTCCCAGGGAAGCGCGACGACCGATGTTTTCTCGGAGCGGGAGCTACTGCCCCTGCTCCTGAAGATCTTCGTGGATCTTGCGGCGGGAAGGGAAACTCCGACACCTCTCGTGACGGCTCTGCAATCCCGGCGCCGGTGGGAATCCTCCGCGTACGACCCACGGTGGCTGCCGATCTATCGTCGTGCCGCGATCGCGCTCGCGCACCTCCAGCACGACCGCCAAACCGGGGGCACAGAGATCATTGAGATGGGGCAGTCGCTCGTATCTTTGGTGACCGAGACGATCAGCCGGAGGCCAGACCAGCTACCTCTACCCAACTCGACGACGAGGATCTTACTGGCGGTTGTCGCTGGCCAGTTGATCGGTGATGGCATGAACTCGGTCGCGACCAAAGACCAAGACCTTACTCTCGCTGTCGTTGAGCTATTGAACAGGGATGTCCGGAGTTTGGATGGTGATACGACTGCGCTCTTGGCAGCCCTGCGCAACCCTCAGGCGCGCGAGCATCTTCAGAGTTGGCTGCGTCTTGGAACTCGGATGCGGGCACTCGAAGTCGGGCTCCTGAGGGATTTGATTGCGCGAGGACAGCAAGGATCGCCCAGTAGAGACGACTCTGTGAGCTTTCGTTATGCCGACCGAAGTCGGCTCTCGCAGTATGCCACAGAGAGAGCAGGGCTGTGGGCGCGCGTGAGCGACACAGTTGCGAGAGAGGCACCTGGACTCGCTCCATCTGTTGCAGAGGTGCAGCAGGAGCTTCAAGAGAACGAGGCTGTCCTGGCGGTCTCTGTTGCTCCGGGAGGCCTGCTCGGGCTCTGCATACGGTCTGATCGTGCCGAGGTGGTCCCTAGCCGTGTCGACATTCCTGGCTTGGCGCGAGACGCGAAGGTGTTGATCAACTCGCTCACGGCTGCCCATACCCCGTCGGAGTCGCTCGATGTGCAGTTCCCGGCGGAGGCAGCCGTTCGCCTTCACGACGCTCTCATTCGGCCGTTCCGCGGGTGTGTCCGGACGGGGGATCACCTCATTTGGGCGCCGGGCGGAGCTCAGCTATCTCTACCCCTCGCTGCTCTCCTCACACAGCAACCAGCTCGCGTGGACGGCGGCTATGACCTGGCCGCCGCGCATTGGCTGGTCAACGAGTTTTCGATCTCAGTCGTTCCCTCTGTTCGCGGCTTCGTTGCGGCGCGCCGCATTGCCAGGAGGCGTCGACCAGGGGAGTTTGCGTTTCTCGGGATCGGAGATCCGGTGCTTAGGGGGCAAACTGTGGATGGGATTGAGCGTGGAAGGGTTGTGCTTCGAGGCGCCGCGAGCACGACATCTGGGCGGCTGGTCGACCTGCAGGAGCTTCCGGAGACCTCAGACGAGATTCAGGGGGCGCGACAAGTCTTCGCGGGTCGAACAGAGGCCTTGGTAAGGGAAGGCGCGACTGAAGGAGAGTTCCGACGAAGGCCGCTCAGCCGATATGAATACATCCATTTCGCGACCCATGGTCTGATCCGTGAGGAGGTTCCGTTCGTCCGCGAGACCTCTCTCGTCTTGTCCCCGGTTTCGACAACTGATAGTCAGGATGATGGCATTTTGGAGGCATCCGAGATTGCCGACCTGACACTAAACGCCCGCATCGTCGTATTGTCAGCGTGTAACACCGTGCACTTTGACTACGATGAATTCAACCAAGGGGTCGGAGGCCTCACTACCGCCTTTGCTGCAGCTGGCGTTCCATCTGCCATTGTGACCCTTTGGGCGGTGGACTCGATTACGACTACAGGCGTCGTGACGGAGACGTTCAGAAATCTAGGAGCGAGTGGCACGACGGCGCCCGCTCAGGCGCTCGCGTCGGCTCAGCGCCGCTTTCTCTCGTCGAACTTGGGCAGGCCACAAGCGCACCCACGATTTTGGGCCCCCTTCGTCGTCTTCGGGGATGGGGGATCAGTCGCTCCGGTGCCGGAGAATGCGGAGACAGCGTTTCGGCTCGAACACCTGGAGCGGCTTAGCGCGACGCCCGGATCGGAAGCGCTGAGGTTGGCGACCGAGTATGAGACTGGGGATTGGTATGTCGCGGGAATTGGGGACAACTGGGACCTGTTCCGAGCTCGGTTTAGCTCTGCCGACGAGCTCATCGCGATGACCCTGGAGAAGAACGTCACGGCCGGGCGGCTACTTCAGATGGGTTTCGGGAAGGTCATTTCGAGTGGGGCTGTCCGAAGCGGCGGCGCCCTGGGCGCGGGGGTGGTCTTTCTTGATGACGCTGCTGGGCGAAGGCTGAAGGCAATCGAGATGGATGTTCCCGGCTCCTACGTCGAGTACTTCGGTGCGGATCAGGGGAGCGAGAGCTCCCTCGATCTGGCAGCGTTGATCACACCAGCGAAGTTCAGGGAGGGCCAGACGAGCTCCCTTGTCGTCCGGCGCTACTTCGGGGACCAGATTGCTTTGGACCGCACACAGGTGTTGCCTTGGGCGTTCTACACTGCGAACAGCGCGGCAACAGGCGCGGTCCTCCTGGTGTCGCTCTCGAATCGATTTGGTGAAAGCGCCGGCTCAACGTGGAGTACGACCGCGTATGACGTGAATACGCCGTGCCTGTTTGAAGCGAAGACGGACCTCCTGTTGTTCGATCGAAAGACACTCGAGCTGATGGGCCGAGCTGAAGTAAGCGGAACGCGCATCGAGGATTTGGTCGTGTCGAAGGGCGGAACGATCTACGCGGTCGGCGCCGAGGATCAGTGTTTGCGATCGAGGCTAGTCGTTCTGAGATTGGCGGATCTCCTGAAACCCGATGTGATCTATCGAGAGGATCCGGCGCTATATTCCGAAGGAAAGGCGGTCATCGAGACCAACGACGGCCAGCTTGTGGTGGCTGGGATAGAGAAGCTGCTTTTCGACATCGCACCGGCGGGTCGCTCAACGAGCGAGAGCGTGCACGAGACCATGTCTAGGGTCAGCTTCGAGTCGGAGGCGGTGCACCGTGGCCTGCTCTTGGAACTCGACTTGACGGGCGAGGTGCGTCGGCGGGACGAGCTCGTCGCCGGCAGCGATGTGGAGCTTAGAGACGTTCTCGAGACCGAAAGTGGGATCGTCCTGGCTGGGAAGGTCGGCGGACGAGCCATGTGGGCGAGGGTCTCGCGGCCCGCGGGTGCATCGATCGGCCTCGGCGCATCCTCGGAGACGCGAAGCGCGACCATCTCTACCGAGCGCTCGGCCTCGACAGCATCGAGCGGCTTCGCCGCGCGACGCTTCCCTCAATGATCCTAGTTTCGATACGTCTTTTCGATGCGTCAGAGTTCGAGCCCAGGGAGGGTCCGTATCGCCGCGTCTGCCCTTTCGTCCTTCGTCACGCTTCCTCCCTTGCGGCCATGCCGCTCTAGTCTCCGAGCGTCTCCGCGACGCTGTGTACCTCGGGAAGGCCCGACGGAGCTCCCCGTGCCACCGGAGCGCAGGTTCTGCGCTGCACCTGCCGGCGCGCCGCATGCGGCCCGCTGGGAAGCTCCTACGCCGGGACGTTCGATGTGCCGCTCGCAGGCGGGACGAAGTCGAGTTCGCATCGCGCGGCGTCACTCGTCCTCGCTCTCTGAGTCGAGGTCCAGCGCCTTCACGCGGGGACCGAACGCGTTTCGGACTCGGGAGACGAGCCCCACCATCCAGTCCAGGTATTCCGGCCACAGTTCGCGCTTGGTCAGGTCCGCGTCGCGGTAGACCGCGATGATCTTGTCGCGCGTCTCGGGATTGGGGTTCCAGAGGAGGGGCGTCCCAACTGCCCGCTCGATCTCTGCCCGCGCGTCGAGGAGCTGAGCGAGAGCTGCGTCAGCGTTCTCCGTTCCTCGGATGATGACCCGCACGCCGATCTTGTTGTCGTAGGTGTTTGCCGTGCATGAGATTCCGAAGCCGCTCCGCCCGAGCGCGACGTTGAACCAGTATTGCGGCCGCGGAGACTGCGCTGAGGAGAGAACCTTGCGAGCGACCAGCGCCTCGCTGAAGGCCGTCCACCATTCGAGTTGGAGTCTCCGCGCGTCGCTCAACTCGCCTTGGGCTGCGCGTCGTGCTCGCGGCAGCGCAGCTTCTGGTGGACGGGTGAGAACGTTGAATCGCACTGCGGGATTCGAGCCGTCGATCTGCCACAGCTCCAATGAGACGCCGTAGAACCAAAACCCCTCGGCGGTGCTGTCGTTCAGCCAATCGAGCGCCTTGCGGTGCTCGGTGGTGAAGTTCGTCGCGATCCAGACGACGGCGGTGGCTCCGAGCGTCGCTGCGTAGGTGAGCGCTTTCCCGAGGTGGTCGTGGTCCGTCTTGCCGAGCTGGTTCTCGATCACGACGTAGCTGCCGGTCGCCGAGTCGCGCGCGAGGATGTCGGCGGAGTAGGGGCCAACAGCAACCTCGACTGCCTCGACCTCGAGTTCGATCCCGAGCGCCTCGCCGAGCCGGGCGATGTTCTCCGGCGACGCGAGCCACGGCGTGAAGTGCGCCGATTCACTCGACCAGAGCTTCCGAGGATCAACGATCTCCAACTTCCCAAGCGGGGTGCTCATGTTCTTCCTATGCGGCGGTCGCCCACTCTTCGGAGAGGAGCGCGGCCTGCTCGAGGACCGTCTGAGTCGCCTTCTCCTGCTTGTCCGGCGGGTAGCCGTGCTTGCGGAGGATGCGTTTGACCAGGACGCGGAGGTTGGCTCGGACGTTTTCGCGGAGGGTCCAGTCGATCGTGACGTTGCGGCGGACCGTATCGACGAGCTCGCGCGCGATCGTGCGGAGGGTCTCGTCGCCCAGCACCTTCACGGCGCTGTCGTTGGTCTCGAGCGCGTCGTAGAACGCGAGCTCGTCCTCGGAGAGGCCGAGCAGCTCACCGCGGGCGTTCGCCGCGCGCATCTCCTTCGCAAGCTGGATCAGCTCCTCGAGTACCTGCGCTGCTTCGATGGCGCGGTTCTGGTAGCGGCGGATCGTCTGCTCGAGCATCTCGGCGAAGGAGCGCGCCTGGACGACGTTCTTCTTCCGCCGCGCGTTGAGTTCGCCCTTGAGCAGCTTCTGCAACAGCTCCACGGCGAGGTTGCGGTGCGGCATGCCGCGCACGTCGGCGAGGAACTCGTCGGAGAGGATCGAGATGTCAGGCTTCGCGAGCCCGGCCGCGGCGAAGATGTCGACGACACCCTCGGGCGCGACCGCGCGGGAGATGATCTGGCGCACCGCGTGGTCCAGCTCCTCTTCGGGCCGCGCGTCACCCGGCGCCCGCTTGGCGAGGCCCGCCTGCACCGCCTGGAAGAACGATACGTCGTCGCGGATCCGCAGCGCGTCCGCGTGCGGCACGGCCAGCGCGAAGGCCTGGGACAGCTCTCGCACGGCGTGGATGCAGCGGTCCTTCCCGTTCTCCTGCGCGAGGATGTGCTCCTGCGCCGCCGGGAGCAGGCTGAGCCGCTGCTGTGGGGTGCCGGTGGTCCACTTCGAGCGGTCGAAGCCGTGGAAGAGCCCGCAGCAGATCTCGTACTTCTCCAGCATCACGGCGACGGCCTCACCCTGGTCCAGCGCGGTGCGTCCCGTGCCGCCGCTCTCGGTGTAGGTGGCGAGGGCGGACTTCAGCTCGTGGGCAAGGCCGAGGTAGTCCACGACCAGCCCGCCGGGCTTGTCCTTGAACACGCGGTTCACCCGCGCGATCGCCTGCATCAGCCCGTGGCCGCGCATCGGCTTGTCGATGTACATCGTGTGCAGGCTGGGCGCGTCGAAGCCGGTGAGCCACATGTCGCGCACCAGCACGAGCTGGAACGCATCCTGCGGGTCGCGGAAGCGATTGGCGAGATTTTCGCGCCGCGGCTTGTTGCGGATGTGCCGCTGCCAGTCGACGGGATCGGACGCCGAGCCGGTCATCACGACCTTGATCGCGCCCTGATCGTCGTCCGCGTTCTCCCACTGCGGGCGCAGCTTCACGATCTCGCGATAGAGCTCGACGCAGATGCGCCGGCTCATGCAGACGATCATCGCCTTGCCGTCCATGACCTCGAGCCGCTTCTCGAAGTGCTCGGTGATGTCGCGGGCTACGATGGCGAGCCGCTTCTCGGCGCCGACCACCGCCTCGAGCTGCGCCCACTTGGTCTTGAGCTTCTCCTTGCGGTCGACCTCCTCGCCTTCGGTTGCCTCCTCGAAGTCCGGGTCGATCCTCGGGCGCTCGGCCTCGTCGAGCGCGAGCTTGGCGAGCCGGCTCTCGTAGTAGATCGGGACCGTGGCGCCGTCCTGCACGGCGCGCTGGATGTCGTAGACGCTGATGTAGTCGCCGAACACCGCACGTGTGTTGGCGTCCGCGAGCTCGATCGGCGTGCCCGTGAAGCCGATGAACGAGGCGTTCGGCAACGCGTCGCGCATGTGCCGCGCGAAGCCGTCGATGAAGTCGTACTGGCTGCGGTGCGCCTCGTCGGCAATCACCACGATGTTGTGGCGCGGGGAGAGCGCCGGGTGCCGGTCGCCCTTCTCCTCGGGGAAGAACTTGTGGATCGTGGTGAACACCACACCGCCCGCCGCAACGCTGAGAAGCTCGCGAAGGTGCGCGCGGCTCTCCGCCTGCACCGGCGGCTGGCGCAGCAGGTCCGTGCAGCGCGAGAAGGTGCCGAAGAGCTGATCGTCGAGGTCGTTGCGGTCGGTGAGCACAACGAGGGTCGGGTTCTCCATGGCGGGCTCGCGGATGATCCGGCCCGCATAGAAGGCCATGGTCAGGCTCTTGCCCGAGCCTTGCGTGTGCCAGACCACGCCGACGCGCCTGTCGCCCAGCTTGCCACCCGGCACCGCGCCGGCCTCGTAGCGGCGGTCTTCTGAATCAGCCGCCTTCGTGCGGCGCAGCCTGGCCGCGCGCAGCGTCTCGGCCACGGCCACCTGCACCGCGTGGAACTGGTGATACCCGGCCACCTTCTTAACGGCGCTCCCGCTGCCGTCATCCTCGAACACGATGAAGTCGCGCACCAAGTCGAGGAAACGCCGCGGCGCGAGGATCCCTTGGATCATCACCTGCAGCTCAGGCAGGTGTGGGTCTGCCACACGCTCGCCCGCGATAGTGCGCCAGGGCTTGAACCACTCGCGGCCAGCGGTGAGCGTCCCCACGCGCGCCTCCACTCCGTCGGAGATGGCGAGCACCGCGTTCGGCGCGAACAGCGACGGCACCTCCGCCTTGTAGGTCTGGAGCTGCTGGAATGCACTCCAGATCGTGGTGTTCTCGTCAGCCGCGTTCTTCAGCTCCGCCACCGCCAGAGGCAGACCGTTGACGAACAGCACCACGTCCGGCCGTCGCGAGCGCTTGTTCTCCACGACGCTGAACTGGTTCACCGCCAGCCAGTCGTTGCCGGCCTGGTCGTCGAAGTCGATCACTCGCGCCTGTGCGCCGCGGATGCTGCCCTCGGCATCGCGGTACTCAACTGTCACGCCATCCACCAGCAGCAGGTGCAACGCGCGGTTACGCTGGATCAGCTCCGCGCCCTCGGGCCGCGTGAGCTTGCGAAAGGCATCGTCCAGTGCCCCGGCGGGCAGCGCCGGATTGAGCCGCGCCAGTGCATCGCGCAGCCGCTGGCCGAGTACGACCTGCCCGTAGTCGTCGCGCTCGGCCGCAGGTTCGCCCGGGGCGATCTCGGCGCCGTTCCTGACCTGCCAACCGACGCTTTCGAGCCAAGCGAGGGCAGCCTGCTCGACAGTCGATTCGGTGACCCCGTTCATCCGGATGCCTGCGAACTCAATTGGAGGACGCCGCACGACCGAGCCCGGTGGCATGTGCTTCGCCGCGGTCCCGTCGTGGGCGGCGCGATGTCGGAGGCTCTTGTCGCCCTCCAGGTAGCCCGCTGGAGAGCCAGCAGCTCCTCTTGGACACGGGCGTCATGGCGGACCCGGTGCCCGCGCCCCAGTTCCTCGACAGCCCGCCGAATGCTCGAGTACTTCGTCTTCCAGGCAGCACTCCCGTCTCGGCCGAAGTACCGGAAATCGCGGCTCAGCAGAACCTGGGCGCGGGCGTAGTCGGGAGGGCTGCCGAGGTCGTGAATCAGGTCCCGAGGGCCGTGATAGAGAGCGCCCGGGCGCCAGGTGAATCGACCGCCGCGCCACTGATAGATGCAGTCCCCGCGGTGCGCGAATCGAGGGTCCCGGTAGTAATGCCCATCGGTGACCTTGTCCGTGACCCGCGCGATGTAGATGAGCCGGTTGTCCCGGTGGAGCGAGTTCGCCGCGAAGCCGAAGATCCAGTCTCCGGGTTCTGCCGTGGCGCGGATCATGGGTTTGCAGATGGCAAGAGAGAGCAGTCGGTCGCGCACACAGGGGGCAGCGCCAGCGTCCGCCATGAGCTTGTAGAAGTAGATGCTCGCCACTTCCCAGCCTCAGTTGTTCGCCTGCATCAGTTCAGGCCGCTGCCTCTCCAGCCAGCTCAAGAATCGCAGTGGCTCCAGGAATCGGGGAAGCCGTGCGCTCCGCTGGAGGTAACCATCCCGCACCGAGAGCCCGCCCCATTCTGCCAGAAGCTCCTTGGTGACCCGGTACGCCCGATCTCGGTATTCGCCGATGAGCAGGCAGCGGCGGAGGCGCCCCGAGGACCCCGCACGACCCAACACCACAAGGTCCTTGGAGCCCGGCTCGAGGCGGCGCCTGGAATGGGCGTTGATATCGCGGTTCTGTGGGGATAGGTCCGCGGCCAGGACGATCCTCTCTACGACCAGAAGCCCGATCAAGGAATAGGCGAGACCTGCTTGGCCGGTCACATCTATCAGCGAGGCGTAGAAGGCTAGGCAGTCTCCGGGGTCCAAGCCTGCTAGCTGGCGTGCACGCTGGCCCTGGTCCCCGTAGGTCAGGTGCTGGAAGTCCGGGTCCAGGTGCATGTGCCGGTGGGCCAGGTGACCGGGCAAGGACCGTCCCATGCGTTCAAGGACCGGCTGGAGATCCGCGTACGGCCTTTCCATATCCGGGTGAACTGGAGAGCCTTCTGGAATGGCCATGTACACGAACTCACCGGTCCGGCTGTCCACCGGGCCGTTCACTCGGCCGCCCGCTTCTGACTGATCTGCACCAACCCGGACGACCAGCGCGTTCATCTACAGGACCGCGGCTGCGAGGCGCTCTGCATCACCCACCCGCAGCTCCCCGGAGATGAGCTTGGGCAGCAGCGTATCGCGCGCGGCGGCGAGGGTGCGAGCCTCATTGCAGTTAGCCAACACACGACTAATCCACCGATCGGCGATGGCGTCGAATGCGCGGACAACCGCGCCTCTCGGAAGAAGAGTCGTCAAAGACTTCACTTGCGTCGAGTTCAGACCGGGAATCGCTACACCCGTCCCCTTGATGCGCATCTCCTCCATCACGAGATCGGACGAAATCCAGAAGAACAGGAAGTTCTGTCCCAGAGTCGCCTTCGCACGAAGCCGATAGACGTGCTCGTTGATCGCGAAAATCCGATATGGAAAGCCGTCACCGACAAGAGTCACGTGGGGCTCGAACTCTCCCGGACGGCCACCGTCTTTGTAGAGGAGTACGTCCCGACTCCTGACGTGGCCCTTGGTCATTTCATCGAAGTACTCCCGGGGCACGTACTTTGTCTTGGAGTAGTCGAATAATCCGAGACCGACGATGCTCTCCGCGCCGATGCTGGGCACACCCTCGGCGTATCCAGACACGCCGCCCTTCGGTCGGCCACCGACTTCCAGTTCGCCCAGGGCGTTCTCCAGGACATCCACCCCCCACCCATCAGGAATCTCGCCGAGTTCGGAGTCGACGAGGCGGGCGGGAAAGAGGTCGGCGAGGGGCTTGGGAAGGTCGGGGTCGCGGCCTTCGGCCTTGGCGCGGACGGGGTCGAAATTCATGAACCACGAGTTGAAGAGCGCCCGTGCCATCGCCTCCAGCGTCTCGTTCATCCTCTGGTTCAACTCGATCTTGTCGTCCAGTGTGCCGAGGATGTGGGTGATGGCGCGTTGTTCGGGGAGCGGAGGAAGCAGAACTGGCGTTCTGCGCAAGATTCCAAGGTTGGTGTGTGGAACGCCGGTTTGGATCGCGTTTTGCCGAATGTAGTCCCGCTGCCCCGCAGTCGAGAACACGTAGTAGATGAAGAGCGGATCCGCGAGTTCGCGATTCACCGTCAGCTTCATCTGACTTTGAGACACGAGGTAGCGATCGAACTTTACCGAAGGTACGACGCTGACTTGCCCGAGTGTCCCGCGCTGCGTGAACACGACATCTCCGGGCCGAGCAAGGTTCCCGTCAAGTGAATCTGCCTTCGCGTCAGTCACATAAGCGAAGTCGCCGGAGACCCAGCGACCGCCCATGTTCTGGCCACGAATAACTGCGACGCCTGCGTCAACGTAGTCGCGCGAAACGAGGTTCGAACCGAACGGACCACCGACAAGCGCGTTGCGCATCGGTGCTGCGATCTCGCCGACCGTCGATTCGCGCCAGTCACCCGCCATACCCGAGCTCCTTCAGGTTGGCTGCGATGGTGGCATCCAGCTTCCGGGCCTCGGCCTGCTGCTCGCGCAGCGTCGCGGTGAGCAGCTTCATCTTCTCCTCGAACCGCCCGCCGTCGTCCTCCTGTGCTTCGGCGCCGACGTAGCGACCCGGCGTAAGTACGTGGGCGTGCTTGCGGACCTCCTCCATCGGCGCGCTCTTGCAGAAGC
>CAYVQJ010000103.1:0-38535 GCA_964454165.1 uncultured Myxococcales bacterium | reverse complement strand
GCCTCAGCCAGAACGCGTCCCGTCCCGTCAGTCCGGTGCCCGCCTCTCTCGGTCGCCTCGCCATCGGTGCCCTCCACTGATCTCGGGCACCCTGCACCAGCTCGGAGTCCGCGGCCAGACGTGGTTCACGAAGCGCTTACGCACGCAGCATCGAACAGCAGCCGCGTCGCATCCTCTCTCAGCGCCGCGGGAACACTGCTCCTGCGGTGCACGGCGCGCCGGCGGCGTCTGGAAACAGCGAGCCGCGCCAGATCCCGTACTTCTCACGAAGTACCCTGCGCAGGCGCGGCTTCAGATTCGACGGGACGACGTGCCGTTGAGGTCGGTGTCCTTCACCCAGCAGCCCGGCGATCGCTTCAGCGTGATCTCGTCCTAACCTCGCGGTCATCGAGTACGCGCTCTGCTGAGCGTCCTGCCGAGGAAAACCCCGACCATAGAACGCACAGACGAACCAATCAGGAGGCTCAGCTACCTGGAACGCGGTGAGCTTAGCGTCAAAGCGCTCACGATCGCCTGAGCTGTCGGTCGTGGTTTCGGGCCATCGCTTCCACTGCTCGGCTCCGACTCGCTCATAGTGCCTGTAGTCGAACGTCCAGATCGCCCCGTCGCCCTTGTCCTCCTCACATGCGAAGTAAGCTGCGACCCAGGGAGACAGCGTCCAGTCCAGGAGGCGGGTTGGGACTCCGTAGTGGCGAAGTAGCATCAACGCGACGACATCGTCGTGTTGCGCGTCCTGTTCTGCGGAACCTGCGAACACGCGCGCCGTTGATCGAAACAGCTCGATGCTTCTGCGTTCCAACGCGAGCTTCTCCGCGCGTTGAAGCCGCTTCCTTGGACGTCGATCGATCGAAGGGGCGAGCCCACCGAATTGCGCTGGCTGACCGCGAGACAGCCAGCGCCTGCCACGCAGTTCGGCGAGGACGCCGAGCGCGTCTGCCTCCGAGGGGAGTCTCGTCAGGTTCCATCTGCTGGGCATGCCCACCTCCCGGGAGCGGGATACCGATTCTAGGAGCGTGCCTCGATCCGAGGGGCCGTACGGGCTAGTCGTGGGTCAGCTTCTTGAAGCGGATGCGGTGCGGGGTTTCGGCGTCCTGGCCGCGGCGGCGGCGGAGGTCGGCTTCGTACTCCTGGTAGTTGCCCTCGAACCACTCGACGTGGCTGTCGCCTTCGAAGGCCAGGATGTGGGTGGCGATGCGGTCCAGGAACCAGCGGTCGTGCGAGACGACCAGGACGCAGCCGGCGAAGCCGAGCAGCGCTTCTTCTAGAGCGCGCAGCGTGTCTACGTCGAGATCGTTGGAGGGCTCGTCGAGCAGCAGCACGTTGCCGCCGCTGCGCAGGAGCTTCGCCAGGTGCAGGCGGTTGCGCTCGCCGCCGGAGAGCATCGACACGCGCTTCTGCTGGTCGGAGCCCTTGAAGCCGAAGGATGCGACGTAGGCGCGCGACGGGATCTCGCGCTTGCCGACCCGGAGCTTGTCGTCGCCGCCGGAGATCTCCTCGAACACCGTCTTCTTGCCGTCGAGCGCGCTGCGCGACTGCTCGACGTACGCCATCTGCACCGTGTCTCCGCGCTTCATCGTGCCGGCGTCGGGCTTCTCGTCGCCGATCAGGATGCGCAGCATGGTGGTCTTGCCCGCGCCGTTGCCGCCGATCACGCCGACGATCGCGCCCGGCGGCAGCGTGAAGCTCGCGTCCTCGAACAAGAGCGTGTCGCCGTACGCCTTGGAGAGGCCGCGCGCCTCGACCACCAGGTCGCCGAGCCGCGGTCCCGGCGGGATCGCGATCTCGACCGTCTCGGGCAGCCGCTGCTCCTCCTCGGCGCGCAGCTTGTCGTAGGCCGCGATCCGCGCCTTGCCCTTCGCGTGGCGCGCGCGCGGCGCCATCTTGATCCACTCGAGCTCGCGCTCGAGCGTGCGCCTGCGCGCGGAGGACTGCTTCTCCTCCACGCCGAGCCGCGACTGCTTCTGCTCCAGCCAGCTCGTGTAGTTGCCCTTGAACGGGATGCCGCGCCCGCGGTCGAGCTCGAGGATCCAGCCGGCGACGTTGTCCAGGAAGTAGCGATCGTGAGTCACTGCGACGACAGTGCCGGGATACTCCTGCAGGTGCCGCTCGAGCCACGCGACCGACTCGGCGTCGAGGTGATTGGTGGGCTCGTCGAGCAGCAACAGGTCGGGCTTGGCGAGCAGGAGGCGACACAGCGCCACACGGCGGCGCTCGCCGCCCGAGAGTGTCTCGACCTTCGCGTCGGGCGGCGGCAGCCGCAGCGCGTCCATCGCGATCTCGAGCGTGCGATCGAGCTCCCAGCCATTGACGGCGTCGATGCGGTCCTGCAGCCGCCCCTGCTCGTCGAGCAGCTTCTGCATGGCGTCGTCCTCGAGCGGCTCGCCAAACTTCGCGGAGACCTCTTCGAAGCGCGAGAGCAGCGCCCGCGTCTCGGCCACGCCTTCTTCGACGTTGCCGAGCACGTCCTTCGCGGGGTCGAGCTCGGGCTCCTGGGCGAGAAAGCCAGTGCGTACGCCCGCCATGGGCTTGGCCTCGCCCACGAACTCCGTGTCGACCCCGGCCATGATGCGCAGCAGCGTGCTCTTGCCCGCGCCGTTGGCGCCGAGCACGCCGATCTTCGCCCCGGGCAGGAATGCGAGCGTGATCTCGTCGAGCAGCACGCGGTCGGGCGGCACGACCTTGCGCAGGTCCTGCATCATGTAGACGAATTCGGGCACGAGGGAACCTCCGGGAGGCGAGCTTTAGGGATTGGGCCCGGAAGGCGCAAGCCGCGCGGCGTCGTGCACCAGCCCGGCAAGCGCCTCGACCCACTCCGGCTCGGCATTGGGACACGGCAGGAGCAGCAGCTCCGCGCCGCCGAGCCCGAGCCACTGGGCGCGGGCGCGGATGCCGATCTCTTCGAGCGTCTCGAGGCAGTCCGCGACGAAGGATGGGCAGGCCACGGCGAGGCGCTTTACGCCGCGCGCGGCGAGCTCGGGCAGCACGCGGTCGGTGAAGGGCTGGATCCAGCGGTCGCCGCCGAGGCGCGACTGGAACGACACGCTCCAGCTCCCGGCGGGAAGCTCGAGCGCTGCCGCCAGAGCGCGCGCAGTGGCATGGCTCTGGGCGCGGTAGCAGCTCGTGTTGGTCGCGACGATCGCGTCGCAGCAGTGGAGTGACGCCAGACAGTGTCGGCCGGTCGGATCCTCGCGGCGCACGTGGCGCTCGGGCAGGCCGTGGAACGAGAGCAGCACGTGGTCGGGCCGGAACCCGGCCAGCGCAGCGCGCCCCGCCGCGGCGAATGCCCCAACGAAGCCCGGCGCGTCGTAGAACGTCGGCGCGATCGCGAGCGGGAGGGCAGGGGTACGCGCGGTGACGACTTCGCGCACACGTGCGGTGGCCGATCCCGTCGACGACGCCGCGTACTGCGGGAAGAGCGGCACCGCAAGCAGCCGCGCGGCTCCCGCGGCGCGCAGCTCATCCAAGGCGTCCGCGATCGACGGCCGTCCGTAACGCATGCCGAGCGCGACCCGGAACGCGGGCCCGAGCGCAGCACCGAGTGCGGACGCCAGCGCGCGGCTGTGGACGAGTAGTGGAGAGCCCTCGCGCATCCAGACCGACGCGTAAGCGTGGGCGGAGCGCCGCGGACGAAACGGCAGGATCACGGCCTCGAGCAGCAGCCAGCGCAGCGGCGCCGGGAGATCGATCACGAGCGGATCGGAGAGGAACTCGCGCAGGTAGCGGCGCACGTCGCGCACGCTCGGCGAGTCGGGCGTGCCGAGGTTCACGAGCAGCACCCCGGTCGGCCCATAGCGCTCCGCCATCGCGCGCGAGTCTAACGGCCGGGCGACGCCTTGCGACGGCCGCCGAACCGCTGCACCTTGCCGGCGCAACACAAACTCCCGATCGGAGGATTCGCATGTTTCGGAGTGCCTGGCTTCGCAGAGGGATGAGCATCGGGGTGGTCGCGCTGTTCCTGCCCACCGCGACCCTCGGCTGCTTCGGGGACTTCCGGCTGACCAAGAAGGTCTATGGCTTCAACAAGACCGTGAACAAAGACAAATGGGTGCGCTGGCTGGTGTTCCTGGTGATGAACATCGTGCCCGTGTACTCGCTCGCCATGCTGATCGACGCGCTGATCGCCAACTCGATCGAGTTCTGGAGCGGTAAGAACCCGATCAGCGCGAGCGCCGGTACGACTCGGGTCGTGACGGGTCCGGGTGGCGAGATCCTGACGATGACGCTGCGTCTGGACGGCGCGATCGACGCGACGGTGCTCCATCCGAGCGGCGCGCTCGAGTCGTTCACGCTGCTGCGCGAGGTCGATGCCGTGGTCGCGCTCGACGGGCAAGGCCGCGAGATCGCCCGTGTCGGCGACGTGCTGGGCCGGCCGGCGCTCCTCGCTGCGAACTAGCTGGTGCTAGCGTAGGGCGGCGTGACGCGAAGCGAACGTCTCGCACGGCTGCGCGGCGAGCTCGCCTCGCGCGGGCTCGCCGCGTATGTCGTGCCGACCGCCGATCCGCATCAGAGCGAGTACGTGCCCCCGGCGTGGCAGCGCCGCGCCTGGCTCACGGGCTTCACGGGCTCGGCCGGCACGGCGGTCGTCACGCGCGACGCTGCGCTGCTCTGGACCGACAGCCGCTACTGGCTGCAGGCGGAGCAGGAGCTCGCCGCCAGCGAGTGGACGCTCATGCGCTTCGGCCGGCTCGACGTCACTGCGCCGCCCGAGTGGCTGGCGCAGGCTCTCTCCGCAGGTCAGTCCGTCGGCGTCGATCCAGAGCTCTTCTCGCTCGCCGGCTGGCGCGAGTGGTCGGGCAAGCTCGAGCGCGCCGGCGTGAAGCTCGTCGGCGTCGCCGAGAACCTGGTCGACGCGATCCGCGAGCCGAAGCCCGCCCTGCCGCGCGAGCCGATGCTCGCGCTCGGCGTCCAGTTCGCCGGCCGCTCGCACGCCGACAAGCTCGCGGAGCTGCGCGCCGCGCTGGCGAAGGCAGGCTGCGACGCGCACGTGGTCGTCGCGCTCGACTCGATCGCGTGGCTGTACAACGTGCGCGGCAACGACATCGAGTGCAATCCGCTCGCGATCAGCTACGCCGTGGTCACGCGCGAGCGCGCGGAGCTCTACGTGGACCGCGCCAAGGTCGGCGAGGCGGTCGCCGCGCACCTGGGCCCGCAGGTCGAGGTGCTGCCCTACGAGCGCTTCAGCGAGCGCCTGGACCAGCTCGCGCGCGAGCAGGGGCGCGTCTGGGTCGACCCGGGCACGACGTCGCGCTCGGTGGCGGATCACCTGGCACCCTCTGGCGGCGGCGCGTTCCTGTACGAAGAGGACTCGCCGATCCTGCTGGCGAAGGCGACGAAGAACGACGTCGAGCTGGCCGGGCTGCGCGCGTGTCACGTGCGCGACGGCGCGGCGCTCTGCCGCTTCCTGTGCTGGCTCGAGGTCGAGCTCGCGCGCGGCAGCGAGCTCGACGAGGTGCAGGCCGCGGAGCGCCTCGAGGCGTTCCGCGCCGAGGGCGAGCACTTCCGCGGCATCTCGTTCCCGAGCATCTCGGCCTGGGGCCCGAACGGCGCGATCGTGCACTACCGCCCGCTGCAAGGGCGTTGCGCTGTGCTCCAGCGCGAGAGCCTGTATCTGATCGACTCGGGTGCGCAGTACTTCGACGGCACCACCGACGTGACTCGCACCGTCGCGCTCGGCGCGATCTCGGACGAGATGCGCGAGCGCTTCACGCGCGTGCTGCGCGGCCAGATCGCCGTCGCTACCGCGCGCTTCCCCGCGGGCACCAGCGGTGCGCCGCTCGACGCGCTGGCGCGCCGGCCGCTCTGGGACGCCGGCCTCGACTTCGGCCACGGCACCGGTCATGGCGTCGGCCACTTCCTGTGCGTGCACGAGGGTCCGCAGGGTCTCTCGCCGCGCTCGACCAAGACGTCGCTCGCGCCCGGCATGATCGTCTCGAACGAGCCCGGCTACTACCGCGCGGGTCACTACGGGATCCGCCTCGAGAACCTGGTGGAAGTCGTGGCGGCAGGCGAGGGCGCCGACGGGCAGCCCTTTCTCGCGCTGCGCGACCTGACCGTGGTCCCGCTCGACACGCGCTGCGTGGACCGCTCGCTGCTGACGGACGCGGAGGCGGCGTGGCTCAACGCCTACCACGCACGCGTGCGCACCGAAGTGGGTCCGCTGCTGCGCACCGAAGCCGAGCGCGGCTGGCTCGATCGCGCCTGCCAGCCCGTCTAGGGCCGCGTGGCGTCGGAGGCGCGGCGGGCGATGTTGAAGTCTGAGGCCGTGATCACGCGGCCGAGGCCGTCGAGGTCGAAGAGCGCGCACGGGACGTTGCGGCTGAGGCCGCAGCTTGCGCTCGAGCGCAGCCTGGCGACGGAGGGCTTCATCTCGTCCATGTCGTATGCGATCGCGGCGGCGCGGGCGTGCGCCGCGAACGACTCACCCTCCGCTCCGCCGTGCCAGACGAAGTCGCGGCGGCCGGGCGGCGACGAGCCGGTCGCGTCGAGATAGGCGAGCACGCTCGGGCAGCGCAGCGACGAGCGCGGCGGGTAGCCGCCGGGGAACGCAGCAGCGAGCTCGGCTCGGCCGTACGCGTCGAGATCGTGCGGCGTCAGATCCTGCAGCGGGTCGCCCGGGACGCCGCTGCCGCACTCGAAGGCGTCGTCGGTCACGGGTCCGCGCGCGCCATCGTCGAGCCCGTCGAACTCGAAGTTGCGGTCCAGGTCGAGATCGGCGCTGCGGTTCTGGTCGGGATCGATCCCGAAGTCGGGTGAGAACAGCGTCTCGCGCATCGAGCGGAGCGGCGCGAACAGCACCGGGACTCCGTTCAGCGCGCGCAGGCGGTGCAGCACCTTCACGGTCGCGGTCAGCGCAGGCAGCCCGCCGAAGAGCTGGGGTCCGAGGACGTCGCGCTCCGCCTCGGTCAGTCGCGTGAGGGGCAGCGTGACCTGGTTCGTCTCGATGAACGCAGCCAGCTCGGCGCGCGACAGGCGCTGCAGCGGGAACATCGCGCGGCCCACGTACACTCCGGCCTCGTCCACCCACTCGACGCGGAAGCCGACGGGCAGCACGGCGACCAGCACCGGCTGCTGCGTCAGCGCAACCCGTGGACCGTCCGCGCCGTTGGCGTAGCCCGGGTCGCTCGTGATCGACTCGCGGCCCAGGTTCAGGAAGCAAACCGGGACCGTCGCCAGCGGCCCGGGACCGGTCCCGCGCAGGCAGTCGGCGAACGAGTCGGCGACCGCGACGCTCGGCTGCGCCACGCCGGCCTTCTGGTCGCCCGCCTCGCCGATCTCGTCAGTGATCGCGCCGTCGCCGTTGGCGTCGAAGTCGTTGCTGCGGATGCCGTCGGGACCGGCGAACGGATCGCCCGTCGCGTCGTTCGAAGGATCGGCGTCGGTCGCGGCCAGCAGCTCGGCGACGGTCTCGGGCGGATCGAAGCGCCGGTCGGGGCCGATCGTGTCCCATGCGATCAGCGTGCGCTCGAGGTTGGCGGAGAACACCTCGAGGCCGCTGCAGCGCGGATCCGCGGCGGGGATACCGAGCTGCGTGCACTCCTCGCCGCCGGGAATCTCGAACGCGCTGTCGTCCGCTGTCTCGGCGACGGCGTCCGGTCCACGCGAGTCGAGGAACACCACGCGACCGGCCGCGAGCCAGCGTGGATCGACGAGCCAGCGGTGCGCCCCGACGCGGGCAGGATTCGCGGGCGCGCCGATGCGTTCACCGGGGCGCAGCGCCTTCAGCGCCGCGAACTCCTGCAGCATCACGCCCGCGTCAGCCAGCCGCGGGTCGGGGCCGGAGAGCGGCCGCACGAGCGGCAGTCGCAGCACCTCGCGGATGGCGGGGTCCGCGACCAGCGCGCGCGCCTCCTCGGGATCGCAGGCCACACCGTGCTCCGGCCCGCAGCCGAGCAGCGCCGCCTCGTCGGGCGGCAGGTACAGCCCGAAGAAGGGCGACTCCCCTGTCGAGGGCAGGAAGCCCGCGATGTACACGAGCCCGATGCCGCCGATCGAGCGCCAGCGCGCGAGCTCGAACGGATCGTCCTGGCGCGTGGGGACGCGCGCCTGCCTCCACTCGGTGGTGCGCAGCCCGCGGACCGAGGTGAAGCCGCCGAGCGGAGCCCACAGATCGTCGAGGAAGTCGCGCGAGAACGTGCAGATCCCGGTCTCGGCGTCGGGCGCCGCGGCGCAGCGCGCCTCGAACAGCGCGAGATCGACGGGATGGTCGAGCGCGATCGCGGCCGGGTCGCGGATGCGCTGGATGCCGTCGGGATCGGGCGTGTCGTCGAAGAGCAGGCAGTTGCCGGCGGAGGCGATCTCGTTGTCACCAGGCCCGAGACGCTCGCCGTCGGGTCCGACGACGACGATTTCCCCGGCGACTTCCCCGGTGCGCAGCGCGCATGCCGCGGATCCCGTGCGCCGCGCGAAGGCTCCCGTCTCTGGGTCCACGCGGCGCGAGCCGGCGGCGAGTACCGCGGGCGCCAGCAGCAGTACGGCGATCCCGATCCACGCGGCCGCGCTGCGCCCCACGATCCCACTCCCCTCGGGCGCCCGCGCACGGATCGGCCCCGGTAACAGCCAGTACGTCGCCGGGATGCGGGTCAGTTTGCCCCTACGGGCTGCAGCCGGGTCCGGTGCAGGCGAAGAACGGCGCGCGCAGGGTGCAGACCTCGCAGTGCGGGCCCGAGTCGCGCCCGAGCGCCGCGCGCGCGCGATTGAAGTCGGACGCGCTGATCACCGTTCCCGTCCCGTCGAGGTCGTAGCGCGCGCATGGCTCGGTCCTGCTCGCGCCGCAGGTCGCGGAGGCGCGGAGCTTGCCGACCGAGTGCTTCATCGCGCTGAAGTCCGCTTCGGTCACGCGCCGGTCGTCGCCTGAGAAGTCGGCGTCGCAGGCGTTGCCGAAGCCGTCGCCATCGTCGTCGCGCTGTCCGCCGATCGCGGTGAGCGCGGCGAGCAGCGCGCCCGAGTGACGGGCGTTGGGCGTATCCACGCAGTTGTCGCACGCGTCGCCGACCCCATCGCCGTCCGCGTCGGCTTGATCGGGATTCGGCACCGTCGGGCAGTTGTCGGTCGGCCCGTCGCAGCCGTCCACCGCGAGCAGCTCCGTCGCGCCTCGACAGAAGATGGGGCTGCGCGGCGGGAGTCCCACCGACTCCTGCAGGAGCCTGAGCTGCGCTTCGTCGAGCTCGAGGTTCTCGAGCGCACGCGGGTCGCACAGGATGTTGTCGTCCGTGATGGGGCCCGCAGTCCCGTCGTCGAGGAAGTCGAAGGTGTTGTCGTTGTCTTCGTCGAGGTCCGGGCGCCCCTGGGCCGGGGGCTCGCGCGGCGGGATTCGGCCCAGGTAGCCGGTTCCGTCTTCGCCGCTCAGATGCGCGAGGTGGGCCGCGATCACCTCGAGGGGCGTGCAATCAGGATCGGGCGGACGGGACGCTCCGCTGCAGTCCTTGCCCAAGGTGGTTGTGCCTGGACCGCGAAGCACGAAAGAGCCCCGCGAGAGCGCCACGGCATCGATGACCAGGGCGGCGCTCTGCACCCGAAGATCCGTCACCGGCAGTGTCTCGTGCAGGACTGCGATCTCGAGCTCGATGAGCTCGAAGCGGGCCCCGACGGGGTCGAACTGCGCGATCGGCGTGAGGGTCGCAAGAGAGAGGACACGCGGCTCGCACACCGGCTCCTCTGCGACGGAGACTCGAGGAGTCCCGGTGATCGCGAGCGCGACCAATCCTCCGGCAAGGCTTGTCCCGGTGAGCCAGCCCATGAGCAACCGAGCCTACCATACCTCTGAGGCTGCTTCGGTATTGGCGCCCCGCTCCCGGGCAGCTTCGTTCGGGGTCAGCGGGGCTGGCAGGCGGGGCCGAGGCAAGTGAGCAGCGGGTCGCGAATCGAGCAGAGCCGGCAGCGCGGCCCGACCGGACGTCCGAGCAGCATTCGCGCGCGGTTGAAGTCGGAGGCGGTGATCACGGCTCCGCGCCCGTCCAGGTCGTAGCGCGCGCACGGCTCGGTCCCGTTCGTGCCGCAGGTCGCGGAGGCGCGGAGCTTGCCGACCGAGCGCTTCATCGCGGTGAAGTCCGCGTCGGTCACGCGCCGGTCGTCGCCTGCGAAGTCGGCGTCGCAGGCGTTGCCGAAGCCATCGTCGTCGTCATCGCGCTGGCCGCCGACGCTCGTGAGCGGCGCGCGCAGCGCCCCGCTCGGGCGCGCGTTGGCGACCTCCACGCAATCGTCACATGCGTCGCCCACGCCGTCCCCGTCACCGTCCGCCTGATCGGGATTCGGGATGGTCGGGCAGTTGTCGCTCGGCCCGTCCGCGTCGGCGAGCAGCGCGAGGAGCCCCGGGCAGAAGATCGGAGATCGGGGCGGCAGGCCGCCGCCGGCCTCCAGCAGCCGCCGCTGCTCTTGATCGAGCTCGTGCTGCTCCAGATCCTGCAGCCAGTCGCCGGGCACGCCGCTACCGCACAGGATCGAGTCGTCGGCGACCGGCCCAGGCGTCCCGTCGTCGAGGAAGTCGAACCGGGAGGTTCCATCTGCGTCGAGGTCGGGCGTGAAGTTTCCGTCCACGTCTAGCGAGAAGAGCAACTGTCGCAACGGTGTGTCCGGGATGAGCTGGCCGCGGAAGACGCGGCCTCGCGGGCGCAGCGTGACCTCGCTGTCCCGCCGGACAGGACCGAGCGTCGCCTGGTTCAGGACGAGCTGGGTGTTCAGAAGCGCGATCTGGGCGTCGGTATAGAAGTCGCCGAGTCGAGCGCCGATGCGGTCGTCTTGCGCGAACCGCTGCAAGTCGGCCTTGTCGAACATCTGCGCCGGGAACATGGACGTGCCGCGGAGTGTCGCGAGCGAGTCGACGCCTTCGAAGAAGGAAAGCCGGACGCCGATCGGCATGGCCGAGACCAGTCGGTCCTCGGTCGTCCAGACGATCGAGCTATCGAAGTCGTCGGCGACCACCACCGAGGCTCGCGACGTGTCGTGGAGCAGCAGCTTCTGGTCTCCCTGGCTGTTCAGTTCGTCGGTGACCCTCCCGTCTCCGTTCCGGTCGAAGTCGTTGAAGCGGATCCCGTCCGGACCGCAGAGGGGGTCGCCGACCGCATCGTTCGCCGGGTCGCTGTCGAGCATCGCCGCGATCTCGGCGACGGACTCGGGGGGATCGAACGCGCGATCGTCTCCGACGATGGCGGCTGCGATCCCGAGCCGCTCGAGGTTCGCTACGACGATGGTTTCGGTTGTGCACGTTGGATCCGGCGGACCGAATGTGCTGGTGCAATTCTCGCCGAGCGGGTCGACCACGTCGTCGTCCGTACCATAGGCGCGGTCTTCGCCCCTTGGGTCGTGGAATCGGAGTACGCCGCGGGCGAGTGCCATCTCGTCGAGCAACCAGCGCAGCGGCGGACCGACACGGGGATCCGCGACGCGGGCGAGCACGGACCTCCGCGCCCACTCGGCGGGCAGAGTGGCCGGTGGGTCCGGGACCAGACACTCCGGCGGGCACGACGAGATCCTGCAGAGCACCTGGCAGAACGCGGTGTCCTGCACGGCATTCGCAGCCGCCGGGAGCGTGGCGCAGGGCACCGCGACGAGCAGCCGCCCGAATCGAGCCCAAGTCCCGCCGGCTAGAAGGCCCACCACCGCCGCACGGACCCGTGACATCCCGAGCCTCCGCTCGCAGCCACCCCTGCCGTTTCAGCGTACCACGGACGGGGAGAGCAGCTCCTCGAGCTCGGCGACGAGCAGGTCGAGCTCGAGCGCGAGCTTCAGCGGGATCAGGAGCCGCAGCACGCGGGTGAGTGACTGGAAGTACCAGAGCTGATCGACGGGGCCGGCGTTGAAGCGCTCGAGATAGCGGACGCCGTGGTAGCGCACGTCGCTGACCAGCGTCCCGAGGTTGTGTCGCTTATCGCACGCGGCGACCAGCGCAGCGCCGGGATGCGCGCCGGAGAGCTGCGCGATGTAGCGCTCCTTGCGCTCGCGCCAGGGGCCCTTCGCATCGGGACGGTCGAGCTTGTCGGTGTCGGTGCAGAGCTCCACGATGTGCGCGATCGCCAGCCCGAACTCGGCGCGCAGGCGCTCCGGTGTCACGTCCGCACAGTCCTCGAGCGTGTCGTGCAGGAACGCGGCCGCGGCTTGCTCCGCGCTCCCGCCGTGCTCGAGCACGAACCCCGCGACGCCGAGCAGGTGGCTCGAATAGGGGATGTCGGAGCCCTTGCGCCGCTGCTCGCCGTGGCTTGCGAGTGCGAAGGCGAAGGCTTGCTCCAGCAGGGCGCGCTCGGCGGCGGTCATGGCCCACACGCTAGTCCGTGCCGCGACGGCTGTCGCCGAGCGGCCTCCGCTTGCGCCGAACGCGCTCGCTGCGCGCGCGCTTCGCGCGCTTGCTCGCACCCGGCTCGGCGCGCTCGGTTGCATCGGCGCGAGGATTCGCCAAGGATGACGCCCCCGTGACCGAGATCTTCCTGGCGTTCCGCACCGCGCTCCGGCTGATCGCGACGCTCGACCCCGCGCTGCTCGAGATCGTCGCGCTGTCGCTGCGGGTCAGCCTGTCTGCGCTAGCGGGCGCCGCCTTGCTCGGCCTGCCGTTCGGCGCCTGGCTCGCGGTTTCGCGCTTCCGCGGGCGGCGCGCGGGGGTCGTCCTGCTGAATGCGGGGATGGGCCTGCCGCCGGTCGTCGTCGGTCTGGTCGTGTATCTCGCGCTGTCGCGCAGCGGGCCGCTCGGGTCGCTCGGGCTGCTGTTCACGCCGACGGCCATGGTGATCGCGCAGGCGCTGCTGATCTTCCCGATCGTCGCCGCACTCACGCGCCAGACCGTGGAGGACCTGCACGAGGAGTATCGCGACGAGCTGCGCTCGCTCGGAGCCGGGCCGCTGCGCGCGGTGCCCACACTGCTCCTCGACGGGCGTCACCGGCTGGTGACGGCGCTCCTCGCCGGCTTCGGGCGCGCGTCGGCCGAGGTCGGGGCTGTCATCATCGTCGGCGGCAACATCGCGCACTACACACGCGTGATGACGACGGCGATCGCGCTCGAGACCAGCCGCGGCGAGCTGGCGCTGGCGCTTGCAATCGGGCTGATCCTGCTCGGGCTGGCACTCGCCGTGAACGTCGCCGCAACGCTGGCGTCGGACGCTGCGCGCGCCGCGGAGCGCCCTGCGTGAGCGGCTCGATCCTGCCGCTCGAGCTCGCGGGCGTGGAGGTGCGCGCCGGCCCGCATCTCTTGCTCGACTCCGTCAGCGCGGTGCTCGAGCGCGGGCGCAAGAGCGTGATCCTCGGGCCGAACGGCGCGGGCAAGACCCTGCTCCTGCGCGTGTGCCACGGGCTGCTCGCTCCCACGCGCGGGAGCGTGCGCTTCGCGGGAGCCGCGAGCCCCGACCGCGCTCGCACGCGACAGGCGATGCTGTTCCAGCAGCCGGCTCTGCTGCGGCGGTCCGCGCTCGGGAATGTGCGCTGGGCGCTGGCGCTGCGGGGCGTGCCGCGCTCCGAGCGAACGACCCGCGCGCACGAGGCGCTCGAGGCCGCCGGCCTGCTCGCGCTCGCGGATCGCGGCGCCCGCGTGCTCTCGGGCGGCGAGCAGCAGCGGCTGGCGCTGGCGCGCATCTGGGCGCTTGCGCCGGAGCTGGTCTTCCTCGACGAGCCGACGGCTTCGCTCGACCCGGCCGCGACGCGTGCCGTCGAGGCCCTCGTCGAGAAGCTCCACGCGGGGGGCACGAAGATCGTGCTCGCCACGCAGGACCTCGGGCAGGCGCGCCGTCTCGCCGACGAGGTGCTCTTCTTGCACCGCGGGCGTCTCGTCGAGCAGACTCCCGCCGAGCGCTTCTTCGCCGAGCCGCGGAGCGACGAGGCGCGCCGATTCCTGCGCGGCGAGCTCGTGGAGTGATTGCGATGACTCGGATGCTTGCGCTGGCCTCGCTCGTCAGCGTCGTACTCGCGTCGCCTCCGCTGCGCGCCGAGCAACCCTTCCTGACACTCGCGTCCACGACCTCGACGCGCGACTCCGGCCTGTACGACTGGCTGCTGCCGCAGTTCACGCAGGCCGCCGGGATCGAGGTGCGCGTCGTCGCGGTCGGGAGCGGGCAGGCGCTCGAGCTCGGCCGCAAGGGCGACGCCGACCTGCTCGTGGTGCACGACCCCGAGGCCGAGGAGAAGTTCGTGGCCGACGGCTTCGGCGTGGAGCGCCGCCCGCTGATGGCGAACGACTTCGTGATCGTCGGTCCGAAGGCGGATCCCGCCGCCGTGCGCGGGCTGCGCGACGCGCCCGCCGCGCTGGCGAAGATCGCGTCCGCCAAGGCACCGTTCGCTTCCCGCGGCGATTCCAGCGGCACGCACCAGAAGGAGAAGCGGCTCTGGAAGGACGCGGCCGTCGATCCCCAGTCCTCCGGGAGCTGGTACCGCGAGACCGGCTCGGGCATGGGCGCGACCCTCAACACCGCGGCCGGCATGGGCGCCTACGCGCTCGCGGACCGCGCTACGTGGGATGCCTTCGGCAACAAGGGCGACCTCGAGCTGCTCGTCGAGGGAGACGTGCGGCTCGACAACCCGTACTCGGTGATCGTCGTGAACCCGGCGAAGCACCCGCACGTGAAGCTGGACCTGGCGCGGCGGCTCTCCGACTGGCTGGTCTCGAATGCAGGCCAGGCGGCGATCGCCGCGTTCGAGAAGAATGGTCATGCGCTGTTCCGGCCGACGGCGAACGCCGCCGCGACGCGCTGAGCTCCAAGGAGATCCCGATGTCATCGCCCACGAATCCGCTCGTCAGCACGGATTGGCTGGCCGCTCACCTCGCCGACTCCGACCTGCGCGTCTTCGACACGACCGTGCACCTGCGCCCCGCCACGCCCGGGCCGTACACGATCGAGAGTGGCCGCGCGGACTACGAGGCCGCGCACCTTCCGGGGGCGGGCTTCCTCGACCTTCCGACTGCGCTCTCCGATCCGAGCGCGGGGCTCCACTTCACGAACCCGAAGCCCGACCAGCTTCGAGCACGAGCTCGGCCTTGCAGGCATCGGCGACGGCGCGCGCGTGGTGCTCTACGCCAGCACCACGCCGATGTGGGCCACGCGCGTGTGGTGGATGCTGCGCGCGGCCGGCTTCGACGACGTGTCCGTGCTCGACGGCGGCTTCGGCAAATGGAAGGCGGAGGGTCGGGCGGTCTCGAGCGAGCCGTGCCGCTATCCGCCGGCGCGCTTCCGGGCGCGGCCGCGCGCCGAGCGCTGGGCTGATCGAGACGAGGTGCTGGCCTCGATCGGCTGCGGCAGCGTGTGCACGATCAACGCACTCTCTCACTCCGTCCACAGCGGCGAGTCCGAGACCAGCTACGGCCGCAAGGGACACATCGAGGGCAGCCTGAACGTGCCGTACGCCTCGCTCGTGAACCGCGACGGCACCTACCGCACGCCGGCCGAGCTGCGCGCGAGCTTCGACGCGGTCGGCGCCTTCGCGAAGCCGCGCGTGATCTTCTACTGCGGCGGCGGGATCTCGGCGACGCTGGACGCGTTCGCGCTCGAGCTGCTCGGTCATCCCGACGTGGCGGTCTACGACGGCTCGCTCAGCGAGTGGGCGCGCGACCCGTCGCTCCCGATGAAGACCGGCGACTGAGCCGCGTTCAGCCCGAGCGTCGCTGGCGCAGGATTCCGAAAGCGCTGGTGTAGCCGTGCAGGAAGGTCGTGCCCTGCACGGGGCCGATCTCGCCGTTGCAGAAGAACCCGGTGAGCGGCACCTCGCCGAAGTGACGCCGGAAAGCGTCGGTGTCGTGATCCGGGTGGCCGTACAGGTACTGCCCGCGCCCGAGACACGAGAAGAGCAGGGCGCCCGCGCTCCCGGCGCCGGCTCCGGCGGCCACCTCCGAGCGGTAGCGCGCGAGGCAGCGCTCGAGGTCGTCGGCGGAGGTCTCGGCGTCGCGCAGGTGGAACTGGAACACCTGGCCGGGCTCCAGTCGCGCCGCCACGGCGAGCCCGCCGCGTTCCTGATCCGCGCCGATCAAATTGCGGATCAGGAAGTCGCCCTGGCGATACTCGCCCGTCGCGGACGTGCGCATCTGCACGCCACCGAAGAGCGAGCTCTTGAACAGCCCCTGATCCTGCGGCGACGCGTCCGCGAATAGCTCCTGCAGCACGGCGAGCGGCGAGCGGCCGTCCACCTCGAGGATCACGTTGCCCGCGCAGCGCGACACCAGCATCGGCGCGCCGACCGGCCGGCAGCCCTGTGCGACGATCGCGTCGAGCGCCACGTTCCCGACCATGGCCACCCCGACGACGCCGCTCCGCGCCGTGGCGTCGCCGACGTAGAGCGCGTTCTCGCCCGCCGACTCGCCGCCGCTGGCGAGCCCGCCGAGCTTGGTCGCGCGCGGGAACGCGGCGTCGAGCCCCGCGACCAGGGCTTCCGCGTCGGCGCTGAAGGGATCCGCGAGCACCAGGAAGCAGGGGTCCTCTTCGCGCGACGTCTCCACCGTCGCGCGCCAGTCCACATCGTCGGGCGCCATCGCGCTGGTGCCCGGCAGCACGAACGGCCGCAGCTCGACGCCCGGCAGCTCCGCCAGCGCCAGTGCCAGGCCGGGCGCCTCCTCTCGTTCGTGCCCGCCGCCGATCACGCTGCGCGCGCTCGAGCCGACGAGGAGCGCGTTGGGCAGCTCGGCACGCACCGCGGCGCCGATCTCCGCGTAGGCGCCGGCGTGCTCGTGCGAGACGAAGAGCAGCGCCAGGTCGGGCTCGGCTCCGTCGAGCGCGTGGCGCGCGCGCGCGATGGCACGCGCGACCGCAGCATCACTGCGCGCATCTTCCGCAAGGACCGACGCGAAGCGCACGCCCGCAATCTAACGCGCGACCTGGCGCTTGGCTTGAGGCTGCGCGGCGAGTGTCCCACCATGCGCGTTCCTGTACGGAGGATGCATGCAGGGTGCGCGGCTCTGGCTGGTGCGGCACGGGGAGATCGAGGCGAACGTGAAGCGGGTCTGGCACGGCTCTACGGACTCCGCGCTCACCAAGCGCGGCGAGGAGCAGGCGGGGCGCGTGGCGGAGCACGTCGGCCGCGAGGCGCTGCGCGCGGCCGCGATCTACGCTAGCCCGCTGCAGCGCGCGCGGCGCACCGCCGAGCCGATCGCGCGCGCTCTCGGCCTGCCCGTCCGGCTCGAGCCCAAGCTCGCGGAGTACTCGATCGGGGCGTGGGAGGGTGAGTCCTACGCGGCACTGCTCGAGCAGCGCGGCTTCTTCGCGAGCATCCGCGCGGATCCGGAGTTCGCGCCGCCGGGCGGCGAGTCACCGCGCGCGGTCGTCGCGCGCACCACGGCGGTGCTGCGCCGCATCTCGCGCGAGCACGCGGGCGACCACGTCGTGATCGTCGGACACGGCGCCGCCTTCGCCTTCGCGCTCGCCGAGCTGCTACACGCCGATCCGCTGCGCTGGCAGGAGTTCCACTCACACAACGCGTCGCTCTCCGAGCTCGAGCTCGAGCCCGAGCCGCGCCTGCTGCGCTTCGACGTGACCGATCACCTGTAGCGCGCCCGTCCGCGACGGCCCGGCGCAGCCGGGCCTGCGGCTCCGCTCGGCTTCGCCTCGCTGCGCGCGCGCTTCGCGCGCTTGCGGTCCGCGCCTGCCTTGGGTCAGGCTCCAAGCTCCTACGCGCGAGCGAGGATGCCGTCGGCGAGGAAGTCCGCGGCGACGCCTTCGACGTCGGCCAGGTCGATGCGATGGCGCGCCGCGAGCGCGGCGACGTCGCGCTCGGCGAGCCCGGTCTCGCAGGCTCGCAGGAAGGCGGCGACGAGCGGCTCGAGGCGCTCGGCGTGCGCGTCGCGCAGGCGCATGGGCGTGGCGGCCGGAGTCGAGGTCACGAGCACGGTCTCGCTCTCGGGTGCTGGCGCGAGCGCGGCGGCGGGCAGCGGCTCGCCGCGATCCAGGGCTTGCCGCAGCACGACCGCCCAGGCGAAGACGCCGTCGGGAAGCTCGACGAGCCAGGCCGTTGTCGCAAGGACGAGCGTTCCCTTCGGCAGGTCTCGGGATCCGCGCGTAGTGCGGCGCGCGCGCGCCAGCGCCGACTCGAGCGCGACCGGCGTGGCGAGGCGCGGAGAGATCCGCGCCGCGCGTTCCTGCGCGTAGGCGGCGAAGGCGAGCGGTAGGGAGAGGTCTTCCGCGATCGCGCGGTGAAAGTGGGGTGACGCGGGGAAAGCGTCGAGCCAGTCGGCGTCGGACGCGCGCGCGACGGCGCAGGACAGCGCGAACTCGCCGGCGACGTTGGAAAGGAGCTGCGCGCGGCGGCGGCCGTCGCGATCCGCCGCGACCGCCGCGGGGTCGGCCGCACGGAGCCAGGCCAGCTCCGCCTCGCCGAGCGCCGTGCTCGTCTCGGCGCTCGCGTCGCGCGCGCGCAGGCGCGCCGCGAACTCGGGATCGAGGTGCATGCGGAACAGCGCGCGCTGCAGCCCGCGGTGGTTCACTCGGGCAGCGGAACGCGCGCCGCCAGGCGCTCGAAAGTGGGCAGCACCTCTTCCGCGCGGTTGCGCTCGCACTCGTAGACCAGCGCGCGCAGGTTCGGCGTGCGCGGCAGCACCGCGTCGAGGATGCGCCAGGTGTCGGCGAGCGGCGCGGGCGTGTGGTCGTCGTCTACGAACGCGCGGCCGCCGTGCCGGAACTCCGTTGCGCCGGCGACGTGCACCTCGACCACGCGCTCGAGCGGGAAGCCGTCGAGGCCGTCGAGCGCCGCGCGACCGCTCGCGCGCTGGTAAATCGCCAGGTGCGCGACGTCGAGCAGCATGCCGCCGTCCGCCGCATCGCACACGCGCGCGAAGTAGTCGAGCAGGTGCAGGTCGCCGAGGTACACGTGCGCCGGCGGGTTCTCGGGCAGCACCTCGAAGCCGCTCTGCTCGCGCAGCCGCCGCACGTTCGCACCGAGAGCGCGCGCGGATGCCGCGCACAGGATCGGCGGTAGCAGCGTGCCGTGGCCGCGCTCGCGCGGCCCCACGTGCCAGAGCCCCGCGTCGCCGCACAGCCACGCGGCGCCGATCGCGCGCGCAGCGGCGCCGGCGTGCGCGATCCACTCGGCGTCGAGGTCCTCCTCCTCCTCGAGATTCAGGTCCAGGAAGTGGAACGTCGTGGGCCAGCCGGCAGCGGCCCAGGTGCGTGCGTCGGCGTCGACGCCGCGCTCCAGATCGACGCCGACCTCGAGGAAGCGGATCAGGTCGGGACGCTCGCGGCGCAGGCGCACCACGTCGAGCCCGCCCGCCGCGTGCGCCCCGAACTCGCTGGAGATCCCGAGCCCGAGCCGCGGCAGCAGAGCCACCCGCTCGGCGAACGCCGGCGTCTTTTGCATGCGCGCCAGCATACCCGCGCACGACGTCGCGGCTCCGGGCAAAGCCCGCGGGCGGTCGCGGCTACGCGAAGATCCGGGCCAGCCCCTCGAGGATGAACGACCAGCCGCCCTTCGCGATCTCATGCGCCTTGCCGGCGGTCGCGAACTCGTGGGTGACGACGAGCTTGCAGTGGTCGCCCGCGGGGACGATCTCCCATGTGAGTCGGCCTGGCTCCTCGCGCGCGGCGTCGGCGTCGAACAGGAACGTGGCCGACATCACGAGCTTGCGCGGGAAATCGACCTCGAGCAGGTCGCCCTGCATCGCGGCGCTGCCGTCGGGGTTGTCGTAGACGAAGCGCGCGCCCGCCTTCCACTCGCGGACGCGCACGGCCGTGGCGTAGAAGTAGCGGCGCGTGAAGTCCGGGTGGGTGATCGCCTCCCAGAGCTTCTCAGGCGTGGTCTTGACGTCGATCTGGAATACCAGCTCGGGCTTGCTCATCGCTTCTTCTCCTCCAGCTCGCGCCGGAGCGCGAGCAGCATGCGGGACTTGGTGGCCGCGAACTTCGAGACCCAGCGGTCGTGGATCTCCACCAGCGGCACGGGGTTCAGGTAGTGGTGCTTCTCGCGCCCCGACCAGCGACAGACGATGAGGCCGGCCGCTTCGAGCAGTGCCAGGTGCTTGGAGACCGCCTGGCGCGAGACGTCGAGCAGCTCCGCGAGCTCGCCCAGGGTCTGGCCCTGCCGCGCGTAGAGGGCGTCGAGCAGGAGCCGCCGGCCGGGGTCGGCGAGCGCGCGGAACACGTCGTCCATCGGTCCGCTTATACGCAACCAAACGGTTGCATGTCAAGACGACGGGACCAGCCACCATGGACGTCCGGAGCAAGTAGGATCTACCCATGACGCGACCAATCGCAATCGTGACGGGTGGCAACTCCGGAATCGGCTACGAGTGCGCGCGGGCGCTGGCGCGCGACGGCTGGCAGGTGCTGATCGCCAGCCGCAACCGCGAGGTGTCCGGCGCGGCGGCGCGCAGGATCGCCGCCGAGAGCGGCGCGGACTCGGTCGAGGCGCTCGGGCTCGACCTCTCCTCGCTCGAGTCCGTGCGCAACTTCGCGAGCGAGATCGAGAAGCGCGACGTGCCGCTGCGCGCGCTGGTGTGCAACGCGGGGCTGCAGTTCAACCGCGGGCCGGTGCTCTCGCCCGACGGCTTCGAGATGACGTTCGCGGTGAACCACCTCGGGCACTTCCTACTGGCGAACCTGCTGCTGCGGCGGCTCGCCGCGCACGCGCCTGCGCGCATCGTGGTGGTCTCGTCGGGCGTGCACGAGCCCGGGCGCGCGCCGGGCATGCCGGACCCCGCGATCACCGATCTCGAGTCACTCGCCGCGCGCGGCGGCCCGGGCGATCGCCCGTTCGAGGGGCGGCTCGCCTACGTCAACAGCAAGCTCTGCAACCTGTGGTTCGCCTACGAGCTGGCGCGGCGGATCGACGCTGCGGGGCTCTCCCCGGCGGAGCGGCCGCTGCCGGTGATCTCGTACGAGCCCGGCCTCGTGCCCGGCTCGGGACTCGCACGCGACTACCCGGCGCCGCTGAAGTTCCTGTGGGACTACCTGGGACCCGCGCTCGCGGCCGCGCTCTCCACGTTCCTGCCCACGATCAATCCCGCGAGCAAGTCGGGGGCGGCGCTCGCGCGCATGGTCACCGATCCAGCGCTCTCGCGCGCGACCGGGAAGTACTTCCCGTCTCACTCACGCTGGCGCGAGGCGCCGTCTTCCGACGCGTCCTACGACCAGGCGCAGGCGCGCTCGCTCTGGGACGCGAGCGTGCGCATGACGCGACTGCGCCCGGGCGAGTCGCCGCTCCTCACGGGGTCGTGATCGCGTCGACCTCGATCTCGACCACGAGCTCGGGCGAGACGAGGCGCGTCACCTCGACGCAGGTCGCCGCGGGATCGATCCCCGCGAACGCCTCGCGGTGCGCGCGCGCGAAGTCGTCGAAGCGGTTCATGTCGACCAGGAAGGTGCGGGTGCGGACTACGTCGCGCAGGCTCGCGCCGAGCTCGCCGAGCGCGCGCTCGATCTTGCGCAGAATGAAGCTCGCCTGGGCGTAGACGTCGCCGGGAGCGACCGAAGCGCCTGCGTCGTCGACGGCCGCGGTTCCCGACACCGCGATCACGTTGCCGACGCGCTTGGCGCGGCAGTAGGCGGCGCGCGGCTCCCACGGCGCTCCGCTGTAGACACTGCGTCGCTCGCCCACGGGCCGTTCACTCTACCAGCTCGAGTGCCTGCCGAAGGGCCTGTGGCACCAGGTCACGCATCCACGGGTGCAGCCGCGCGACCGAGGCGCGCTGTGCGCGGTAGCGCAGGGCCATGTCCACGAACGCGAGCGGCGCGGCAGCGCGAAGCGCGGCGCGCAGGCGCTCCTCGGGAGCGACGCCGGCGAAGGCGGCGAGGTAAGCGCTGTCGAGGCGCTCGCGAGCCGCGGGCGAGTCGAGCCCCGCTTGCGCGAGCCCCACGCGGAGAGGCGCCAGCGAGAGGAACGGCTGCGCGACCGAGGCGTCCTCCCAGTCGATGATCGCCACGCTTCGGGCGTCCACGAAGAAGTTCCCGGGCCAGAGGTCGCCGTGCTCGAGCGTCGGCGGGAGCGCGTACGCGTCGAGCTCCTCGCAGCGGCGAGCGAGCTCGGGGACGAGGGCGCGCAGCCGCTCGACCTCGGCGGCGCTGAGGCCCTCGGGCTCGCCGACGCGGAGCGCGCGTACGCTCGCCGCCAGCGGCTCGAGCCCCCGGCGAACGTCGACGAGCGCGCGCGGCGAGCAGCCCGCGGCGAGAAGAGCGTTCACACGCGACATGCACGCGCGCTGAAGCGCGCCGTAGCGTGCTGCCGCCTGTTCCCACAACGCGAGGTCCGCGACGTGCTCGAGCTTCGTCCCCGCGCACGCCTCCAGCAGCAGCCAGCGCCGCGCCCGCAGAGCGGCGACCACACGCGGAAGCGTATCGGGGAACTCGCGCGCCAGGTAGACGGTGAGCGCGCACTCCCGGCGCAGGCTCTCGCATACCGCCTTGAAGTAGTAGTCCTGCTCACCGGCGCGCACGCGCAGCACGCACGACGACGCCCAGCTCCGGAGCTGGACGACCTCGAGCGCAGACGTCGCGAGAGTGGACTCGAGCCAGGCGCGCACGTCGCCGAGCCAGCCCGGGCGCGTCCACTCGCGTCCGTCGATCACGGCGGCCGCCGGCGCCCAGGCGCGGATCGTCTCGCGATCCGCCGCATCGAACGCCTGCGGCAGCTCGTAGCGCCCGCACCAGCGCAGCGCCTGCGCTGCGAGGACGTCGCTGCCGTGAACCTCCAGCGCGTGGACGCGGATCACCGGCTCGCGGTGCGGATCGGAGTGATCCAGGCTCTCGAGCAGCGTCGTCTCCAGCCCTAGCCGCTCGCCCGCGGCGGTGTTGATGTAGTCCACCTCGGCGGTGTGGCGGTCCTCGGCGTCGAACGCGGGCAGGCGCGCGCTCGCGGCGCCGTTCTCGATCAGGATCGCCTCGCGCCGCGGATGGCGGACGAGCAGGCGGTGCTCCACGCGCGGCGGGACGGGCATCGGTCGAGAGTATGCTGCGGCGACACGAGGAGGTGCGACTGCGATGGCGTTCACGCGACGCGAGTTCCTGATCACGAGCGCAGCGGCGGCCGGGTACACGCTGGCGGCGGGTCCGCTGCGCGCGGAGGTCGTCAAGACGTCCGCCGAAGGCTTGATCGCTGGCGACGTCTCGATCCCCGCGGGCGCCCGCGCGATCCCCGGCTACCGCGCTCGCCCGACCAGCGACCTGCGCGCGCCGGTAGTGCTGGTGGTGCAGGAGATCTTCGGCGTACACGAGTACATCCGCGACGTGTGCCGCCGGCTGGCGAGGGCGGGCTATCTGGCGGTCGCGCCCGATCTGTACACGCGCTACGGCGACCCGACGAAGCTGGCCGACGTGCAAGAGATCATCCGCGGCATCGTGCTGAAGGTCCCCGACGCCGAGGTGATGCGCGATCTCGACGCGACGGCCGCGTGGGCCGCGAGCGACGGCGGCGATGCGGAGCGCCTCGGGATCACCGGCTTCTGCTGGGGCGGTCGCATCACCTGGCTCTACGCGGCGCACGCGCCGAAGCTCAAGGCGGGAGTCGCGTGGTATGGCAGGCTGGTCGGCGATCCGACGCCGACGCTGCCGCAGCATCCGCTGGACCTGGCAGCGAAGCTGCGCTCGCCGGTGCTCGGGCTCTACGGCGCCGAGGACACGGGGATCCCGCTCGAGTCGGTCGAGCGCATGCGCAAGGCGATCGAATCGGCGAAGGGCGCGTCGCAGATCCACGTCTACGACGGCGCGCCACACGGCTTCCACGCCGACTACCGCCCGAGCTACCACGCCGAGGCCGCCGAGGACGGCTGGAAGCGCCTGCTCGACTGGTTCCGCAAACACGGCGTGTAGCTGCGCGCTGCTCACGACGCGCTGACCGAGCTGGCGGTGAGCGGGCGTCTCTAGGGCTCGGGCAACGCGAAGCGGTGGGACAGGCGCGTGCCGTCGGTGAGCTCGACGGCGACGACCGCCTCGCGCGCGCCGTGCGCCGCGGCGGCGACCATGCGCTGACTCTCCCAGCGCAGCGGCTGCGCTGGCCCGCCGTCGAACGTGACGGAGCCCAGGCGCGGCGTGAGCGGGCGGCGCAGCGCGTCGCTCGTGAACAGCTCGACCGCGCCGTCGCGCGCGACGAGCTCTAGGTGGAAGTCGCCCACCATCACGAGCTGCCCGCCGTGGCGCGGGTCGTGATTGGCGTGGGGGACGGCGTGACCCGGCGCGGTGTAGCGCAGGAACGGCGCGGCCCCGAGCAGCGCGCCGACCGCTAGGGCGAGCGAGATCGGGAGCTTCAAACCGGGCGTTGCGCCGCGCGCACGGCCATGAGCGCGAACAGCGCCGCCGGCAGGTACACGCCCGGCAGGTCGACCAGCCAGTGCTCCGCACCGACCAGACCGCGCGTGGTGTCGATCACATGGACCCCCGCGTGCATTCCGTAGAAGGCGGCCGCGACCACGCACGCTGGCAGCCGCCAGCGCGGCGAGACGATCGCCGCGAGCAGGAGCGCCCCGACCCCCGTGAAGGCGCAGCCGATGTCGCGCACGAAGTGCTCGTTCAGCGGCCCGAAGTCAGGCACGCGCGCCGGCAGGTTCAGGTACCAGTGGGTGGGGTCGGCGAGCATCCACAGGCCGTTCGCCAGGTTCCCGAGTCCGGCGAGCCCGAGCGCGATGCTCCAGCCATTCGCCATGCGGATCCTCCCGTCGTCTGCGTTACACCATACGCGATGTAACGGCTGCGCCCGGCCGAAGGTGGCACGGGAAAGGAGACGGCATGCGCTTCCTCGATCGACTGCGGGCCACGGGCCGCGTACTCCGCCGGGGCGGGAACCCCGAGCTCGGGCGCCTGCTCCGGCGCCGCCCGGGCGTGATGCTCGGCGTCAGCGCCTATGAGCTCGGGCTGCTCGCGAGCAACCGGCTCGACATCCGCGTGAAATCGCTCGCCCAGGTCAAGGTGAGCGCCCTCGTCGGCTGCCCGTTCTGACTCGACATCGGCTCTGCCGTCGGCAGAGAGGTCGGGATCCGCGACGCGCAGCTTCTGGCGCTGGCGCGTTACCGCGAGAGCGACGAGTTCAGCCCGCTCGAGCGCCTGGCGCTCGACCTTGCGGTCGCGATGACGCGCACGCCGGCCGACGTGCCGCCGGAGCTCGTCGCGAGCCTGCGCGAGCACCTCTCGGAAGCGGAGCTGGTCGAGCTGGCGGCGTCGATTGCCTGGGAGCAGTACCGCGCGCGCTTCAACCGCGTGTTCGGCGTCCGCGCCGCCGGCTTCTCCGAGGGCGCGTTCTGCGTGCTGCCCGAGCGGCCGGCGCCGTGAGCCGCGCGCCTCAGCGCCGGGCGGCGAACGCGCCGACGGCGAGCGCTCCGCCGAGCGCGACGAAGCCCAGGAAGTGCGGATTCGCGCGATACGCCAGGGCGCCGAGCCCGAACCCGAGGTAACCCAGCCCCACCACGAACGCACTCTGCCACGCCAGTGGCTTGCCCGAGGGCAGCGCGCGGAACGCCAGCAGCGCGACCGCGCCGAACACGAGCATCGCGGCGCTGCCGAAGTACCAGCCGACGGTACGACCCAGTGACTCCACGGCCGTGAGCCCATGCCGATCCTCCCACTACCGCCAGCGGCGGAAGCCGCCTTCGCTGTTGATGACCTGGCCGGTGATCCATGCGGACTCGTCGCTCGCGAGCCAGGCGACGAGGCGCGCCACGTCCGAGGGCTGGCCCCAGCGCCCGGCGGGGAAGCGGCGCGCGACGCGCTCGTGCACGGCGCCGCTGGTCCAGCCCGTGTCGACGGGCCCGGGGTTGACGCAATTCACGGTGACACCGCGGTCGGCGAGCGCGTCCGCAAGTGAAGCGGTCATCTGGTGGATCGCGCCCTTGGTGATCGCGTAGGGCAGCTCGCTCGCCATCGGTCCGATGTGCTGGCCGCTCGTGAAGAGCACGAGCCGCCCGCCGGGTCCAGGCGGCCGCAGCTCCGCCAGGCTCCGCGCCAGCAGCACCGACGCGCGCGCATTCACCGCCCAGCAGCGGTCGAGCTCCTCGACCGTCAGCTCGAGCAGCGACTGCACGGAGCTCCGGGCGTGATTGGCTACCAAGACGTCGATTCGGCCGAAGCGCGCGATGGCGGCTTCGACGAGGCGGCGCGGCGTCGCGGGATCCTCGAAGTCGGCGGTCTCGTAACCGAGTCTGGGACCCGCGCCGCCGAGCGCGGCGAGGAGCGCCGCCTCGCCCCCACGGTCCGCGCCCCACGTCATCTCGGCGTCGTGAGCCGGCCAGCCCGAGGCCAGCACCGACGCGCCGTCCTCGAGCAGACGCGCGACGAGCGCGGCCCCGATCCCTGCGCGCCGAGACACGCCCGTGACCAGGGCGACCCGCCCACCGAGTGCGTGACTCATGGGTGAGCTTCGATGAGCACGCAGCGCGTTCCCGAGTAGATCGTGGGGATGCACTTGTTGCAGTGAGTGCACAACGACTCGCGCGCGTCGCCCTGCATCCAGCGCCGGACGAGAGCCGGCTCGCGCAGCAGCGCGCGCCCCATCGCTACGAAGTCGAAGCCCTCGGCGAGCGCCTGCCGGACGGTCTCGAGGCGGTTGATCCCGCCGAGCAGGATCAGCGGCATCCGCAGCGCGGCGCGGAGCTGGCGCGCGAAGGGCAGGAAGTACGCCTCTTCGAACGGGTACTCGCGCAGGAAGCGGCGCGCGGTGAGTCGAAAGCCGAGCCGCAGCGGCGGCGGGAAGGCGCGGGCCATCTCGGCGATCGGCGCCTCGCCGCGGAACAGGTACATCGGATTCTGGAAAGAGCTGCCGCCGGTGAGCTCGAGCGCGTCGAGCGCGCCGTCCGCTTCGAGCAGCCGCGCGGCTGCGATGCTGTCGTCGAGCCCGAGCCCGCCCGACACGCCGTCAGTCATGTTGAGCTTGGCGATCACGGCCGCGCCGTTGCCCACGGCCTCGCGCACGGCGACGGCGACCTGGCGCGCGAAGCGGGCGCGGTTCTCGAGACTGCCGCCGAAGCGGTCGCTGCGCCGGTTCAGCCGGGGACTCAGGAACGCGCTGATCAGGTAACCGTGGCCAAAATGCAGCTCCACGGCGTCGAACCCCGCGCCCACCGCCAGCTGGGCGGCACGGGCGAAATCCGAAGTGATTCGAGCGATCTCGGCCTCGTCGATCGCGCGCGTGAAGCGGAGCGCCTGCGGCGCGAATACGCGGGACGGGGCCAGGCCCTTGTGACCCGTGCCCGCCGCGACCGGACCGGCGTGACCGAGCTGGATGCTCGCGGCCGCGCCCTCGGCGTGGACTGCGTTGGTGAATCGACGCAGCCCGGGGACCGCCTCGTCGCGCACGACGATCTCGCCGGGCGCGCCCTGTCCGTCCGGCGCTACCGCGCAGTACGCGAGTGTCGTCATGCCCACTCCGCCCGCCGCAACCGCGCGATGGAAGTCGATCAGCGCGTCGGTGACGACGTGCTCCGGCGCCATGCCCTCGAACGTGGCGGCCTTGACGATCCGGTTGCGCAGCTCGATCGGACCGAGCTTCGCCGGGCCGAACGGGCCGCTCACGCTAGATCCGCGCCATCACGTTCCGGGCGAAGTCCGAGAGGATCGCGCGCGCTGCCGCCATCGGTGGCAGCAGCGTGACTTCCTGCAGGCCGGCGCGCTCGAGCTCGCGCAGGCGCGCGACGATCTCGTCCGGCTCACCGACCAGCCCGCCACCCGCGCGGATCACGCTCGGCGTGATGAAGCGCCGCTCCTCGGGCAAAAGGTAGGTGCAGTGACCGTCGTGGATGCGCTGGTGCAGCTTCTCCCGCGGAACGGGGAGCGCGTCCACGTACTTCAGGTACTGCTCCCACTCGTCGCGGCAGCTCGCGGGGATGAACGCGTCGCTCCCCGACTGCCGGAAGAGCTCCCACCAGAAATGGAGCGTGGCCGACGCCATCGAGCCGACCTCGTCGATCACGCGCTCGCTCGTGAGCGTCTCGCCGGCGCGCAGCACGCAGGAGTAGGTCAGCGACGCGGTGTGGAACGAAGCGGGCAGCGCGCGCCCGACCTTGGCCGCACCGTCGCGGATCGCGGCCAGGCTGTGCGCGGCGTGCTCCGGCGCTTCTCCGCCCGCGGAGATGCGACCGTCGCCGAGCTCGCCGGCGATGCGCAGCGCCTGCGGTCCGTTCGCGGCGACCCAGATCGGGATCTCGTGCGCCACGTCTACGAAGCCGAGCTCGCGGTGCAGGAATTTGATCGCGCGCGTCTTGCCGCGGTAGGTGTAGTCGACCTCCTCGCCGCGCAGCAGGCCGCGCACCACGCGCAGGTAGTCGCGGAACTCGCGCGGCGGGACCGGGTCGAGCCCCATCACGCGCATGGCGGTGTGGCCGGTGCCGATCCCGAGGAATACGCGCCCCGGAGCGATGCGATTGATCGACGCGATCGAGTGCGCGGTGACCGGTGCCGTACGCGTGCCCGCGATCGCCACGCCCGTGCCGAGCCGGATGCGCGAGGTGTGGTGCGCCGCGAGTGCCAGCACCGCATAGCAATCCGACCAGATCATCTGCGAGTCGGGCACCCAGCCGTGGTCGTAGCCCAGGCTCTCCGCGTACTGAAGCAGCTGCCAGTCGTCGATCCTGGTGGCGACCATCGCTCCGAACTTCATGAACGCTCCTCCGATCCCAGGTGCATCCGGCGCGCGATGCGCGCGAAGCCCTCCACCACGCCCGCGTCCGGGGTGGCCAGCGAGACGGCCCAGCCGACGAAAAACGAGAGCGGGATCGTGATCACCGCGGGATTGCGCAGGGGAAACCACGCCGACTCGTGCTTCAGGATGTCGATCTGCAGCGTCGGCGAGAGCCAGATCAAGAGCACGGTGCTCGCGGTGCCGACCCACATGCTGGCGCAGGCGCCCGCCGTCGTGCAGCGCGACCAGAAGATCGAGAGCAAGAGGGCAGGGAAGTTCGCGCTGGCCGCGATCGCGAAGGCGAGCGACACCATGAACGCGACGTTCTGGCCCTTGAAGCTCACGCCGAGCGCGACCGCGACGACGCCGAGCGCGATCGTGGCCAGGCGCGCGACGCGGAGCTGCTCCTGTGCGTCCGCGGCGCCGTGCCGGAACACGCTGACCCAGAGATCGTGCGAGAGCGCGGCCGCGCCCGAGAGCGTGAGACCGGCGACCACCGCGAGGATCGTCGCGAACGCCACCGCGGAGATGAAGCCCATGAACGGCGTACCGCCGAGGCGCTCGGCGAGCAGCGGCGCCGCCATGTTCCCGCCGGGGTCGATCGCGCGAATCGCCTCGGGCCCGACCAGCACCATCGCGCCGAAGCCCAGCACGAACGTCATCAGGTAGAAGTAGCCGATCAGACCCGTGGCGTAGAACACCGAGGTGCGCGCGGCGCGCGCGTCGGGCACGGTGTAGAAGCGCATCAGGATGTGCGGCAGCCCGGCGGTCCCGAACATCAGCGCCATGCTGAGCGAGATCGCCTCGAGCGGGCTCGACACCAGCTTGCCGGGCGCGAGCACGCCGGCGCCGTACTTCTCGGCCGCGGCCGCGAACAGCGCGGCGGGATTCATCGAGAACTGCGCGAGCACCATGAGAGCGAGCAGGCTCGCGCCGCCGAGCAGCAGCGCCGCCTTCACGATCTGCACCCACGTCGTCGCGATCATCCCGCCGAACAGCACGTACGCGATCATCACCACGCCCACGATCACCACCGCGATCTCGTACGGGATGCCGAACAGCAGCTTGATCAGGTTCCCCGCGCCGACCATCTGCGCGATCAGGTAGAAGCTGACCGTCGCGAGCGTGCCGACCGCGGCGGCGACACGCGTCGGTGTCTGGCGGAAGCGCAGCGCCACCACGTCGGCGAAGGTGTACTTGCCCAGGTTGCGCAGCGGCTCGGCGATCAGGAACAGCACCACGGGCCAGCCGACGAGCCAGCCCGTCGAGTAGATCAGCCCGTCGAAGCCCGTGGTCGAGACCAGCCCGGCGATGCCGAGGAACGACGCCGCGCTCATGTAGTCGCCGGCCAGCGCGAAGCCGTTTTGCCCGGCGCTGATCGAGCGCCCGGCGGCGTAGAACTGCTCGGTCGTGCGCGTGCGCCGGGCAGCCCAGTAGGTGATGCCGAGCGTGATCGAGATGAACACGAAGAACGCGGCGATCGCGACGGCGTTCGGCTCTCCGAGCGCGCTCTCCACGGCGTCCGTTCCTATTCCCGTAGCTTCGCCAGCGCGTGGTCGTAGTGCCGGTTCGCCCAGCGCACGTACACCCAGGTGAGCCCCCACGAGGCCACGATCACGAAGGCGCCGAGCAGGATCCCGAGCGTGAGCCCCGGCGCGACGAGCGTGGCGAGGAACTCCTTCTGGAACGCGATCAGCAGGATGAAGCCGTAGTAGAGCACGAGCATCGCCGCGGACAGCCACGCCACGATCCGCGCGCGCGCGGCCGCCAGAGCCGCGAGCTCGTCGTGACGATCCGCCATGCGCGCCAAGGTACCATGGGGTCCATGTCGCTCTCGGAATGGCTGCAGCCGCTCGAGCCGCTGCGCGCGCCCCTCGCGCGCGAGTTCGTCGAGCGCGTGGTCGCGAGTCTCGGGCCGTGCGCGGGGCCCTCGCTCCGGCTGATCGCGCGCGGCAGCGTGCCGCCGTGCGCGCTGGTCGGAATGAACCTGGCCTTGCTCGTGTCTCAGCCGCGCGCGCCGCGGCCGGACGGCTCGCCCGCGCCGGACGGTGTGGCCGGTGGCGTTTGGGTGCGCGAGCGCGTGACGCTGCACCGGCCGGTGTCGATCGACGAAGAGCTCGTCACGCGGGGCGGCGGCGTGCGCAGCTACGTGCGCAAGGGTCGCCGCTACAGCACCACGCTCTCAGAGACGCGAAGCGCCGGGGGCGAGCTGGTCGTCACCACCGAGACCACCGGCCTGTCGCGCTATCGCGCCGATCCGACGCTCGTGGACTCGGAGGAAGGTCCCGCGGAGTCCGCGACTCCGCACCCGGCGCCGGATGCGCGTCACGCGCGTGAGAATCCGGCGCTCGCTGCGCTGCGTTCGCTCCGGGTCGGCGACGCGTGGACCGGACCCGAGGCGCACGTGACGCTCGAGCTCTTGCGTGCGCGCGACGGCGCACGGCCGCGCAACCCGATCCACACCGATCCCGAGGCTGCGCGCGCCGCCGGCCTCGACGCGCCGATCGCCGGCGGCTCGCACGTGCTCGCCTACGCGCAGGAGCTCGTGCTCGAGCGCCTCGGCGACGACGCGCTCTGCTTCGGTGCGTGCACCGACGCCCGCTGGCTCTCCCCGGTGCGCGCGGGCGAACGGCTCGAGTCGCACGTCACGGTCGAGCGCGTGCAGACGGGCGCGGTCGAGCTCGCCCTCGAGGCCCGCTGCGACGGCGCCGTCGCGATGCGCGCGACGCTGTTGATTCCGCTGCTTTAGCTCAAAGCCTTGCGACCAGCTCGCCGATGTCGATGAGCGGCAGGCCCCACGCGAGCGCCAGCCGCTCGAGCTCCGCAGGACCGGCCATGGTTCCATCGCGGCTCATGATCTCGCAGCAGAGTCCGACCGTCGGCAGGCGGGCGGCCTCGAGCAGCGCGATCGTCACTTCCGTGTGTCCCGCGCGCTCGCGCAGGCCGCCCCTCCGAGCGGCCAACGGGAACACGTGGCCGGGGCTCGTGAAGTCCGCCGGGCGCGCGTCGGGGTGCGCGAGTCTGCGCACCGTCGCGGCGCGCTCTGCGGCCGACACGCCCGTGCCGGTTCCGCTCGCGAGGCCGATCGTCGCGTGGAAGGCGGTTCCCTGACGGTCTCCAGCGCCCGGCATCGGCGGGATCTCGAGCCGATCCAGGCGGGCGCGATCGCACGGGTTGCAGGGATGGCCGCAGGCCTCCCGCGGCGATCTGGCGCACCACCTTCTCGACGCCGAGCGCTCCGCGAATCTCGCCGGCCCACGCCAGGCCTTCGAGCGTGTCGGAGAGCACGCGCGGCGCGCGCGGGCCCGAGCGGGCGACCAGCTTGCCGATGAGATCGCTCTCGAGGTTGACCCGCGCGCCCACCTCCAGCGCGCCGAGCGTGGTGGACACGAGCGTGCTTGGGATCAGCGCGACGGCGAAGCGGTCGCGCAGGACCGCCGCCACGGTCAGGCTGACGCCGTCCACGGCGACCGAGCCCTTGGGCACCAGGCTGCCGAGGAAGCGGTCGGGCGGTCGGATCCAGACCCGGCGGCCACCCGTCTCGTCGTCGATCCGCGTGACTTTGCCGATCGCGTCGACGTGGCCCTGCACCAGATGCCCGTGCAGCGGCTCCCCGGCGCGCAGCGGCAGCTCGAGGTTCACGCGCGCGCCCGCGGCGGCCTCGCCGAGCACCGAGCGGTTGCGCGTCTCGGCCGAGAGGCGCGCGCGGAAGACGCCCGCACAGGTCTCCTCGGCGGACAGACACACGCCCGACACGTTGACCGACCCGCCGGGCTCGAGCCCGGCCGCGGTCTTCGGCCCGCGGATTGCGATCCCGCCGGCGGCCTGCTCCTCCACGACTCCGAGTTCCTGAATGAATCCGGTGTACACGCTCGCTCTCCTTCGCATTGTGCCCTTGCGGGCAGACGGGTGGAAGAAGGCGGGAGAAGGTCGGCGAACGGCGCCGGCGTTCTCGGAGCGGGGTCTACCGCGTGGCCTCGGGATTGCGCCGAGTCGTTCCGCTGGCGGGCGGAACTGGCGGGCTGTCACCGCCGCACCTTGGAGTCACACCGTCCCCGAGCGTACCGCGAGACGTGTGGCGGCTGCAAGCACGTGGGCGCGGCTAGAGTTCGCGGCGATGGACGGCGTCGTGATCGCGGTCAGCTCCAGCGCCACGCATACGATGACCAAGCCGACCCAGACGAGCATCCGGCTCGTCGCCGGCCTGGGCGTGGACGGCGACGCGCACCTCGGCGTCACGGTGAAGCACCGCTCGCGGGTGGCGCGCGACCCGACGCAGCCGAACCTGCGCCAGGTGCACCTGCTGCACGCGGAGCTTCACGACGAGCTGCGCGCGGCGGGGATCGCGGTGGCGCCCGGCGCGATGGGCGAGAACGTGACCACGCGCGGCGTGCCGCTGCTCGCGCTGCCGACCGGGACGCGGCTGCGCCTCGGCCCGAACGCCGTGGTGCGTGTGACGGGGCTGCGCAACCCGTGTCTGCAGCTCGAGGGCGTCCACGAGGGCTTGCTCGCTGCCTCGCTCGGGCGCGACGAGCACGGCAACCTGGTGCGCAAGGCGGGAGTGATGGGGGTCGTGCTCGTCGGAGGCGAGATCCGGCCGGACGACGCGATCGCGATCGAGCTACCGGCGGAGCCACACCGTCCGCTCGCGCCTGTCTGAAGCCGTCGCTCAGGGGCGGAGGCGTGCCTCCGCCTCACGCTGTCCCTCACGCACCTGCGCCCAGAAGCGCGCGCGCGCCCTTTGCGTCCTGCGTTCGCCACGACCCTGCTGAGACCAGCGCCAGAGGCGCACCAGACCGCGACGCAGACGGTTCCACACAGCGGACAGTATGGCGCAGCTGCGTTTTCGATCAAACGCCGCCCGCGGCCGCTTCCGGCGGGCGGGTTCGGCCGCCGCCCTGCGTGCACGCTGCCACCCTGCGGAGCGAACTCGGCAGGTGGAGGCAGCGGATGTTGCGTGAGCTTGCGGTCGCCGCTCGTGGGCTGGGGCTGACGTTCGGCGCGGGGGAGCGGGCAGTCACCGCGCTGCGCGACGTCGACCTCGCGATCCCGCAGGGCCAGTTCGTGGCGGTGATGGGGCCGAGCGGCAGCGGCAAGAGCACCCTGCTGCACCTGCTAGCGGGCCTGCGCCGCCCCACGCGGGGGAGCGTGCGCGTCGGCGGCGTCGAGCTGTCGGCCCTCGACGAGGACGAAGCCGCGCGTTTCCGGCGGCGCCACGTCGGCGTGGTGTTCCAGTTCTTCAACCTGGTGCCCACGCTTACGCTGGCGCAGAACGTGGCGCTGCCGCTCTTGCTCGAAGGCCAGCGCCTGCGCGCGCTCGAGGCGCGCGTCGAAGAGCTGCTCGCGGCGCTCCGGCTTGGTCACCGGCGCCGGCACGCGCTGCACGAGCTCTCCGGCGGCGAGGTGCAGCGCGTGGCGATCGCGCGCGCGCTGTTCGCGCGCCCGAGCTTGCTCCTGGCGGACGAGCCCACCGGCGCGCTCGACTCGCGCACGGCCGCGGAGACGCTCGACCTGCTCCAGGACGTGAGCGGGCGCGAGGGCACCACGCTCGTGCTGATGACGCACGACGCCTCTGCTGCGGCGCGCGCCGACCGGCGTATCCACCTGCGCGACGGGACCTTCGAGCGGGATGACGGGCTCGCCGGGGCAGCCGGGTGATCCGGGCGCTCGTCGGCGACCGCTCGCCGCTCGGGGTCCTGTGGATTCTCGAGCTGCGCGCCGCACTCGGCGCATCCCGTGCGAACGCGCTCGTCGCGGTGCTCGGGATCGCGGTGAGCGTGGCGATGGCGGCTGCCCTGGAACGGGTCTCGCGCAGCGTCGCCGCAACGCTTGCGCAGACGGCGGAGGCGCGCGCGGGAGCGGGGGCGCTCGAGGTGCGCAACGGAACCCTCGGTGTGCCCGAGGCGCTCGTCGCCACGCTGGCCGGAGTCCCGGGCGTCGCGAGCGCCGCGCCGGTCGTCGAGCAGACCTTCCACCTCGTCGACGCGCCCGTCGCCGGCGATGCGCTCCACGTGCTGGGCAGGGACTTCCTGGCGGACGGCAGCGAGCGCGTGTACGTCACGAGCGGCGGGGTCGCGGTGAGCGACCCGCTGCGGCTGCTGGCGCGCCCGGACTCCGTGATCGTTGCGGCGGCGCTCGTCGAGCGAGCCGGCCTGCGCGAAGGCGCGACCCTGCGCGTACGCGCGGCCGGCGAGGAGCGCGAGCTCGTGGTGCGGGGAGTGATCGCCGGGGGCGGGCTCGCCGACGTGTGGGACGGCCAGCTCGCGCTGATGGACGTGTACGCGCTCCAGTCGCTGGTGGCGCGGCCCGGCCTGCTCGATCGGATCGACATCGCTCTCGCGCCGGGCGCCGACGCCGTCGCGGTGCAGAGCGCGCTCGCCGCGCGCATCGGCAGCTCGGCGCGTGTTCGGCCGCCGAGCCGGGAGCTCGGCGAGCTGGATGCAGCGATGAGCAGCATGCAGGCCGCCGCGTGGACGTTCGCCGTGATCGCGACGCTCGTCGCCGCGCTCGTCGCCTACGGCACGATGTCGCTCGCGGTTGCGCGCCGGCTGCGCGAGATCGCGTGTCTGCGCGCTGCGGGGCTCGAGGCCAGTCGCGCGTGGCGGCTGGTCGGCGCGCACTGTGCGCTCGTCGCCGGAGCGGGGACGCTGCTCGGGCTGCCGCTCGCGTTCGCGCTCTCGGAGCTCGGCCTCGAGGAATTCTCGCGCCAGTTCCGGTTCCACGAGAGCCGCGGCGTGGTTCCGCTGCCACCGAGCGGCCTGACGCTCGGCGTCGCGCTCGCGATCGGGCTCGGCGTGAGCATGCTGGGCGGGCTCGCGCCGGCCTTGCGCGCGTCGCGCGTGGGTCCGCTCGAGCTTCTGGACAGCGTGCGTCCCGATCCGAGCGGCGCGCGCAGGCGGACGCGGCCGGTCTTGCTCGTCTTGCTCATCGCGCTCGCGGCGTGCGGGGCGGCGGCGCTGCCGCATGCCGTGCCGGCGGCTGCGCGCGCCTCGGCCTGGATCGCGGCTGCTCTGCTCGCGCTCGCCGTCGCCACCGCGCCGCTGCTGCGCGCGCTGCTCCGGGCGCTCGCGCCTGTGCTCGAGCGCGTCGCGCCGTCGGTGGGTCCGCTGGTGGGAGTGTCGGCGCTTGCGCGGATCGGCCCGGTCCGGATCGCAGTCTGCTCGATCGCCGGCGTCGTGACCGGCGTGAGCTGCGTGTTCTCGGTCGTCCACAGCTACGCGAGTGCGATCGATGCGTCGTTCGGTCGCTTCGGGTCCAACGCGATCTACGTCATGGGCGGCGCAAACCTCGATGTCGGGCGGCGCGAGCGGATCGGCACCGAGACGATCGCGCGCGTGCGCGCGACGCCGGGCGTGGACGCGGTCGCCGAGCGCTTCTTCGGAGAGCTGAGCTTCCGCGGTGAAGAGATCTTCGTGCTGGCAGAGCAGGTCGACCTGCTCGCCGAGCACGCGCCGGCGTTCTGGAACGGTCCGGAGCCGAAGCCGTTCGCGGCGGCGCTCGTGCGCGGAGAAGTCGGTGTCTCCGGGCCGTTCGCGCTCCACTTCGGTGTGTCGGCCGGCGACGCGATCGAGCTGCCGACGCCCGCGGGGCCGCGCGCCTTCCGGGTCGCCGGCGTCTTCGACGACTTCTCGCAGCCCGGAGGCGTGCTGCTCGACCTCGCCACGTTCGACCGCCACTGGCCGCGCCGCGGCGCCGGCCGTCTCGCGATCTGGGCGCGCGAGCCGACGGAGGTAGTCGCGGGCCGCATCAAAGCGAGCGTCGCGGCGCTGCAGCCCCTGGTGCTGCTGCACGGCGACCGACTCGCGAAGCGCGGCACGAACTTCGTCGCGCCGTATCTCGGCCTGCTGCGCCTGGTCGGGGGGCTCCTGTGCGCGCTCGGGGCGCTGTCGCTCCTGGTCACGCAGCTCGGCGCGGTGCTCGATCGGCGCCGCGAGCTCGGCCTCTTGCGTGCGGCGGGCGCGACCCGCGGGCAGCTCGTCGCCGCGGTGCTGCTCGACACCTTGGTGACCTCCACGCTCGCGGCCGTGACCGGAGCGGCTCTCGGCCTCGCCTGCGGCAAGCCGAGCCTGGGCGTGCTCGGCGACACCTTCCACTGGACGCTCGCGTATGCGCCGGACCTGCCCGCGACGGCGGGGCTCGCCGCCGGCTCCGTCGTGGCTGCGCTGTTCGCAGCGTCGATCCCGGCGCTCCGCGCCGCGCGCGTCGCGCCGACCGACGCGCTCACCCGCGAGTGAGCGGGACCCCGCTGGCGCACAGCGGACAGGAGTGCGGCTCCCAGATGCGGTTCGGCCGCGAGGCCAGCGTCTCTAGCGCGAGACCTTCGGAAGCGGCGAGTGCGGCGGCCGCGTCGCCGAGCACGAGTAGCGTTGCGAGGACGGCCGGCCGCGCGCCGCATGCGCGCAGGTCGGCGAGCGCGCCTCGAACCGCCGAGCCGGCATTGGTCACGTCGTTCACGATCGCCACGCGCTTGCCCGCGAGCTCCGAGCGCAGCGCGCGCGGGACGCGGTAGTCGACGGGGAACAGTCCGCTGCGCTCCGGGCGCGCGATCGGCTCGGCGTACGAGAACGGCAACCCGAGCTCGGCCGCGACCGCGAGCGCCAGGAACGCCCCTTCGATCAGCGGACCGCACACCGCGTCGACACGATGAGGCGCGATGCGCTTCGCCAACGCCGCGGACAGCGGCTGCACGCGCTCGGGCCGCAGGAACAAGAGCTCGAGATCGAGCCAGAGCTCGCCGTGGTGTCCCGACTCCAGGGCGAAGTGCCCCTCCCGAGAGCGCAGCAGGCGGAGCAGATCGTCCCCGATCATGAAGGGCGAACGCTATCACGGTGGTCTCGCCTGTCCGTTGAAACGAAGGTCTCGAGGGGGAGCTCGAAGCGCAGGCCACTCGAGGCAGTGCCGGTGATGCGGATGGAGCGCTGGTGCACGCCGCGCAGGTGGTGGAAGGCGCAGAGCGTGATGCGGTTGTCGCGATCGTTCCCGCCACCGTGCGAGCGGAACACGATGTGGTGCTCGTGGAGGTTCCGCATCGACGTGCAGCCCGGCACCGCGCAGCGCCAGCCATCGCGCGCGAACACGCTGCCCTTGTGCGCGGAGCGCGCGCCCCACGCCGCGAACACGTGGTCGCACATCGCGCCGAGCGCCTCGCCCGCGCTCGGGAGGCGCCCGGTCTTGCGTTCCAGGTAGAGCCGCACGCTCGCGTGCACTGCGCGGAAGAGCTGATCGACGTCGGGCGGCACCCAGAGCACGACGCGACAGCGTTCCTCCGGGACGACGTCACCCTCCGGAGCGATGGGAAACGCACAGGTTTCTCGCTCGGTCCCGGACTCGTCGCCCGGCAGCCCACCCGTCGCGCGCCAGGTCTCGGGATCGGTCTCAAGCAGCGACAGCGCGCGCTCGGCGTCGTCGCGCAGGCGGCGCACGGTCACGTTCCTGGCCCAGGCGACCCAGCGCCCGGCGAAGCGCCCCTCGCCGTCGGCGATCACGACCGGCACGAGCACCTGCGCCTGCACCAGCGAGAGCGTCCCCGCACGGTAGGCCTGTGCGAGCTCAGGGCACATTCGTGCGGCGCGCTCGATCCGGACCAGCGCACGCGCCCGCGTGGCGTCCATACCGAGGCGCTCGCGCGCGTAGTCGTCGAGCGTCGCGTAGCCGAGCTGTCGAGGCGCCGACGTGCGCCAGATCGCCGCGAGCAGCGGACCGACCTCGGCGTCGAGGCGCTGCTCCCGCGCGACGAGCGCGCGCAGCCGCGCATCGAGCTCGAAGGCGTCCGCGTCCTCGAGGCCCGCGGTCAAGGCGGCGAGCTCGCGGTCGGGCGGCGCGGGACCCACCGAGGGCTCCGGGGTGCTGGAGGCCAGCTCCTCCTCTGCAGCCGACTCGGGGCTCTCCGCGAGCGGCTCGAGCGGCAGCGCCGAGAGCACTTCCGCCGCGATCGACTCGGCGCAGTCCGCGGGCGAGAGACTCGCGCCAGAGACCTGGCGAGCGAGGCGCACCGCGAGGTCCCACTTCGCGTACACCTCGGGCGTGCAGTAGACCGCGAACTGCTTCACGCGG
>CAYVQJ010000102.1:0-15736 GCA_964454165.1 uncultured Myxococcales bacterium | reverse complement strand
AGCAAGCGCGCGAAGCGCGCGCGCAGCGAGGCGCAGCCGAGCGAAGGCCGCTCGGCGACAGCCGTCGCGGCACGGACAGACCGCAAGCGCGCGAAGCGCGCGCGCAGCGAGGCGCAGCCGAGCGAAGGCCGCTCGGCGACAGCCGTCGCGGCACGGACAGACCGCAAGCGCGCGAAGCGCGCGCGCAGCGAGCGCGTCCGCGCGCGAGCGAAGGCCGCTCGGCGACAGCCGTCGCGGCACAGACGGAGCAAGCGCGCGAAGCGCGCGCGCAGCGAGGCGCAGCCGAGCGAAGTGGGGTGGGCGAAGGGCCCCGCCCATCAGGCCTCGTCGGTGTAGGGGTCGAGATGGTCTCGACGCCGCGCTTCGCGCGGGCGCTCGAGCGCTGCGAGAAGCGGCTGCTCGCGCGGGTGTTCCTGCCGGCCGAGATCGCGTACGCGCGGCGCAAGCGCGATCCGTCGCACAGCCTGGCTGCCCGTTTCGCCGCCAAGGTGGCGGGCCGCCGCGCGCTGGCCGCCGCACTCGGTGCGCCTCCGCGGCTGTGCGAGCTCGAGGTCGTGCGTCGGCGCAGCGGTGAGCCCACGCTCGAGCTGCGCGGCCGCTTGTCGTCCACGCCGCTCCGGCTCTCGCTCTCGCTCACCCACGACGACGACTTCGCCGTCGCGGCCGTGTTCGCCGAGCGGGCGTGAACGCGCGCGCCCTCGCGGAGCACGGCTGGCCGTGCCCGACCGGCGCCGAGATGCGCGCGATCGACGAGCGCGCGATCAAGGAGCAGGGCATCCCGGCGCGTCTCTTGATGGAGAACGCAGCGCGCGCGTGTGCGCTCGGTGTGCGGCAGCAGTGGCCGGGCGTGAGACGCCCGCTGGTGCTGTGTGGCGGCGGGAACAATGGGGGCGACGGGCTCGCCCTTGCGCGCATCCTCGCCGACTGGGACCCGCGAGTGCGGCCCAGCGCAGCCGTGCTCGGTAGCGCAGAGCGCTACTCGCCCGAGGCGCGCGAGAACCTCGAGCTGCTGGCGCGCTCCGGAGTCCAGATCGTCCAGCTGCGCGCCGAGCGCGACGTGCGGCCGCTGCTCGCGGAGGCGGACCTGGTGGTGGACGCGCTGCTCGGCGTCGGTGTCTCGCGGCCGGTCGAAGGGCTCGTGCGCGAGCTCCTCGCGCTGCTCGTCGACTGCGCGGTTCCGGTGGCCGCCATCGATCTTCCGTCCGGGACCTCGAGCGACACCGGAGCTGCGCTGGGGCCGGAGCCGCGCACGGATCTCGTGCTGACTCTCGGCCTGCCGAAGCTCGGACTCGCGCTGCGGCCGCGCGCGGCGCGGACCCGCGTCGCGGACATCGGGCTCCCGTGGCGCTGCGTCGAGGCCACCTCCATCCGGCAGACCCTCTGGACTCCGCCGGCGGCGGCGCGCCACCTGCCGGCGCGCCTGCTCGAAGGTCACAAGGGCACGTTCGGTCACGTGCTCGTCGTCGCGGGCGCGGTCGGGACCACAGGCGCGGCCTGCCTCGCCGCCGACGGCGCGCTCCATGCTGGAGCGGGTCTCGTCACGGTCGCGATCGCGCGCGCGGCGCAGCCTGTCGTCGCATCGAAGCTGACCGAGGCGATGACGCTCCCGCTCGACGACGCTGCCAGCGGCGCGCTGCATCCCGCCGCGCTCGAGTCGCTGCGCGCTGCCGTCGCCACGCGAGACGTATTGGTGATCGGCCCGGGCGTCGGCCGCGCTCCGGCGACCGTCGAGGTAGTGCGCGCGCTGCTCGCCGCGACGCGCGCGCCCGCGGTCGTCGATGCCGACGCGCTCAACGCCTTCGAGGGCGACGCTGCCGGGTTGCGCGGACCGGGAGCGCGCGTGCTGACTCCCCACCCGGGCGAGCTCGCGCGCCTGCTCGGGCAGTCCACCGAAGCCGTACAAGCGGACCGCGTCGGCGCCGCGCGCGAGCTGGCGCGCCGCAGCGGAGCGGTGGTGCTGCACAAGGGCGCGCGCAGCGTGATCGCGCACCCGGACGGTCTCGTGCGGATCAACCCGACCGGCGGCCCCGGCCTTGCGACCGGCGGGACCGGCGACGTGCTGGCCGGCGTCGTGGGCGCGCTCCTCGCCGCCGGGCTCACCCCGTTCGACGCCGCCGCGCTCGGCGCCTGGCTCCACGGCGCCGCGGTCGGCCCCCTTGGAGACGTGGGCGTTCGCGCAGGCGACGTCGCGCGCGGCATCCCCGACGCCTGGCGCGCGCTCGCCGCCCGTCGAGACGAGCTGGATGGCGACGACCTCGGCCGTCCGTTCCCGTAGCGCCGACGAGACGCAGCGCCTCGGCGAAGCGCTCGGACGCGCGCTCGATCCGGGCGACGTGGTCGCGCTCGAGGGGCCGCTCGGCGCAGGTAAAACCTGCTTCGTCGGCGGGATCGCACGCGGGCTCGACGTTCCTCCGGGGGTGCCGGTCACGAGCCCGACCTACGTGCTCGTGGCGGAGTACCCCGGGCGCGTCCCGCTGCGCCACGCCGACTTCTATCGCGTCGATGGCCCGCAACGCCTGCTCGACGCCGGCTTCGACGACCTGTTCGACGGCGCAGGCGTCGTCGTGGTGGAGTGGCCGGAGCTTCTCCCCGAGGCGCTGCCCCGCGAGCGCCTCTGGATTCGCCTCGAGATTGTTGGAGAATCCGAGCGCCGGCTGGTCCTGTCGGGGACCGGCGCGCGGGCACAGGCGCTCTCGAGCGCTGTCGTCGCGGCGGGAGAGCGATGTCCCTGATCGTCCAGAAGTTCGGCGGCACCTCGGTCGGCACGCCGGAGCGCATCGTCGGCGCGGCGCGCCGCGTCGACCTGGCGCGCGCGGCAGGGCACGAGGTGATCGTGGTCGTATCCGCGATGGCGGGCGAGACGGACCGGCTGATCCGCCTGGCGCGCGCGGTCGCGAAGCAGCCGGACGGGCGCGAGTACGACTGGGTCGTGGCCACGGGCGAGCTGGTCTCGAGCGGGCTCCTGGCCCTGGCGTTGATCGATCGCGGCGTGGCGGCGCGCACGATCGACGCCTCGCTGATCGTGCGCACCGACGCCGATCACGCGCGCGCGCGCATCCACAGCGTCGACACCGATCGCGTGCGCGCCGAGCTCGCGCGCGGCTGCGTGCTCGTGGTGCCCGGCTTCCAGGGCATGGACCCCGCGGGCGACGTGACGACCCTCGGGCGCGGCGCCGGCGACCTGACCGCGGTGGCGCTCGCCGCCGCGCTCAAGGCCGACGCGTGCGAGATCTACACCGACGTCACCGGCGTGTTCACGAGCGATCCCAATCTGGTGCCGCGCGCACGCAAGCTCGCGCGCATCTCCTACGACGAGATGCTCGAAATGGCGAGCCTCGGCGCTCGGGTGCTGCAGACGCGTTCGGTCAAGCTCGGCAAGCGCTTTGGCGTGCCGATCCACGTCCGTTCGGCCTTTTCCGACGAGGAGGGAACCTGGGTGGTCCCCGAGAGCGAGATCATGGAGCGCCTGGTCGTGTCGGGCGTCACCTACAACCGGAACGAAGCGAAGGTCACGCTGGCGCGCGTGCCCGATACGCCGGGCGTCGCCGCCGCGATCTTCGGCCCGATCTCCGACGCCGGCATCGTCGTCGACGTGATCGTGCAGAACGTCTCTCACGACGGCCGCACCGACATGACGTTCACCGTGCCGCGCGGCGATCTCGAGCGCTGTCTGCCGATCGTGCACGACGTGGCGAAGCAGCTCGGCGGCGCCGCGGTCAGCTCCGACGCGAGCGTCGCCAAGGTTTCGGTGGTCGGGCTCGGCATGAAGGACCACGCGGGCGTCGCGGCGCGCATGTTCCGCGCGCTCTCGGCCGAGGGCATCAACATTCAGATGATCAACACCAGCGAGATCAAGATCTCGGTCGTGGTCGCGGAGAAGTACGTCGAGCGCGCCTGCCGCGTGCTGCACGAGACGTTCGAGCTCGGCAACGCCGGAGCCAGCGCGGAGGAAGGCTGAGCGCGCGGCCAGCGCCGGCGTCGAGCGTGCCCGATGCGTCGGGCGCCCGGCTCTCGCTGGTGCTCGGCCTGCTTCTGCTCGCGCCGCTCGGCGCGCTCGACCCGGAGGCGCCGCCTGCGCTCGCGCCCGTGTGGCTGGCAGGCGAGTGCCGGCTCGCTCCCGCCGCTGCGGGGCCGCGCTGCCCGTGCGACGCGATCCCCGGCACGCTGCGCCGCGCGCTCGGCTGGCCTATCCCGCTCGCGACCGCCACGGCCGCCGACCTCGAAGCGCTGCCGGGCATCGGTCCGGCGCGCGCCCGCGCGATCGCCGACGACCGCGCGCAGCGGGGAGCCTTCGCGGAGATCGCTTCGCTTGAGCGCGTAGCGGGCCTCGGACCGGCGACGGTCGCGAAGCTCCGGCCGCTCCTCGTCGCCGCCGGAGGCGACCCCGCTTGCCCCGCGTCGCGCTAGCTTCCCGGCGTGCGCTCGATCTACCTGGACCACAACGCGACGGCACCGTTGCGCCCCGAGGCGTTCGACGCGGGGGTCGGCGCGGCGCGCGCGTGCTTCGGCAATGCGTCGAGCGCGCACCGCTTCGGCGCGGACGCGCGCGACGTGCTGGAGTGCGCGCGGGAGCAGGTCGCGGCGCTGGCGGGCGGGCGCGCGGACGGGATCGTATTCACGAGCGGGGCGACCGAGGCGAACGCCACCGTGCTCGCGTCCGCGCTCCGGCGCGCGGCCCGGGGGCGCGACACGCTCGTGACCTGCGCGACCGAGCATCCGTCGCTGCTCGATGCCGCTCTGGCGCTCGGTGCCGCCGGAATGCGCGTGCAGGCGCTGCCGGTCGACCGAGACGGCCGCCTCGATCCCGGCGCCTTCGCGCGCGCTCTCGACCCGGGCCGCGCGCTGCTGGCCAGCGTGATGTGGGCGAACAACGAGACGGGCGTGATCCAGCCGATCGCCGCGCTGGCCGAGATCGCCGCGGCGCGCGCCGTGCCGTTCCACACCGACGCGGCGCAGGCGCTCGGCCGCGTGCCCGTGGACCTCGCCGCGGCGCGGATCGACTTCGCCTCGCTCTCCGCGCACAAGCTCGGCGGACCGAAGGGCATCGGCGCGCTCTGGTGTCGCGACCCCGACGGGCTCGAGCCGCTGCTCGTCGGCGGTCCGCAGGAGCGCCGCCGGCGCGCCGGGACGGAGAACGTGACCGGCGCTGCGGGCTTCGGCGCCGCCTGCGCCGCGGCCGGCCGCTCGCTCGACGCCGAGGGTGGTCGGCTCGCCGCGCTCCGCGATCGACTCGCGGAGGGGATCGCCGCCAAGCTCCCCGGCGTAGTCGTGCACGGCGCCGGCGCCGAGCGCCTGCCGCAGACGCTCTCGATCGGCTTCCCCGACACGGACGGTGAGGCGCTCCTGCAGGCGCTCGACCTCGCGGGCGTGGCCGTGTCGCTCGGCGCGGCGTGCGCGTCGGGCTCGCTCGAGCCGTCGCACGTGCTGCTCGCGATGGGGGTCCCGCGTGCGCTGGCGGGCGCGTCACTGCGCCTCTCCCTCGGCTTCTCGACGCACGAGGACGAGATCGACCGGGTGCTCGACCTGCTGCCCGTCGTGGTGGAGCGCGTACGCTCGGGGTCGCGCCGATGAGCTGGCTCGTGGCGATGAGCGGCGGCGTGGACTCGTCCGTCGCAGCCGCGCTGCTGGTGGAGCAGGGCGTCGACGCGATCGGCATGACCATGGACCTCGGCGGCAGCGAGCGCGCGAGCGAGGGACGCTGCTGCGGCTTGCCCGACGCCGAGGACGCTCGCGCCGTCGCGCGCCGGCTCGGCATCCGCCACTTCGTCGCGAACTACCGCGACGTGTTCCGCGCCGAGGTGATCGAGCCCTGGGTGCAGGCGTACCAGAGCGGTCGCACGCCCGTGCCCTGCACCGCGTGCAATCGCGCGCTCAAGTTCGACCACCTGCTGCGGCGCGCGGGCGCACTGGGCGCCGAGGGCGTCGCGACCGGCCACTACGCGCGCATCGGACGCGCGCCCGATGGCGGCACTTCGCTGCTCCGCGCCCGCGATCGCGCCAAGGACCAGTCCTTCTTCCTGTTCGACGTGCCGCGCGAGGCGCTGGCGCGCGCGCGCTTCCCCGTCGGCGAGCTCGGCAAGGACGAGGTGCGCGCGCACGCGCGGCGGCTCGGGCTCGTGACCGCCGACAAGCCGGAGAGTCAGGACATCTGCTTCGTACCCGAGGGAGAAGTGCGGAGCGCGCTCGAGCGGCTGGCGCCCGGGAGTGCGGTCGGCGCCGGCGAGATCGTCGATCGCGACGGGCTCGTGCTCGGCGCGCATCGCGGCGCGGTCGGCTTCACCGTGGGCCAGCGGCACGGGCTCGGTCTCGCCGGCGGTCCGTGGTACGTAGCCCTTGTGCAGCCCGCGCTGAACCGACTGGTCGTCGAACGCGCGCCGTCGCTGTGGAAGCGCGCGCTCGACGTCGAGGGAACGCTCTGGCACGACGGCGCGCCGCCTGCTGGCGCTGTGCGCGCGCAGATCCGCCACCGGATGCCGGCCGCGGAGGCCACTCTCGAGTCCCTCGGCGACGGCCGCGCGCGGCTCGAGTTCGCCGCGCCGGTCTGGGCGCCCGCGCCCGGGCAGGCCGCTGTGATCTACGACGAGCGCGACGAGCGCGTGCTCGGCGGTGGGTGGATCGCTGGCGCGGTCTGAGTCGCGCGAGCCCGACCTCGACGCGGTGCAGGCTCGCCTGGGCCACCGCTTCGCGGATCCGGCGCTGCTCGAGACCGCACTCACGCATCGCTCGCGGGCGATGGAGGAGGGGAGCGCCGACCCCGGCAACGAGCGGCTCGAGTTCCTCGGCGACGCCGTGCTCGGGCTGGTCGTCGCCGAGGTGCTCGTCGCGCGCGATCCCGCGGCCGACGAAGGCGCACTCTCGCTCGCGCGTGCACAGGCCGTGCGCAAGAGCGCTCTTGCCGGTGCGGCGCGCGCGATCGGCGCAGGCGCGTGGCTGCGCCTCGGCTACGGCGAGGAGGCATCGGGCGGCCGCGGCAAGGACTCGCTGCTCGCCGACGCGTTCGAGGCACTGCTCGGCGCGCTCTACCTGGACGGCGGGCTCGCGCCCGCGCGCGCCCTGATCCAGCGCGAGCTCGGCGCGTTGCTCGCGGGCGGCGCGCCCGCACACACGGGCAAGGACGCCAAGACGCGGCTTCAAGAGCTGCTTCAGGGTCGCGGCGAGCCGCAGCCGAGCTACCAGGTGCGCGAGGAGCGCGGCGCGCCGCACGCGCGCGAGTTCGAGGTCGAGGTGTCCTGTGGCGGGCGCGTGCTCGGCGCCGGCACCGGCCGCTCCAAGCGCGACGCGGAGCAGGCCGCTGCGGAGCTCGCGCTGGGAGCGCTCGACCGATGAGCGCGGACGCTGCCCATCGCTGCGGCGTCGTGGCGCTCGTGGGCCGGCCCAATGCCGGCAAATCGACACTCTCCAACGCGTTGCTCGGCGAGAAGATCTCGATCGTGGCGGCGCGCGCGCAGACCACGCGCTCGCGCATCCTCGGCGTGCTGACGCGGCCCGACGCGCAGATCATGTTCTTCGACACTCCCGGCGTGCACCGCGGGCAGACGCGCTTCAACCTGGCCATGACCGACGCCGCGCTGCGCGCCGCCGACGACGCCGACGTGCGGCTCCTGCTCTTCGAGTGCGGCGCGACCTGGGACACGCCGGAGGAGCGCCTGGCGACGCTCGCGGCGCCCGTCCTGCTGGTGCGCACCAAGCGCGACCTGGCGACGCCGAGCGCAGTCCCCGAATCCAGCCGCTTCGCGGCTGTGTTCGAGATCTCGGCGCAGACCGGCGCCGGCCTGCCGGAGCTGCTCGAGGCGATCGTCGCGCGCTTGCCCGAGGGTCCGGCGCTGTATCCCGACGACTACCTGACGGACCGCCCGCGGCGCTGGCTCGCGGCGGAGCAGATCCGCGAGGTGTGCTTCGAGGTCCTGCACGAGGAGCTGCCGTACGCGATCGCGATCGAGGTCGAGGAGTGGCAGGAGACAGCGGCCGACGTGACGATCCGCGCCAACTTGCTCGTGGAGCGGGACTCCCAGAAGGGGATCGCAGTGGGCCGCGGCGGCCAGATGTTGAAGCAAATTGGCACCGAGGCACGCCTTCGGCTTGCGGATCTGGCCCGGAAGCCCGTCCACTTGAAGCTCTGGGTGAAGGTCGACAAGAACTGGTCGAAGCGGCCCGGGCGGCTGCACGACCTGGGCTACCTGTGAGGTCGCCGTGCCGCGCCGCGTCCCGGTTTGACGCAAAACGCCACCTTTGAGTACGGTACGGCCACGACTTTCATGAGGCGCGACGCCCGCTTTCCCCGCGGCCTTCCCCTGGAAGGCACGCTTCGAGGAGGACCCCGAGCATGACCGAGGTCGTGATCTCCAGTGCCGCTCGCACGCCGATCGGCTCGTTCCAGGGGGCGCTCGCGTCCCTGTCCGCGTCGGATCTCGGCGCCATCGCGGTGAAGGAAGCGGTCGCGCGCGCCGGTGCGAAGCCCGACCAGATCGAACGCGTGTTCATGGGCAATGTGTTGTCCGCGGGAATGGGTCAGGCGCCCGCGCGCCAGGCGGCGATCAAGGCGGGGCTGCCGGTCTCGGTGGGCGCGATCACGCTGAACAAAGTGTGCGGCTCGGGGCTGCAGGCCGTGATCTTCGCGCGGCGCGAGATCGCGGCGGGCGAGGCCAACGTGCTCGTCGCCGGCGGCATGGAGTCGATGACGAACGCGCCCTACGTGCTGCCGCAGGCGCGCGCGGGCTATCGCATGGGCAACGGCCAGATCATCGACACGATGATCCACGACGGCCTGTGGGATCCCTACAAGAACTTCCACATGGGCAACTGCGGCGACATGGTCGCCCAGAAGTACGGCTTCACGCGCGAGGATCAGGACGCCTTCGCGGCCGAGTCCTACCGGCGCGCGCGCGCCGCGCAGCAGAGCGGGAAGTTCAAGGACGAGATCGTGCCCGTCTCGATCGCGCAGAAGCGGGGAGATCCGGTGGTGGTCGATCAGGACGAGGAGCCCGGTCGCGGCGATCCCTCGAAGTTCGCGAAGCTCAATCCGGCGTTCTCCAAGGAAGGCACGGTGACGGCGGCCAACGCCTCGTCGATCAACGACGGCGCCGCGGCGCTCGTGGTCGCGAGCAAGGCCTCGGCCGACGCGCTCGGGCTCCGGCAGCTCGCGCGGATCGTGGCCGACTCGTGCGCGGCCGTGGAGCCCGAGTGGTTCACGATCGCGCCGGTGCACGCGCTCGCGAAGCTCTACCAGAAGACCGGCACCAAGCCGCGCGACTGGGACCTGTACGAGATCAATGAGGCGTTCTCGGGCGTTACGCTCGCCGCGGTGAAGGAGCACGGGCTCGATCTGGCCAACGTGAACGTGCACGGCGGCGCGGTGGCGCTCGGTCACCCGATCGGCTGCTCCGGCGCGCGCGTGCTCGTCACGTTGCTCCACGCGCTGCGCGATCGCGGCAAGCGCCGGGGCATTGCCACACTGTGCATCGGCGGTGGCGAGGCAGTCGCCCTCGCCGTCGAGCTTCTCTGAGTAGAAAGTTGAATAAGGCTTGGAGCGGACGATGAAGACGATCGGGATTCTGGGCACGGGGACGATGGGCGCGGGGCTGGCGCAGGTCGCGGCGCAGACGGGTCACGCGGTGATCCTCTGGAACCGCAAGCAGGAATCCGTGGCGAAGGGCCTGGCTGCGATCAAGGGCTCGCTCGGGCGCCTGCTGAAGCGCGAGAAGATCACCCAGGCGGAGTGCGACGAGGCGCTGCCGCGGATCCACGGCGTGGTCGCGCTCGAGGAGCTGAAGCGCGCCGACATCGTGCTCGAGGCAGTGCCCGAGGACGCGGAGCTCAAGCGCGAGCTGTACCAGCACCTGAACGGCGTCGTCGCCGAAGACGTGATCCTCGCCACCAATACGTCGTCGCTCTCGATCACGGCCCTGGCCGCGGACAGCGGGCGCCCCGATCGCTTCATCGGGTTGCACTTCTTCAACCCGGTGCCCGCGATGAAGCTGGTCGAGGTGGTGCGCGGCTTCCAGAGCTCGGACGCGACCACCGCGAAGGTGCGTGGGTTGGCCGAAGCTCTGGGGAAGGTGCCGATTGACGTGCGCGACTCGCCGGGCTTCGTCGTGAACCGCGTGGTCATGCCGATGATCAACGAAGCGGTGTTCGCGCTGCAGGAAGGCGTGGCAAAGCCCGAGGCGATCGACGAGTGCATGAAGCTCGGCTGCAACCACCCGATGGGCCCGCTCGCGCTGGCCGACCTGGTGGGGCTCGACATCGTGCTCGCGATCCTGACCTCGCTGCACCGCGAGATCGGCGACCCGCGCTACCGGCCGTGCCCGCTCTTGCGTAAGCACGTCGAAGCCGGCTGGCTCGGCACCAAGACGAAGCGCGGCTTCTACACGTACTAGAGGTGAGTGACCCGAAGCCGCCGCTCGGCGAGACGATCTCGAAGATCCGCCGGGGCGGCGCGCCCGCCGCGCACGCGAAGGCGCGCGAGCAGGGGAAGCTGTTCGCGCGCGAGCGCATCGCGCGCCTCCTCGATCCCGACTCGTTCGTCGAGGACGCGCTGTTCGCCAACGTCGCTGCGGGCGACCTGCCGGCGGATGGCGTGGTCACGGGGTCGGGCCGCGTGGACGGCCGGCCCGTCTGCGTGATGGCGAACGACTCCACGATCAAGGCCGGGTCCTGGGGCAAGCGCACGGTCGAGAAGATCATCCGCATCCAGGAGACCGCGGAGCGCATGCGCTGCCCGCTGGTCTATCTGGTCGATTCCGCGGGCGCGCGCATCACCGACCAGGTCGAGATGTTCCCGGGCCGCCGCGGCGCGGGGCGCATCTTCTTCAACGAAGTGCGCATGTCCGGGATGGTCCCGCAGGTGTGCTGCCTGTTCGGGCCGTCCGCCGCGGGCGGCGCCTACATCCCGGCGTTCTGCGACGTGGTGTTCATGGTCGAAGGCAACGCTTCGATGTACCTCGGCTCGCCGCGCATGGCTGAGATGGTGATCGGCCAGAAGACCACCCTCGAGGAGATGGGCGGCGCGCGCATGCACTGCACGGTGTCGGGCTGCGGCGACTTCCTCTGCAAGACCGAGGACGAGGCGCTGGCGGGCGCGCGCGCGTATCTGTCGTACCTGCCGTCGAGCGCCGGCGCTCCGCTTGTGGTCGCAGCGATGAAAGGCCCCGCGAAGGCGCCGGACGAGCTCGCAGCGAAGATCCCCGAGGACGAGAACCGCCCCTTCGACATCTTCGAGGTGATCGACCGCGTGGTCGACGCGGGCTCCTTCTTCGAGATCAAGAAGCTCTGGGCCGGCGAGATCGTCACCGGCTTCGCGCGCCTGGACGGCCATCCGATCGGCGTGCTCGCCAATCAGCCGAAGTGGAAGGGTGGGGTGCTGTTCGTCGACTCCGCCGACAAGGCCGCGCGCTTCATCTGGCTCTGCGACGCGTACGGCCTGCCACTCCTGTATCTCGCCGACGTGCCCGGCTTCATGATCGGCAAGCAGGTCGAGCGCCAGGGCATCATCCGCGCGGGCGCCAAGATGATCAGCGCGGTCTCCGAAGCCACGGTCCCGCGCATCAGCGTGATCGTGCGCAAGGCCTACGGCGCGGGTCTGTACGCGATGTGCGGCCCCGGCTTCGCGCCCGACGCGTGTCTGGCGCTGCCCTGCGCGCGCATCGCCGTGATGGGCGCCGAGGCCGCCGTGAACGCCGTCTTCTACAACCAGATCCAGGCCGCGCCCGAAGCCGAGCGCCCCGCGCTGGTGCAGCGCCTGCGCGACGAGTACTCGCGCGACGTGGACCTGATGCTGCTCGCCTCCGAGCTCGTGATCGACGACGTCGTCCCCCCCGAACGCCTGCGCGACGAGCTCGCGCGCCGCTTCGCCCAGATCCGCGACCGCGCCGAGGACGCGCGCCCCCGCAAGAAGCACGGCATCTGGCCGGTGTAGCCCGTCCATCTGACAATCACCGACCGCTCTTGACGGTACGTACGGGATCGATCTACCGTACGTACCATGTTGAAGAAGCTGACGAAGGCGGGCAACAGCCTCGCGTTGGTGATCGACAAGCCCTTGCTGGACGCGCTCGGCCTCGACGCCGACACCCCCCTCGAGCTCTCGACGGACGGCGACGTGTTGGTGGTCACTCCCCAGCGCGAGCGCAAGCGCACCGCGAAGCTGCGCGCGGTCGCAAGCGAGGCGCACGAGCGCTTCGGGGGCGTGTTCCGTCGTCTGGCTGACTGATGGCGATCGCCTTCCTCACGCTCGACGAAGTGCTCGCGCTCCACGCGGATCAGATCGATCGCTATGGCGGACGCCCTGGCATTCGGGATCTCGGCTTGTTGAGCTCCGCCGTGGCGACCCCGCAGGCGAGCTACGGCAAGGCGTTCCTGCACCAGACGCTGCACGAGATGGCCGCGGCGTATCTGTTCCACCTCGTCCAAAATCACCCCTTCGTCGACGGCAACAAGCGAACCGGCTTGATCGCCGCGATCGCCTTCCTCGGCATGAACGACGTCGCGCTCACGGCGGATCCCGACGCGCTCTATCGTCTCGTGATCGGTGTGGCCAGCGGATCTGTGACCAAGGCGGAGATCGCGGTGTTCCTGCAGCAGAACGCGCGCCCGTAGACGGGGCGGCCATCACCGCTCATCCGTGCGCATGCCGGGGCCGGTCCGCTCGATATGTTGATTTTCCACCGACGCGTTCGTCGGCTGCCGGATCGAGGCGCAACTAATCGCGCCGGACGCGCGCGCGGACGCCCGGAGACCGCGCAGGCCACGCTGGCCGGGTACGTCCACCTACGGCGCGAGGTCGACCTCGTGTGGGAGACTCCGCGCGAGGATCTTCCGATCGAGGTCAAGTGGACAGCGCGCCCGCAGCCTGCCGATGCGCGCCACATCGAGACCTCCATCGACCAGTTCCCAGCGTACCTGGCGGATGATCTCGAAGCACGCTCATGCCGAGCGCTCCTGGCGCTGGGCCGCGAGGCGCGCGGCGTGGAGCGGGGCGCCGATCTCTTCGTAGAGCTGCTCGGCTTGTCGCAGGAGTTGGTCGCGCGTCGCATCGTCGCCGAGGACGGCGGCGAGCTCGGCGCGCCACTCGCAGAGCGCGGGCGCGAGTGTGCGCGCACCCGTGCGTTCGATCAGCTCCGCCGCCTGAGTGAGCTCGCCTTCGGCGGCGTCGCGAGCCGCAGCTCCGTTGCGACGGAGGAGCGCGCGAGCCTTGACGCCGTGGGCGATGGCCTCGTGCACGCCGCTCAGCGTGCTTCGGCAGAGTGCGATCGCCTCCTCTGCTGCGGACTGCGCGGCCGACGCATCGCCGACCTCGAGCAGCGCCTCGGCCAAAAGTTTTGCCAGCTGGCCCCCATGTGCCTTGTCGGCGCGCCTGGTGAGGTCGAGAGCGGCACGCGCCGGCTCGATCGCGTCGGCAGCCCGTCCCGCAGCCAGGCGTACATAGCCGAATGCGAGCTGCGTCTGAGCGACCATGTTCGAGGGCTCGCCCAGTCTGCGAGTGATCTCCTCGAGCTGACGCGCGCTCGCGAGTGCTCGATCTGCGTCGCCAGCTTGAAAGTAGGCTTGGACAGAAAAGAACAGCAAGGTACCGACCAGCTCCGGCGTGCCATCCGTCTCGGCGAGGCTGCGGCAGCGGGCGAGCTCTTCGAGCCCCTCGGCCAGCCGACCCATCCAGATCAGGCAGTAACCGCGCCGGAGCGAGATCAGGCTATAGGGATTGAACGAAAAGGCCCATTCCTCGACAGGGATGTCGCGGGGAAAGCGCGCGAGCCCTTCCTCCGCCATCGCGAGCGCCTTTGGCAGTCGCGCGGCATTCACGAGCACGTCGACCAGGTTGGAACAGGTATTGGCTTGCACCCGGATGTCATCAATGTCGAGTGCTGCGCGGCGGTTCTCGATCGCCAATTCGAGACTCGCCGCCACGTCGCCGGCCGCGCCGACGGCGCGGCCATAGGTCATCGACAAGTACAGGTGGGCGCGACGATCCCCGATCGCGTCCGCATGTGTCTGCCCTTCCTCGAGCAGGGCACGGACGTCGTCTAGCCGCGTGCCGGCGACCCGCCGGCTCGCGATCAGAAGCTGCTTGCAGGCCGCGATGCCGAGCGCGGCGGCCTCACGGTCGTCCGGCACCTCGCGCACGAGCGCGCGCACCCGTCCCCAGTGGTGGGCGGCCGCGGCGAAGTCGGTGCGGCTCGCCCACTCGGCCGCGCGACGGTGCCAGCGCGCGGCGCTGCGAGCGTCGCCGGCCTCCTCCCAGTGGTGCGCCAGCAGCGCGGCGCGTTCGTCGAGATGCTCGGCATCCTGGTGCTCGATCGCGCGTGACACAGCGGCGTGTACCTGGCGGCGTCGCTCACGCAGTTGACTGCCGAGCGCCACCTCCTGGGTCAGCGGATGTTTGAATGCGTATTCGGCCAGCGGATAGAGCGCCTGCTCGTTGATGAACTCGGCGCGTTGAAGCGTCGCCAGCGCGGCCTTCAGCTCGCCGATGGGGAACTCCGCCACCGCGGCCAGCAGCGGCTCGGAGAATTCCTTTCCGATCACCGACGCGACTTGCAGTAGCCGCTTCTCGCGCTCCGGCAGCCGGTCGATGCGCGCGGCGAGCACCGCCTGAACGGTCGCCGGCACCTCGAGTCGCTCGATCGGAGTCACCAAGCGGTAGGCGCCGCGCGTGCCCTCGAGCTGCCCCGACTCGATCAGTGACTGCACCACTTCTTCGGTGAAGAACGGGTTGCCTGCGGTGCGTGCGTGGATCGCGCCAGCGAGCGCGGAAATGCTCGGATCGTTGCCGAGCAGATCCGCGAGCAGCACGGCGATCGATTCGCGCCCGAGCGGCGTCAGCGGAATCTGCCGATACCACGACTTCTGCATCCACTCCGCGTGGTACTCCGGCCGGAAGTTCAAGAGCAGCAGGCTGCGACTGCCCGCCCGCGCGTCGACCAGCTGCTCCAGGAACTCTGCGCTGCCGGCGTCGAGCCAGTGCAGGTCCTCGATCATCGTCACCGTCGGCTGGGTCGCGCTCGCGCTCTGGATCAGCTGGCGCATCAGGCCGATCAGCTGACGCTGGCGAACCTCGGCGTCGAGCCGCGGCGCTGGGCGCTCGGGATCGGCGACGCCGAGGAAGTCGAAGACCAGCGGCAGCGCGTCGGCCAGCCCTTGCTCGAGCACCACCATGCGCCCGGCGATCTTCTCGCGCGCGCTGCCCTCGTCGTCGACGGCGGTGATGCCGAAGTAGGCGCGGAACACCTCCAGGATCGGCAGGAACGGGATGTTGCGACCGTGCGCGACGGCGTGCCCCTCGTAGACGCGCAGACCGCGCGCGCGGCAGCGTTCGAGGAACTCGTAACAGAGTCGGCTCTTGCCCGTGCCCGCCTCGGCCACCACGCCCACCACCTGCCCGTTACCCGCAACCGTCTGCTCGAGCGCGTCCTCCAAGGTGCGCAGATCTGAAGCGCGCCCGATGAAGCGCGTGAGACCGCGCGCGCGCGACAGATCGAAGTGCGTGCGCGCAGGCCCTGTGCCTTGGAGCCCGAAGACTCGCAGGGGCGCAGCCGCGCCCTTCACGTCGAACTCGCCCAGGTCCTCGAGCGCGAAGTAGCCCTGCACGATCGCGGCCGTGTTCGCGCCCAGGTAGATGCTCCCGCCCGACGCGAGCGCCTCCATCCTTTGCGCCAAGCCGACCGTGTGACCCTGCGCGGTGTAGTCCATGCGCAGGTCGTCGCCGATCTTCCCGACCACGACATCGCCGGAGTTGATGCCC
>CAYVQJ010000101.1:0-14921 GCA_964454165.1 uncultured Myxococcales bacterium | reverse complement strand
GAACGGCACGAAGTCCGCAAACCCCTTCTTCGCCTGCCGCTGCGTGATCGCCGCCGTCAACGTCGTCTTCCCGTGATCCACGTGCCCAATCGTCCCCACGTTCACGTGCGGCTTCGTCCGCTCGAACTTCGCCTTCGACATGTCTTCCCCTTCCCGCGCAGCTCGCTAGCGGTGAGCCAAGCCCGCGGCCAGCGTCTCCGGAACCTGCGCGTAGTGATGGAACTGCATCGTGAACGTCGCCCGCCCCTGCGTGAGCGAGCGCAGCGAGTTCACGTACCCGAACATGGTCGCGAGCGGCACCTGCACCTTGATCAGCTGCGTGGTGCCACGGGTCTCCATGTCGGTAATCTTGCCGCGCCGGCTGTTCAGATCGTCGATCACCGGACCCGTGAAGCTGTCGGGCGCGACGACCTCGACCGCCATGATCGGCTCGAGCAGAATCGGCGCGCCGCGATCGAGCGCGTCGCGCGCGGCGAGCGAGCCCGCGATCTTGAACGCGATCTCGTTGGAGTCGACGTCGTGCCAGGAGCCGTCGACCAGCCGCGCGCGCACGTCGATCACCGGGTAGCCGCCGAGAGGCCCGCTATGCAGGCACTCGCGCACACCCTGCTCGATCGCGCGCCAGTATTCGCGGGGGATCGCCCCGCCCACCAGCTTCGCGACGAACTCGACGCCTTTCCCGGGCTCGAGCGGCTCGACTTCGAGCACGACGTGCCCGTAGTGGCCGCTGCCCCCGGTCTGCCGCACATAGCGTCCCTCCGCGCGGCTGGGGCGCGTGATGGTCTCGCGGTATGCGACCTGCGGCTTGCCGACGCTCGCGGCGACCTGGAACTCGCGCACGAGCCGGTCGACGATGATCTCGAGGTGCAGCTCGCCCTGGCCCGCGATCAAGGTCTGCGCCGTCTCGGGATCGGTCGTGACGCGGAAGGACGGATCCTCCAGCGCGAGCTTGGCGAGCGAATCGCCGAGCCTCTCCTGGTCTGCCTTGGTGCGCGGCTCGATCGCGATCTGGATCACGGGCTCGGGGAAGTCGATCGACTCGAGCACCACCGGCGCGTGCTCTGCACAGAGTGTGTCGCCCGTGAACACCTTCTTCAGGCCGACGATCGCGGCGATGTCTCCGGCCGCGATCGATTCGGTCGCCTCTTGCTTGTTCGCGTGCATCTTGAGCAGGCGCCCGACACGCTGCTTCTCGCCTTGCGTCGAGTTGTAGACGCGGTCTCCGGTCGAGAGCTTCCCCGAGTAGACGCGGACGAACGTCAGGTGACCGACGTACGGGTCGGTCATGATCTTGAACGCGAGCGCGGCGAACGGATCGCTCGGGTCGGGTCGCCGCACCACTTCCTTGCCGCGTGAGTCCACACCGAGGACCGGCGGCTTCTCGAGCGGCGATGGCAGGTAGTCGACCACCGCGTCGAGCAGCGGCTGCACCCCCTTGTTCTTGAAGGAGGCCCCGCACAGGACGGGCACGAACTTGCCGCCGATGGTGGCGTTGCGGATCGCCTTGCGGATGCGGTCGGCGCCGACATCGGCGCCCTCGAGGTAGAACTCGAGCAGCTGCTCGTCGGTCTCCGCGACCGCGGCCACGAGCTTCTCGCGCCACTCCTCGACCTCTGCCGCCATGGACGCCGGGACCTCTTCCTCGTGCCAGCGCGCGCCGAGCGTCTCTTCATCCCAGATCACGGCCTTCTGCTCCAGTAGATCGACGATGCCGCGGAAGCGGGCTTCGGCGCCGATCGGCAGCTGCAGCACCAGCGGCGCTGCGCCGAGCCTCTTCTTGATCTCCTCGACCACGCGCAGGAAGTCGGCGCCGACCCGGTCCATCTTGTTGACGAAGCAGATGCGCGGCACGCGGTAGCGATCGGCCTGGCGCCATACGGTCTCCGACTGGGGCTCGACGCCTCCCACGGCGCAGAACAGCGCGATCGCGCCGTCGAGCACCCGCAGCGAGCGCTCGACCTCGATCGTGAAGTCGACGTGGCCAGGGGTGTCGATCAGATTCAGGCGATGCCCGCGCCAGAAGCAGGTCGTGGCCGCCGACGTGATGGTGATGCCGCGCTCCTGCTCCTGCACCATCCAGTCCATGGTGGTGTTGCCGGAGTCGACCTCACCCATCTTGTAGTTGGTTCCGGTGTAGAACAGGATGCGCTCGGACGTAGTGGTCTTACCGGCATCGATGTGGGCCATGATGCCGATGTTCCGCGTCCGCTCGAGCGACTGCTCCACTGCCATGGCACGCGTCCCGGCGCCCCCTACCAGCGGTAGTGCGCGAACGCCTTGTTCGCGTCGGCCATGCGATGCGTGTCTTCGCGCTTGCGCACGGCTTCGCCGCGTTCGCCCGCCGCGTCGATGAACTCGTTGGCCAGCTTGTCGATCATGGAGCGACCGGCGCGCGCGCGCGCGGCGTCGATCAGCCAGCGCATCGCAAGCGCAGTGCCGCGGTCGATCCGCACCTCGACCGGAACCTGGTACGTCGCGCCGCCGACGCGCCGGCTCTTGACCTCGATCCGCGGGCGCACGTTGTCGAGCGCTCGCTTGAACACACGCAGCGACTCCTCCTTCGCCCGATCCTCGATCAGCGCGAAGGAGTGGTAGATCAGTCGCTCGGCCGTGCTCTTCTTGCCCCGGCGCAGCAGCACGTTCGTGAACTTGGCGACGTGCCGATCCTGGAACTTTGGATCGGGCTGGATCTGGCGCTTCGGGATCTCGCGGCGACGCGGCATGCTCGACCTACTTCTTGCGGCGCTTGGTGCCGTAGCGGCTGCGCGACTTGTTGCGCCCGTCGACGCCCAGCGAGTCCAGCGTGCCCCGCACGATGTGGTAGCGGACGCCCGGTAGATCCTTCACGCGCCCCCCGCGCACCAACACCACCGAGTGTTCCTGCAGATTGTGACCCTCGCCCGGGATGTAGCCCCAGACCTCGCGGCCGTTCGAGAGCCGGACGCGCGCCACCTTGCGCAGGGCGGAGTTCGGCTTCTTGGGCGTCAACGTCGAAACGCGCAGACACACGCCGCGCTTTTGCGGGCATCGCGTGAGGTCCGCGGACTTGCTCTTGCGCCGCTTGATCACGCGCGCGTGGCGAACCAACTGCTCGATCGTGGGCATGCGACTCGGGTTCCTCGCGACCGCGTTCCGGGAAGCGCTCGCGTCACGCCGAAGCGGACCCATGGAGACGCGCCTCGCATGAGCAAGGGCACCCCTGGAGATCCCGTCGATCTCGCGCGCTGGCGCCCGCCGTTCGGAAGGTGCGGGATTCTAACAGGAATCCGACCCGCGTCAACGGGTTGGCACGCGGTCCTGCCGCCCGCTGTGGCGGCGAAATGAAGGTGAAACGCCGAGCTAGAGCTCGAGCCCCTCCGCGTTATCGCGATCGCGCGCCACGAGCTCCGCGCCCGCGCGAGCCGCCGCCGGCCGAGGCTCGGGATCGACCTCGGGCTCCACCCCGGGGCCCTCGACCTGGATCCCGAGGTTTCGGTAGCGCGGAAGCCCCGTGCCCGCCGGGATCAGCCGCCCCATGATCACGTTCTCCTTGAGCCCGCGCAGGTAGTCGGTGCGCCCCGAGATCGAAGCCTCCGTGAGCACCTTCGTCGTCTCCTGGAACGACGCCGCCGAGATGAAGCTCTCCGTCGAGAGCGACGCCTTGGTGATCCCGAGCAGCATCGGCTCGGCCTCCGCCACCTGCTTGCTCGACTCGACCATCGTGGCGTTGACCTCGTCGAACACGTGCTTCTCGACCTGCTCGCCGATCAGGAAGTCGGTGTCGCCGACTTCCTTCACGCGCACCCAGCGCAGCATCTGGCGCACGATCACCTCGATGTGCTTGTCGTTGATCGGCACGCCCTGCAGCCGGTAGACCTCCTGGATCTCGTCGAGCAGGTACTTGGCGAGCTCCTTCTGCCCCTTGATGCGCAGGATGTCGTGCGGGTTCGAGGAGCCGCCCATCAGGGGCTCGCCGGCGCGCACGTAGTCGCCCTCGTGGACGGCCAGATGCTTGCCCTTGGGGATGTCGTAGTTGCGCGGATCGCCCGACGGCGGCGTGACGGTCACGCGCCGCTTGCCGCGCACGTCGCCGCCGAACGCCACCGTCCCGTCGATCTCGGAGACGATCGCGAACTCCTTGGGCTTGCGCGCCTCGAACAGCTCCGCGACGCGCGGCAGACCGCCGGTGATGTCCTTGGTCTTGGTGGTCTCGCGCGGGATGCGCGCGAGGCAGGTGCCGGGCTTGACCTCCTGCCCCTCGACCACGACCAGGTTCACGCCGACCGGCATCAGGTAGCGACCGTTGGCGATGGTCTGGCCCTCGTCGTTCTTGATCGAGATGCGCGGCCGCAGATCGGGGTCCTTCGACTCGATGATCACCTTGCGCGAGAGGCCGGTGAACTCGTCGACCTGCTCCTGCATGGTGACGCCTTCGTTGATGTCGCCGAACTTCACGGTCCCCGCGACCTGCGACAGGATCGGGTTGGAGAACGGATCCCACTCGTGCAGGACCTGTCCGGACCGCACGGGATCGCCGTCGCCCACCTTCATCTTGGCGCCGTACACCACCGGGTAGGTCTCGCGCTCGCGGCCCGTGGAGTCGACCACGGAGATCTCGCCCTTGCGGCTCATCACGATCAGCTCGTTGTTCTCGTCGACGATCGTGGAGACGTCCTTGTACTTGGCGCGGCCTTCCGTGCGCGCCTCTGTGTGCGACTGCTCCGCGCGCGCGGTCGCAGCGCCGCCGATGTGGAAGGTGCGCATCGTGAGCTGCGTGCCCGGCTCGCCGATCGACTGCGCGGCGATCACACCGACCGCCTCGCCGAGGTTCGAGAGCCTGCCCTGGCCGAGGTCGCGGCCGTAGCACAGCACGCACACACCCCGGCGGGTCTGACAGGTGAGGACGGAGCGGATCGTGACGCGCTCGATGCCCGCGTCCTCGATGTTCTGCACCAGGTCCTCGTCGATCTCGTCGTTGGCGCGCACCAGCACTTCGCCGGTGACCGGGTCGTTGATGTCACCGAGCGCGACGCGACCGAGGATGCGGTCGCCGAGGCGCTCGATGATCTCGCCGCCTTCGACCAGCGGCGTCACGTCGATGCCGTCGGCCGTTCCGCAGTCGTGCTCGCACACGATCACGTCCTGAGCCACGTCGACCAGCCGCCGCGTCAGGTAGCCTGAGTTCGCCGTCTTGAGCGCGGTGTCGGCCAGACCCTTGCGCGCGCCGTGCGTCGAGGTGAAGTACTCGAGCACCGAGAGCCCCTCGCGGAAATTCGAGAGGATTGGCCGCTCGATGATCTCGCCCGACGGCTTGGCCATCAGCCCGCGCATGCCGGCGAGCTGCCGGATCTGCTGCGCGGAGCCGCGCGCCCCCGAGTCGGCCATCATGTAGATCGGGTTGAAGCTCTGCACGCGCAGCGACTTGCCTTCGGGGTCGACGACCTGTTCCTGCTCGAGCTGCGCCATCATCTCCTTGGCGATCTGCTCGGTAACCAGCGCCCAGCGGTCGACGACCTTGTTGTAGCGCTCGCCGTCCGTGATCAGGCCTTCCTGGTACTGGCGATGGAACTCGTTCACGTCGCGCTCGGCCTCTTCGAGCAGCCGCTCCTTGCTGGCCGGGACGCGCATGTCGTCGATCGAGATCGAGACTCCTGCCACAGTCGCGTTGGCGTAGCCGAGCGAGCGCAGCCGGTCGGAAAGCAATACGGTGGCCTTGTTGCCCACGCGGCGGTAAACCGCGTTGACCAGGTTGCCGAGTGCCTTCTTGTCCATCACTCGGTTGACCTGCTCGAACGGGATCTCGGGCGGCACGATCTCGTACAAGAGCACGCGCCCGGCGGTCGTCTTGTAGCGCGCACCATCGATGCGCACCTCGACCGCGGCGTGGAGCTCGACCACGCCCGCATCGAAGGCGCAGCGCACCTCCTCGGGCGAGGCGAAGCTCGAGCCCTCGCCGCGCGCGAAGCGCCGCTCGCGGGTCATGTAGTACGCCCCGAGCACGATGTCCTGCGTCGGCGTGATGATCGGGCGGCCGTGCGCCGGCGACAGGATGTTGTTGGTGCTCATCATCAGCACCCGCGCCTCGATCTGCGCCTCGACCGAGAGCGGCAGGTGCACCGCCATCTGGTCGCCGTCGAAGTCCGCGTTGAATGCGTGGCAGACCAGCGGGTGCAGCTGGATCGCCTTACCGTCGATCAGGACGGGCTCGAAGGCCTGGATGCCCAGGCGGTGGAGCGTCGGTGCGCGATTGAGCAGGATCGGGTGCTCCTGGACCACCTCGTCCAGGATGTCCCAGACCTCCGGGCGCTCCTTCTCCACCATCTTCTTGGCCGCCTTGATCGTGGTCACGTAGCCGCGCTGCTCGAGCTTGGAGTAGATGAACGGCTTGAAGATCTCGAGCGCCATGCGGCTAGGCACGCCCGCCTGGTGCAGGCGCAGCTCGGGTCCGACGACGATCACCGAGCGCCCCGAATAGTCCACGCGCTTGCCGAGCAGGTTCTGGCGGAAGCGGCCCTGCTTGCCTTTGAGCATGTCGGACAGCGACTTGAGCGGTCGCTTGGTCGGCCCCGTGATCACCTTGCCGCGGCGGCCGTTGTCGAACAGCGCGTCGACCGCCTCCTGCAGCATCCGCTTCTCGTTGCGGATGATCACCTCGGGGGCGTTCAGCTCGAGCAGCCGCTTCAGGCGGTTGTTGCGGTTGATCACGCGCCGATACAGGTCGTTCAGGTCGCTGGTCGCGAAGCGGCCGCCATCGAGCGGCACCAGCGGGCGCAGGTCCGGCGGAATCACCGGGATCACCTCGAGGATCATCCACTCGGGGCGATTGCCCGACTCACGGAACGCGTCCAGCACCTTGAGGCGCTTGGCCAGCTTCTTGCGCTTCGCCTCACTGGTTGCGTCGCGCATCTCGCGCCGCAGCTGGATCGACTCCTTCTCGACGTCGATCGCCGCCAGGATCTGGCGGATGGCCTCGGCGCCGATGCCGTACTTGAACGCGTTGGGGCCGTGCGCCTGCTTGAGCTCGAGCAGCCGCTCGTCGGTGAGCAGCTCGCCCAGCTTGAGCTCCTCGACGTTCATCGGAGCGGTGACGATGTACTGCTCGAAGTAGAGCACGCGCTCCAGATCCTTGAGCGTGAGCTCGAGCAGGTTGCCGATCCTGCTCGGCAGCGACTTCAGGAACCAGATGTGCGCGACGGGCGCGGCGAGCGTGATGTGCCCCATGCGCTCGCGCCGCACGCGCGACTGGATCACCTCCACGCCACACTTCTCGCACACCACGCCGCGGTGCTTCATGCGCTTGTACTTGCCGCAGTTGCACTCGTAGTCCTTGACCGGGCCGAAAATCTTGGCGCAGAACAGCCCGTCTCGTTCCGGCTTGAACGTGCGGTAGTTGATGGTCTCGGGCTTCTTGACCTCGCCATACGACCACTCGCGGATCTTGTCCGGCGACGCGATCGAAACGCGCATCGCGGAGAACGAGAGCGGATCCTTGGGCTTCTCGAACAGGTTGTAGAGATCGCGCATTTGACCCCCTACTCCGAATCTTCGAGGAGATCGACCTGGAGGCCCAGGCTCTGCATCTCCTTGATCAGCACGTTGAAGCTCTCCGGCAGGCCCGGCGCGAGCTCGCAGTCGCCCTTGACGATCGACTCGTACATGCGGGTGCGACCGACCACGTCGTCGGACTTCACGGTCAGGAACTCCTGCAGCGCGTACGCCGCGCCGTAGGCCTCCATCGCCCACACCTCCATCTCGCCCAGGCGCTGGCCGCCGAACTGGGCCTTGCCGCCGAGCGGCTGCTGCGTGACCAGCGAGTACGGCCCGATCGAGCGCGCGTGGATCTTGTCATCCACCAGGTGGTGCAGCTTCATGATGTACATCACGCCGACGGTGACGTTGGAGTGGAACGCGTCGCCCGAGCGGCCATCGAACAGCATCGTCTGTCCCGAGCGCGGTAGGCCCGAGCTCTCGAGCAGGGACTTGATCTGCTCCTCTTTCGCGCCATCGAAGACGGCGGTGGCCATGGGCACGCCACGGGTGACGCTACGCGCGATGGCGCGCAGCTCGTCTTCGTCCATCCCGGCGAGCAGCTTGTCGACGCGGGGAGAGGAGTAGACCTGCCGGAGGCGCTCGCGCAGCTTCGCCCCCGACCACTTCTCATCGATCTCCTGCTGCACCTGCTCGCCGAGCGCGCGCGCGGCCCAGCCGAGGTGGGTCTCCAGGATCTGGCCGACGTTCATGCGCGACGGTACACCGAGCGGATTCAGCACGATTTCGACCGGGGTGCCGTCCTGCAGGTAGGGCATGTCCTCCTCGGGCAGGATGCGCGAGATCACGCCCTTGTTGCCGTGGCGGCCGGCCATCTTGTCGCCCACCGACAGCTTGCGCTTGATGGCCAGGTAGACCTTGACCATCTTGAAGACGCCCGGCGGTAGCTCGTCGCCCTTCTTCAACCGAGCGATCTTCTCGTCGAACACCGTCTTGATCAGGCTGGCCTGCTCCTCGGCGGTCGACAGGATCTCCTCGATACGCTTCATGATCGCGGCGTCCTCGATCCTGACGTCGCGCCACTTGCGTCGAGGCACCTGCTCGAGCAGCTCGGCGCTGATGACAGCACCGGGCTCCAGCCACGCCTCCTTGCGCCGCTCGTCCGCGAGCCGGACCTTGCAGGTCTGCCCGATCAAGAGGTCGCGCACGCGGTTCAGCGCGGCCTCGCGCACGATGCGGATCTCGTCTTCCTGGTCGATCCGCAGCTTGGCGATCTCCGCATCCTCGATGGTGCGGGCGCGATCGTCCTTGTCGATCCCGCGCCGCGAGAACACGCGCGCTCCGATCACCGTGCCCGCGACTCCCGGCGGGACGCGCAGGCTGGTGTCGCGCACGTCGCCGGCCTTCTCGCCGAAGATCGCGCGCAGCAGGCGCTCCTCGGGTGAGAGCTGCGTCTCTCCCTTCGGCGTGATCTTGCCAACCAGGATGTCGTCGGCCCTGACCTCGGCGCCGAGCCGCACGATGCCGGCCTCGTCGAGGTCCTTGAGCGCCTCCTCGCCGACGTTCGGGATGTCGCGCGTGATCTCTTCCTTGCCGAGCTTGGTGTCACGCGCGACGACCTCGAACTCCTCGATGTGGATCGAGGTGAAGAGGTCGTCCTTGACCACGCGCTCCGAGATCAGGATCGAGTCCTCGAAGTTGTACCCGCCCCACGGCATGAACGCGACGAGCACGTTGCGGCCGAGCGCGAGCTCGCCCTGATCCGTCGCGGGGCCGTCGGCGATCACTTCGCCCTTTCCGACGCGCTGGCCCACGCGCACGATCGGCTTCTGGTTGATGCAGGTGTTCTGATTCGAGCGCTGATACTTGACCAGGTTCACGATGTCGGGCGTCGGATCCGGATCGCCGGGCTCGGAGTCGGGCTTGATCACGATGCGCGCGGCGTCGACGCTCTCGACCACACCGCCGCGCTTGGCGACCACGGTCACGCCGGAATCTCGCGCGACCACACCTTCCATGCCGGTTCCGACCAGCGGCGCGTCGGTCCGCATCAGCGGCAGCGCCTGGCGCTGCATGTTCGAGCCCATCAGCGCGCGGTTGGCGTCATCGTTCTCGAGGAACGGAATCAGCGACGCGGCGACCGACACCAGCTGGTTCGGCGAGACGTCCATCAGGTCGATGTCCTCGCGCGGCACCACCACGAACTCGCCGCTCTTGCGCGCGTTCACGGTCTCGCGCACGAAGTGCCCCTTCGCGTCCAGCGGAGCGCTGGCCTGCGCGATCGCGACGCGCTCCTCCTCGAGCGCGGAGAGGTAGCGGACCTGGTCGGTGACTTTGTGGTTCTTCACCTCGCGGTACGGCGTCTCGATGAAGCCGTAGTCGTTCACGCGCGCATACGTCGACAGCGACGCGATCAGCCCGATGTTCGGACCTTCCGGAGTCTCCACCGGGCAAATCCGCCCGTAGTGGGTGTTGTGCACGTCGCGCACTTCGAACCCCGCGCGCTCGCGGGTCAGGCCGCCCGGCCCGAGCGCCGACAGCCGCCGCTTGTGCGTCACCGCCGACAGCGGGTTGTTCTGGTCCATGAACTGCGAGAGCTGGCTGGAGCCGAAGAACTCCTTGACCACCGCGGACACCGGCTTGGAGTTGATCAGGTCGTGCGGCATGAGCTGCTCGATTTCCTGCAGACTCATGCGCTCCTTGATCGCGCGCTCCATGCGCACCAGGCCGACGCGGTACTGATTCTCGAGTAGCTCGCCGACGACCCGCACGCGGCGGTTGCCCAGGTGGTCGATGTCGTCGATGCGCTTGTCGGGGTCGGTGCCGTTCTTCAGGTCGACCAGGTACTTGACCGCGAGCAGGATGTCCTCGCGCCGCAGCGTGGTCTCGTCGAGCGGCAGGTCGAGCCCGAGCTTGTGGTTGAGCTTGAGCCGGCCCACGCGAGAGAGGTCGTAGCGTTCCGGGTTGAAGAACAGGTTTTTGAAGACGTTGCTCGCGGTTTCGACCGTCGGCGGATCGCCCGGGCGCAGGCGGCGATAGATGTCGATGATCGCCTCTTCGCGCGTCAGCGTCTTGTCTGCGAGCAGCGTGTCGTGGATCGCGGTGCCGGTGGTGATCGGATCCAGGTACAGGAGAGAAAACTCGAGCGTCTTCTCGGGCATGTGCTTGGAGGCCTCGACCAGCCGGTCGAAGCTCTCCTGCGCCACCACTTCGTTGCACTCGAGCAGCACTTCGCCGGTGCTCTCGTCGACGATGTCCTCGGGAGCGACGCGCTTCACGCCGTCGGTGCGCACGATGTCTTCGGCGTCGACCTGAATCCACTCGACGCCGGCTTCGCGCAGCCGGCGCACCAGGGCCTGCGTGAACTTGCGACCCTCGCGCACGATCGCGTCGCCGCCGGAGTCCGCCTTGACCGCTCTGGTGCAGCGCTGGCCGATCAGATTCTCCAGCCGCGCGGGCCTTTTCATCCACTTCTTGCCGTCATAGCGGATGCGCTCCGGCTCGTAGAACAGCTGCAGCAGCTCCTCCGCGCCATAGCCGAGCGCCTTGAGCAGCACGGTAGCGTGCAGCTTGCGACGCCGATCGATGCGCACCTGGATCAGGTCCTTGTGATCGAACTCGATGTCGAGCCAGGAGCCGCGGTAAGGGATGATGCGGCAGGAGTAGAGCTTCTTGCCCGACGTCGCGGCGCCCGACTGACCGGAGTCGAAGAAGATGCCGGGCGAGCGGTGGAGCTGAGAGACGATCACGCGCTCGGTCCCGTTGATGATGAACGTACCGTTGTCCGTCATCACCGGGATCTCGCCGAAGTAGACCTCCTGCTCCTTGACGTCGCGGATGTTCTGGCTCGTGGCCTCTCCGCTCTGGTCCCAGACGATCAGGCGGATGGTCACTTTGATCGGCGCGGCGTACGTCATGCCGCGCTGCAGGCACTCCTGCACGTCGTACTTGGGCTGCTCGAGCACGTAGGAGACGAACTCCAGCGAGGCGGTCTCGTTGAAGTCCCGAATCGGGAACACGGAGTGGAAGACGGCCTGTAGGCCGACGTTCTCGCGCTTCTCCGGCTCGACGTCCACCTGCAGGAAGCGATCGAACGAGCGCTTCTGGATGTCGATCAGATTCGGGATGTCGATGATCTTTTCGATCCGCGAGAAATCCTTGCGAATCCGCCCCGCGTGCACGGCACCCTGCATTCAGTCCTCCTGCGGCCGGCGTTGCCGGCTCCCTTCCCGACCTGTGTGCGCGCGCGCCCGAGCCGCGCGCTACTTGATCTGAGCCTGCCCGCCGGCGGCCTCGAGCTGAGCCTTGATCTTTTCGGCCTCCGCCTTCTCGACGCCTTCCTTCACGGGCTTCGGCGCGCCCTCGACGAGGTCCTTGGCCTCCTTCAGCCCGAGGCCGGTGATCGTGCGGACCTCCTTGATCACCTGGATCTTCTTCTCGCCGATCGACGTCAGGATCACGTCGAACTCGGTCTGCTCTTCGACGACCGCCGCGGCCGCCCCACCGCCGCCCGCGGCCGCCACCGCGACCGGCGCCGCCGTCACGCCCCAGTCCTGCTCCATCTTCTTGATCAGCGCCGCGATCTGCAGCGGCTTGAGCTCGTTGATCTGCGCGAAGATCTCTTCCACCGACGCCATCGTTGTCTCCTCCCTACCCCGGTCCGTTCAAGGCGCCGAAGCGCCAGAGCGGGGTCTTCGGTTGGTGTTGCTCGTTAGGAACTCGCCGACTCGAGCTGCTTCTGGCGCTGCTCGAGCGCGCCGCGGAGGTTGCCGAGCAGCGCGCGCAGCGACCCCGCGAGATTCGTCATGGGAGCGAGCAGCGCCGCCATCAGCATGGCCCGCAGCTCGTCCTTGCCGGGAAGCGCCGCGAGCGCTCGGATCGCCGCGAGATCGACGACCTCGCCGTCGATGATGCCTCCCTTGATCTGGAACTTCTCGTTTTGCTTGGCGTAGCCGACCAGCAGCCGTGCGACGGCAGCCGGCTCTTCGAACGCGAAGGCCAGTGCGGTCGGCCCCGTCAGATAGGGCTCGAGCACGGACGCCGGGGTACCTTCGACGGCGCGGCGCACCAACGTATTCTTGGCGACCCGGTACTCGACGTGCTTGCCGCCTTCCTTGCGCAGCCGCGCCCGGAGCTCCGCCGACTCGGAGACCGTGAGCCCCCGGTAGTCGGCGATCAGGATCCCGAGGGCGCGCTCCGCGCGCTCGCGGAGCTCCTCGACCTCGCCTTCCTTGTATGCCCGCGACCGCATGCCGAGCCCCCTAGGACGCCGTCGCCGCAAAGGCGCCGGTGTCGACCTTGATCCCCGGTCCCATCGTCGTGGAGATGGAGACCTTCTTCAGGTAGTTGCCCTTTGCCGAGGCGGGCTTGGCCTTGACGATCGCCTCGAGCACCGCGCTCAGGTTGTCGCGCAGCTTCTCGGGCCCGAACGACGCCTTGCCGAAGGGCACGTGGACGATCCCCGCCTTGTCGACGCGGAACTCGATCTTGCCCGCCTTCTGCTCGCGCACCGCGCGGCCGACGTCGAAGGTAACCGTGCCGACCTTCGGATTGGGCATCAGCCCGCGCGGCCCGAGCACCCGGCCCAGCCGGCCGACCACGTTCATCATGTCGGGCGTCGCGATCACGCGCTCGAAGTCGAGCCAGCCGTCGCTGACCCGCTTGGCCAGATCGTCGCCGCCGACCTCGTCGGCGCCCGCCTCTCGCGCCTCGCGCTCCTTGTCACCCTTGGCGAACACCACCACGCGCACCTGCTTGCCGGTGCCGTGCGGCAGCGCGATCGCGCCGCGCACGTTCTGGTCGGCGTGGCGCGGATCGACGGCCAGGTTGATCGCGGCCTCGGTCGTCTCGTCGAACTTCACGTGGCGCGCGTCGAGCATCAGGCGGATGCCCTCCTCGAACGGATACACGCGCTCCCGGTCCACCTTCGCGAGCGCCGCCGCGCCCTGCTTCCCATGTGCCATAAGTCAGCCCTCGACCTCGATTCCCATGTTGCGAGCGGTGCCCTCGATGATTCGCATCGCCGCATCGACGTCGTGCGCGTTCAGATCGGGCAGCTTCGTCTGGGCGATCTCGCGCACCTGCGCGCGCGTGACCTTGCCAACCTTTTCCTTGAGCGCGGCCCCGGACCCCTTGGCGATCTTCGCAGCACGCTTGAGCAACACCGAGGCCGGCGGCGTCTTGAGCACGAAGCTGAAGCTGCGGTCCGAGTAGACCGTGATCACCGCGGGAATGATGAGGCCCTGCTGGGCCTGGGTCTGCGCGTTGAACGACTTGCAGAACTCCATGATGTTCACGCCGTGCTGGCCGAGCGCCGGACCGACGGGCGGCGACGGGTTCGCCGCGCCCGCGGGGCACTGCAGCTTGACGATCGCCACGACCTTCTTCGCCATCGCTTAGGCCTTCTCCACCTGATCGAACTTGAGCCAGACGGGCGTCGCGCGGCCGAACACCGTGACCAGCACCTGCACGCGCTCCTTGCCGATGTCGACCTCGCCCACCGTGCCCGAGAAGTTCGCGAACGGGCCGCCGCTGACGCGCACCGTCTCGCGCTCGTCGAAGCTCACCTTGGGCTTGGCCTTCGGGCTCTCCGCCTGCCCGAGCATGCGGCGCACGTCGTCCTCCGGGATCGGCGTCGGCTTGGTGCCCGCGCCGACGAATCCCGTGATGCGGGCGGTGTTCTTGACGATGTGCCAGAGCTCGTCGTCGAGCTCCATACGCACCAGCATGTAGCCCGGCAGGAACTTGCGCTTGCTGGTGCGCTTCTCACCCTTGACCACCTCGACGACCTTCTCCTCGGGGATGAAGACGTCTTTGATCGCACCCTCGCGGCCGTGCGTCTTCACGCGCTCGAGCAGTGCCTGCTTCGCGCGCATCTCCTGTCCCGAGTACGTGTGGATCACGTACCACTGTGCCTGGTCCGGCTGTGCAGCCACCGCCGCGTTCTTGTCGTCTGCCATCTACGTTGCCCTCACCCCTACGAGAGGACCCAGCTCATGACCCAGGCCAGCGTCGCGTCGACGGCGAACAGCGCCGCGGACAGCAGGACGGTGACGACCACGACGGCGATCGTCCCGGCGACGATCTCCTTGCGGGCCGGCCACGTCACCTTCTTGAACTCGACTTGAACGTCGTTCAAGAACTCGCGCGACTGCTCGATCCACTGGACCGGGTTCCTGCTCAATTACTGGTCTTCCCTCGAGTGCGAGCCATCGGATTGGCAGGCCAGGAGGGACTCGAACCCCCAACCTGCGGTTTTGGAGACCGCTGCTCTACCAATTGAGCTACTGGCCTTCACAGAGTTCCGTGGCACTTACTCGACGATCTCGGCCACGACGCCGGCGCCCACGGTGCGTCCACCTTCGCGGATCGCGAACCGCAGACCCTGATCCATCGCGATCGGCGTGATCAGATTCACGTCGATCGAGATTCTGTCCCCCGGCATCACCATCTCC
>CAYVQJ010000100.1:0-77077 GCA_964454165.1 uncultured Myxococcales bacterium | reverse complement strand
TTCGCCTCGCTGCGCGCGCGCTTTGCGCGCTTGCGGTCCGGTGCCGCGACGGCTGTCGCCGAGCGGCCTTCGCTCGGCTTCGCCTCGCTGCGCGCGCGCTTTGCGCGCTTGCGATGCGCGTCCGGCTTGAGTCACGCTCCTACCCCCCCAGCAGGGAGTCGATGCGCGCGAGGGCGTCCGGCAGTCGATCCGCGTCGGGACCGCCGGCCTGTGCGAAGTCCGCGCGTCCGCCGCCGGTCCCGCCAAGGGTCTCGGCGAGGCGTTTGATCAGCTCGCCCGCCTTGTGGCGCGCGACCAGATCGTCGGTCACGCCGAGCGCGAGAGCCGCCTTGCCATGGCTCCGCGTGCCGAGCAGGACGATGCCACTGCGCAGGCGTCCCTTGAGCTCGTCGACCATGGCGCGCAGCTGCTTGGGATCCGCGTCTTCGACCAGAGCGGTGACCAGCCGGACGCCACCGACCTCGCGCGCCTGCTGCAGCGGATCGCTCGCGCCGCCGCCGCTGCGCAGCTGCGCGCGCAGCTTCTCGATCTCGCGCTGGAGCTCCTTCTCGCGCCGTGCGAGCTTCTCGATGCGCTCCGCTAGCTCGGCCGCGGGCGCGCGCAGCACGGCAGCCGCCTCGCGCAGCGTGCGACTCTCGCGGCGCGCGTACTCGAGCGCGCCGAGGCCGGTCTGCGCCTCGAGCCGCCGCACGCCGGCGGCGACCGCCGACTGGCCGGTGATCCGCAACGTGCCGATCTCACCGGTCGCACGCGCGTGAGTGCCGCCGCAGAGCTCCGTCGACGGCCCGAAACTCACCACCCGCACCACGTCGCCATACTTCTCGGAGAACATCGCGATCGCGCCATCCGCGAGCGCCTGCGGATACGGCTTTTGCTCCACGCGCGCCGTCACGTTGCGCAGCACGAGCCCGTTCACCAGGTCCTCGACGCGCCGCACCTCGCCTTCGTCCAGCGGCCGGTCGAAGGTGAAGTCGAACCGCAGGCGGTCGGGCGAGACCAGCGAGCCGGCCTGCGTCACGTGCGGCCCCAGCACCTGGCGCAGGGCCCACTGCAACAGGTGTGTCCCCGAGTGATTGCGCACCGTCGCCGCGCGCCGATCGGCGTCCACCTCGAGCGACACCTCGTCGCCCGTGCGCAGCGCGCCGAGCGTGACGCGGCCGTGGTGCACCACGAGCCCATCGACGGGCCGCTGCGTGTCGTCCACGGCCACGCGGCCGTTCGGGCCTTCGATCGCGCCCTCGTCGCCGACCTGCCCGCCGCTCTCGGCGTAGAACGGCGTGGACTCGACGACGACTTCGACGCGCTCGCCCTCGCCGACGGCGTCGACCTCGACGCCACCGCGCAGGAGCGCGCGCACGACCGAGCGCGCGGAGAGCGTCTCGTAGCCGACGAAGCTAGTGCGCACGCGAGCGGCGAGTGCTGTGTACGCCTCGGCCGGCGCCTTCTCACCCGAGCCCTTCCACGCCGCGCGCGCGCGCTCGGCCTGGTCGCGCATCAGCGCGTCGAAGCCGGCGCGGTCGTAGCCGAGGCCGTGGCCGCGCAGCACGTCGTCGGTCAGGTCGGTCGGGAAGCCGAAGGTGTCGTAGAGCTTGAAGACCACGTCGGCCGGCAGGCGCTCGCGCTTCTCGCGGCGCGCGCGCGCGATCTCGGCGTCGAGCAGCTCGAGCCCGCGCCCGAGGGTGCGGCCGAAGCGCTCTTCCTCGCGGCGCACCGTGTCCTGGACGAACGCGCCCCGTTCGCGCAGCTCCGGATAGGCGTCGCCCATGGTGGCGACCACGGCGTCGGCGACCTGGTACAGGAACGGCTGCTCGATTCCGAGCAGCACGCCGTGCCGCGCCGCACGGCGCAGGATGCGGCGCAGCACGTAGCCCCGTCCCTCGTTCGACGGCAGAACGCCCTCGGAGATCAGGAAGGTGCACGCGCGCGCGTGGTCGGCGATCACGCGCATCGAGACGTCGGGCTCGCCGCCACTGCCGTACGCCTTGCCCGCGAGCTCGGACGCTTTCGCGACGAGCGGCACGAACAGGTCGATGTCGTAGTCGCTCGCGACGCCCTCCAGGATGCGCGTGATCCGCTCGAGCCCCATGCCCGTGTCGACCGAGGGCCTCGGCAGCGGCCGGCGCGTGCCGTCGGCGGACTGCTCGAACTGCATGAACACCAGGTTCCAGAGCTCGCGGAAGTGGCCGCACGGGCACGCCGGGTCGCAGCTCGGGCGCCCGCAGGGATCGCCCTCGATGAGGTTGATCTCCGAGCACGGTCCGCAGGGACCGGTGTCGGCCATCTGCCAGAAGTTCTCCGCTTCGCCGAGTCGGAAGATGCGCTCCGGCGGCAGCCCGATGTGGTCGCGCCAGAGTCCGTAGGCCTCCTCGTCCACGTCGAGCACCGTCACGGCAAGCCGCTTCTCGTCGATCCCGAGCACGCGCGTCAAGAACTCCCAGCCGTACTCGATCGCATCCTTCTTGAAGTAGTCGCCGAACGAGAAATTCCCGAGCATCTCGAAGAAGGAGTGGTGAGTCGGCGAGCGGCCGATGTCTTCGAGATCGTTGTGCTTGCCGGCGACGCGCATGCACTTCTGCGCCGTCACCGCGCGCTTGTAGGGGCGGGTCTCCTCGCCCAGGAACACGCGCTTGAACTGCACCATGCCGGCGTTCGCGAACATCAGCGTCGGATCGCCCTCGGGGACGAGCGAGCCGGAGTGCACCACTTCGTGGCCGCGCTCGGCGAAATAGCGCAGGAACTTCTGGCGGATCTCCGAGGCCTTCACGGCGGGCAGGATACCGGAGGCCGCGGAGCGTCGCTCCGACCGGTCAGAAGCGCTCGATCTTCAGATCGTCGTTGTCCGGGGCGGCCGCCTCGTCCTTGTCGGAGTCCTTCTCGAAGTCGTCCCAGGCCGTGTCCGAAGTGCCCGAGACGCCCTTGAAGCGCAGCGCGAAGTCGTCGGCGTTGGAGACGTGGCGCAGCGCCTCCTCGTAGGAGACCAGGTTGCCCTTGACCAGCGACATCAGCGACTGATCGAAGGTCTGCATGCCGTAGGTGGTGAAGCCCTTGGCGATCGCGTCCGGGATCTCCTTGGTGCGCTCCTTCTCCGAGATGCACTCGCGAATGCGCGCCGTCGAGATCAGCACCTCGAGCGCCGGCACGCGGCCCTTGCCGTCGGCGCGCGGCACCAGCCGCTGGCTGATCACGCCCTTGATGATGGTGGAGAGCTGCAGCCGGATCTGCGGCTGCTGGTGCGGCGGGAACACCGACACGATGCGCGTGATCGTCTCGGCGGCGTCGATCGTGTGCAGCGTCGACAGCACCAGGTGGCCCGTCTCGGCCGCGGTCAGCGCGGTCTCGATCGTCTCGAAGTCGCGCATTTCGCCCACGAGCACGACGTCTGGGTCCTGACGCAGCGCCGAGCGCAGCGCCGTGGCGAAGGTGTTGGTGTCGACGCCGATCTCGCGCTGGTTCACGATCGAGCGCTTGTCGCGGATCAGGAACTCGATCGGGTCCTCGATCGTGATGATGTGGCAGGTCCGGTTCGAGTTGATGTGGTCGATCATCGCAGCGAGGGTGGTCGACTTGCCCGAGCCGGTGGTGCCGGTGACCAGGATCAGGCCGCGCGGCTCCATCGCGATGCGCTCGACCACCTTGGGCAGGTTGAGCTGCTGGGCGGTCTTGACCCCGAACGGGATCACGCGAAACACGATGCCGACGGTGCCGCGCTGCTGGAAGGCGTTCACACGGAAGCGGCCGACGCCGGGGATCGAGTACGCCAGGTCCACCTCGTGGTTCTTCTCGAAGTGGTTGACCTGGCCCGGCGTCATGATCGCCCGCGCCACGTTCGTGAGCCACTCCGGCAGCAGCCGCTCGCCGTTCTTCAGCGGCACGAGCGCGCCGTCGACGCGGAACATCGGCGGCAACCCCGCCTTCAGATGGATGTCCGAGGCGTTGCCTTTGACCGCGACCCGCAGAACGTCGTTGAGTTCCATCGCCGCCAGCCCCGCCAGACATTCGCAGACCGCCGCCGGGAGCCCGCCACCCGGGCGGGTCTCCCCATGCGGCAGTCGAGAGTCGTCATCGACCCGGCGAGGCCGTCCCTTGAACAGGTCTTGCGGTGTACGGCGCGCGGGCGGCCGCGCGCCTACCGGCTTCGCTCAGCCGAAGCGGCTTCGCTGCGCGCGCTCCGCGCTTGCGGGCGTCGACGCTGACGCCCTCAGACCGTGGTGTCGCTGGTGTCTGCAGCGGGCGTGGCGGCCGGGACCTTCTTCTTGAGCCCGGAAGCGGCGTAGACCTGCTCGGCGACGCGCTCGTAGACCGCGGGGTTCTCACGCAGGAAGCGCTTGGCGTTCTCGCGCCCCTGCCCGATGCGCTGCCCCTCGAACCCGAACCACGTCCCGCTCTTCTCGACCAGCCCGAGCTCCGCGCCGCGGTCGAGCACGTCGCCCTCGCGGGAGATGCCCTCGTTGAACATGATGTCGAACTCCGCCTGACGAAACGGCGGCGCGCATTTGTTCTTCACCACCTTCACCCGAGTGCGGCTCCCGGTCGACTCCTCGCCGTCCTTGATATTGCCGATGCGCCGTACGTCGAGCCGGATCGAGGCGTAGAACTTGAGCGCGTTGCCGCCCGAGGTGGTCTCCGGGTTGCCGAACATCACGCCGATCTTCATGCGGATCTGATTGATGAAGACCATGCAGGTCTGCGAGCGCGACAGGTTGCCGGTGAGCTTGCGCAGCGCCTGGCTCATCAGCCGCGCCTGCAGCCCCGGCAGCTGGTCGCCCATCTCGCCCTCGATCTCTGCGCGCGGCACCAGCGCGGCCACCGAGTCGATCACGATCAGGTCGACCGCGCCGCTGCGCACCAGCATGTCGGAGATCTCGAGCGCCTGCTCGCCGGTGTCGGGCTGCGACACCAGCAGCTCGTCCGGGTTCACGCGGAGCTTGGCGGCGTACGCGACGTCGAGCGCGTGCTCCGCGTCGATGTACGCAGCGACTCCACCCTGCCGCTGGCACTCGGCCACGACGTGCAGCGCCAGCGTGGTCTTGCCCGACGACTCCGGGCCGTAGATCTCGACGATGCGCCCCTTGGGCAACCCGCCGATGCCGAGTGCGATGTCGAGCGACGGCGCGCCGGTGGAGATCACGGGCCACTCGCGCGCGAGCGCGTCGGAACCGAGCACCATGATGGCGCCCTTGCCGAACTGCTTCTCGATCGACGCCACTGCCAGCTCGATCGCCTTCTGCTTGGATTCCTTGGTTTCGGTCTTGTCGCGTGCCATGGGCTAGCTCTCCTGAAAGTCGGGGGCGAGGTCGTCTTCGAAATCCGTCCCGTCGGCCGCGGCGAGGGGCACGCGCGCGAGGGGGACGTAGCGCGATCCGGCCGGGGAGAGTCGACTCTCGTAGAGTACGACTTCCTCGACGGAGAAAGCGGAAACTTCCGGGCACGCCGCGCGCTCCAGCGCCACGCGGGCCGGTTCGCGCAGGCGGCCGAGCGTGACGTGCGCGTGGAAAGGCCGCTTCTCGCGCGGCACGCCGATCCGGGCCGCCGCGCCATCGAGCTTGCGCGCGACCCGCGCGAGCGCCGTGGCGCCGGCGCCCGTGCCGAGCCAGAGCACGCGGGCGGCGCGCGCGTTCGGGAACGCGCCGAAGCCAGCGAGCCCCACCTCGAAGCGGCCGACGCGCGCAAGCTTCGCGAGCGCGCTCGCAGCGAGCCGCTCGATCCGATCCGCCGGCACGCTGCCCAGGAACTTGAGCGTGACGTGGAGCTTCTCGGGGTCTTCCCAGCGCACCGCGCCGGGCGCCGTCTGGCGCAGCGACTCGAGCGCGCGCTGGGCTTGCGCGCGCGTCGCGGACGGAAGCTCCGCCGCAAAGAACGCGCGCAGCGACTCGCTCAAGACGTCCGCCCCGGCGCAGCGCGAAGCCGCGGGAAGCTCTCGGCCGGGACCGCCAGCCCAAGCAGGCGGCGTCGGATCCAGTCGAGCGCGATCTGCGTGGTGAGCTCCTTGTTGCGAGCCCGCTCGCGCATGAGCTGGTAGCGGCGCGCCTCGGTCCCCGAGCCGTCGGCGTAGGCGATGTAGACGGTGCCAACGGGCTTGTCCGCTGTGCCGCCGCCGGGCCCGGCGATGCCCGTGATCCCCATCCCGATGTCCGCGCCGGCGCGCTCGCGCACACCCTCGGCCATCTGGCGCGCGACGGGCTCGGAGACCGAGCCGTGCGCTGCGAGATCCGCGGCCGACACGCCGAGCGCGCGCACTTTGGCGCGGTTCGAGTACGTCACCGCGGCCTCGAGCAGGTAGCCGGAGCTACCCGGCACGTCGGTGAGCCGGCTCGCGAGCAGGCCGCCCGTACACGACTCCGCGAGCGCGAGAGTGCGCTTGTGTTCGAGCAGGAGCGTTCCCACGATCTCTGGCAGCGGCCGTTCGCCCTCGCCGACGACGACGTCGCCCAGACGCCGACGCACCTCCGCGACGAGCGCGTCGAGCCGGGCCTCGGCCGCGCCGGCGTCCGCCGCGCGCACGACGACGCGCACCAGGTTGTCGGGGAACTGCGTGCGGAAGCCGAGCGTCACGTCGGCGTCGCCGCGCGCCAGGTCCGCGAGCTCGCGGTCCAGGACCGACTCGCCGAGGCCGAACGTGCGCAGCAAGCGTGCGCGCACCGCGCCGCCGCGCCCGAGGCAGCGCTCGATCCGGGGCAGCACCTCCTCGTCGACCATGCGATAGAGCTCGCGAGGGACGCCGGGCATGAAATAGAGGCGTGCGCCCTCGGCCTCGAGGGTAAAGCCCGGCGCGGTCCCGAGCGGGTTCGGCAGGATCTCCGCGCCTTCCGGGAAGTCGGCCTGCTTGGCGTTGTTGTCGCTCATCTCGCGACCGACAGACGCGAAGAAGGCGCGTAGCCGCTCGAGGCTCTCCGCGTCGCGCACGAGCCTGCGGTCGAAGGTCCGTGCGGCGACCTCGGTCGTGATGTCGTCGCGCGTCGGGCCGAGCCCGCCCGAGACCAGCACCACGCGCGCGCGGGCCGCGGCGTCGCGCAGGACCTCCGCGATCGCCTCGGGATCGTCGGGCACGCTCGCGTGGCGCTCGCAGACGAGATCGAGGCGGAGCAGGCGCTCGGAGAGGAAGGATTTGTTGGAGTCGACGATCTCCCCCCGCAGGAGCTCGTCGCCGATGGTCAGCACCCACGCGTCGGCGCGCTTCACCCTGCGACTCCCGGCCAGATCCAGCGGAAGAGCACCTGACCGCAGAGGTTCGCGTAGAGCCCGGCAACCAGGTCGTCGGCCATCACGCCGATGCCGCCGGGAAGCGTCTCGGCCAGCAGCGCCGGCGGCGGCTTGGTGATGTCGAAGATGCGAAACAGCAGAAAGCCCGCGCCCGCGACGAGCACCGGCGAGACGGTCGCAGGCAGCAGCGCGAGCGAGAGCAGCATGCCCGCCACCTCGTCGATGGTGATGCGGCCGTCGTCCTTGCGCCCGAAGATCGCCTCCGCGCGGCCCGCCGCGAAAGCGCCGAGCGCGGTCACCGCCACCACGAGCGCGAAGTAGCCAGCGGGTGGCAGGCCGCGAAGCCCTGCCCAGAGCACCAGGGCAAGCGCAGATCCGACCGTACCGGAGGCAATGGGGGCGTAGCCCGTGCCGGCGCCCGTTGCTACGAAGAGAACGAGATTTCTCATGGATTCTCGCGGGGTTCTGCGCTCGATCGGATCGTAGGCGGCGCCTCTCACGAGGTCAATAAAGCGAAAATAAATCGAAAGTTCAACTGCCCTCAAGCAGGCGAGCGAAGGCTCCGATGACGACGGCGGGGACGAGCCCGTCCGGCTCAGAAGAGTGGCGATGAGCGAAGCACCGACCGGGTCCGACGTCGCGGCGCCGCTGTGTGAGCTGGCGCGCGCCTTCCGTGCGCGCCGCTTCTATCCGCCCACGCATCCCGCCTTCCAGGAGGCGCTCGCGCGCGCGGCCGCGGCGGTGTTCGAGGCCGCACAAGCCCGCGGCGAGCTGGCCCTGCAGCTCCGCCAGGGCGGGTTCGCGCTCTGCGACGGCACCCGCATTTGCGGACCGGGCATCGACGAGCTGGCGCAGGAGCTGGCGCGGCGGCGCGTGCGCTCGGTGCGCCTGCGCGCCGGGATCGACTCGGGCGAGCTCGCGTCGCTCGTGGAGGCCCTGTGCGCGGACAAGGAGGCGCAGGACCGAGCGGGCGGCATCGCCAGCGCGCTACGCGACTCGCGGCCGCGGCATCTGGAGCTCGAGGTGCGCGACGTCTCCCAGACGCCGATCGACGCGGCGCGGCGTCTCGACGTGCCCGAGCTGGACATCGACCCGGAGCGAGGTCACCTCGGCGCAGAGCTCTCCGCGGCGCTCGCGTCGCTCGAGGTCTGCGCCGACGCGCACGCCTACACCCAGCTCGTGCTGCAAGTGGAGCGCAGCGCCGACGTATTGCTTCGCGGAAAGAACGCGCGGCTCGCGTACGCGGCGGTGCCGATCCTCGCGCGCCACGCCGAGGATCCAGAGCGCTCGCCCCGGCTGCGGGCCGAGGCGCACGATCGACTCGCGCGGCTGCTCAGCGCCGAGCAGATGCTCGACCTCGTCGTCGAGCAAGCCTGCTCGCCGGGCGTAGGGAGTGTCGAAGCCGCGCGCGTGCTGATGATGCTCGGCGCGGCGGGCGTCCCGCGTGTGCTCGAGCGCGTCACGGGCGCCGAAGGCGAGGCGCGACGGCACGCGGCCGCGCTGGTGCTCGCACTCGGCGAGCAGGCGTTCCCGCTGCTGGTCGAGGAGCTCGTGTCGGACGATGCCGCACGCTCGCGACGCGCGGCGCGCCTGCTCGGTGACCTGCAGCATCCCGGCGGCATCGAGTTTCTGGTGCGACACCTCGCCTTCCCCGACCCGATGGTGAAGAAGGAGATCGCGCGCGCGCTCGCGCGCATCCCGAGCGAGCGCGCGACGGCCGCGCTGGTGGCGGCGCTGGGCGCCGATCCCGCGACCGCCGAGATCGCCGCCGCGGCACTGGGTCACGCGCAGAGCGACAGCGCGCTCGAGGCACTGCTGCGCGTGGCGGACAGCGGCTCGCCCTGCCCGGTGCTGGTGCGGCGCGAGGCGATCCGTAGTCTCGGCCGACTCCGGCGCTCCGAGGCGCTGCCACAGCTCGAGCGCGTGCTGCGCCGGCGAACCTGGTTCCAGCGCAAGTGGAACCGCACGCTGCGGGTGGCGGCGGCGCAGGCGCTCGGCCGACTCGGCGGCGCGCGCGCGTTTGCGCTGCTCGAGGAGCATGCGCGCAGCGGGGATCCGGCCGTGCGCGAAGCCTGCAGCGAGTCGCTGCGCGCGCTCGCCCGCTCGGTGGGCGCGTAGGCGCGCGCAGGTCCGCGTCGTGTACCTTGCCGACGTGCGCGTGCTCGCCCTCGATCCGGGAGCGCGCCGAATCGGCGTCGCGATCAGCGACCCGACCGGAACGCTCGCTCAGCCCCTGGAGACCATCGAACGCTCGGGACCGCGCTCGACGGCGCACCTGGAGCGCGTGGAGGCGCTCGTGCGCGAGTACGGTGTCGAGCGCGTGGTGATCGGGTTGCCGCTGCACATGAACGGCCAGGCGGGCGCCGAGGTCGAGGCCGCGCGCCGGCTCGGTGCGCAGGTCGCGGAGCGCACCGGTCTTCCCGTCGAGTATCAGGACGAGCGCTGGACCACGCGCGAAGCCGAGCGGACGCTGCGCGAGCTCGGCGCCCGCGGCCGGCGCGTGCAGGCGCAGTCGGATCGCGTGGCCGCGGCACTGCTGCTTCGCACCTGGCTGGATCTGCGCTCGAGATGAGCGTGCGCCGGGCGGTTCAGCTCGCAGTCGCGCTCGCGCTCGCATGCGGCGCAGGTGCTCTTTGGAGCGCGAGCCGCCTTTTCGTTCCGGCCGGGCCCGACACGACGCCTGTCGTGTTCGAGGTGCTGCCCGGTGAGCCGCTCGCCGCGGTGGCAGGGCGTCTGGAGGCAAGGGCTGTGCTGCCGCGCGCGCTGCTGTTCGGACCGAGCGTGCTGGTCGCGTGGGCACGCCTCACGGCGCAGGATCGCAGCGTGAAGAGCGGCGAGTACGAGCTCAACGCCGGTATGACGCCGGTCGAGATCCTCGACCGCATGGTCGCCGGTGCGGTGAAGACCCACGCGGTGGCCTTTCCCGAGGGGTTGCGGCTCGACGAGATCGCTGTGCGGCTCGAGACTGCCGGGGTCGTCGACGCCGACGCACTGCTCGCGCGCGCCCGCAACGCGGAGTTCGCGCGCAGGGAGGGCGTCGGGGCGGACACGCTCGAGGGCTACCTGTATCCCGAGACCTATCGCTTCCCACGCGGCGCGGCACCCGACGACGTGCTGCGCACGATGCTCCAGGAGTTCGAGCGTCGGTTGTCCGACGCGGACCGCGCCGCACTCGAGCCTTCCGGGCTCACGTTGCATCAGGTGGTCACGCTGGCATCGATCGTGGAGAAGGAGACGTCGCAGCCGGTCGAGCGCTCGCTGGTCGCCGCGGTCATGCGCAATCGCATGGCGCGCGGCATGCGGCTCCAGTCGGACCCGACCGTGATTTACGGCGTGCTACAGGTGCGCGGCGGGTTCGACGGCAACCTGCGCAGGCGCGACCTGCTGGCGGACACGCCCTGGAACACATACACGCGGGCCGGCCTGCCGGCGGGCCCGATCGCGAGCCCGTCGATCGACTCGATCCGCGCGGTGCTCGCTCCGGCCGACGTACCGTACCTGTACTTCGTCGCCCGGCGCGACGGAACGCACCAGTTCTCGCGCACGCTCGAGGAGCACGCCCGCGCCGTCGACCGCTGGCAACGCGGAGGGTCTTAGCGCCGTACGGCCGCGGGCGGCCGCGGCCTGGCGCCTCCGCTCGGGCGAAGCGCCCTCGCTGCGCGCTTGCGGGATCCCCGACGATCGCGTCTAGTGTTTCGGGATGACGCCGGAGACGTTTTTTCGGAAGCTGGTGCCGGAGGAGTGGAATCGCAGGCTGGAGGCGGAGCGGGCGCGCGGCGACTCGGCGCGACTGGCGAGGCTCTCCGAGGCCTCGTTCGCGCTCGAGGCGCGCGTGAGCGGTGAAGGCGGCGGGCGCTTCCACCTCGTCGTCGACGCGGGCGCGATGCGCGTCGGGGACGCTCCCGCGCCGACGCCGCTAGCGACGCTCGCGATGGATGTCTCCGACTGGCGCCGCCTCGCCGACGAGGTGGGGCCGTCGCCGATGGCGCTGCTCGGTGGCGTCGGCGGCGACCGCAACTTCGCGCTCACCGGCCCGCGCATCGCTGCGCTGCGCGCGATCTCGGGCAACGTCCGCCTGCAGGTCTCGGGCGCCGCGCCGTGGGGGCTGCTGGTCGCGTTTGGCGGCGCGCCCGCGTCGCTGGAGCCGCACACCACGATCTCGATCGACGCGGCCGAATACCGCAAGCTCCGCGACGGCGCGCTCGACCTTCAGGGCGCGTTCATGACCGGCAAGCTCGCCCTCTCCGGCGACGTCGAAAAGGCCATGAAGCTCGCCCTTGCATTGATGACGCCGGAGTAACCGCGCCGCGCGAGACGAGACCTAGTGGTTTAGCGCGACCTGCCGGAGCAGATCCAGCGAGTCCAGCGCCTTGCCCGCGCCCATCGCCACCGACGTGAACGGGTCCTCGGCGCGAATCACCGGGAGCTTGGTCTCGTTGCGCAAGAGCTGGTCGAAGTCGCGCAAGAGCGAGCCGCCACCGCACAGCACCATGCCGCGATCGACGATGTCGGCTCCGAGCTCGGGGGGTGTGCGCTCGAGCGTCTCGAGCACCGCCTCGATGATCTGGTGGATCGGCTCCTGCAGTGCCTCGCGCACCTCTTCGCTCGAGAGCACGATCATCTTCGGAATGCCGGCGACCAGGTCGCGGCCCTTGATCTCCATGGTCTTGGCCGCGCCGCCGGGCAGCGCGGTGCCGATCGTGATCTTGATGATCTCGGCGGTGCGCTCTCCGATCAGCAGGTTGTGCTTGCGCTTGACGAAGCTGATCACGGCCTCGTCCATCTTGTCTCCGCCAACGCGCACGGACGTCGATGTCACGATGCCGGCCAGCGAGATCACTGCGACGTCGGTGGTGCCCCCGCCCACGTCGACGACCATGTTGCCCGACGGCTCGGTCACGGAGAGCCCGGCGCCGATCGCGGCCGCCATCGGCTCCTCCATCAGGAACACCTCGCGCGCGCCGGCCGACATCGCCGACTCGCGCACCGCGCGCTTCTCGACGCTGGTGATGCACGGTGGCACGCAGATCACGATGCGCGGCCGCACCAGGCGGCGCCGGTTGTGCGCGCGCTGGATGAAGTAGCGCAGCATCGCCTCGGTGACTTCGAAGTCCGCGATCACGCCGTCCTTGATCGGACGGATCGCGCGGATGCCGCCAGGCGTGCGGCCGACCATCTCCTTGGCCTCCGTGCCCACGGCCAGCACCCGGCGCGTCGCACCGGGCGTGTCCGCGACGGCGACGACCGAGGGCTCGCTGCACAGGATGCCGCGGCCGCGCGCGTAGACGAGCGTGTTGGCGGTCCCGAGGTCGATCGCCAGGTCGTTCGAGAGCAATCCAGCGAACCACGAGAACATGCGAGCGCTCCGCTGCCGTCGGTGGATTGAAACGGTCGCAAGAGCAGATCGGCAGCTAGGCGCGGAACCTGAGGCGCCGCCCCGCTTGTCCGCGCTTCGAAGGCAAGCGCCGAAGGCGCGCGCAGCGAGGGCGCCTCGCCCGAGCGCAGGCCGCTTGGCGACAGCCATCGCGGCACAGTCGGGGCAAGCGCCGAAGGCGCGCGCGGCGAGGCGAAGCCGACCGAAGGCGTAGACGCGGCTCCGCCGCGCCGTACGCGGTCAGGCTAGGGGGCGTCGAGCAGGGCACGCGCCTCGTCCACGCGCGCGCGCAGGTCGTCCAGGCGGTCGCGCACGTCGCCGAGACGGCGCGACTGTTCGCCGATGACGCGATCGCGCGTGGCGACCGCGTCGCGGAGCGTCGCGGTCTCGCCCTCGAGCGCTTCGATGCGCCCACCGAGCGAGAGCCGCGTCCACACCAGGAGCACGAACAGCGCGGCCACGAGCACCGCACACGCGAGCGGCAGCCAGCCCGGACTGCGCCAGCCGGACCCGGCCTCGGCCGCGGGCTCGTCCCCCAGAACCGCGCGCAGCCGCCTCTCCACTAGCTCTGAATCACGAGCTTGGAGAGCGAGGTGCGGCGCAGGTTGGTCTTCTGGATGGTGCGCACCAGCTCGGTGACCTTCTCGGTGTCGGTCTCGAACGGGTTGTTGCAGATCACGCGCACGTTCAAGAGGTTGCCGAGCCGGATGTTGGACCAGTCCAGGTCGTACTGGATGTTGTTCTGCCGCGCGAGCTTGATGAAGTCGCCGCGCATACGCGCGCGCGTGTCCTGCGGCGGCTCGGTCTTGGCCTTGGTGATCTCGTCGTCGTTCAAGATGCGCTCGACCGCGCCCTTGCGCTCCAGCATGTAGTAGAAGCCGCGGTCCATGCGGATGTCGTGGTACTGCAGGTCGAGCATGAAAACGCGCGGGTCGTTCCAGGACAGCCCGCGTCGCTCGATGTAGTTCTTGATCAGCGAGCGCTTGATCACCCAGTCGATGTGGCGGTCGAGCTTGTCGGGGTCTTCGTCCAGGCAGTCGAGGATCCACTGCCAGTCTCCGACCGCCTGCTTGATCTGATCGCTCACCGGGTACTGCGCCATGTACTTCTGCGCCATCTCGCAGTACTCGCGCTGGATCTCGATCGGCGAGTACTCGCGCCCGTTCTCCAGCCGCAGCTTGCGCTTGCAGCTGGTGTCGTAGGAGATGTCCTTGATGGCCTTCACGGGGTGGCGCAGCGTGAAGTCCTTGTTGATGAAGTTGTCCTCGATCATCTGCAGCACGATCGCGCAGGTCGCGACCTTGATGAAGTTGGTGTACTCCGACATGTTGGAGTCGCCGACGATCACGTGCAGCCGCCGGTATTTCTCGCGGTCGGCGTGCGGCTCGTCGCGCGTGTTGATGATCGAGCGGTCGTTGGTCGTGGTGCCGGAGATCTTCTGGTAGATGTGCTGCGCTCGTTGGCTCACGCAGTAATGCACGCCGTCCTGGGTCTGGAACACCTTGCCCGCGCCCGAGTAGATCTGGCGCGTGACCAGGAACGGGATCAGCTGCTCAGCCAGGTAGTAGAAGTCGACGTCGCGGTCGACCAGGTAGTTCTCGTGGCAGCCGTAGCTGTTGCCGACGAAGTCGGTGTTGTTCTTGAAAATCGAGAGCTTCCCGGCGACCCGCTCCTCTCGGATCTTCTCCTCCGCGTAGGCCTGCAGGTCCTCGAGCACGCGCTCGCCGGCGCGGTCGAACACCACGAGGTCGCGCGGGCTGGCGCACTCGGGCGTGGCGTACTCGGGATGGCAGCCGGTGTCCTGGTAGAAGCGCGCGCCGTTCTCCAGGAACACGTTCAGGAAGTGCTCGGTGGTGATCAGCTTCTCGAACAGGAAGCGAATCGCCTTCTCGACCGGCAGCGTCTTGCGCCCCTCGGGCGTGAAGATGATGCCGTACTCGGTCTCCAGGCCGTAGATCCGCTTCTGCACGATGGGAAGCCTACCCGCTCACCAGTCCCCGCACCTCTTCCGGGGCGGCTCGCTTGAAGCGGCGGCCCTCGCGGCGCTGATCGAGGAGGGCGATCTCGAGGTTCCGCTCGTTGAGCTCGCGCGAGGCATTGCCGGCGCGCGCCATGGCCCGCAGCCCGAGCCGGACGGCGACGTCCAGGGGAAGTCCGGGCTTCCAGTCCGCCTTCAGCACGTCGCGCAGCGCATCCGACTCCGGTCCGATCGCGGCGTAGTTGCGGTGGTCGGTGATGATCCCGTCGAACGTGATCTGGTAGAAGGCGTTGGGCTCTCCGTCCTTCTCGGCGATCTCCGCCACCAGCACCTCGACCTCGAGCGCCTTCGCTTCCCGCGTGAAGATCGAGCCGAGCACGGTCGAGAACTCGTTCGCCAGGTTCCGGGCGGCGACGTCCCGCCGGCAGAAGCTGTAGCCGCGCATGTCGGCGTAGCGCACGCCCGCTTTGCGCAGGTTCTCGTACTCGTCGAACTTGCCCACCCCCGCGAAGCCGATGCGGTCGTAGATCTCGGAGATCTTGCGCAGCGTCGCGCTGTGGTTCTCCGCGATCAGCGCGATGCCGTGGGCGAATTCGAGCGCGACGATCGGCTTGCCGCGCGCGATGCCCTTGCGCGCGTACTCCGCCTTCTCGGTGTACCACTGCTCGGTCGAGACGTAGAAGGGTGTGGCCATGGCTACGCTGCCGCCGCCCGGCGACCGACCACGCGCTCGAAGGCGGCGATCAGCTCCGCGTCGGCGACATCCTGAACGCCGTCCTTGGTGATCAGCTTGAGCGTCGGGTAGATCCCGCGCGTGATGTCGAAGCCGCCAGTCGCGCGATCCTCGTCCGCAGCATCCACGATCGCTTCGACCGCGACGTCGACCGCGGCGGCGCGCGTCAGGCCGTGGCGGTAGGTCTTCTTCAGGCTGGTGCGCGCGTCCTTGCCGCCGGAGCCGGTCCCGTAGAAGTCGGCCTCCTGGTAGCGGCCGCCCGTGATGTCGAACTTGTAGATGCGGCCGCGGCGCGTTGCGACGTCGTAGCCCGCGAAGAGCGGCATCACCACCAGACCTTGCATTGCTGCCGGCAGGTTTTGCCGGATCAGATACGAGAGCCGATTGGCCTTGCCCTCGAAGGTCAGCTCCTGGCCCTCGAGCTTCTGGTAGTGCTCGAGCTCGAGCTGGAACAACCGCACCATCTCGATCGCCGGGCCGGCTGCGCCCGCGATCGCCATCGCACAGTCCGCGTCGACCTTGTAGACCTTCTCGATGTCGCGTGTGGCCACCTGGTGTCCTTCGGTAGCGAGCCGGTCGCCCGCGATGAGCGCGCCATCCTGGTACACCAGCGCGAGCACCGTAGTGCCATGCGGCAGCTCCACGCGCGCCCAATCCGCGCCGCCGAAGTCCGGCAGCAGGCCGGGGTAGTCGCAGCGAAGCAGCTCGAAGAAGCTCGAGCCGCGGTACGACCCGCCGACGAGCGCGGAGGGCAGCATCAAGTCGCGATCCCCCACTACTCGCCCCCGCGCTGGACGTAGTTCTTGACGAACTCCTCGGCGTTCTCCTCGAGGACCTCGTCGATCTCGTCGATCAGGCGATCCATCTCTTCTTTGAGCTCGTCGCCCTTCTTCGCCATCTTCTTCGTGCCCGCACCCTCGGCTTCGGAGGAAGCGCCGCCGCTCCCGCCATCGGACTTGCGCTTTTGAACCTGGTCCGCCGCCATCTTCGATTCTCCTCGGCTCACGCCGTCAGATTGCGCACCAGATCTGCTGCCGTAGGACTGGCGTCGAGCAAGTCCTCCACGTGAGCCTTGGTGCCCTTCAGAGGCTCGTTCATCAGAATGCGCTTGATCGGCTCTTCGCCGAGGTTGAACGAGATCGAGTCCCAGTTCACGCCGAACACGGCGTTGCGGTAGCGGCGAATGCACTCGCCGCGAAAGTACGCGCGTGTGTCCGCGGGCGGGTGCACCGCCGCGTGCTCGATCTCTTCCTCGCTCGTGATCCGCTCCACCTCGCCCCGCCGATCGAGCAGATGGTACAACCCCTTGTCCGGGCGGACGTCGTGGTACTGGAGGTCGAGCATCTGCACCTGCGGATGCCGCCAGTCGACCTTGCGGCGTGAGATGTACTCCGACATCAGCTTGCGCTTGATCACCCAGTCGACCTCGCGGTCGAGCTGCATCGGGTCCTCGGCCAGCTTCGAGAGCACGCGCTCCCAGCGGGCGAGCACGTCCTTGGTGATCGGGTCGATGTCGCGCGACGAGAAATAGCGCAGCGCGGCGTCCAGGTACTCGCGCTGCACGGCCACCGCGCTCATGCGCTTGCCGCGCTCCATCGGGTACTCGCGGCGGCAGCCGGTGTCGTGCGAGACCTCTTTGATCACCTTGACCGGGTCCGCGATCGACAGGCTCCGCGGCAGCGCGCGATCCTCGATCAGCGCCAGCACGATCCCCGTGACGCCGGCGCGCAGGTAGATCGAGGTCTCCGACATGTTGGAGTCGCCAACGATCACGTGCAGGCGCCGGTAGCGGTCGCGGTCGGCGTGCGGCTCGTCGCGCGTGTTGATGATGGGGCGCTTGACCATGGTGTCGAGCGCCACCTCGGTCTCGAAGAAGTCCGCGCGCTGGCTGATCTGGAAGTCGCAGCTGGACGCGCGGTTCTCGGAGCCCACCTTCCCGGCGCCGCAGAAGATCTGGCGTGTCACCAGGAACGGCGTGAAGTGCTCGACCACGTCCTTGAAGGGCGTGCGTCGCTCGATCAGATAGTTCTCGTGGCAGCCGTAGCTGTTGCCCTTGCGATCGCTGTTGTTCTTGTGGATCAGCAGCGTCTGGCCCGAGGGCAGCAGTGCGGTCGCCGCGCGGCGCGCCAGCTCCAGGATGCGCTCGCCCGCCTTCTCGTGCGCGATCAGGTCGCGCACGTTGGTCACCTCGGGCGTCGAGTACTCGGGGTGCGCATGATCCACGTAGAAGCGCGCGCCGTTCTCGAGCGTCTTGTTGCGCGCGATGTTCTCCTGCTGGTTGGGCGTGTACTTCTCGCCCTCGACGTGGAACCCGCGCGCGTCGGCCAGCGGGTTCTCCTGGTCGTAGTCCCACAGGATCTGGGCGTCGCCATGCTCGCGGTATGCGTTCACCAGCAGGACGCAGCTCGAGATCGGATCGAAGTCGCAGTCGTTCTGGACGGTGATCCCGTACTCGATCTCGGTGCCGATGACCTTGGGTAGCGGCATCCTCGCCCCTGCGCCCGGCCGCGCGTCTACAGATACTGCCCGGAGCCCCCGACGTTTTCGATCGTGCGCTCCGTCCGATTGATCCCGCTGATCAGCGTGCGCACGTTGATGATGCGCTCGCCCTTGCGCCCGGAGATGCGCGCCCAGTCGTCGGGATTCGTGGTGTTGGGGAGGTCCTCGTTCTCTTTGAACTCCTCGCGCACGGCTTCGTGCACGTCGGCCGCGCGGATCCCCTCCTCACCCTTCGAGATCAGCCGCTTGACCGCCTTCTTCTTGGCGCGGTCGACGATGTTGCGGATCATCGCGCCACTGGCGAAGTCCTTGAAGTAGAACACCTCGCGCTCGCCCTTGGCGTAGGTGACTTCGAGGAATTTGTTCTCCTCGGTGTCGGCGTACATCAGGTCGATGACCTCGCCCACGATGCCGCGGGTGACGTCCTGCAGCTCGGGCCCGTACTTGCGCAGCGACTCGCTGTGGAACGGCAGGTCGGTCGTCAGGTACTTCACGAAGATCTCGTACGCGCCCTTCCGGTCGGGACGGTGCACCTTGACCTTCAGATCGAGCCGACCCGGCCGCAGCACGGCGGGGTCGATCAAGTCCTGGCGGTTCGAGGCGCCGATCACGATCACGTTCGAGAGCGACTCGATGCCGTCGATCTCCGACAGGAACTGCGCCACCACGGTGGCCTCCATGTCCGACGAGATCCCCGAGCCGCGCATCCGGAACAGCGAGTCCATCTCGTCGAAGAAGATCACGACGGGAACGTCCTCGGCGGCCTTCTCGCGGGCGTTCTTGAAGACCTCGCGGATCTTGTGCTCGGTCTCGCCCACGTACTTGTTCAGGAGTTCGGGTCCCTTGACGTTGAGGAAGTAGCTCTTGACCTCGCCACCGCGCAGCTCCGAGAGCCGCTGCGCCAGGCTGTTCGCGACGGCCTTGCCGATCATGGTCTTGCCGCAGCCCGGAGGGCCGTACAGCAGGATGCCCTTCGGCGCCTGCAGCTTGTAGCGCTTGAACTCGGCGACGTGCAGGTACGGCAGCTCGATCGAATCGCGCAGCACCTCGATCTGGTCGCCGAGCCCGCCGATGTCCTCGTAGGTCACGTCGGGGACTTCCTCGAGCACGACCTCGTCGACGGTCGACTTCGGCATCTTCTCGACCGCGTAGCCGGTCTTCGGGTTGAGCAGCAGGTTGTCGCCGACTTTGAGCTTGGCGCGCCGCATCGGCTGCGCAAGCGTGATCACTCGCTCTTCGTCGGTGTGACCGAGCACGATCACGCGCCCGTCCTCGAGCAGATCGGAGACGCGCGCGATCTCGCCGCGCGGGTCGAAGCCGCAGACGTCGATCACGTTGAACGCCTCGTTCAGCACGACGAGCTGACCTTCCATCAGCTCGGAGGCCTGGATCGTCGGGTGCACGTTGACCCGCATCATCTTGCCGTCGACGTTGATCTCCGCCGTGCCGTCCTTGTTCGCGCGCTCGAACACCGCGTAGGTGTTCGGCGGAGCGCAAAGCTTGTCGACCTCCTCCTTGAGCAGGTCGATCTGCTGCTTGGCGTCCTGTAGCGTGTTGACGAGCTTCTCGTTCTGGCGCTCGGCCTCGTAACCCTGCTGGCGCGAGCGCTCGAAGCGCTGCTTGATCAGCTCGTGGTCGGTGATCAGGCGGTCGACGCGGCGGGCGACGTCCGCGGCTTCGGGACCGAGGAAGCGCAGCGCGTCGCGCAGAACTTCGAGGTCGTCGTGATCTTCGCGCGCGGGTCGCTCCTCGCGCTCTTCGGGATCGCGGGAACCCTGTGCCGAGATGCGCTTCATGACGTCGCGAACGAACCCCCTCTTACCCGATCCCGACTCGCTCATGCTCGCTCCTCGCCTCTGGCCAATTCGACGGCAGCTGCACGCAACCGGCGCGGCGCCACCGCAAGACCCGGAGTTCTGCAAGCGACGTACCGCATGTAGCGACGGCTGACTACGAACGCCGCTCGAGCGCTCAACCGAGCGCCGAATGCACCGACCAAAGTCTGGGAGCCGCGCGCGTTCAACCTCGGAAACCATTGAAATCGCTCACGAAGATCCGAGTGATTCGGTACGCCGCGGGGGTGCGTAGCGTTTGGATTGAGCTGCACGCCCGACCCGGCCGCCCTGCCGGTCGCGACTGCGCCTCCACCGCTTCGCCCAGGAGACTGCCAGATGGCCAAAACCTCCTGTAAAAACAAGCACTTATGACGCCTGCGATGGTAACAAACGACGAAACCGTGTCAAGCAGGCCTCATCTTCGGCTCGCGCCCCAAGTGCTCGGATTCGCGAGCGTTTCTGTCTCCTCGCTGGCCGCGACCGGGTCCAAATTGCCGCTCCGAGCGCGCGTAGGCGCCTCGACGGATCATTGACGGAAGCCGTCGATCCTCCGCCGCACCTTCAGCGAAGATCGATCACCTCGACCCCTGCCGGTACCTCGAGCGCGAAGCTCGCCTCGGAAATGCCGCGGTTCTCCTGGACGTTCGCGAACGTCACACGCGTGCGATTGCCGAAGAGGTCGTGGAGCACCGATTCGCGCAGCGTGAGAGCGCTCGGCTCGAGCCACATCTCGAGCGCCTCGAAACCCGCGTCCGAGCGGGGCACCAGGCGCAGGCCGAGATCCGTTCGGCCCGGATCCGCGATGCGCTCGGCCTTGAACGCGTCGGAGAGCGCGCGTTCGCCGAGCAGGAAGCCGAGCGCCGTCGGCGAGAGCGCCCCGGCGCCCAGCGGAGCGATCTGCAGCTTTTTCTCGGCGGGGCTGTACAGCCGGACGGAGTCGGCGTCTACGATCAGGACGCTTGCCTCCGGCTCCCCGTACTCCCAGCGCATTCGCCCGGGACGCGCGATCATCACGCTTCCCCGGGACGTGTCCTCGCGCCCGAGCGCGGCGACGAAGCTCGTCTGCTCGAAGCCCGCGCGCACGTCCCGCACGTCCTCGTAGCGCTTCTGCACGCGCGCCAGCAGCGCCTCGCCCGACTCCGCAGGGCTGTCCGCACCAAAGGAGCCGACGAGCGCACACGCCAGCGCGACCGCGTTGCGCCTACGACTCGAGGGGCCGCACGTAGATGTCACGCGGCTTCGTCCCTTCCTGGGGGCCCACGACCCCTTCCGACTCCATCTGCTCCACCAGCCGCGCGGCCCGGTTGTAACCGATCTTGAGGCGCCGCTGGATGAACGAGATCGACGCGATGCGATGGCGCGCGACCAGGTCGAGCGCCTGATCGTAGAGCTCATCGTAGTCGCCGCCCTTCTCCTCGCGCGCCTGACTCTCCTCGTTCAGACGCACGATCGTCGGGTCGAATTCGGGCGTGCGCTGGGCGCGTAGGGTCTCGGCGAGCAGCTGCACCTCCTTGTCGGAGATGTAGGGACCGTGGATGCGCTGCAGCTTGGAGGTGCCCGGCGGCAGGAACAGCATGTCGCCCATGCCGAGCAGACGCTCGGCGCCGTTTCCGTCGAGGATCGTGCGTGAGTCCGTGCGCGAGCTGACCTGGAAGGAGATCCGCGACGGGAAGTTCGCCTTGATGATCCCGGTCAGCACGTCGACCGACGGCCGCTGCGTGGCGAGCACCAGGTGGATGCCCGCGGCGCGCGCCATCTGCGCCAGTCGCGTGAGCGACTCCTCTACGTCACGCGCCGACACGATCATCAGATCCGCGAGCTCGTCGATCACCACGACGATGTACGGCAGCGGCCGCGGGCCGTCGGCGTCGGGGGCGCCGCGCTTGGCGCCGGCAGCCTCGCGCGCCACGGCGCGGTTGTACTCGTGGATGTTGCGCACGCCGCGCTCCGCCATGATCCGGTAGCGCTCTTCCATCTTGGAGACGACACCCATCAGCGCAGCCGCGGCGCGGCGCGGATTGGTGACGACGTCGGCGATCAGGTGCGGGATGCCGGCGTACGCCGAGAACTCGAGCAGCTTCGGGTCGATCAGGAGCAGCTTGACCTCGTCCGGCGTCGACTTGAAGAACAGGCTGCACAGGAGCGCGTTCAAGAACACCGACTTCCCCGTGCCGGTCGCTCCCGCTACGAGCAGGTGCGGCATGCGTGCGAGATCCGCTATCACCGGATTGCCGAAGATGTCCTTGCCGAGCGCGAGCGTGAGCTTCGACTCGCTGTCCTGATAGCTCGCGTGCGCGAGTAGATCGTGCAGCAGCACGATCTCGCGCTGCGAGTTGGGCACCTCGATCCCGACGACGCTCGTCCCCGGAATCGGCGCGACGATCCGGATCGAGACCGCGCGCAGTGCCAGCGCGAGATCGTCGGCCAGGTTGGTGATGCGCGAGACCTTGATCCCGGCCGCCGGCTCGAACTCGTACATCGTGATCACCGGTCCCGGGTGCACCTTGACCACACGCCCGAGCACCCCGAAGTCGGCGAGCTTCTTCTCGAGCACCTGCGAGTTCTGGATCAGGAAGTCGCGGTCGACGCGGCGCTCGTCCTCGGCCCCGCGCGCGAGCAGTGCCAGGTCGGGCAGCCGGAACGGCTGGCGCTCGGCGCCCGACTCGAACGGCAGGTCCGCCTGGCGTGCCGGCCGCGGCGCGACCACACGGTGCTCGACCACCTCAGGCTCGCCCCGCTGGCCGCGCGACGGCGCTGCTCGACGCGGCGCTCCCGCGTCGCCGCGGGAAGGATCCTCCCGCGCGCTCCGCGCGGAGACGAGGGCCTCGCGCCGGCGCCGCGCGCGGACCCAGCCGACGACGACAGCCTGGCGTGCCGTCCACAGCGCCCGGCGCAGCGCGCTGCGCCCGAGGTCCAGCGCGTCGCGAAGCGACCACTCCGTCGCGACCAGCAGGCCGACCGCGAGCGCGATCGCCAGCACCAGTCCCGTCCCCGCGAGGTGGAGCCAGCGCTGGAGCGCGCCGACGACGGCTCCTCCCACGCGTCCGCCGAGCGCCGGCCCCAGCGCGCCCGGGAACGCGCGGGAAGCGACTTCGAAGCTCGCAGCCAGTGCGAGCCATGCCGCACACCATGCCGCGAGCGGGATCCAGCGCGGCCGGATCGGCAGCCCGCGGAGGTAGCGCGCGCCCACCATGAGTCCGGCCAGCGGCAGCACGTGCGCGGCCGCTCCGACGGCACCGAGCAGCGACTTCGAGACGAGCGCGCCCACCGGTCCACACAGGTTGTGCACCGCGGTTCCAGCGAGCCAGGCGTCGCCTACGTCGTGCGTGAGCAACGCGACTTCGACGAAGCCCGCGGCGAAGAACAGCGCGAGTGCGACGGCCTCGGCTTCGAGGCGCCCCGGCACGCGCGGCACCCGCGAAGCAGACTTTCTCTTCCGCGAGCCACTCAAGCGGAGGTTCCCGGGGGGCGGGGGAGCTGCAAGATCGTCGAACAGCGGGCCGATCGCAAGCCGAGCCATGTGTTAGGCTCGGATTGGCGCCTCGCCCCCCAGCCCCACCGAGGAACCCCTCATGGCCGGATTGAACAAGGTCATCCTGATCGGCAATCTCGGGCGCGATCCCGAGCTCCGCTACACCGCAAACGGTCAGCCCGTCGCAACCTTCACGCTCGCGACGACCGAGTCGTGGACGAACAAGAGCGGCGAGCGCGACCAGCGCACCGAATGGCACCGCATCGTCGCCTGGGGAAAGCTCGCCGAGCTTGCGGGTGAGTACCTCTCGAAGGGACGCCAGGTCTACGTCGAGGGACGGCTGCAGACGCGCGAGTGGGAAGACAAGGAAGGACAGAAGCGGCGCACGACGGAGGTCAACGCGCAGCAGCTGCTCTTCCTCGGACGCCGCGAAGGTGGTGCCACGCACGATGCCGAGCCCGCGAGCAGCGGAGGCGGTGCGGCAGCCGCGCCGGATCCCGGCTCACCGGGCTCAGCCGACGACGACATCCCGTTCTGAGCGGCGACCTCAGCGCCGGGCGCGCAAGCGACGCACGACGTCGTTGATCGTCTCGCGCGCCTCGGCGTCGAGGCCGATGAATTGGACTCCCATACCGGCCGGCGCATCGGCTTTGCCGTCGCTTACCCAGGCCACGCGACCTTCGATCTCGAGCGCGTTCTCCAGGCCCGGAAGGCGAACCTGCAGCGCGACGCTTGCGCCCGGCTCCTGCGGCGCGGTCGTCTCCACGAACATCCCGCCCTCGTGGATGTTCGAGCAGAACTCGGTGAAGAAGGCGTCCACCGCGCTGTAGTCCACCGGGATCTTGACGTCATGGCGGTCGGAGCGCCTACGCTCACTCGACCGGCGGCCGGGACGGCTCATGGTCTTCTCCCCGGCGCGTCATCGGTCGCGCCCAGCCGGAGCTTGAGCCGCCAGCCAGCCCTTCTCCGCGAAGCTGGCGTAGGCGTCCGCGCCGATCACCACGTGGTCGAGCACGGGGATCCCGAGCAGCTCGCCGGACTCGACGAGCCGACGCGTGACCTCGTGATCCTCGCGGCTCGGCTGCGGATCACCGCTCGGATGGTTGTGCAGAACGACGATCGCGGCCGCCGCCTCACGCAGCGCGGGCGCAAACACCTCGCGCGGGTGCACCAGACTCTGGTTCAGGCTGCCGCGACTCACCTCGACGGCGCGCAGCAGCCGGTGACGGCTGTCGAGCAGGAGCACGAAGAACGTCTCCTGGCGCAGCCCGCGCAGGCGCGCGCCGAAGTGCGCCCAGACCTGTCTTGGCGAGTGCAGGCGATCGCCCGCCGCCATCGGCTCGCGCGCGAGCCGGCCGCCGAGCTCGAGCGCGGCGCGCAGCGAGGCAATCTTGGCGGGTCCCATACCGGGCACACACGCGAGCTCCGCGTCGCCCGCGCGCGCGAGTCGCTCGAGCGAGCCGAAGCGATCGAGCAGGTCGGCGGCGACGCGCAGCGAAGGCGAACCTCGCGCACCGGTGCGCAGCAAGAGCGCGACCAGCTCGGCCTGCGACAACGCCTGCACACCCTCGCGCCGCAGCCTTTCGCGAGGCAGATCCAACGAGAACGCACGGTCGCGCACGCGCACCCCTTCGGCGTACGGGACCGGGGCCGCGCACGGTAGCGCGCCTGCGCACTAGCCGCCGCAGGCGACCTGTACAGCGTTCCAGATCGGTGCGAACTTCTCGGCCGGCATGTCGGGCGCGACCAGCGAGCGCAGCGCGGTATCCGACTCGGGCTGCGCACGCGCATACGCGGCGAGCAGTCCGAGGTAGCCGCGCACCGATCCCGCCCCCTGGAGCGCCAGCTCGAGCTCGAGCGGATTACCCGTGCGCAACGTCTCACCGGCGACGGTCTGGACCGTGCCGTGATCGAAGCGGCCGAGCCGGAGCATCGCCTGTCGCTGATACAGGTCCGCGAGACTTCCCGACGGGCGATGCGCGCGCGCGATCACCTCGGCCTCGAGCTGGGCGCGCAGCGTCGCCTCCATCGCGGAGGCGCAGCGGTCGCCGGGCGCAAACGGCAGCCGCTCGAGGTCGGCGCGCACGTCCTCGGGCGAAGGCGAGCGCTCGCCGGCGGGCACGAAGTCGAGCAGGAACAGATGCTCCTGCCGGATCGGGTCGTAGCTCTGCTTGGAGCGCGCCTCGATGTCGGCGGAATCCGTCTCGATGCGCAGCAGCAGGTCCTCGCCGACCTGCGCGACCTCGACCCCTCGCACGTGACCGCCCGATAGCTTGGATTTGGGCTGGAGCTTGTCCGCCGTCTGCACGAGCGCGAGCGTGAAGCCGGCCTGTCCGCGGCTCTTGCTCACGCGAAACTCGGGCTCCTTCTGCGTGCGCAAGGTCAGCGTGGTGCGCTGACGCAGGTGCGTGTGGCCGAGGAACACCAGTGCGTTGGGCAGTGGGTCGAGCTGCAGCACCAGATTCTCCGGCGTGTCGAGCACGGAGAACGTCCACTCGCGCGTGCTGTAGCCTCCGGACGTCACGCGCACGGTCAGCGCGTCGCGCCGGGTGGCCGAGATGCGGTCGGGCAGGCACAGCTTCACGGGCGGAGCGACGAGCTGGTACTTCTTCTGGAAGTTCTTGCGGATGTAGAAGATCTCGAGCTGCGCCTCGCGCGGCACGCTGTCGAGCGTGACCGAGTTCTCGCCGTACCAGTAGTTCCAGAGGCCGAAGAGCGAGCTGATCGCGGCGCCGACGTTGCGGATGGTGAAGTTCGACGCCTCGTCCGGCCCGAACTCGATGCAGCCCGGCTCGTCGGCGCGCGCGAGCGGCGCGACGAGGCAAGCGAACAGCAGAAGTGCGAGCGGGCGCGGCATCGACGGGCGGCGAGGGTACCCCTCGCCCGGAGCCGCTGACAAGGCAAGAAGCCATGGCGACGAGAGCGACCCAAGACGCGGAGAGGAGCGCAAGCGCGGAGCGCGCGCAGCGAGGGCGCCGCGCCCAAGCGAAGGCGGTAGGCCGCGGCCGCCCGCGGCCGTACACCGCTCAGGCCGGGCGCCGCCGGTACGTTCCGCTCTTCCCGCCGGTCTTGCGTAGCAGTCGGATCTCGCCGATCTCGATGGCGCGGTCGATCGACTTGCACATGTCGTAGATCGTGAGCGCCGCGCACGCGACGGCGACGAGCGCCTCCATCTCCACTCCCGTGCGGGCGGAGGTCGCAGCGCGCGCCTCGATGCGGATCGCACGCCGGCTGCGGGCCTTCTGGAACGCGACTTCGACCGAGTCGAGCCCGAGCGGATGCGCCAGCGGGATCCACTCGGCCGTGCGCTTGGCGGCCTGGATTCCGGCGATGCGGGCCACGCCGAGCACGTCGCCCTTGTGCGCGGTGCCGGACGCGACCGCGTCGAAGGCCGCGCGAGACAGGCGCACGGTGCCCTCGGCCACCGCCTCGCGCCGCGTCACGGGCTTGGCGCCCACGTCGACCATGCGCGCGCGCCCGCGGTCGTCGAAGTGGCTCGAGCCCGCTCCCTTCACTTCACGCCGCACTCGCGAGGGGCACCCGCCGCTCGATCCAGGCCACCACGTCGTCGAGCACCTCCGGGCCTTCCGGCTCGAACAGCACCTCGTGCAGCAGCCCCGGGTAGGTGCGGAGGTCCACGCCGGATCCGGCGAGGCGGGCAAACTCGCGGCTGCCGGCGACGTCGCAGAGCGGGTCGGCCTCGCCATGCACGATGAGCAGCGGCACCTGGATGCGCGTCGCGGCGCGGATCGCGGTCCCGGTCGCCCGAAGCAGCTCGGCGGCCAGCCGCGCGCTGGCGGCGGTCGAGATCAGCGGATCCGTCTGGTAGGCCCGCACGACCTCGGGATCGCGCGACAGGCCCGTCGCGGGGAGCCCGGTCGGGACGCGCAGTCGCGGCGCGACACGGGAGAGCGCGCGGGCAAGCAACAGGCGAAGCCGCGAGACGCCGCCGCCGAGCGCGAGTGCGGGCCCGGAGACGACCGCCGCTGCGACGTTCGGGCGCCGGTCGGCGAGCAGCCGGATCGTCTCGAGCCCGCCCATGCTGTGCCCGAGCAAGAGCAGCGGGCGCGCTCCTTCTTCGCCGCGCACGACGGCCAGGAAACGCTCGATGTCGTCGAGCAGGAGCTCGAAGCGACTGACGTGGTTGCGCGGCCCCTCGCTCTCGCCGTGTCCGCGCTGGTCGAAGCCGTGCACGCGAAAGCCGCGCGCCACCAGCCGCCGCGCGACCCCGTCGTAGCGCCCCGAGTGCTCCGCGAAGCCATGCACCAGCGCAATCACGCGCTCGGCGCGCTCCCCGCTCCAGCGCCGGCGGCGCAGCGCGAGTCCGCCGGCGGCCGCGAAATGATCGACGTCGAGCTCGGCGCTCAACCCTGTCCCCGCGCGCGCCCGCGCACGGGCATGGCGAGGGTGCGACGGATGGTGCGGACACGCTTCAGGTAAGCGTCGCCTCGGATCGAGCTGCCCCAGAAGTACGACGAGATGCCGTCGGCCTCGCCGAGCCTGCGCACGTTGTCGGCGAGCAGCAGGCAGCCTGCCTCCACGTTGGTCTCGACGTGCGCGATGCTGCCCGGCAGCTCGAGCTCCTCGAACATGTGCGGCATCACCTGCATCAGGCCGATCGCCCCCTTGGGGCTGCGGGCGGACGGCCGGCCGCTGCTCTCCACCAGCATCACGGCCAGCACCAGGTCCGCGGCGAGTCCATTCTCGTTGCTGCAGCGCAGCACGGAGTCGGCGATGCGCGTCGACAGCTCGCGGCCCAGATTCGGGTTCGCGCGCTCCAGAACGCCGACCATGCGGTCCTGCTGCGCCTGCTCCGCGGAGACGGGAGGGAACGCGCAGCCGTCACAGGCCACGCCCGCCTCCACGGCGGGCGCCAGCCAGTAGCCGGGAGCGCACAGCAAGAACAGGCTGGCCGCGATCGCGCGCCACTGGTGCCTTCGCAATGCGTGTCCTCCGAGGCGTCTCACGAGGTCTAGCGACTAGCAAGCACCGCGCCCGAGCGCATTCCGGCGGCAGCCGCGCCGGGCAGGGGTGCGGCGCGACGGCGGGAAGCCTACTCGGAGGGCCTCGGCTGTCAACGCGCAGGGGCGAGGTCGCCGCGAGCCGCAGAGTGCGTCTCGGTGACGGAATGCGTCACAAGCGGGCTCGCGCCTGTGCAGCCGTCACACCGACGTCACGAGATCTCCGATGAGGACCGTGCCCCGTGCGTTGACCGTCGAAAAATCACCCTGTTAGACTGCGCGCGCGTTCGGGAGCAGGGCTTGGCTGAAACAGCGGATTCCGGCAGCAGAAAACGCGACACCGCAGAGCTCGAGGGCTGCATCCACAGCGTCGCTCACGATCTGCGCGGGCCGCTGTGCTCCGCGCGCGGGTTCGCGCGCCTGCTCGAACGCGACTTCAGTCCCGTGCTCGGCGAGGTCGGGCGCGGCTACGTCGAGCGCCTGCGCGACGGGCTGGACCGGATCCAGGGCCTGCTCGACGGCCTGCTCGAGCTGTCCCGTCTCCGACACGACGTCACGCGCAGGCGCCTCGAGCCGACGTTCGACGTGCTGCGCGGGCTCGCGGCCGAGCTCAAGCCCGAGCTCGAGGAGCGCGACGTCTGGCTCGAGCTGCCGGAGCTGGCGCCGCCGGTCTGGGCCGATCCGCTGCACTTCTACCAGGTGGTCTCGAACCTGGTCACCAATGCGATCCGCCACATGGGCGACGGGCCGAGCCGGCGCGTCCGGATCCACTTCGAGACGCAGCCCGACGCCGTCGTGCTCTGCGTCGCCGACAACGGCCGCGGCATCGCGCCAGGGGATCACGGGCGCGTGTTCCAGCCCTTCACCTCGCTCGACGCGAGCCGCGCGCGCGGGGCAGGCCTCGGACTCGCGATCGTGCGGCGCATCGCCGAGGCGCACGGCGGATCCGTCGAGCTCCGCTCCGCCGAGGGCAAGGGCGCCGAGTTCCGCGTGTCCTTCCCCAACCCGTAGGCCCACGACAGGCGCAACACGGGTTCAGGCGGCGGCAGCCTCGGACAGCGCGCGACCGCTCACGACACCGACGCCTTCTTCCGAAACACTTGGAAGACGGGGTTGCGACGCGTGGGAAGCCTCTATCAGGTCGCGGTCGATCTGCCGCAAGAGCTGCGAAACCTGCCCGCCGAGCACGCGGAGCAGCGCGGCTCGCCGTTCCGCTTCTGCAGCGCGGACGGCAGCTACTGGCTCGCAGGCGAGGAGCTCTTGCAGGGGCGCGCTCACGCGCGCGCGCTGCGCCTGCTGCGCACGCTCGATGAGCGCGAGCTCCCGGTGCGCTTCCTGGTGCACGACGACGGCTCGGGAGCGGAGACCCCGCCGGAGGAGGCGCGGCTCTCGGTACTCGCCCGGCTGCTCGCGGAGGAGCGCGCCGCGGGCGAGGTACACGTGCGCTTCCTCGGCCGGAACCGCAGCGTGCCGCCGGACGGGTTCGTGCTCGATCGCGCCGGCGGTAAGCGCAGCTACGTCTGGCAGATCGTGCCGAACGGCGCGGCCGAGGGCGCGGGCGACCTCTCCGAGCGTTTCCGCGCGCTCCGCGAGTTGTGTGCGGATCCCGACACGCGGCTGGTGCTCGCGCTGGGATCCGGCGGGCTCAAGCTGTTCGCGCACGCACCGCTCTTGCGGCTGCTCGAGCGCGTCGGGATCGCCGACCACGTCGAAGAGTTCTGGGGCTCGAGTGGTGGGGCCGTCGTTTCGCTGCTTTACAGCCATGGATTGTCGCCGCAGGCGATCGAGCAGGCGGGCTACGACCTGTACACCGGCCGCTACGATCTGGCGCTGCGACCCTCCGCGTTCCAGGTGCTGCGCCACCTGCTCCGCGATGCGCTGGCGCCGTCGAGCGACGCCGCCCGCGCTGGCTTTCTCGACCTGGGCGGCGCGCTCGGGCGTATGCTCGACCACTACTGTGCCACGCTGCGCCCGCGCCGGCCCTTCTACGCGCTGGCCTTCAACCTCTCCGAGTGCCGGCCCGAGGTGCTGACGCCGTGCCCGGTCCCGCCGCACCTGGGCGAGCTGCTGGCGCAGACCGACGCGCGCGAAGCGGCGCTGGCCTCGTCGGCCGTTCCGCTGCTGGCGTGGCCTCGCAGGGTGCGGCGCGGCGAGTGCTTGGTGCCGTACGTCGACGGCTCGACGACCGAGGACGTCCCGCTCTGGTCGATCGCGCGCAAGTGGGACCTGGACCGCGCCGCTGGCGCCGAGCGTCGCCACCGCCTGGTGATCCTGTCGGCCAAGCTCACGAGCCCGGTCACGCAGTACCGGAGCCTTGCGGGGCGCTTCGGCAAGCTGCGCCTGCTGCAGACGGTCGCCGCGGCGGGGATCCAGACGATGCACGATCGCGACGTGGAGCTGCTGTCGCGGCGATCCGACATCGAGCTGCTGCGGTTCGAGCTGCGAGACGGCATCCCGGATTTCTTCGAGGTGCGCCGCATCCCCGGCTTCATCCGCGCCGCGCGCGAGTCGTTTCCGGAGCAGCTCGCGGCGCTGGAGAAGGAGCTGCGCGCGCGAGCGTCGTAGGCTGCGCGCGCGCAGCGCTTGCCCTTTGCCGCGACGGCTGTCGCCGAGCGGCCTCCGCTCGCGCGAGACGCGCTCGCTGCGCGCGCGCAGCGCTTGCCCTTTGCCGCGACGGCTGTCGCCGAGCGCCCTCCGCTCGCGCAGCGCTTGCCGCTAAGCTCGGCGCGAATGGAGGAGAGGGCGCCGGAGCTGCCGCCGCGCGCGCGCGAGGCCGTAGCGCGGCTTTCCGCGGCCGGGATTCGTGTGTTCGTGGTCGGCGGCGCGGTGCGCGACGCGTTGATCGGGCGGCCCGTGCGCGACTTCGACCTGCTCGTCGAGAGCGACCTCGAGGCGGCGGCGCGCGCGGTCCCCGAGGCCGTCCCGATCGACGCGCAGTCGGCACACGTGCTGCTCCTGCCGGAGCAAGGCGCCGAGCCGCGGGTCGAGATCGCGTGCCCGCGCGGTGGGGCGGCGACGCTCACCGAGGACCTGCGGCTGCGCGACTTCAGCGTGAACGCGATCGCCTGGGATCCGGGCGCGGCGAAGTTCGTCGATCCGCTGGGCGGCCGCGCCGACCTGCGCGCAGGCACCCTGCGCGCGCCCGATCCCGCGCGCGCGATCGTCGACGATCCGCTGCGCATCCTGCGCGGCGTGCGGCTGGAGCGCGAGCTCGGCCTCGCGGCAGAGCCGGCGACCGAGCGCGCCTTCGAGCGGGGCGCGCCTCTCTTGCACGCAGCGCCAGGCGAGCGCGTGCGCGACGAGCTCTGGCGCCTGCTCGCGCTCCCGGAGCCCGCTCGAGTGCTCGAGCGCCTGCGCTACCTCGGCGCTCTGGCCGTCGTGCTGCCCGAGCTGCTGCGCACCGTCGGCGTCGCGCAGAACCGCTTTCACGCCGACGACGTGTATCACCACACGCTCGCGGTCTGCGACCTGGTCGCGGCCAAGCCAATCCTGCGCCTGGCAGCCGTGCTGCACGACGTCGCCAAGCCGGAGACCAAGGCGTGGCGGTCGCAGACAGGCGACTTCGCGTTCCACCGGCACGATCACCTGGCGGCGCCGCACGTGCGTCGCGTCGCGGCTCGCCTGCGGCTCTCGCGTCGCGACGCGCGCAGGCTCGGCGCGCTGGTGCGCCATCACCTGCTGTTCCCCGAGCGTCTGCACACGCGCGCCGCGCTGCGCCGACTGGTCGCGCGCATCGCGCCCGATCTCCTGCCCGACCTGCTCGAGCTGCGCCGCGCGGACCTGGCCTCGCGCGCGCCCGACCGCCGCGCACCGCCGGCGTGGGACGAGCTCGTCGCGCGGTTGGGCGCGCTGCCGCGCGGTGACGCCGGAGCGCGGACGCCGAAGCTCGCGCTCAGCGGCCGTGACGTGATGGACCGGCTGCAGCTCCCCGCGGGCCCCGAGGTCGGACGCTGGCTCGCGCGTCTGCGGCGGCGCGTGCTGGAGCATCCCGAGGAGAACCGCCGCGAGCTGTTGCTCGCCTGGCTCGGCGGCGCCGCGAACCGGACGTAAGGAGACCCCGTGTACCCGACGTTGTTCCAGATCGGCGGCTTCGAGCTGTCGAGCTTCGGCGCCGCGCTCGCCATCGCGTTCCTGGTCGCGGGCTGGCTCGCCGCGAGGAGCTTCCCGCGCGTCGAGCTTCCGGTCGACGCCGCCTGGCGCTTGCTGACCTGGGCGATGGTCGGCGGCGTGCTCGGCTCGAAGCTCTGGTACGTCGCGGAGGCGCTCTCGCGCGATCCAGGGCTGCGCGAGATGCTCTTCGTCGTCGGCGGCCCGCTGCTCTCGCGCGGCGGCATCACCTGGTACGGCGGCCTCGTCGGCGGCGCGATCGCGGTGCTCTGGGTCGCGCGCTCGGCGCGGCTGTCACTCGAGCGCGTGATGAACGGCACCGCCGCGTCGCTCGCCGTCGGACAGGCGATCGGGCGCATCGGCTGCTTCCTGGTCGGCGACGACTGGGGACTGCCGACCGACGGCCCCTTCGGCGTAGCATTTCCGAACGGCGTGGAGCCGACGGAGGTCCCGGTCCACCCGACGCAGCTCTACGAAGCGGCCTGGCTGTTCGCGCTCTGCGCCTGGCTCTGGCGCCGGCAGCGTGGCTCGCCGTCGGTGTTCGGCGAGTATCTGGTCTTCGCCGGGATCGGACGGCTGTGGATCGAGCTGTTCCGGCACAACCCCCCGCTGCTCGGTCCGTTCAGCAACGCGCAGCTGACGGCGCTGGCCAGCATCGGCCTCGGCGCGGCGTTGTGGCTGCGCGGCCGTCGCGCGCTAGAGCGAGCCGAGTAGCTCTCGGGCCCGCTGGACGAGGGCGGCGTCCGGTGCGTCGTCGCCGGCGAGCGCTCTGAGCGCGCGCCGGGCGTGTTCGCGCCAGCGCGCCTCTCCCGCGAGCCCCGACCCGATCCAGCCCGCCAGGTCGTCGAGCGCCCCGCTGAAATCGCCGCTGTAGTAGCGCGCCATCCCACGCGCGAAAGCCCCGGCGCCCCGACCCCGGGGGCGCGAGGCGTCGCAGCCGTCGAGCAGCTCGGCGGCGTCGGTGTAGTGACCGCCCTCGACCAGGCTCTGCACCGCCAGCCGCTGGCCCTGCTGCGCGGAGCCGTAGATCGCCGCGAGCAGCGCGTCGAACGGCGTGTCGAACACACGCTCGGCCCTGGCCGGGTCCTCGACCAGCGTGCGCGCCAGCGCGCCGCTCTCCGGGAGCTGCCGCAGCAACACCAGCAGCTGGTCGCGCGTCACGCGGAACAGCTCGCGCGTCTCGGCCTGGCTCTCGAGCATGCGCCGGCGCCCCGCGTCGAACAGGCGCCGGAACGCAGAGACCAGCGGACCCGGCTCTCCGCCTGCGGCCATCAGCCCCTCGAGGCGCGGGCCGTAGGTCGTCGTCGTGTAGTAGCTCTCTCGGAACTTCATCGCCTCGTGGAAGAGCGCGCCAACGGCGAGATCGAACAGCTCCTCGGCCAGCAGGTCCTCGCGCGCGTTCGCGGTGTCGAGCCGGAACAGCGCGTGGCACTCCTCCTTCAGGCGGAAAAGCGTGGCCTCCTCGCCCTCGCCGACCAGCGACTCGACGTCCTTGAACTCGAGCGTGCCGCTCTCGAGTCGATCGCCGACGCGACCCGAGCGCTCGTACGCCTCCATGAAGTCCCGCACGATCCCGGCGATGCGGCGTTCCCGGAGATCCAAGCGCCCTCCGCGCCGACCCGCCGACGCCCTAGAATGCGCGCGTGGTGGGAGGCCAGCGCGGCGACGATATCAGATCGGGCGCGAGCGCCGGTCTGCGTCTCAGTGCGCGCGAGCGGCGTCTGCTCTCCGCAATCCTGTTCACGACGATTCTGATCGACTTCGTCGGCTTCTCGATCCTGATCCCGGTGCTGCCGATCTACGCGCAGACGCTCGGCGCAAGCGAGACGGAGGTCGGGCTGATGCTCGCCCTGTACTCGCTCGGGCTCGTGCTGTTCCTGCCGGTGTGGGGCTGGATCTCCGATCGCGTCGGCCGCCGGCCCGTGCTGCTGGTGTGCCTGCTCGGAACCGCAGTCTCGTTCGTGTGGCTCGCGCTCGCCGACACCATCTGGGAGATCTACGCGGCCCGGGCGCTCGGCGGCTTCTTCGGCGCGAGCATCGGCACCGCGCAGGCGTACATGACCGACATCACCAACGAGTCCGAGCGCGCGCACGGCATGGGTCTGATCGGCGCCGCGTTCGGCATCGGCTTCGTGCTCGGCAACCTGCTCGGCGGTGCGCTGCAGGCGATCCAGCCGGGACTGCCGTTCTACGCCACCGCCGCGGCCGCGCTGGTGAGCTGTGTGCTCGCGGCGCTCTTCCTACCCGAGTCGCGCGCCGCGGGCGTTGGGCCGGTGTCGTGGGGCCGGCTCGCGCGCTCGCTGGTGCCGGCGCCGCTGCTGGTGGTGGCGGCCGCGCACGACAACCGTACGCGCCTGTACCTGTACCTGTTCTTCCACATCTTCCTGTGCTTCTCGACGCTCGAGGCGATGTTCGCGCTGTATGCGTACCGGCGCTTCGGCTGGACCGCGTGGAACGTCGGGCTGTTCATGGCGTACGTCGGGACGGTGATCGGTCTGGTGCAGGGGATCGGGATCCGGCGCCTCACCCTCCGCTACAGCGAGGCCGCGCTGGTGCGCGCCGGTCTGGCGCTCACCGGGGGCGGGATGATTGCGTTGCCCTTCGCGGCATCCCTGCCGGCGCTCGTCGCGGTGGCGACGGCCCTCGCGATCGGCAACGGCATCGCCTTCCCGGTGTTCACGAGCCTGTTCACTAAGGCGTGCGGCTCCGACGGGGCCGGCGAGGCGCTGGGACAGAGCCAGGCGATGGCGCAGACCGGGCGCACGCTCGGCGCGCTCGGCGCGGGCTGGGTGCTCGAGCGCATCGCCCCGGGTGCGCCGTTCGTGCTCGGGGGCGTCGGCATGCTCGGGGCGCTCGCGATCTTTCTGGCCGCCTCTCGGCTACTGGTCCCGCGCACGGATTCGTAGGATATGGTCCAGAGCTCGCGAGGAGGAAGCATGGCGGTGGAGCGCGATCGGCTCGAGATGGACATCCTGTTCGTGGGCGCGGGCCCGGCGACGCTGGCGGCCGCGATCCACCTCGTCGATCTGTGCCGCGAGCGCAAGCTCGAGCTGCCGAGCATCCTCGTGATCGAGAAGGCGGAGGCGCTCGGCGAGCACCAGCTCTCCGGCGCCGTGATGGACCCGCGCGGCATCGCGGAGCTCGTCCCCGAGTACAAGGCGAAGGGCTTCCCGATCCACCACGAGGTGACCTGGGATGCCGCGTACTGGTTCACCGAGAAGCGCGCGCTGCGCTTCCCGCTGACCCCGCCGAACTTCGCCAACCACGGGAACCTGGTGGTCTCGCTCTCCGAGAGCGTGAAGTGGCTGGGCGCGCAGGCCGAGGAGCGCGGGATCGAGATCTATCCGGGGTTTCCGGCGGCGAAGCTCCTGTTCGAGAACGGCCGCGTGATCGGCGTGCAGGTGCAGGACAAGGGAATCGACAAGGACGGCAAGCAAAAGGGCGTGTTCGAGCCCGGCCCCGAGATCGTCGCGAAGTGCGTCGTGCTCGGCGAAGGGCCGCGCGGCTCGTGCACCAGGCAGCTGCTGGAGCGCTTCCCGGAGATGAACGGGCGCAACCCAGGAACGTACGCCACAGGGATCAAGGAGATCTGGAAGGTCAGGCCCGAGAACCACCGCCCAGGGCGCGTGATCCACACCATGGGCTGGCCGCAGGAGCCCGACGCGTTCGGCGGCGCGTGGCTGTACGACATGAAGGACGGGATGATCTCGCTCGGGTTCGTGACCGGGCTCGACGCGGAGAACCCATTCAACGACCCGCACGACAACATGCAGCGCTTCAAGCTCCACCCGTTCATCAAGGAGCTACTCGAGGGCGGCGAGATGGTGCGCTACGGCGCCAAGACGATCCCCGAAGGTGGGCTGCACAGCCAGCCGCGGCTCTGGGGCGACGGCGTGCTGCTCGTCGGTGACTCCGGCGGCTTCTGCGACGGCTTCAAGCTCAAGGGCGTGCACATGGCGCTCAAGTCGGGAATGCTCGCGGCGGAGACGCTGGTCGACGCGATCTCGAAGGACGACTTCTCCGGGCAGACGCTGCGCGCGCTCGAGGATCGCTACCAGAAGAGCTGGGCCTACCAGCAGCACCGCCAGGCGCGCAACTTCCACGCGGCATGGAAGTGGGTTCACGCGATGCCGAGCTGGATGAGCTGGGCGCGTCAGCTCCCCTTCTTCGTGAACGTGGGCGCGATGCTGGTCACCGGCGGGCGTGGCGTGCAGGGCTTCATCCGCGCGAGCGAAGACCACAAACACATGAAGAAGCTCCGCGAGCTCACGCCGGCGCAGCTCGCGCGGCGCCAGAAGGTCGCCTACGACAACAAGTACACCTTCGACAAGGTGACGGCGGTGAGCTTCGCGGGCTCGCGCCACGAGGTCGATCAGCCGCATCACCTGGTCGTCGCCGACACCAACGTGTGCGCCACGACGTGCGCCGAGGAGTACGGCAATCCCTGCGAGAGCTTCTGCCCCGCGGCGGTCTACGAGATGATCCCCGACGACGCCAAGCCCGGGCGCAAGAAGCTCGTGATCCACCACGAGAACTGCGTGCACTGCAAGACCTGCGACATCGCCGATCCCTACGCGATCATCACCTGGACCACCCCGGAAGGCGGCGGCGGCCCCGATTACACGTTGATGTAGTGCAAGCGCGCGAAGCGCGCGCGCAGCGAGGCGCAGCCGAGCGAAGACCGCTCGGCGACAGCCGTCGCGGTACGGGTGGTCGCCTAGAACCGGTCCGGCGAGAACGGGGCGAGGTCGAGCGACGGCGGCGCGCCCGTCGCGAGCTCGGCGACGAGCTGGCCGGTGATCGGGGCCTGCGAGATGCCGCACATGCCGTGGCCGGTCGCGACGATCAGGTTCGCGAGCGCGCGCGGGCGGCCGATTGCGGGCAGGTCGTCGGGCAGGAGCGGGCGCAGGCCGCGCCAGATCTCATGCGGCGCGAGCGGGCCGAGCTCCGGCAGGAAGCGGCGGGCGGCGCGCTCGATCGCGGCGACGCGGCGCAGGTTCACCGACAGGTCGAGACCGGCGAGCTCGAGCGTTCCGGCGAAGCGCACCTCGCCGCCGAGCGAGGTCACGCCGACCTTCGCCTCGGCGAGCATCAGGCACGCCGCGCCGAGCTCGCGCGGGCGCAGCGCAGTCAGGCTATATCCCTTCGCGCTCTCGACGGGGATGCGCAGGCCGAGCGATGCCGCGAGGCGCGTGGACCAGGCGCCGGCCGCGAGCACGAACTGATCCGCGTCGATCGGCCCGCGCGTGGTCAGCGCGCGCACGACGCGCCGGTCCGCGACCTCGAACGCGAGCACCTCGGTGCGCGTGCGGATCGCGACGCCGCGCGAGGACGCGGCGCGCGCGAGCGCATCGACGAAGCGTGCGGGATGCACGTGCGCGTGCTCGGGATAGAAGACGCCGCCGGCGAGGTCGCCCGCGAGGGCCGGCTCGCGTGCGCGCAGGGCCGCGGCGTCGAGCAGCTCGCCATCGCCACCGTGCTCGCGCAGCAGCGCGAGCTCCGCGCGCATCTCGTCGAGTCCGGCCGGCGTGGCGCAGGCGACCACGAGACCGCTCCGCGCGAAGCCGAAGTCCATCCCGGGAAGGGCAGCGAGCTTCGCGTAGAGCTCGAGGCTCGCCAGGGAGAGGGCGCGGTGAAGCGCGAATGCGCGGCGCATGCGCGAGGCCGTCGACGCGCGCAGGAACGCGAGCAGCCAGCGCGCCAGATCGAGGTCGAGCCGGGGCTTCACATAGAACGGGCTCTCCGCGTCGAAGAGCCACTTCACGGCCTGCCCGATCACGCCCGGAGCGGGCAGCGGAGTCGCGTGGCTCGGGAAGATCCAGCCGGCGTTGCCGTACGAAGCGCCGCTTGCGAGGTCGCCCTGCTCCACCAGCTCGACCTGCGCGCCGCGCTCGGCGAGCGACCACGCGCACGCGACGCCCACCGCGCCGCCGCCGATCACGACGACGTCGGGTCTTGCGGTGTCCGGCACGCGGGCGGCCGCGTGCCTACCGCCTCCGTTCGCGTCCGAAGCGGCGCTCACTGCGCGCGCTCCGCGCTTGCCGGCGCGCCTACTCGCCTGTCGAGGTCCAACCGAGGGCCTCGACCATCGCGTGGTAGAGGTAGCTCTGCTCGACCACGCCGCGGAACAGGGCAGCGCCCGGGCCGCCCGCGTAGACAGGCACATCCTCTCCGGCGTGCGTCTCCAGCATCATCGGCACCGTGGACTCCTGCAGGTAGCTGGGATCGTCGGTGGCAACGCCTTCCAGGTTCGGTCGACCGCGCACGATCCCGCTCTGCTTGCGCGGAAGGTGCGGGAAGCGCTTCGGGCCCGCCGGCTGCGCCTCGGTCGCGCCCGTGTAGCCCGGGCCGTTCGCGTAGCCGAGGGTGGTGTAGGGCAGGCCGAGCCCGTCGCGCGCGAGCTCGCCTTCGCCCTCCCCTTCCGCGCCGCTCCCGCGGACCAGCCCGAGGATCGGGTTCCCGCGCCGCGGGTAGCCGGCGAAGCTCAACACGTGGCTGTGGTCGGCAGTGACCACGATCAGCGTGTCCGACGGACGCACGCGTTCCTGGGCGACGCGCACGGCGTTCGAGAGCTCGATGGCTTCGCCGAGCGCGCGCGCCGCATTGTTCAGGTGGTGCGCGTGGTCGATGCGCCCGCCCTCGACCATCAGGAAGTAGCCCGCAGGCGCGCGCTCGAGCACGTCGAGAGCCTTCGCCGTCATCTCGGACAGCGATGGCTCGCCGCCGGGATCGCGCGCGCGGTCGAGCTCGAAGCCGAGATGCGACGGCTCGAACAGCCCGAGCAGGTAGCGCTCGCTCGAGCCGTCGACGCGCTCGAAGTCCGAGCGGCGCCAGACCGCCTCGCCGTCGGGATGGCGCGTGCGCCAGGCCTGCACCAGATCGCGCCCGTCGCCGCGCGCTCCCGTCTTGCCGTCGTGCTCGGGATCGGCGCTCGTCTTCGGCAGGAAGTGCTGGCGACCGCCGCCGAGCACCACTTCGATCCCGTCGCCGGGCATTTCCACCAGCTGGCGCGCGATGTCGGGAAAGCCCGCGGCCCGCGCTGCTTCCGAGAGCTTCGTGTCGTCCTCCCAGTCGCGATGCGGCACGTGCGCGTAGCACGCGCCCGGCGTGGCGTGCGTGACCGTCGTAGTCGTGACGATCCCCGTCCAGAGCCCGCGCTCCTCGGCCTGCTCGAGAAGCGTCGGCACGCGCGCAGCGTCCACGCTGGTGTGGTCGCCGCGCACCACGCGGCCGTCGACGCCGAGCACGCCCGCGCGCGTCTTCACCCCGGAGACCAGCGCGGTCATCGTCCCCGCCGAATCCGGCACCTGCTGATCGGTGTTCCAGGTCTTGGAGAGCGCGGTGTAGGGCAGCTTCTCGAACGCGAGCAGGTTCTCCTCACCGGGCTCGCCGCGCCGCTGGCCCTCGAGAATGCGTGCGGCGGTCACGGTCGCGATCCCCATGCCGTCGCCGACGAACAGGATCACGTTGCGCGCGCGCCCGGCCGCCGGCCCGACCTCGCGCGCGTGCGCCGCGCGCGCCCTGCCCTCGCGAAACGACGCGTCTTCGAGGAGCGGCGGCGCCGGCAGCGGCCGCGGCGCTCCGGGCGAGACGCAGCCGAGCAGTGCGACGAGGACCGGCGTAGCGCGCGCGAACGAAGAAGGTGCCATCCCTCTACACTGCCACAGCACCGCGAGGGAGACTGCGCGCATGCTCGTGAAAGGCTTCGTCGACTGGAACGCGATCGCACCGCAGGAGCTCGGCCCGGGCGTGCGCATCCGCACGCCGCACGGCGAGCGCGTCATGCTCTCGCAGGTCGAGTTCGACGCCGGCGCCGAAGTGCCGCCACACTCGCACCCCCACGAGCAGGCCGGCATCGTCCTCGACGGCCGCCTCGAGCTCACGATCGACGGCGACCGCCGCGTCCTCGGCCCCGGCGACGCCTACGTGATTCCCGGCAACACGACGCACGCCGCGCGCCCCGTCGGCGGCCCCTGCCGCGCCCTCGACATCTTCAGCCCGATCCGCGAGGACTACGCCCGCGGCACCAACACGTTCATCCGATGCTGCTGACTCGCGCAGCGCTCAGCCGCAACCTCCGGTCTCGCCGCAGGTCATGCAGACGTAGCAGGCGCCGGCGCGGGTGGTGATCGAGCCGCAGTTGATGCAGGGCGGGGCGTCGGACTGGCCGGTGTGGTGCGGCTCGAGCTCGCTGCCGCCGCGGACGGCGCCGAGGCGCTCGCGCGACGGGGTGGACGCAGACGGCGCCGTGGACGGCGCAAGCTCCGCGGGCTCCGCGACTTCCGCGTCGAGCTCGGCCTCGGGCTGCTGCAGGAACGAGAGGCCGAGCCAGCGGAACACGTAGTCGGTCACCGACTTGGCGTACGGGATCTCGGCGTTCTGCGTGAAGCCCGACGGCTCGAAGCGCGTGTGGCTGAACTTGTCCACGAGCGCCTTGAGCGGCACGCCGTACTGGAGCGCGATCGAGGTCATGATCGCGATCGAGTCCATGAGCCCCGAGATGGTCGAGCCTTCCTTCGCCATCTTCAGGAACACCTCGCCCGGAGTCCCGTCGTCGTAGAGCCCGACGGTGATGTAGCCGTCGTGGCCGGCGATCGAGAACTTGTGCGTGCGCGCGTTGCGCACGTCCGGGAGCTTGTGGCGCCGCGGCTGCGGCTCGGACACGACTGCGGCCGGAGCAGCCACGGACTCGGGCTTCGCCCCGGCCTCTTCCTGCCTGGTGTTGAGCGGTTGGGTGCGCTTGGAGCCGTCGCGGTAGATCGCGAGCGACTTGAGCCCGAGCTTCCAGCCCTGCAGGTACGCCTCGCCGATCTCATCGGCTGTCGCGCTGGCCGGCATGTTGACCGTCTTCGAGATGCCGCCCGAGAGGAAGGGCTGCACCGCCGCCATCATGCGCACGTGGCCCAGGTAGTGGATCGAGCGCCCGCCCGGCCGCGTGGAGAACGCGCAGTCGAACACGGACAGGTGCTCGTCGCGCAGGCCGGGGGCGCCCTCGATGCGGTCGTTCGCGTCGACGTGCGCCACGATCGCGCGCGCCGCCGACTCGGAGTAGCCGAGATTCAAGAGCGCGTTCCCGATCGTGTTGTTCACGATCTTGAGCATCCCCCCGCCGACGAGCTGCTTGTACTTGACGAGGGCGATGTCGGGCTCGATCCCGGTCGTGTCGCAGTCCATCATGAACGCGATCGTCCCGGTGGGCGCGATCACGGTCACTTGCGCGTTCTTGTAGCCGTGACGCCGGCCGAGCTCGAGCGCCTCGCGCCAGCTCGTGCGGGCCGCCTGCCACAGGTCGTCGGGCACGCCCACGGACGGCACGCGCTCGGCGTAGTCGCGGTGCAGCCCGATCACCTCGAGGAAGGGCGCGCGGTTGCGCTCGAACTCCGAGAACGGGCCGAGCCGGCGCGCGATCTCGGCCGAGCGCAGGTAGGAGCGTCCGCTCATGAGCGACGTGATCGCGGCGGCGAGGTTGCGGCCCTCGTCGCTGTCGTACGCCAGCCCGTTGCGCATGAGCAGCGCGCCGAGGTTGGCGTAGCCGAGCCCGAGCGGCCGCAGCTTCTCGCTGTTTTTCGCGATGCGCTCCGTCGGGTAGTCGGCGCAGCCGACGATGATCTCCATCGCCAGGATCAGCACGTCGACCGCGTGCTCGAAGTCGGCGGTCTGGAAGCGGCCGCTCTCGTCGGCGAAGCGCAGCAGGTTGAGCGACGCCAGGTTGCACGCCGTGTCGTCCAGGAAGATGAACTCGCTGCACGGGTTGGTGGCGTTGATCCGGCCGGTGTTCTTGACCGGGTTCCAGCGGTTGATCGTGGTGTCGTACTGCAGGCCGGGATCGCCGCAGACGTGCGTGGCCCGCGCGACCTCCCCCAGCAGATCCCGCGCGCGGTAGTCGTCCATCACGTCGCCGGTGGTGACGCCCCGCGTCTGCCAGCTGCCGTCGCGCTCGGCGGCGCGCATGAACGCGTCGGAGACGCGCACCGAGTGATTGGCGTTCTGGTACTGGATCGAGTCGTAGGCGCCGCCGGGCACGTTGAAGCGCCCGTCGTAGCGGGCGTCGATCAGCGCCCAGGCCTTCTTCTCCTCCTCCGCCTTGCAGCGGATGAAGTCGAGCACGTCGGGGTGATCGATGTTCAGGATCACCATCTTGGCGGCGCGGCGCGTCTTGCCGCCGGAGCGGATCACGCCGGCGAACGCGTCGAAGCCGCGCATGAACGAGACGGGCCCGCTGGCCACGCCGCCACCCGCGAGGTTCTCGCGCGACGAGCGCAGCGTGGACAGATTGGTACCCGCGCCCGAGCCGCCCTTGAACAGCATCGCCTCGGTCTTGGCGAGATCCATGATCGACGCCATGGAGTCCTCGACCGAATTGATGAAGCAGGCGCTCGCCTGCTGCGGGACTTTGCGGCCGTCCGGCTCGACGACACCCAGGTTGAACCAAACCGGCGAGTTGAAGCAGGCCTTCTGGTGCAGCAGTACGTGCCCGAGCTCGTCCGCGAACGCCGACTCCTGGTCCTCGTCCGCGAAGTAGCCGCCGTCGCGGCCCCACCCCCGAAGCGTCTCGACGACGCGGCCGATCAGCTGGCGCACGCTGTGCTCGCGCGACGGCGCGCCCACGTGCCCGCGGAAGTACTTGGAGGCGACGATGTTCGACGCGAGCGGCGACCAGGAGCGCGGCACCTCGACGTCGGTCTGCTCGAACACGACGTCGCCACTCTCTCCTTGAATGCGAGCGGTTCGCACCTCCCAGTCGACGGACGCAAACACGTCGTCTCCCGGCCGCGTGAAGTGCCGCTCAACCTCGATTCGCGGCGCTCCGTCGCTCACACGTCCCCCCGCCCCACGCTGCATCCCGACCCCCCCATTCGTCGCTGATCGAGAAAATACTGGGGACAAGGAGAGGCCCCGACCTTCGGGGCCCCCGGTTCCGGCCGCCTTCTCGGACGACAAGTTCCGGTTCCCGGCCGGCGACCCATAGCCCCCCCTGGCGCCGACGGGAATCCTTGAATCCCCAGGACGTGTTTAGCCCGAGCCCGAGGGACTGGTCAACCACCAAGCCCACCAGATCTTGGGCCTCGCGATTCCAGAACTCCAAGATGTTGAGATTCCTTGGCATTTCGGGCGGCCCTGGAGAGCGGCGTTTGCGTCGCGAATTGGCCGGACCACTTCGAGGTGCGCTCCGGGCACGCAAGCCCGCGTCCGGCCTACCGATTCGATCGCGGATCGCGGTTGCCTACCTTGCGCGCATGAGCGAGGTGGCGGCGGCGCACGCGGAGCTCGGGCGCCGTCGCACGGCCCGGGGGGCCGTCGCCGACCGCCTCGGCCGCCGTGTGGAGCGGCTCGCATCGCTGCGGCTGGCCACGTTCGCGCTTGTCCTCGGCGTGGCGGGAGCCGCGAAGCTGGGAGACGCCTCGCTCGCGTGGACTGTCGTTCCCCTGGCGGGCTTTGCCCTTTCGATCGTCGTGCACCTGCGAGCTCGAGCCGCGCTGTTGCTGGCGCGACGAGCCGAGCGCTTCTACGAGCGCACGCTCGCGCGGATGGAGCACCGCTTTGCGGGCAGCGGTCGCACGGGCGAGGAGCACGCGCACCCCGAGCATCCTTACGCGACTCAGCTCGACCTGTTCGGTGCCGGCTCGCTCTTCGAGCTCCTGTGCGGCGCGCGCACGCGGAGCGGCGAGCAGACGCTCGCGCGTTTCCTCTCGAGCGCAGCGGCTCCCGACGACGTGCGCGCGCGGCAGGCCGCGGTGGCAGAGCTCGCGCCGCTCCTCGACTGGCGCGAGCGGTTCGCGACGCTCGGCCCGGACCTGCGCGACGCCGTCGACGCAGACGCGCTCGCGAGCTGGGGAGCGGTCGCGCCTGCACCCGGGCGCCGCGAGCTCCGCGCAGCCGTGATCGGCTGTAACGCGCTCGCAGCGGCGACGCTCGTGCTCTGGTGGACCGGCGCCGGCGCGCTGCCGTTTCTCGGCGCGCTGCTGCTCCAGTCCGTGCTCGCGCGCGTGCTGGCTGCGCGCGTGCAGCGAGCGGTCGCCGGCGTGGCGAGCGCCGCGCGCCAGCTCGAGCTGCTCGCCGGGCTGCTCGCGCAGATCGAGCGCGCGCCCTTCGACGCGCCCGCACTTCGGACGCTCCAGCGCGCGTTCGAGCACGAGGGCGCTCCCCCGTCGGCGCAGGTCGCGCGCCTGGCGCGTCTGGTGGATCTGCTCGACTCGCCGCGCAATGCGTTCTTCGCGCCGATCGCCCTCGTGCTGCTCTGGAGCACGCACACCGCCCTGGCACTCGAAGCCTGGCGCTCGCGCACCGGGCGAGCTCTCGGGACGTGGATGGCGGCGCTCGGCGAGCTCGAGGCGCTGATCGACATCGGCTCGTACCGCTTCGCGCATCCCGACGACGCGTTCCCGGACGTCGCCGCGGGACCCGCGCGCTTCGAGGCGGCGGGACTCGGCCATCCGCTGATCCCGGCGGAGCGCTGCGTACGCAACGATGTGTCGCTCGGCCCGGAGCAGCGCCTGCTCGTGATCTCCGGCTCGAACATGTCGGGCAAGAGCACGCTGCTGCGCAGCGTCGGCGTCGCCGCGGTCATGGCGCAGGCGGGAGCGCCGGTCTGCGCGAGCGCGCTCCGCATGTCACCGCTCGCCGTCGGCGCGTCACTCGTCGTGGTGGACTCGCTCGTCGACGGCGCCTCGCACTTCTACGCCGAGATCAAGGCGCTGCGGCGGATCGCGGCGCTGTGCGACGGCGCCGTGCCAGCGCTCTTCCTGCTCGACGAGCTCTTGCAGGGCACGAACTCGCGCGACCGTCGCATCGGCGCCGAGGCGGTCGTGCGCCACCTCGTGGAGCGAGGCGCGCTCGGGATCGTCACCACTCACGACCTGGCGCTGTGCGAGATCGCCGACGCGCTGGCGCCGCGCGCCTCGAACGTGCACTTCGAGGACGGCCTCGCCGCAGACGCGCTCCACTTCGACTACCGGCTCCGGCCGGGCGTCGTCTCCCACGGCAACGCCCTCGCCCTGATGCGCGCCGTCGGCCTGCCGGTCTGAGCCCCGTGCGCGCGAACTGCGCAACGCGCTGCTCGGCTACGAACCCCCTGAGGTCGGGCCGCCCGCTGATCCAGCCGCCGGAGGGCTCGGCTCCTCGTCGATGAAGCGGAGGATCCGCGCGCGGACCTCGGGAGTGAGGCCGCTTCCCTCCGCGTGTCCGCCCTCGACGACCTCGAAGCGGACGTTCGGGATCAGCGCGGCCAGTCTGCGCCCGGCCTCGATCCCGATCACCGGATCGTCGCGGCCGTGAATGACGAGTGTGGGAATCGAGATCTGGCGGGCCTCCTGGGAAGCGTCGAGCTCGAGACCCGCGCTGAAGAAGCCTGCGATGGCGGGACCCGAGGCGGAGCGCCGCAGGAATTCGCCGAGAACACGCTGCGACACTTCGTCGGAGCTGGCAGCAAGCAGCTCTACCATCATGTTCGTGACCGCGGGCGCCTCCCAGTCCGTCTGGAACAGCGCGAGCATGCGCACGAAACGATCGCGAGCGTCGCTCGGCAACCAGCCGAACGACGCCTGCGTGCTCGCCAGCACCAGGCGCGTCACGCGCTCGGGGTGCCGTGCGACATACGCGATCGCCGCGGGTCCCCCTGCCGACGCGGCGTAGATCGCAGAGCGGTCGAGGCGGAGCGCGGCGACCACTGCCTCGATATCCCGGACGCGCGCGTCGAGCGAGAAGTCCGTGACGTCCCGATCGGAGAGCCCGAAGCCGCGTCCGTCGTAGCGGACGAACAGGTGGTCCGCGGAGGACATCGGGAGCAGCCCTGCCGCGTCGTACAGCGGGCTGTCGAAGCCTCCCTCGATGTGCGTCGCCCAGCCCAGGACGAAGACGATGGCGGGACCCTGACCGGTGGTCGCATAGGCGATGCGTACGCCGTCGCTAGTCTGCGCGAAGCCGATCCTCTGCTCGATGGGATTGGCGAAGTAGCGGGGCCCGTTGAGGGCGGCCCAGGCCAGAATGGCGTTGCGGTTGAGCACGATCACGGCGGCCACCAGCACGAACGCGCCCGCCAGGCTCGCCCGCAGCGCGCGACGGCGTCGGGGCGCGGCGCGTGTCGGCTCCCCGTCCGCCACACTGAGCGCGTACACCGACATCGGTGCGCCGACGTTCTTGAAGGACTGCGAGCCGAGAGCGTGCGCCTTCACGTGCGCCCGGCTGCGCACCATCTGGTACACCGGCTCCGAGACGCAGATGCCGCCGGGCTCGGCCAGCGGGCGGATCCGCGCGCCCACGTTCACGCCCTCGCCGACGACCTCGCCGTCGCGGCGGATCACGTCCCCCAGGTGGATCCCGATCCGGAGCCGCATGTCGGGGTAGCTGCGCAGCGCTCCCTGGAGCGCCAGAGCGCAGTCGACCGCGCGCAGCGCGCTCGGGAAGATCGACAGCGACTCGTCGCCGGTGGCGTCGACCACCTCGCCGTCGAACTGCGTCACCAGCGTGTGCACCAGCTCGCGATGCTGCGTCCGCACCCGTAACGCGGCGGCCTCGTCGCGCTCCGTCAAAGCGGTGTAGCCCACCACGTCGGTGAACATGATGGCGAGGAGCTGTCGGTGATCGCGCGCTTCCATGCTGGCGCATTCTGACCGACGGCCAATCGGATGGAAAGTACGCAGCGACCCGCGAGACGACCGGCGTATCATGGCTGGATGCCGAGCGTCCGATCGCGAGCGCTGAACTTCCTGACGCGGATCGCCACGCGCATCGCCTACCGGAAGCCGCGGGAGGTCACGGAGTATCGGCCTCGCTACGCGCAGCGGGACGCTCGGGCTCGCGTCTCGCTCCCTCCCGGACTCGTGATCGAGGAGCAGGTCGACCCGATCGCCGGTCGCTGGATCCGCAACGCGGCGAGTCCGCGCAAAGTCATTCTGTATCTGCATGGCGGCGCGTTCGTCTTGCGCTTGCCGAACACTCACACCGCCTTTGCGGCCGGCTTCTGCGCCGATCTGGCTGCCAGTGCGTTCTTGCCTTGGTATCGGCTCGCCCCCGAGCATCCGTTTCCCGCTGCTCCCGAGGACTGCCTCGCCGCGTACCGACATCTGCTCGCCGGCGGCTATCGAGCGAGTGACATCGTGCTCATGGGGGACTCGGCCGGCGGCAATCTGGTACTCTCCCTGTTGCACTTGATCGGCCGGGCGGAGCTCCCGCGACCCCGGGCTGCTGCCGTCTTCTCGCCCATCACTGACTTCGCACAGATCAGCGCGACCTGGCGGCTCAACCAGTGGCGCGATCCCATGTACGTCGTGCAGGGCGCGGTCAGCCCGCAGCGTCACTACCTGCAGGGCGCGAACCCGCTCGATCCAGTCGCGTCGCCCTACTACGGCGAGCTACGCGGCTTTCCGCCCGTCCTCATCGTGGTCGGTAGCGTGGAAGCCTTGCTCGACGACGCGACGAGCTTCGTGAAGAAGGCGGTCGAAGCCGGTGTCTCCGCCCGCGTGCAGATCTGGAAAGGAATGCCGCACGCCTTCCTGCTCTACGACTTCTTGCCGGAGACCGCGCTGGCGCGTCGTGCCGTCGTCGGCTGGCTCCAAGAGGTTGCGGCCGACAAGGCTTCGCATCGATCCTGTGTCGAGGTTCTCGATCGCACCGCTCTCACCGGCCGGCTGCGGCGCGAGACCAACGACGCCAGCCTCGCAGAAGTATTTCCTCGGACGCAGACATGAAGGAGACATTGATGTCGATAGAGCACAGAAGCCGCTGCTCAGCGCTCACGCTGGCGGTTCTTTTCGCAGGCACGCCCGCGGCTCGTGCCTCAGACGGCGTGATCGAGATCAACCATGCGCGCGCGCTCGCGGGCAGCGTTACGCCGGGCGACACGCCGGGCTACCCCGTGACACTCAGCGCGTCGGGCTCCTATCTGCTCACGAGCAATCTGTCGGTCCCGGCGAACGTCTCCGGCATCCGGATCGGCGCTCCGAACGTCACGCTCGATCTCGGAGGCTTCACGGTGGCCGGGCCCAACACCTGCACCGGCTATCCCGTAACCGATTGCACGCTTTCGAACTCGAGCGCGGCCGGGATCTACGCCTCGGAGTACTTCACGGTCATCCGCAACGGTATCGTCGCGGGCGCCTCGGGCTACGGGGTCTTTGTCGACGATACCTCCGGCGTCGTCGAGGACGTGCGCGTGGTTAGCAGCGGGGGCCACGGCATCCGGATGGGCTCGGCGGCGCGGGTGACGCGCTGCCTGAGCGCGGGGAACGACGACTCGGGAATCGTCGCGCTCGCGGGAGGCATGCTCGAGGGGAACGAGGTGCGCGCGAATGGAGGGACCGCGATCATCATGCAGGCGTCCATCGTCGGTGATCCCCTGCTCAGCGGCATCGCGACCGGAAATCGCGTGTTCCAGAACGCCGGCCTCGGGATCGCCGTCGACAGCAGGACTCTAGTCACCAGGAACGTCTCGAACCTGAACGGCTTCACCGCGATCCTCGGCGGTGTGTCCCTCGGCGACAACCTGTGCAATGGAGTGCTCTGCTAGGACCGCTCCGCCGCTCCAGACCCCGGGCGCGACTTCCGATGACATCCGCGATGAACGCGCGAGAGGTGCTGCTCGCAGCCGACGGGCGCACGCTGATCGACGTCGACGGCGAGGAGGAGCAGGTGCAGCTGCAGCCGCCGCCCTCGCCCGCGCGCCTGGCCGAGATCGAGCGCGAGCTCGGGTTCGAGCTGCCGCGCGAGCTGGCCGACGCGCTGCGCGTGACGGCGGGCCTCGAGCTGCTCGAGAGCTTCGACCTCGCGAGCATCGGGCCATGCCCGTGGGACGCGCCGCTCGGGCCGGTCCTGATCCCGTGCGGCGATGGCGCGGGCAATTTCTGGGTGCTCGAGCTGCGCCCCGGAATGGAGACGCTCGGCCCGGTATGGTTCGTGTGCCACGACGCTCCCGTGCTCGTCTACCAGAGCCCGGACCTCGCCACCTTCGTCGGCGACTACCTGCGCTTCCGCGCGGCTCCACACGATGGACCGGTCGCCGACGTCGTTCGCGGGGCCGTCCGGCGCGTCTGGACACAGACGTGCGACGTGCCGAGCTCGGCGTTGATCGACTCCGATGACTCGGTCCTGCGCGCCTTCGCGCGGCGTCTCGGAGACGGCTGGTTCATCCGCGATCTGCGCGGAGCGCAGACCGGCGACGGCATGCCCGTGGGTCGCTTCGGGCCGAAGACCCCGCTCGCCCGCGCCGGGAGCGAATTCGTCTTCGCCTACGGTAGCCGCACGCGCCTCGAACGCCTCAAGACCTGGATCACGGGACGTTGAGCGCACTCACAGGTGCGTGATGCGGATCCCGAAGCCGTCGGGGTTCTTGTAGCGGATGTTGAGGCCGATCAGGAGCGCGGTCAGCGGCTCGACGTAGCGCGCGTTGTAGAGCGGGCCGCCGTCGATCGCGCGCGTGCCGGGGATGTCGTCGCACAGCTTCGAGACGCGCTCGCGCGCCGCTTTGGCGCCGGAGATGATCACGTCGCACTCGACCGCGGCGGGATGCGCCTGCAGGCGGTGCGCACTCACGTTCTGGAACGCGGAGACGACGTCGACGCCTTCGGGCACGAGTGACTGCACCAGCTCGGCGACCGACCCTTGCGACACGCCGAGCACGCGCGCCGCGACGTCGCCGATCGCGCTCGCCAGCGGCACGCCCATCGAGACCACCACGGTGCCCCGGACGAGGGCCTCGCGGATCGCCTTGAGCGTGGGCGCGGTGTGCTCGAACGGCACCGACAGGATCACGATCCCGCCGGCGGCCGCGCGCGTGGCGTCGGCGTTCTCGAGTCCCTGCACGTCGCACGTGCCCACCCTGGCGCGCACGTCGTCGACGGCAGCGACGGCTCGATCGAGCCTGCGACTCCCGATCCTGACCGCGCGCCCTGCGGCCGCGAAGCGATACGCCAGACCGAGCCCCTGATCGCCGGTGCCGCCCAGAATCGCGACGACGTCCCTGTCCGCCATAGGCGCGCGATCCTATCAGGGGTAGCCTTCCGAGCGTGAGCGAGGCGACGACGCCGGTGGCGTTCCGGCAGGCCGGGCCTGCGACCCTCGAGATCGACTGGAAGGACGGGCACACCAGCGCCTACGAGGTGCGCGGGCTGCGACTCGCTTGCCGCTGCGCGCGCTGCGTCGAGGAGCTGACGGGCCGGCCGCTCCTGGTCGAGGAGAACGTGCCGACCGACGTGCGCCCAGTACGGATCGCACCGGTCGGCCGCTACGGGGTGCAGATCGCCTGGACCGACCATCACGACTCCGGGATCTACACCTTCGAGTACCTGAGAGAACTGGGCTAGAGCGAGCGCGAGCGTCGCCGGTTGTCGCACTCGCGCTCGCGATCAAGCAGGCGCGCTGGTGCGCCGATCCGAGCGAGGCATGGCTCTCGAAATCCTGCGCTGGGCCGAGCGGTTCATCGCCACGCCTTCCGTCTCGCGAGACGGGAACGAGCGAATCGCCGCGCTCGCGGTGGAGCTGCTCGCGACGATCGGGCTGGAAGCGCGCCTGCAGCATGCGACACAGGGAGGTGTCAGCCAGCGCAACGTGATCGCCGACGCGGGTCGCGCGGGCGGCGAGGGCCTGCTCTGGCTGACCCACCTCGACACCGTACCTCCGGGCGATTCGGCGCGCTGGACCGCGACGGGCGGCGACCCGTTCCGCGCGACGCGCGACGGCGACCGGCTGTACGGGCTCGGCTCCGCCGACGCCAAGGTCGACCTGGTGTGCAAGGCCGCAGCGCTCGAGCGCGTGGGCCCGGCGCGGCTGCGCCGACGGCTGCGTCTCGCGGGTAGCTTCGGCGAGGAGATCGGGATGCTCGGCGCGCGCGCGCTCGTCGCCGGCGGCCACACACGCGGCTTCGGCCGGGCCCTGGTCGGTGAGCCTTCCGAGCTCGCCGCGATCGTCGCGCACAAGGGCTATGCGGTGTTCGAGGCCGCGCTGCCGCGCACGCCGAACGCGTCGGCGCCGACCGACCTTCCGAAGGTCGCCCTGGAGTTCGCTGGAGTCGCCGCGCACTCGAGCGCACCCGCGCTCGGCAAGAACGCGATCGAGGCGGCGCTCGACCGCGCCTGCGCACCCGACGTGGCGGGCGTGGTCGACTTCGCGGGCGGCGAGACCGTGAACCAGGTGCCTGACCGCTGCCGGCTCGAACTCGTGCGCGCGGCCCCCGGCTCGCCGACACCGAACGGCGTCGGCTATCCGCGCGCCCCGCTCGACGCCTTCCGCCGCGCCTGGCGCGCCTGCCTCGACGCTCTCGGCGAGCCGCGCGACGCGAGCTTCGATCCCGACCACAGCGTCGCGAGCCTCGGCAAGGTCGCGTTCCGCGACGGTCGCCCCGTATTCGGCTTCGACGTGCGCCCGGTCCCCGGCGTCGACGCACTCGCCGCCGTCGCCGCGCTCGAAGACGTCTGCGAGCTGCGCTGCGTCCGCACGAACCCTGCCCTCGTCCCGCGCGGGCGCACGCCGCTGGTCGAGGCCGTCGTCGCGGCGCAGCGCGCGGTCGGGATCGGCGAGAAGCTCGGCAGCAAGGCGACCTGCACCGAGGCTGGCGTGCTCGCCTGTGCCGGGCTCGACGCGATCGTGCTCGGCGCCGGCACCTCCGTCGGCAACGTGCACCGCCCGAACGAGCACACGCGCATCTCCGAGCTCGAGCGCGCCGTCGCGCTGTACGCGCACGTGCTCGAGCGCCTGTGCGTGGAGGGCGCCTGATGTTCCGGCTGCGACCCGCGCGCGTCTCCGATCTCGACGCGATCCTCGAGCTCGCCGCGTTCCTGGACAGCCCGAACCTGCCGGCCGACGCCGCCTTCCTGCGCCGCAGGCTCGCGCGCGCCGAGGATTCATTCGCGAAGGGGGGGCCGCCTTCCGCGGAGCGCGAGTACCAGCTCGCGCTCGACGACGAGTGCTCTCGCGTGGTCGGCACGTCGGCGATCCTCTCCAAGCACGGCACACCCGGGATGCCGCACACCTTCCTGCAGGTGGCTCGCGAGGCGCGCGAGTCCAAGGGGCTCGGCGTGCGCACCGAGCATTTGACGCTGCGACTCGGTCACTCGAGCGACGGCCCGAGCGAGCTCGGCGCACTGATCCTGCACCCCGAGGCGCGCGGCCGCCCGGGAGCGCCGGGCAAGCTGCTCTCGTGGGGCCGCTTCGCGTTCGTCGCGCGCCACCGCGAGCGCTTCTGCGACGAGCTGCTCGCCGAGATGCGCGCCGCGCTCGACCCGCAGGGCCGCTACGCCTTCTGGGAGGCGTTCGGCAAGCGCTTCACCGGCCTGGCCTACGAGGAGGCCGATCGGCGCAGCGCGACCGACAAGGACTTCATCCTCGAGCTGTTCCCCGACACCACCTTCTACGCCACGCTGCTCGAGCCCGAGGTGCGCGCGAAGCTCGGTCACGTGCACGCCGGGGCGCAGCCCGCGGTGCGGCTGCTCGAGCAGGCGGGCCTGCACTGGAACGGACAGATCGATCCCTTCGACGCCGGGCCGTTCTACTCGGCGGCGACGGACGAGATCGTGCCCGTGCGCGAGACGGAGGCGCTGGTGCTCGCGAGCGGCGAGCCGCGTGCGGATGCGGCGCCGGCGATCGCGTCCGCCGGACTCGGCCCCGCATTTCGGGCGGTCGTGGCGCCGGCCGAGGTCGAGGGCGATCGGCTGCTCTTGCCGCGCGCCGCGTGGGCGCGCCTCGAGGTCCTGCCCGAGCAAGAAGTCGCATGGACGCCGCTCCCGGGCGCAGCGCACGCGGGAGGCGCGCGTGGCTGAAACGAGTCCGTTCGAGCCGCAGGGCGACTTCGTCGGCGGCGCCTTCCGCCTGCCCGAGCACCCGGTGGACGAGATCAAGCTCTTCGACCCCGGCGACCTCGACGCTGCGCGCGGCGCGTTCCCCGTCGGCATGGAGTCCGTCGACGCCGCGATCGACGCCGCGCGACGCGCCTGGCCGGCGTGGCGCGATGCGAGCGCCGAGGAGCGCACGGGTCTTCTGCGCCGCTTCGGGCTCGAGCTCGAGGCCGACAAGGAGAACCTGGCGCGGCTGATCGCGCTCGAGGTCGGCAAGCCACTCTGGGAAGCCCGCACCGAGGTCGCGGCGCTGCTTGGCAAGATTCCGATTGCGCTCGGCGAGGGGCTCGAGCTCGTCGCGGAGCGCAAGCTCGGGCTCGACGGCCAGACCGGCCGCCTGCGCGCGCGCCCGCGCGGCGTGCTCGCGGTGCTCGGCCCGTTCAACTTCCCCGCACACCTGATGCACGGGCACGTGGCGCCGGCGCTGGCGACCGGAAACTGTGTCGTGTTGAAGCCTTCGGACAAGGCTCCCGCCACCGGGCAGCGCTACGCCGAGCTCGCGCGCCGCGCCGGCTTCCCGCCCGGCGTGTTCAACATGGTCCAGGGGAAGGCGGACGTGGGCTCACGCCTGGCCGCGCATTCCGAGCTCGACGGCGTGCTGTTCACTGGCTCGCACGCGGTCGGCCGCATGATCCTCGAGGCCACGCTCGATCAGCCCTGGAAGATCGTCGCGCTCGAGCTCGGCGGGAAGAACGGCGTGCTGGTGTGCGACGACGCCGACGTGCGGGCAGCCGTGCATGCCGTCGCGTTCGGCGCCTGCGTAACGACGGGGCAGCGCTGCAGCGCGACGAGCCGGCTGATCGTCGACCGCCGCGTCGCGGGCGCGCTGCTCGAGGGCCTGGTGCACGTGATGGGAAACCTGCGCATCGGCCATGCGCTGGACGACGAGGCATTCATGGGGCCGCTGATCTCTGCCGAGGCGCGGCGCCGCCACTCTGAGGTGATCGAGCTCGCGCGCCAGGAGCGCGCGGAGTCTCTCCTCGCCGGCGGACCCTGCGACGGACCGAAGCGCGGCCACTGGGTGCGGCCGTCGCTGCACCAGATCACCGGGCTGCGCAGGAGCTCCCGCTACCAGATGGAGGAGCACTTCGTGCCCGATGTAGCGGTGCTCACCGTCGAGTCACTCGAGGAAGGCATGGCCGCGCTGAACGCGACCGACTACGGGCTGGTGGGCTCGATCTTCAGCGCGTCGCGCGCGCGCTACGAGCAGGCGGCGCGGGAGTGCCGGCTCGGGCTCCTGAACTGGAATACCGGGACGGTGGGCGCGTCGTCGCGCCTGCCGTTCGGCGGGATCAAGCAGAGCGGCAACGACCGCCCGGCAGGCTCGTGGAGCGCCTTCTACTGCACCTACCCGATGTCGTCGCTCGAGGTCGAGCGCCCGGAGACGGCTGCGCTCGCGCGCCATCCCGGCTTCCCGTGGCCCCGCTGACGCACACCGTCTTGATGGGCGACCCCACCCACTTCTCGGTGGTGGGCGGAGCCAACCCGCACACACGCGATCGCTGGGGGCGGCGCAAGAGCGTGGACCGCGCGCTCGCGCAGACCCAGTGGCACCGGCTGCACGACCAGCTCGCGGACCTCGGCGTGCACGTACACGTGATCGCGCCCGATCCGGCGCGACCGGGTCTGGTGTACCCCGCCAATGCCGGCTTCCGCGCCGGAACGGACTTCATCCTCTCGAACCTGACGCCGACGCGCGCCGCGGAGCAGTCGGCGTACCGTGGGGCCGTGGAGTCGCTCGGCCTGCGCGCGCGCACGATCGGACCGCGCTTCGAGGGCGAGGCGGACCTGTTCCCCGCGGGGAAGCTCCTGCTCTTCACGTACGGCGAGATTCGGCGCCAGCGCTTCGTGCCGCGTCTGGGAATGCCGCCGTGGAAGCGCGTCTACGGCTTTCGCAGCGACCCGGCGGCGCTCGACGCGATCGCCGCGATCGGGCCGTTCGAGCGCCCCGTCGAGCGCGTGCGCCTGGTCGACGAGCGCTACTACCACGGCGACACCTGCCTGTGTAGCTTCGGCCCGGGCCGCACAGCCCTGCTCGCCTGGCTCCCAGCGCTCGACCCCGCCGCCAGCGCGCGCCTGCGCGACCTCTTCGGCGAGCGCCTGATCCCGCTCGACGACGCCGACGCCGCGATCTACGCCGCCAACTCCTTCGCGCTCGAGGTTGGCGACGAGCCGCTGCTCGTGATGCCGGCCGGCGTCTCCGCGCGCCTGCGCGGCGCCATCCGGGCACACGGCGCGCGCCCGCTCGAAGTCGACGTCTCCGAGTTCCACAAGAAGGGCGGCGGCTCGGTCAAGTGCATGATCGGCGATCTCGGAATGCTCTAGGATCGAGCGCGGAGGAGCCTGCCGGTGAGAACGCGCTCGATCGCAGTCCGTGCCGTCCTGTTGCTCGCAGCCTCCGCTGGCTGCAGCGGTCCTACGTTCCTGCTGCCGGGCGGGAAGCTCGACGGCGAGGTCAAGCCCGCCCCTTCCGACTGGGCGTTCGTCGGCGAGTACGGGACCGCGCAGATCGAGACGCGCCCCGCCGATCCCTACTCGGTCAACGTCGGCTTCACGGTCCTGGACGGGCGTGTGTACGTGAACGCGGGCGACACCGAGACGCAGTGGGTGAAGAACATCGGCGCGGATCCACGAGTGCGGCTGCGGATCGACGGTGACCTCTACGACCTGCGCGCCGAACGCGTGACGGACTCCGCCGAAACCGCGGCCTTCGCAAAGGCGTGGACGAGCCAGTCGACATTTCGCCGTGACCCGAGCCAGTTCGACGAAGCCTGGATCTATCGCCTCGTCCAGCGCTGACCCGACCATGATCGGCTACGCCGCCTGGTCGAACTCCTGGAAACGCGGGCGGCGGGTCTGCCACCAGTACTTGACCGTGAAGCTCGACCAGTTGTTGGTGACCTTGCCGGAGGCGGTCTTGTACCAGCTCTTGCAGCCGGCGGCCCACGCGGTGTGCGACAGGTCCTGCTGCAGCCTCTCGTTGAAGCGCGCCTGCGCGTCGGGGCGCACATCGAGCCAGCGCAGGCCGCGGTGGCGTAGCTCCTGGATGCAGCGCAGGACGTAGTTCACCTGGCACTCGATCATGAAGATGATCGAGTTGTGACCCAGGTTGGTGTTGGGCCCGTAGAGCATGAAGAAGTTGGGGAAGCCTGCGACGCTGAGGCCGAGGTACGCCTCCGCGCCCTCGCGCCAGACCTCCTGCAGCTTGCGACCGTCGCGGCCGACGATCTCCATCGGCGCCTGGAAGCTCGTGGTCTCGAAGCCGGTGGCGAGCACGAGCGTGTCGGCCGGGTAGATCTTGCCGTCGCTGGTGCACACGCCTCCCGGCAGGATGCGCTCGAGCGGCGTCGTCACCACCTCGACGTTCGGGCGCGCGAGCGCGGGCATGAAGTCGTCGTCGATCAGGATGCGCTTGCAGCCGACCCGGTAGTCCGGCGTGAGCCGCTCGCGCAGCGCAGGGTCGGGGATGTGCGTCTGCATGTGCTGGCGCGCGCCCTTCTCCATCACGCGCGCCATGAAGCCCTCGGCGCCGAACGCCAGGTAGTTCAGCTCGAGCCGCCAGTAGAAGAACCAGCGATACAGCCGCATCAGGAACGGGAAGCGCCGAAAGATGCGCTTGGCGCGGTCGCTGTAGGCGTAGTCGCCGCGCGGCACGATCCAGTTCGCCGAGCGCTGGAAGATGGCCACGCGCTTGCACTGCTCGGCGAGCTTGGGGATGAACTGGATCGCGCTGGCGCCGTTGCCGATCACGGCGACCTCGCGCCCCGCGAACTCGTGCTGGGTCCTCCAGCGCGCGGAGTGGAACGCGGTGCCGGTGAAGTCGCGCAGCCCGGGCAGGTCGGGAACGTGCGGCCGGTTGAGCTGACCGACGCCGCTCACGAGCACCTTCGCGACGACCTCCTCGCCGCCGCGCAGCCGGATCCGCCAGGATCCGGCGCGCTCGTCGAAGCGGGCGCCCTCGACCTCGGTGCCGAAGCGGATGTGCGGCAGCACCTGGTACTTGCTCGCGCAGTGCTCCAGGTAGCGCTGGATCTCCGGCTGCGGCGAGTACTTGTGGCTCCAGTCCGGGTTGGGCTCGAACGAGTAACAGTAGAAGTGCGACGGAACGTCGCAGGCGGCACCGGGGTACTGGTTGTCCCACCAGGTGCCACCGACCTTGTTCGACTTCTCGAAGATCGCGAAGTCCGAGATGCCGGCGCGCAACAGCTGGATCGCGGTGCAGAGGCCCGAGACTCCGGCGCCGAGAATGGCGACGGAGAGGGGTTTGGTCTGGTCCATGCCCAGACCATGCCACGCCGGGTAGGATGCGGGTAGGGAGGAGCTGCGATGCCGGCGCTCGACGGAATGCGCGTGCTCGACATGACCCAGTACGAGGCGGGACCGAGCTGTACCCAGCTCCTCGCCTGGCTCGGCGCCGACGTGGTCAAGGTCGAGAGGCCCGGTCTCGGCGATCCCGGGCGCATGCTCGCGACCGGCAAGGACCACAGCGCCTACTTCCTGTACTGGAACGCGAACAAGCGCAGCGTCGCGATCGACCTCGAGAAGCCGGAGGGGCGCGCGCTGCTTTTGCGCCTGCTCCCACGCTACGACGTGTTCGTCGAGAACTACGGGCCCGGCGTATCGGAGAAGCTCGGGCTCGATTACGAAACGCTCTCGCGCGCGCACCCCGGACTGATCTACACGCGCATCAAGGGCTTCGGCGGCGATGGCCCCTACAGCGGCTACAAGTGCTACGACATGGTCGCGCAGGCGACGGCGGGAGCGTTCTCGGTCACCGGCTTCAAGGACGGCCCGCCCGTGTGTCCCGGGCCGACCATGGGCGACTCGGGCACCGGCGTGCAGACCGCTCTCGCGATCGTCGCCGCCTACGTGCAGCGCCTGCGCACCGGTCGCGGCCAGCTCGTCGAGCTCTCGATGCAGGAGGCGATGACCTACTACATGCGCACGCGCATCGCGAACGGCTCGGACTTCGGGCGGCAGGCTGCCCCGCGCGGCGGCAACGGCGAGGGGCCGATGCTGAACCTCTACCCGTGCAAGCCCGGCGGAGCGAACGACTACGTCTACGTCGTCGTCGCGACCGCGCGCATGTGGACGCAGCTCTGCGGCGCGATGGATCGCCCGGAGCTCGCGGAGGACGCGCGCTTCAAGGGCTGGATCGGGCGGCACCAGAACGGCGCCGCGCTCTACCAGGAGATCGCGAAGTGGACGCGCGAGCGCGAGAAGTACCCGGTGATGCGCATCCTCGGCGGGGCCGGCGTGCCGTGCGGCGCGGTGCTCGACACACGCGATCTGTTCGACGACCCGCACCTGCGCGCGCGCGGCTTCGTGCGCGACGTGGAGCATGAGGCGCTGGGGCGAGTGCCGCACCTCGGCAATCCGATCCGCATGTCCGCGAGTGACGTACCGCTGCGCGCCGCGCCGCTCCTCGGCGGCCACACCGCGGAGGTGCTGCGCGCCGACCTCGGAATGGGCGAGGCGGAGCTCGCGGCGCTGCGCGCGGCCGGCGCGATCGCTGAGCCCGCGGCCGAGAAATAGCCGCGGCGTCGGTCACATTCAGCATCGAGCCCGCGCGGGCTGCCGACCTCTCTTTGCTCGCAGAGATCGAGGACGCGGCCGCGACTCTGTTCGCGGACCGCGGGCTTCCGGCGAGCGTGCTCGAGGACCGGACCTCGCTCGAGGAGTTCGTCGCGGCGCAGCGCGCGGGTCACCTGTGGGTCGCGCGAGACGCCGGCGGCTCGGTCGTCGGCTTCGCGCTCGTCGATCTCGTCGACGGAAAGCCGCACCTCGAGGAGATGGACGTGCATCCCGCGGCCGCACGATGCGGCATCGGCCGCGCGCTGGTCCTCGCGGTCTCGGCGTGGGCGCGAGCGGCGGGACACGCCGCGGTCACGCTCACGACCTTCAGCCAGTTCCCGTGGAACGAGCCCTTCTACGCGAGCTGCGGCTTCCGCAGCTTGGCCGTGCACGAGCTGTCCCTCGCGCTCCGCCTCGTGGTCGAGGAAGAGGCGACCCGCGGCCTCGACCCGGCGACGCGCGTCGTGATGCGGCTGTCACTCTGACCGACGCGCGGCGGCTCGCGCCACCGCGGGCCGCGAGGTGCAGCGCCCGAGCCAGGCTGCGAGCCTGGGATGCGCGGAGAGGTCGATCCTCGCGAGCAGCACCGAGACGAGGATCGAGGCAACGTTCAGATCGGCTGCGGTGAACGCGGGACCGAGGATGTAGTCACGTCCCTCGAGGTGAGCGTTCAGCACGCGGAAGGGGATTTGCAGCGCCGCCTCCGAAGCCGCCGCCGTTTCCTCGCTCGGGGCGACCGCCGCGGGATGCGTCTCGCGGAACTCCGGGCTGCTCGACCATTCGCGCCAGCGGGCGAACTGCTCCCCACCCTTCTGGAACAGCACGTTGAAGCCGTGCTGCTCGCACTCGGTGACCGCCCAGAACGACCACTGCACGGCGCGGGCGCGGTCGGGCTCGGACGCTGGCCAGAACGGCGCCTGCCCATACCTGCCCGCGAGGTACAGGTTGATCGCCATCGACTCCCACAGGCGCAGCTCCCCGTCGACGAGCGCCGGCACGTGCCCGTTGGGATTGATCGCCAGGAATTCCGGCTTGCGCGTATCCCCGTTGTGGAAGTCGGTGTTCACGTGCTCGTAGGGAACCCCGAGCTCATCGAGCAGCCACAGCGAGCGGAACGCTCGCGTGTTCGCATTCCCGAACAATTGGATCATGGACCTACCTCCCTCGTCAGCGCGCGAGCTCGCGCACCAGCTTGTCGAGCGTCTCGCCCCAGCCGCGCAGGCGGTCCGTGGAGGTGTCGCCACCGTCGAGGATCGCGAGCTGGTCCGTCACCACGGTCTCGGTGCGCGCGCCACGCGCGAGGAGCTCGACCGTCACCATCGACGTGGTGATCGGGACCCCGGCCCGCAGGATCGTCATCGCGAAGCAGATGCGCCGCTCGGGGACGATGTCCTCGTAGCGGCAGTCCTCGACGTACAGCGGCCCGCCCGGGGGGCCGAACTCGAGCCGCTTGCTGCCTCCCCGGCGGAACTCGTGCACGAGCACCTTCGAGGACCAGCTCCCGTCGCCGGGCACGTACCAGCGCTGGAGCGCCGCGGGATCGCTCCACGCCGCGAACACGCGCGCAGCGGGCGCGGCGTAGGTTCGGCGCACGGCCACCGTGTCGTGCAGCGTCGTTTCTTCGTTGGACATCATCGCCTCCTCTTCTTGTCTGCAAGGAATGCATCGAGCGCGGCGAGCCGGTTCTCCCAGAGCCGGCGCCGGCCACCGATCCACGCCTCGACGCGGTCGAGCCCACGCGTGTCGAGCCGGCAGAAGCGCTCACGCCCGCGCTTCTCGCAGGCGACGAGCCCCACCTCTTCGAGCAAGGTCACGTGCTGGTGCACGGCGGGCAGCGAGATCTCGAGCGGCGCAGCGAGAGCGGAGAGCGTGGCCTCGCCGCGCGCGAGCCGCTCCAGGATCCGGCGCCGCGCGCCGTCTCCGAGCGCCTTGAACACTCCGTCGAGCGCATCTGAATAGTTAATCAACCACTTAAGTCTGGCTGGGACCCCGGTGAGAGTCAAGCGCGCGATCGACACGTCGGTCGCGCAGGCGCAGCGCCGCGACGACCGCGCGGAACCCGAGCCAGCGCAGCGGCTCGGGCGGCAGACGCACGCCGGAGCGCGCGGCAGGCAGCGCACCCGGGCCCTCCTTGCCGAGGATCAGGTCGGCAAGCATCGGCCCCGCGAAGCTCGCGAGCGCCAGGCCGTGGCCCGAGTAGCCGGCTGCGTAGTAGAGCGAGCCCTTCGCGCCGCTGCGGCCGAGACGCCGCTGGGCAGGTGCGGCGCGAGCGTCTGGGACGACATCGCCCCCTCGTGCCACACCCTCGTGGGATTGCCCAGCGGTATAGTGCGCCGAGATCCCGGGGAGGACTTCGATGGCGCAGCAGAGCGGCGCAACGATCATCGCGCGCAGTCTCAAGCAGCAGGGCGTGGACTACATGTTCGGCGTCGTCGGCTTTCCGGTGGTGCCGATCGCGATCGCGGCGCAGCGCGAGGGGATCAAGTACTTCGGCTTCCGGAACGAGCAGTCCGCGAGCTACGCTGCCGGCGCCGTCGGCTACCTGACCGGCCGGCCCGGCGCATGCCTCGCCGTCTCGGGCCCGGGGATGATCCACGCGATCGCGGGCCTGGCCAACGCGTGGTCCAACTGCTGGCCGATGCTCCTGCTCGGCGGCGCCAACGACTCCTATCAGAACGGGATGGGCGCGTTCCAGGAGGCGCCGCAGGTCGAGGCTGCGCGGCCGTTCACCAAGTACGCCGCCCGTCCCGATCGGGCGGACCGCGTGCCGTACTACGTGGAGCAGGCCGTGCGCACGTCGATCTACGGCCGACCCGGCGCTGTCTACCTGGACCTGCCGAACGACGTGATCACGGCGCAGCTCGACGAAGACAAGATCGACTGGCGGCCGCGCTGCGCCGAGCCGCCGCGCGCGCAGGCGGATCCCGCCGCGATCGAGCGCGCGCTCGCCGCCCTGCGCTCCGCCGAGCGGCCCCTCCTGATCATCGGCAAGGGCGCGGCCTACGCGCGCGCCGAGCGCGAGGTGCGCGCCTTCGTCGAGCGCACCAGGCTGCCGTTCCTGGCGTCGCCGATGGGCAAGGGCGTCGTCCCCGACGACCACCCGCTCTCGGTCGCGCCCGCCCGCTCCTACGCGCTCTCGAACGCCGATCTCGTCTTCACCGTCGGCGCTCGCCTGAACTGGATCCTGCACTTCGGCCTGCCGCCGCGCTTCGCGAAGGGTGTGCGCGTGATCCAGCTCGACGTGTCGGCCGAGGAGATCGGCACCAACGTGCCCGCCGAGGTTGCGCTGGTCGGCGACGCGAGCGCCGTGCTGACCCAGCTCGGGCGCGCGCTCGAGAGCAAGCCGTGGAGCTACGCGTCCGAAACGCCGTGGCGGGCGTCGCTCGGGCAGGAGATCGAGAAGAACCGCCAGTCGGTCGAGGCCATGTCCACCGACGACTCGACGCCGATGAACTACTACCGCGTGCTTCGCGAGATCAAGGACCTGCTGCCGCGCGATGCGATCATCGCCTCCGAAGGCGCTAACACCATGGACATCGGGCGCCAGGTGCTGCCCAACTTCGAGCCGCGCCACCGCCTGGACGCCGGCACGTTCGGCACCATGGGCGTCGGCCTCGGCTTCGCAATCGCCGCCGCCGCGGTGCATCCAGACAAGAAGGTCGTCGCCGTCGAGGGCGACAGCGCGTTCGGCTTCAGCGGCATGGAGGTCGAGACCGCGTGCCGCTACCAGCTCCCGATCACGTTCATCGTGATCAACAACAACGGCATCGGCGGCGGAGTGGACGAGATCGACCCCGCGCGCGTCCCCGTCTCGGTGTACACGCCGCGCGCGCGCTACGACAAGATCATCGAGGCATTCGGCGGCCGCGGCTTCTTCGTGACCAAGCCGGCAGAGCTCGGCCCCGCACTGAAGGAAGCCCTCGCCGAGCCGCGCCCCACGATCGTCAACGTGATGATCAACCCGCGCGCGGACCGCAAGCCCCAGAAGTTCCAGTGGCTCACGCGCTAGCGATCCTAAGCCTCGCATCAGCATCCGGTTTGGAGCTAGTCAATGGCCATCGACGATCTCTCAGATCTGCGCCAAGAACTTCCTGATTTGTTTGACGATCAGCGCCTCCCATCAACTTGGGAGGACGATTGGACCATCGTTCGCGTCGATGATCCGGAAGGAGCCAGACCCGAGGACTTCGAGATGATCTTCGCTGATGAGATGGACAGAACCGGCATAGCCGACGGTCCGCGAACTTCGGAGATCATCGTCCCTGACTTCGGATCCAGTCGTTTTCCGGGGTCGCCCACCTCGTACAACTCTCAAGCCTACGCCCCGCCGCCTGATTGCCTTGCGTTCTACCTTCCATTCCACCATTTTAACCCTACCTGGTGGGGTATCTACCTAATAGTCGAAGGCATCCAGTGGCTAGCGCGCTTCATTTGTACTCATTCTTCTGGCGCGCTGACACTCCCGGAATCATTTGTTTCAGCGCGCATTTTTGCCTATGGACACGAGTCATTTCATCACCTTGTTGAGTCATTCGCGACTCGCCTCGAGATCACGCATCGGGTACCCCTCTATCGGACGGGCTTTGATCGGTTGTATCGCTCTCAGGTGAACGCTCAGAATTCCACCGAGGAAGCGCTGGCGTCCGCGCACGGATACTCGAAGGTGCAGGGGCGTGCCTTTCGAAGGCCACGAAACACTGTCAAGGAACGGGCGGCGCTAGCGGCCCTAGGTGCGTACATCAAGGCGTCGCCTCCAGGTTACAACCAAGCTCTCAACTTCATCCGCAGATCGGCATTCGCTTCGTCGCGCTCTGACTTCGCGGAGGACAATCACAGTTTCGCACTTCCGGCTATTCCTCGACGTGGTGCGAGAGCATGGCACTCATTTCCTCATGCATTCTCGGGGATGAGCCGAGTGTACAGCCGCGTTAACTATGCGATCCGCGCGGGTTCACCGCTAGCAACACGGATTCGCACACGTTACTACCTTCGCTATCCAGAGGTTGCCCAACGGTTGCGTAAGCTCGCTGGATGCACGATGGTGCGGCAGGCCGGGGGCCATGAGATCTGGCAGAATCCTCATGGCCATCGCTTTCCCGTGCCTCGGCATCCGGGTGATCTGCGACCAGGTACTCTGCAGAAGATAATCAGGCAGGCCGGCCTTCAGTTGTCACTCCAAGAGTTCGCCTCGAGAGCACCGTAGTAGGGCCGCAATTCAGAGGCGCATTGGCTCTCGAACGGACCGGTACTCTAGCGGGCGGTGTGCTCGAGGAGAGCCTCGGCGACGCGCTTGGTGTGCGCCGGGCCGAGGTCGTGGCCCATGCCGTGGATCGAGAGGAAGCGCGCGCCGGGGATCGCGTCGGCTGTCGCGCGGCCGTGCGGCGGCGGCAGGATCGGGTCCTCGTCGCCGTGGATCACGAGGGTCGGGATCGCGAGCTTGCGCAGCCCATCGAGGCGATCCGCCGACGCGGCGATCGCGAGCTGGTGATTCTGCGCAGCGTCGGGATTGCGGGCGCGCGCGAAGACGCGCGCCGCGCGCGCGCGCACGCTCGCCTCGTCGAAAGAGCCCGACGCGGAGCCCGAGAGCACGCGCCACATCTCGGTGCTCGCCGCGATGCGCTCGTCGCGCGTGCGCGGCGGGTTCGCCGCCTGCTTGGCGAACAGCTCGAGCACCTTCGGCTCGGGACCGGGGAGCGGCCCCGGCTGGCCCGCGAACGTCCCCATGAGCTCCGAGCCCGCGAGCGGCGTCGACATGATCGACGTCAGCGTGCGCACCCGCGCACCGTGCTCGATCGCCAGGGTCTGCGCGATCATCCCGCCCATCGACGCGCCGGCGACGTGCGCGCGCTCGACCCCGAGCGCGTCGAGGAGCTCGATCCCGTCGCGCGCCATGTCGGAGACCGTGTAGGGCTGCTTCGCGAAATCGACGCAGGTGGACTGGCCGGTGTCGCGGTTGTCGTAGCGGATCACGTAGCGGCCGGCCGACGCGAGCTCCCGACAGAACTCGTCGGGCCACAGGATCCCCTGCCCGCCCGCGCCCATCACGAGGAGCAGCGTCGGATCGCTGCGCCTGCCGAAGTCCTCGCACCAGATCTCGATCCCGTTCGCGCGCACCGTTCGTTCGGGCATGGCCGTCCTCCTTCGGGTCGCCTCTTCATACCACGGCGCTGCCTTGCAGCGACGCGGTCTCGCGGTCAGACTCGAAACGGTGAGTCGGTCAGAGCGCGAGGGTCCGCGAGAGGAGCCGAGCTGCTCCGACCCCGAAGCGGTCCCGCCCTGGGACGAGCGCATCTTCGCGTTGATCGACTCCGGGGTCGACGGGACGTTGATCGAGGAGAACCTGCGGCGCACGCCCACGGAGCGCCTGCGCCGCATGCAGCAGATGCTGCGCGTCATGGAGCAGGCGCGGCGTGGCTGATCTCGACAAGCTGCTGCAGCTCCTCTCGGACGCGCGCGTCGACTTCGTGGTGATCGGAGGCGTCGCGATGGTGCTGCGCGGCTCGAGCCGCGTGACCGTCGATCTCGACATCTGCCTGACCTTCCCTTCCTCTGGGACGAGCACACGCTCCGCTCGGGCCTGAATTTCACCCTGACGACCGACCTCGGAGACCTCGACCTCCTCGGCGAAGTCGCGGGCGTAGGCGGCTAGAGCCGCGCGGGACGAGCCGCGCAAGCAGGCGTCGCTCAGTCGCAGTTCGTGTCCCAGCCGCACTGGTTCAGGCCGATCTGGACGGCGGTCAGGGGGTGGCTCACCTGCACGCCGTCGCTGCACTGCCCCGCGTTGTTGTTGCAGATGAACATGTTCAGCCCGTACGCCGACGGCGTGTTGAAGGTCTGCAGCCCGAACCCGCCGTTCGAGGTCGCCTTGCAGCTCACGACGTGCCCGCTGGCGACTGCGATTCCGTCCGAGCGGTTGGCGTACACGAGGCTGCGCTGCACCGTCCCGTAGGAGCTGATGCCGTCTCCGAAGTTCTGCGTGCCCTCGCAGTCCACGACGAGCCCCTCCAAGACCTCGATCCCGTGCATACCGTTGCTCAGCGCGCGCACGCGCTCGACCACGGAGTGCTGTCCGGTGATGCGCACGCCCGAGCGCGGCATTCCGCGCACGCTGCCGTTGCGGACCGTCACGTTCTCGACGTTGAACGATGCGATGCCGTCGCCCGTCCCCGTGTTCGTACACGCCGAGACCGGGAAGCCGCTGCACACCGCGGCGCCGAGGATCGCGAATCCGGCGAGGTCGAGCGTCACGTCGGCGGCCGTGATCGCGATCGCGTGAGTCGAGAGCGCCACGCCGCTGCGGTCGAGGTTGCTGGTGAGCCGGTACGAGCCCGCCTGGCTGATCGTGACGGGGAACCCCGCGATGTCGCCAGGAGTGACGCCACCCGCGAGCGCCTTCGCCTGGTTGATCTCGATCACCCCGTCGGCCGCTGCCGGCGTCGCAAAGAGCAGCGAGGCCAGCAGCAGACTGACGTGCACGCGCAGATAGACACTCGTACCGGAGATCATGTGCGCCCCTTTCGAGTCCCCTCGCACCCGCTCTCCGCATTCTAGTCAGGTCAGGTGGACGGTAGGGCGACCGAGAAGACCTCGAGCCAGGTCGGGACGAAGCCGATCCCGTCGCGGGGCGAGGCGGCGCCCGGAAGCCCGTGGCAGCGCGACACGCGCGGCGTGCTGATGTCCTCCACCAAGGGAGCAGCCGCGCTCTGCATGCTGCTCCTCGTCGACCGGGGCGAGCTCGATCCCGAGCGCACGGTGTCTGCCGGAGTATCGAGCGTCGGGAAAGGGCGCGGTCACGGTCGCGCAGCTGCTCGATCACTCGGCCGGCGCCGTGTCCGTTCCGCGACATCACGACCTCCTGCTCTGGGACGGGACAGGCTGGGGTGACACGGAGGAGCTCTCGCGGCGGCTCGCGCGCGCGGAGCTGGACTGGGAGCCCGGCACGCGCCACGGCTACCACGCGCTCACCTGCGGCTGGCTTTGGGGCGAGCTGCTGCGCCGCATCCCGGGCCAGAGTCTGGGGAGCTTCTTCCGCAAGGAGATCGCGCTCCCGTTCGGGCTCGAGCTCGAGATCGGCACGCCCGGCGAGACGCCGGTGGCGCGCGTGATCGGCTTCGATCTGGGCGCACTGCCGCCGGCGGTGCGCGCATTGGTCGAGCCGCTGTTCGAGAACGCGCGCGATGCCGCGACCGTCACGGGTCGGGCGTTCGTGGCGCGCGACGGCAAGAGCGTGCTCGACGTGGTCGCCGAGCTGTCGAACAACCCCGAGTTCCGCGCAGCCGAGGTTCCGGCCAGCAACGGCACGGCCACCGCGCGTGGCGTTGCGCGCATGTACGCCGCGCTCGCGCTCGGGGGCGCGCTCGAGGGACGGCGCCTCTGCTCGCCGGCGTCGATCGAGCGCTTCGCGCGCGAGCGCCGCACGGAGATGGACGTGGTGCTCGGACTTCCGGTGAGTCGCGGGCTCGGGTTCTGGCTCAATCGCCTGCCCGGCACGCTCGGCAACCGCATGGGTCCCCACGACGAGGCCTTCGGCCACGGCGGAGCGGGAGGACAGATCGGATTCGCCGACCCCGTGCGCCGGGTCTCGGTGGGCTTCGTGCGCAGCCAGCTCAGTCTGCTGCCGACCTTCAGCGACGCGGCGGTCGCCGCGCTCTACCGCGATCTCTAGCCAGAGGAGCCGCCCGAGCTCACCCGAGCGGTTGGGCGATCGAGAACACCTCGAGCCAGGCCGGCACGAAGCCGGCCGCGAGCGCAGCGGGAATAGGACATTCAAGCGCGGTTTCGGGTTCTGGTAAGAGGGTTTCTGGTCAACGGAGGGCACCGGCGGGCCCTATGATGCACGCGACGCGCGGGCTACGCGGGGTCGGTCTCGTCCTCAGACGACGTCCGCGTCCAAGGCCGGCACGATCACGTTCGGCGTACCGCCGCGGGCGTCGGCGGCAGCTCGTCGAGCCGGGACGGCCTCGCGCGGTAGCTAGGAGAGAAGGAAGCGCCCAATGGCGACCACCCAGGAGCAGAACTGGCGGCCCGGCGTTCGGTGTGGCTCCGCTCAATAGAAGTCGTTCGGATGATTGCTCGACGGGAGCCGTTCGCCGTTCAACGGCAGGTGGCAGATGTTGTCCGGGGCTGCGACTTCGCTCGACTGCTGGAAGACGCTCAGAACGCTGAACGCGTCGGGGATCGAATGGGACTGGAAGTGCAGGTGCTCCTGCGTCGAGTATCCGGTGTCTCCGACTTCGCCGATGGGGTTCGAGCGGCGAACGATGTCGCCTAGCTGCACCAGCACGCCGTTCTGACGCATGTGGAAGTAGATGCCGAAGGTGCCATCCTGGTGGCGAACCCACAGGTAGTTGCCGAGATCGCAGGGATAGAAGCCCGTGCAGATCGTCACGTCGGCGTCGGTGACACACTTGCCGGACTGGCAGACCCTCGGAGAGGTGCAGTCACTGTTCGAGGCGCACGTTCCGGTTCCCAGCGAATCGAAACACGCGGGGAGCCTCTTGTAGCACTCGTCGCTCTCGATCAGCCCGTCGATCGTGCTGGAGAAGTCGGTCGCGCTCTCCCGTAGCAGCGTGACCAGTCCGGGTCGCGCGGCGAGGATGCTGGAGCCGAGCGCGGCGGTGATGTCCCAGGCATAGAACTGATCTCCCGCGTGGCCTGGGCTCGACGTCCCGTTGCCGGAGCCGACGGTCCAGCCGCGCGGGTCGTTGACTCCACCCGGATAAAGCGGGTAGCGGTAGTAGCTGTCGGGCGGCGATGGACAGAAGTCGACGACGTCGCGCGTCACTTGCGGGATTCCGCAGCTGTACCAGAAGGGCCTGGCGCTCCGGGTGCCCTGCACCCGCGGCCAGCGCAGTCCCGCGGCCGTACCGACGCCGTACTTCTGCTCCGACTGATAGTGGTGAAACCAGTTGCTGGGCCCGTACAGCGGATAGAAGTCGTGGTTGTAGAGGCGGAAGGGCTGGTTCTCGTACGTCGTGACGATGGTGCCGCTACTGCAGCTGGTCGCGCCCGGAATGGCAAGGCAGCTCTCGGCACGGAAGACGGGACCGGTGGACCCCGGTATCACGTTGGAGTCCACGATCGTCCCGACCACTCGCGTCGTCGCGTAGCCGACGAGGTCGTTGTCTTCCAGACTGAGGGCTCGGTCCTCGTAGTCAGCAACGCAGTGGGCGCCCTTCGCGCGGATGCGCACGGTGTGGGTTTCCGTGCGCAGGTCGGTGATCGGTCCGCAGGGGTCGTTGCCCGGTGCGTAGATGCAGACTTGCTTCTGTACGGCCACGTCCATCGTGCGCAGCGTGTTGCGGGGAATGTTCGGCGGGATGAAAACCGGAGGATCGGAGGGAAGCAATTCGTCCGCGACCGGCAGGCCGTTGATCATGATCCGCATCGTGTAGCGCAGGTAGCTTGGATAACTGCTGGATCCAGGGCAGGACCCCCGGACGGTCGCGAAGCGCATGCCGTCCTCGAGCTCGATCACTCCCTCGCTGGTCTCGTAAGACGTCAAGTGATGGTACGTGGGTGGGCTCATCACGAACGGCGCAAAGGCCTGGACCGGAGCCACGCGAAGCGACATACAGTCGACCCCGAGTGGCCCGGGGTTTCCGGAAATCAACTCGTCTCCCGCGACCTCGGTCGCGATCCCGATCGCGCCGCCCAGACCCGTGCCCGAGAGGTCGATGATCTGGCCCGACGTGAAGGGTCCGCGCGTCGTTCCCGAAGTCAGTGCGTAGGTCCCGCCGGTCTCGAGCACGATGGTGTGCAGCGCGTCGTCGATCCGGGCGACTCTGCCGCTGACAATGACCGGACCCGTAACGGAGCTACAACTCGCGTCGAAGGCGCCGGCTGCGGTCTGGGCGCGCGCGATACCCTCGTCGAGCTCCGCCATCGCAAGGGAAAGCACCATCGCATGGATGTGGCCGTCGCCGAAGTGCTGCGAGCCATCCGCGCCCACGGGCAGCGCAGGCCCCGCAGTCTGGATTCTGAGCTGGAGCACTTGCCAGCCGTCCTCCACGACTCCACGCCGCGACTCGAGTAAGTCGACCATGGCTCGGTAGGCACCGGCGCCTGCGCAGAGACTTCCGGCACGCAGGTTGGAGACGGCGAGGTCCATTTCGTACAGCGATCCCTGGGCCACGGAGAGCAAGTCGGCAAGCTCCGGGTACGGCGCGAAGTCCGGACTCGCCAGTATGTCGATGCCGGCCACCAGCGCGTCCGCCGCAGGCTCGGTAAGCGACTCGGGCCGCGAGATGACGTCGAGCGGCGAGCAGCCGGGCGCGGCCGCGAGAGTCGGTGCACCTGGGGGCGTCTCGGGGCACTGATCCGCGTCGTCGTCAACGCCGTCGAGATCGCCATCGTCACAGCCGCCCCCGAGCGGCTGCTGGTCCGGGCCGAGCTGGACCGACCGCCGGAGGACGACCAGATCGAGCACATCGCAGGGTCGAGCGCGCCCGTGGACGGTGCACTGCGCGAAGCCCGCATCCGTGAGCGGACTCCCCTCGGGGTTCGCGAGGAACAGCCGGAAGGCGGCGACGTCGCTCACGCTCACGTCGCCATCCACGTCCACGTCGCCGCAGGCCGACGACGAGTTGGCAACGCCGGCCAGCCCGGCAGCGCAGAGCAACGCGGCGACCGCGCTGCGCGACAGCGCGGCGGCGCGCCGCCGCCGCGTGATGGTCGACGCGAGTACGGCGAGCAGCAGCAAGCCGATCGTGACCGCGGCGTGGCCGGAGCCGAGCGCAGGAACCGGCGCGCTCCCGTTCTCCAAGTGAATGCGCGTGCGGCGGCTCCCGCCGAGAAAGCCGGAGGAGAACTGGGTGACCTCGACGTCGGCGGTGGCGTTGGTCACCAGCGGGGCGGGAGACCCGCTGGGGCCGATATGTTGAAAGAGGAAGCTGTCGACCGTAACGGCGCGTGCGAAGGGCGAGGCCGCGAGAATGATGCAGGCGGCGAGAAGCGCGCGAGCGATCATGACGCTCTCCCAGAGGACGTCGGGGTTCTCCCGAGTGGCGTAAATTCGCGACGAACGACGTTCGCTGCGGCGGCGCGCGCGGGCGCGGCGCGGGTAGCCTCGAACGGATGGCGAGGGGTGGGACAGCTGCGGGACGCCGGGTGATGCACCAAGGCCGCGACGCGATAGGCCGATGCGTAGGGGTCCGACGTTCCTCGTTCCGCACACTCTCCAGCTCATAGCCCGCCGACTTTGCCTTGGACCACCCAAGAAGGGAAGTCCCGGATCGGTTCCGAGCCAAAGGCCCGTGGCCCCTGCGGGCGCTTCCCACGCGAGCGTGGCGCGGCTCTGGCGCGACGGGTGCGGGGCCACGCCGCGAGTGCGCGCAGGGCTCCTCGGTCGTCGCGGGCGCGGGCTCGCCGGAGACGATGTGTGCTCAAGCGAATCGGCTTGGGGCGCGTGCGGCCGCGCACGAACTCGGTCATGACACTCACCGACGCGACCGCGACCGTGCAGTCACGCCTTAGCTCCGCGATCGCGCGGCCTTCGCGGCGGACCTCTACCTCCACGCGCTCACCGCAGACGGCGTTGCTCGGGAGCCGAGCGGCTCGTTCGCTTCAGCGCGCGCCGCCGGAGCGCCGCGAGCGCAACGAGGCCGAGCGCGAGCGACCCGAGCGTCGCCGGCTCGGGAATCGGCAGGCACGCTCGGGTGGGCAGCGCAGGTGCGAGGGCGGTGCCGGGGTCCGCGTGCGAGATCTGCACCCGAGAGCACCCGATGTGAACCGACCGGCGGGCGGAGCGGGATCAGCGTTCACGCCGGTGCGGGGCCACGAGCGCGGGGTCGGCGCGACGGCTCACCCGGGCGGCAGAGCGATCGAGAACACCTCGAGCCAGCTCGGGACGAAGCCGGCCGTGAGGGCGGCGCGGACCGACGGGAGGTTCGCCTGCGCCACGCCGTAGAATGGGACGCAGCCGAACTCGAAGGCGGCGCGCGCGAGTGGGGCGACGAGGGCCGGCGCAATGCCGCGGCCGCGCTGGGCAGCGGCGACGTCGATCCCGATCTGCCAGACGTCGGGCGAGTCCTGCGAGGCGCCGGCCAGCCCGACGAGGTCGTCTGCGTCCCAGGCGAGCGTCACGGCGCGGGTGGGCCGCGCGGGTCCGCGGCGCTGCGAGAGCGCATGGGGCCAGCGCGTGCGATCGAACGCCGCGAGGCGCGCGGCGCCCGGGTCGAGCTCCAGCTCGACGCGGATGCCGACCGGCGCCGGCGCAGGTCGGAGCGTGTCCGTCCCGCAGAGCAAGCGCAGGAACGGACCGAGCGCGCGCACCGAGTGCGGCGCCAGGAGCTGGTTCACGGCGGCGATGCGCTCGGCCGCGAACGCGTCGTCGCGTTCGGCGCCCGCGTAGATCCGCGCGACTGACTCGGCGATCTCCGCCCCCGCCGAGACCAGCGCGCCCGCGCCGAACGACACCACGCTGAAGCCGGGCACGCACGGCGGATAGCTGCGCGCGGCGCGCAGCCCGGCGAGGTCTGCCGGCCGCGTGACGACGCGCACCCCCGGCGCGCGTAAGTCCGCCGGCGCGCAGCCGCACTCGACGGCGAGCATCTCCTGCACGACCTCGCGCGCCCGCTCGAGCGTCGGGTCAGCCATGCTTACCCTCGCGCTGCCAGCGCTCGTACAGGTCTGCGACGACCGAGTCGATCGGCGCGCGGTGGGTCTCCACGTCGACGATCGGCGTCTGCGCGGCGGCCTGCTCCAGCAGATCGGACAGGCGCACGCGGGTGGCGTCGAAGGCGTACTCGTGGCGGCCGTTCTCGCCGCCGGTGCGCTCGGCGCCCGACAGCACGGGCGCGGCGGAGCCGTCGGCGACGTGAAGCATGAGCACGCGGCGGTCGCTCGCGGCGCGGCGCAGCGCGGGGAAGTCGCCGTCGAAGGCGATCTCGCCGTGGTGCAACAGGACGACGCGCGCCGCGAGCTGCTCCAGCTCGTCCATGTCGTGGCTGGTCACGACCACCGTGACCCCGCGCTCGCGGTTCAGGTCGCGAACGAACTGCAGGATGCGCCGGCGCGCCAGCACGTCGAGCCCGAGCGTGGGCTCGTCGAGGAACAGGATCTCGGGCTCGTGCAGCAGCGCCAGCGCCAGGTCCGCGCGCATGCGCTGGCCCAGCGAGAGCTCGCGCGCCAGCGCGTGCATGAACTCGTCGAGGCCGAGCAGCTCGCGCACCAGCCCGAGCATGCGCTCGTAGCGCTCGCGCGGCACGTTCCAGACCACGCGCTTCCAGTCGAAGCTGGCGGCGATCGGGTGATCCCACCAGAGCTCGGTGCGCTGCCCGAACACCACGCCGATCCGCCCGACGTAGCGCACGCGGTCCGCGACCGGATCCATGCCGAGCACGCGCACGCTGCCCGAGTCGGGCGCCAGCAGGCTGGCGAGCAGCTTGATCGTGGTGCTCTTGCCGGCACCGTTGGGACCGGCGTAGGCGAGGATCTCGCCGCGCGGCACCTCGAGGTCGATCCCGCGCAGCGCCTCGATCGTGACGATCGTCGGTCGCACGAGCGCGCGCGCGAAGTCGGCGAGCTTCTCGGAGCGCTGCCGCTGCCGGTAGCGCTTCCACACGGCGCGCAGGCTAACGGCGATGTCCATGGGCCAAGTACCGGCTGGAGCCGGTGCGTCCGTAGTGGGCGAGACCGAGGCGGAACGCGGCCAGCGCGACCGCGGCGAACGCGACGGCGCAGAGCGGAACCCAGACGAGCGCGGTGCGCCCCGTCTCGAGCCCGAGCAGCACGCGGCAGGGCAGCCACGCGACGAGTCCCGCAGGCGCGACCGAGAGAAGGCTGCCCGTGAGTGCTGTGCCGAGTCCGTCGAGCGGGAACGGCGCGAGCTGGTGCACCAGCCGCCAGCTCTCGCTGTTGATCTCCTCGGCCGCGCGCGGCGCGACGAACGCGAGCGAGCCGCACAGGTACGAGAACGCCAGCACGACCACGGTGGAAGACACGAGGTGCAGCGCAACGAGCGCGAGCCACGCGGGTGTGGGCGAGAGGCCCAGCGCCGCGACGGCCCACGCCAGCACGCCGAGCCCTCCGATCAGGATCGCCGACCCCGAGAGCGGCGAGAAGCCGTCGGCGAGGATCGTCACCGCCAGCGGCTGCGGCATGAGCAGCATGTGGTCGAGCTGGCCGCGTCCGATGCGCCGGCTCGGGAACGCCACGTTGAAGCCGAAGACGGTGTTGAGCAGACCGCGCACCACCAGCGCGAAGCCGAGCATGAACAGCACCTGAGGCTTCGACCACGCTCCGATCCCGTCGAAGCGCGCGGCGAGCAGGAAGGTCGACGCCACGGTCGCCCCCGCAATGATCACGTCGGCCACCAGCCAGGAGACCGCTGCGTACGGCCCGCGCGCGATCCAGAGCACGTCCATGCGCGCGTACAGCGCCCACAGCGCGGGAAGCCGCCGCAGCTGCGCGAGCCACCCGCTACCCGCCATAGCCCACCACCTTCTCGCGGTGCGCGCGGAACAGCCAGCCGGCCAGCGGCCAGAGCGCGAGGGACCAGCCGATCTGTCTCGCCACCAGCGGCAGCGGCTCGCCCATTCCCGTGTAGATCGCCAGCGGCGCCCACGCGAGCGCCGCGAAGGGCAGCCACGAGAACACGTCGCCGAGCCCCCACGGCAAGAGCGCGAGCGGGATCAGCGCGCCACCGGCGACCAGGAACAGCGCGTCGCGCACCCACTGCACCAGCCAGACAGGCTGCTCGAGCGCGACGGTCAGCGCAGCCAGGCCGAAGTCGAGCGCGAGACCGACCGAGATCGAGAGGATGAGGCTGAGCGCGAACCACGCACCAGTGGACGCACCGGCAGGCAGCAGATGCACTCCGAGCAGCGGAGCGAGCAGCAAGGCGGGCACGCTGAAGCCGACGATGTGCACCGCCCAGCGACCGAGCATCTCCGACGAGAACGCAGCCACGAGAGGCATCGGGCGCAGGAAGTAGTTCACCACGTCGCCGTTCCAGAACGCGCCCGAGATGGTGGTTCTCGCGTCGAGCATTGGCGCCAGGGCATCGGAGAGCAGCGCGTAGGTCAGGACCGATGCCAGCGCGACCGGCGTCTCGTCCGCGGCCGCGAAGATCTGGCGCCAGAGCGCGAGCAGCACCGCGAGGCGCAGGCCGCGCAGCAGGAACTCGACCGCGAAGAGCGGGCTCGTGGCCACCAGAGCCGTCGCCGCGAGCCACGCCGTTGCTCGCCACTGGCGGACCGCGTGCATGGAGCCTCCCTGCGGCGCGCGATGGTATCCTCGCGCGCAGCGCGCCGCATCGCGGCCAGCTCGAAGGAGTTCCCGATGGAAGTGCCCCTGCTCGTCGATGACTTCCTGCGCCGCGCGGTGCAGCTCTACCCCGACAAGCTCGCGGTCGTGGACGGCTCGCGCCGCTTCAGCTGGCGTGAGGTCGGCGAGCGCGTGAACCGCCTCGCGCACGCGCTCGTCGGGCTCGGCGTCAGGAAGGGCGACCGCGTCTGCATCCTGTCGCCCAACTCACACTTCTTTCTGGAGAGCTTCTACGGGACCGCGCAGATCGGCGCGATCCTGGTGCCGCTGAACTACCGGCTGGTCGCGGCGGACCACGAGTACATCATCGACCACGCCGGCGTGACCGTGATCGTGGCCGACGGCGAGTTCACGAAGGTGGTGGACGAGATCGCGCCGCGGCTGCCGAGTCTTCGGCACAAGATCGTGGCTCAGCACGCTGGCGAGACGCCGCGCGGCTGGCTGGACTGGGAGGCGCTGGTCGCGAAGGCGTCGCCGCTTCCCACGCCGCCCGTCGAGCGCGGCGAGAACGACGTGGTCTCCTTGAACTACACCTCTGGCACCACCGCGCGCCCCAAGGGCGTGATGCTCACGCACCGCAACTGCTACCTGAACGCCTACAACCTGATCGCGCACCTCGGCATCCGGCACGAGGACGTCGAGCTCTGGACGCTCCCGATGTTCCACTGCAACGGCTGGGGCGGGGTGTACGCGCTGACCGGCGTGGGAGGCACGCACGTGGTGCTGCGCGCGATCGACGCGCGCGAGATCTTTGCGCTGATCGAGCGCGAAGCGGTCACCTTCGCCTGCATGGCGCCCGCGGTGCTGCAGCGCGTGCTCGAGTACCCCGATCGCGCGAAGCACCAGATCCGCACCAGGCCGCGCTTCACGGTGGCCGGCGCGCCGCCGCCCGCCGCGTTCATCGAGCGCCTGGAACGCGATCTGGGCTGGGACTTCATCGAGATCTACGGGCTCACCGAGACCTCGCCGCTGCTCACCGTCTCGCGCCCCGACCACTACACGAAGCCCGACGACTGGGCGCGCCGCAGTCATGCGGGCGTCGCCGGGATCGGCGTGCAGCTCGAGCTCAAGGACGGCGACGGTAAGCCGGTGCCGAAGGACGGCAAGTCCGTCGGCGAGGTGTGCGCGCGCTCCAACGTGGTGATGGCGGGCTACTGGGACCAGCCCGACGAGACCGCCAAGGCGATCCACGACGGCTGGTTCCACAGCGGCGACCTCGGCGTGTGGGACGAGACCGGGAACATCCACATCGTCGATCGCAAGAAGGACGTGATCATCTCGGGCGGCGAGAACATCAGCTCGCCCGAGATCGAGGACGCGCTGTACAAGCACCCGGCGGTGCTCGAGTGCGCGGTGGTCGGCGTGCCGCACGAGAAGTGGGGCGAGACCCCGCGCGCGATCGTGGTGCTGCGCGAGGGCAAGACCGCGACCGAGGAGGACCTGCTCGTCTTCTGTCGCACGCAGATCGCGCACTTCAAGTGCCCGACGCAGGTCGAGTTCGTCCCCGCGCTGCCACGCACCGCGACCGGCAAGCTCCAGAAGTTCCTGCTGCGCGACAAGTACTGGAAGGGCAAGGAACGCCGCGTCAACTAATGAGCGACGTGGAGATCCCGAAGTGCGGAGGCAGAAGATGACTGACTACAGCGACTTCAACGCCAAGATCATCGCAGAGTTCCGCGCGAACGCCGGCAAGGTCGGCGGAAATTTCAAGAATGCGCCGATGGTGCTGATCACGACCAAGGGCGCGCGCAGCAGCAAGGAGCGCGTGAACCCGCTGGTGTATCTGCCCGACGGCGAGCGCATCGTGATCTTCGCCTCTAAGGCCGGCGCACCGAGCCATCCGGCCTGGTACCACAACTTGCGCGCCCATCCAGAGATCACCGTCGAGGTCGGCACCGAGACCTATCGCGCGAAGGCCGAGGTGCTCGACGGCGACGAGCGCGACCGCCTGTTCGCCGAGCAAGCGCGGCGCATGCCCGCGTTCAACGACTACCAGGCCCGGACCACGCGCCGGATCCCGGTGATCGCTCTCGAACGCGTCTCGTAACCCGCTGGCACGACGGGAAGACCGCGCTGCGCATCGACTCGGACAGCAGATCTCTCGAGCTCTCGGTGGCCGACTGGCTGGCGCGGCGCGCAGGCGTGGGCCCCGGCGCGTTCGCGCGCGGCGGGATGGAGCGCCTCTGGCTCGGGCAGGCGATCCATGGGCGCTACCAGGCGGAGGCGCTCGAGTCGGATCCGGCCTACCGGCGCGAG
>CAYVQJ010000099.1:0-3033 GCA_964454165.1 uncultured Myxococcales bacterium | reverse complement strand
TTCAGTACCAGAGTACTTACCAAACAACACGGTGTCGCCGACTTAAACATCAGGCTTAATAATATCGCCGCTATCTAAGCGCTTGCCAGTACCCACTGCAATCACTTTGCCTTGGATAGGTTTTTCAGTTGCAGAATCAGGGATCACAATACCACCCACTGAGGTACGCTCTTCCTCCATCCGGCTGATCACGATGCGATCGTGTAAAGGACGAATTTTCATAGTCATAGACTCCATACTCCATACTTGATAAAAAGATTTGCCACACTGCTAAAAGCCCTCATTGAGTTGCTTTAGCGACCCAATTAGCACTCTCGACAAGAGAGTGCCAATGTACGTTATATAGGTCCGATCGTCAAGATTTCAACCCCTTATGGCCAAGCCTTGTTCATCAGCCTAATACCTGCCATCCAGCAGCTTGAATGGGCTCTGCAGAGGCCACAAAATTGACTAATGCACAACCTACCTGTATACTCGACCGATTGCTATAAAGAGGTATATAGAGCCTGTCCCAATTACCCAAAAGCCTGTAGAGATGGGGCTTCCCGGATAAATTAATTTCGGGAAAAGGTGCCAAATTGACACCTTCCCCCAAAAAATGTGTGTTATAATTCTTTTCCCATCACGGAAAGGAGTAACACGCAATGGATAATGTACCATTTCAACTTGAGTTTCGTCCAGACCTGCCAAACGTTTATGGCACTGTCGATTACCGAGAATTTCGGGAAACCCTTGCTAGGATAGATGATTTTCTTGTGAAGTCTGGCTTTGAAGATGAGATTGTAAAAAAAACCTTAGACCAGCTCGTGAAAAATCAGGCGTTGGATTCGAAGGATTTCTACAACAGCAAGAATGCAGTTTTTCAATATAAAACAATTCGTCATGCCCTTCGATGTAATATTGCCAGACATCTCGTCGGTGAGTCTTATCGCCTTTTTAGCCTACGCTTGGCTGATAGCCAACTGTTTCAATGGTTCACTGGGATTAGTGCTTTTGGCTCCCGCAAAGCAATATCAAAAAGTTCTTTAGAACGATATGAAAAATATTTTGATGAGAATTTTATTGCTGAGGAAATTAAAAAATGGCTGTCAGGATTCTCAAACGAAAAAACCGCGCTTAGCTGCGGATTGCAGGAACCAATAGATTTCACCCATATTTTTACAGATAGTACCTGCGTGAAAGCTAACATACATTTTCCCGTAGATTGGGTTTTATTGAGAGATGCTGCCAGAAGTATTTTACTTGCAATAAAAACGATTCGATCGCAGGGTTTAAAGCATCGAATGATAGAGCCAGCAGAATTACTCAAGGAAATGAATAAGCTTTGCATCAGCATGACACATACGCGTCGAAAAGCGGATGGAAAGAAACAAAGAAAACACATTTTGCGTGACATGAAGGAATTGAGCAATCGCATTTCAAAACATGGCAAACGTTACCGCGACTTATTGACATGCGAGTGGGAAAAGACAGATTGGAGCTTTGCGCAAGCAAGCCAAGTGATTCGGCGAATAGAGGCGATATTGGAGCAACTTCCGGCTGCAATAAAGCAAGCTCATGAACGGATTATTGGCGAGAGGATGCTTGAGTCGTCAGATAAAATATTAAGTCTTTACGATAAAGATGTTCAAGTAATTGTTCGCGGGAAAGCCGGTGGTGAAGTTGAATTCGGTCAAGGATTATTGCTGAGTGAACAAAGTAATGGGCTAATAGTGGATTGGCATTTATTTTCGGAACAACCCCCTTCGGATAGTGAGTTACTTGAGCCAGCGATCAATCGTATAGAAAAATGCTATGGCGGAATCGATTCAGTAAGTGCTGACCGTGCATTCTGGAACAAGGAATCCGATAAGTTCATGAGTTCAAGAAATATTTACAATGCTGTTTGTCCAAAAAGTCCCAAGTTGCTTTCAGAAAGGTTAGGAGATGAAAAATTTAGGCTATTACAAACTCGAAGAAGTCAGACAGAAGCTCGAATCGGTATTTTTAAAAATGTTTTTTTAGGGAAACCATTGCGCACACGTATCACATTAAATAAACGTCACGCAATTAATTGGTGTGTTTTAACGCATAATCTTTGGGTGTTAGCACGAAAATCAATTGCTGATGAAAAATTAATATTGAAAAAAGCCGCTTAAGAAAAAATTTAATCAAATTATAGGGGCAAACCGAGCTCAGAGAATCCGGCATCTGAAAAGTCACCGTTTCAACTTAAATTTAGCAAATAATATTGCGCGCGCGGAAAATCTACTAGCCCGCAGGTGATTGGCGAGTCAGGAAGTAATAATTATTGACGAAAACAAAAAGCTGGGAAAAATACCTGGGATTTGGGACAGGCTCTATCTAGTTAAGGCGAACTCTCCACAATTACGTGGAGCTCGAATTATTAACAACCTTCGCGGCAAAGCAACGAATAAAATGACAACTGATGAAATCCTATCGATAATGAGGCCTCGATAAACATACAAGAAAATTTATTGTCATTTGACCTTATTCCTCATAAATTATATTCAAAGCATAATAATTGAAGATCAGTGTCAACATCATTAACCACGATTTTGTAAGACCTAAGCTTTCTTCAAAAAACAAGTTTTAAGAACCATCGTAGCTTTGCCTTGTCGATATTCGATTTCCTCAGGATTCTCAGTAAGGCGGATATTTTTTACGACCATACCTCTTTTAAGAGTTTGTGAACTGCCCTTAACTTTTAAATCTTTGATGACATGCACAGTATCGCCATCATTTAATTCCGTGCCGTTACTATCGGTTACTTTGTCATCAGCCACAGTTTACTCCTTGATCATTGCTGGAAAGGTTACGCGCGGGTAGTATACACAAATCATTGGCCACAGACAGCATTAAGTGCTGAGCTGAATTAATTCACAACAGAGAGCCCATAATTAGGACTATCATGACAGATGAATCTTTAAATTGGCAAGACAAGGTCGGCAACACAATGACTGTGCGTGTCATACCAAAAGCTACTACCAACCGGATAAAACCCGAGAGTATGCCAGACGGCACCCTGCGCAT
>CAYVQJ010000098.1:0-88531 GCA_964454165.1 uncultured Myxococcales bacterium | reverse complement strand
TTCGGGCGGCGCGACTTCCTGTGGCACGGTGGGCGCCAGGTCGCGATCGACTTCCAGAAGTTCAACGTCCTGGGCTTCGGGCTCGACTTCGCGGAAGACGTCACCAAGACGAGCTGGGGCATCGAGTTCTCGGCGTCGTCGAACAGGCTGATCGCGAACTCGAACGAGTACTCGGGCTACTCGACGGCCAACGACATGACACTGTCGATCTCGGTCGACCGGCCGACCTTCTTCAACTTCCTGAACCCGAACCGGAGCTTCTTCGTCAACTTTCAGTTCTTCCTCAATCACCTGGACGACTACGAAGGCGGCGACGACGATCGCGACGGGAACTACGCGGCGTCGGACGGGCCGATCACCGGATTGGTCACGCTGACCGTGTTCACCGGCTACTTCCAGGACCGGCTGAACCCGCGCTTCACGTTCGTGGCCCACCCGACGTCGGGCTCAGGCGGGCTGATCACCGGGCTGAACTACCGCTTCACGGAGTCGTTCTCGACCGGCTTCGGGTTCAACCACTTCTGGGGGCACGGTCCGCAGTCCCAGGGTGCGCGCTACCCGATCGCGCTGTTCACGCATCCGGACACGACCGCGGAGAAGGTGAGCGGCCTGTCACCCGTGCGCAACCGCGACGAGATCAACTGGACGGTGCGCTACAGCTTCTAGCGTTGACGAAGCCCGCGCTCCGCCTCGCGGTGCTGCTCTCCGGCTCGGGCAGCACACTCGAGAACTTCTTCGCGCGATCCGAGCGCGGTGAGCTGCCCGTGGAGTTCGCGGGCGTGATCTCGTCGAAGGCCGGGGCCCTGGGCCTCGAGCGCGCGCGCCGCCGCGGCGTTCCGGCGTTTGCGGTGGAGCGGCGCGCTCACCCAGACGAGCGCTCTTTCAACGACGCGCTGCACCAGGTGCTCGACGGGCTCGGCGCGGACCTGGTTGCGTGCGCCGGGTTCCTGTCGCGCTTCGAGCTGCGAGGGAAGTGGGAGGGGCGCGCTCTGAACGTACACCCCGCCCTGATTCCCGCCTTCTCCGGCAAGGGCTTCTACGGCGAGCGCGTGCACCGCGCGGTGCTCGCGGCCGGTGTGCGCCTCTCGGGCGCGACCGTCCACTTCTGCGACGACGAGTACGACCACGGGCCGATCGTCCTGCAGGAGGCGGTTCCGGTGCTGCCGAGCGACGATCCGGCGAGCCTGGCGCGGCGAGTCGCAGCCCTCGAGCGCGAGCTCTACCCGCGCGCGATCCGGCTCTTCGCCGAGGGCCGCCTGCGGATCGACGGCCGCCGGGTCGAGATCGTCCCTCCGCGCCCGCCGAGCTGACCGCTCAAGCTGGAAGCCCACTCGCGCCGAATTGCGGCGGTACACGCTCAGAGGGGGAGGGATGGAGCGGCGCGTCCTGGTCGTGGACGATGACCGGCTGATCCGGGAGCTGGCGCGCGACACGCTCGTCGCCGAGGGCTTTGCGGTGACGCTGGCGTCGTCGGGCGCGGAGGCGCTGCGCTTGCTCGGGGCCGACGGGCCCTTCGAGCTGGTGCTGACCGACCTCTCGATGCGCGAGATCGACGGCCTGCAGCTGCTCGAGCGCGTGAAGCGCGAGCACCCCAAGACCGACGTGGTGATCCTGACCGCGTACGCCTCGCTCGAGACCGCGCTCGAGGCGATGCGGCTCGGCGCGATCGACTACCTGCGCAAGCCGGTGCGGCCCGCAGAGATGGCGTACTGCATCTCGCGCGCCTTCCTGCGCAAGCAGATCCTGTCGGAGAACGAGTCGCTGCGCGGCTGCCTGCAGGCGTTCGAGACGTCGCGCGTGCTGACGAGCTGCGTCGAGCTCGCCGACATCGTGCCGATGGCGCTCGACATCCTGCTGCGGCTCGTCGGTCGCGAGCGCGCCGTGGGTCGGCTGGTGAATCCGTCGCCGCGGCTCTCCGATGGCGTCTACCTGCGCGGCTTTGCGGACGAGGTCGCCGCTCCGCTGCGCGAGCAGATCGAGCACGGCAAGCTGTTCGATCCGTCCGAGCTCGAGCTGCCGCAGCGCGCGCAGGCCAGGCCCCCGCGCGACCAGGACCCACTCGGCGCCTGGGAGGAGGGGATCCTGGCGGTGCCCGTCCGGCTGGCGAACCGCGTGGTCGGCGGCGTCTGGCTCTTCCCGGGCGGGCAGCCCTTCGACGCCTCGGAGCGTCGCCAGGCGGAAGTCGTGATCGCCGAGGCCCAGCTCGCGCTCTCCAACGCCGAGCGCTTCCTGCAGGCGCGCGAGAAGGCGTTCATCGACGACGTCACCGAGCTGTACAACGCGCGCTACCTGTTCGCCGCGCTCGACCGCGAGGTCAGTCGCGCCGCCCGCTCCGCGCTCGAGCTCTCCGTGCTGTTCCTCGACATGGATCGCTTCAAGCAGGTCAACGATCAGTACGGGCATCTGGTCGGGTCGCGCGTGCTGCGCGAGCTGGGCCAGCTCCTCGCGCGCTCCGTGCGCAGCATCGACACGGTCGGCCGCTACGGCGGCGACGAGTTCACCATCGTGGCGGTCGACACCAGCTTCGACGCGGCCTGCCAGGTCGCCGAGCGGATCCGCCAGATGGTCGAGGCGCGGCGCTTCGGCGCCGACAGCGGGCTGCGTCTGTCGCTCACCGTGAGCATCGGGGTCGCGACCTTCCCGCACCACGGACGAGATCGCGAGCGCCTGCTCGACGTCTCGGACAAGGCGATGTACCTGGCCAAGTCGCTCGGCCGGAACCGCGTCTGCACCGGCACCGAGCTGCTGGCCAAGCGGGACGGCCGCTAGCGTCGCAGCGCCCGCGCCACGGCCTTCCGCTGCAAATTCGCGGGCGCCCTGATAGCTTCCCGCTCGGTTTGGGTGCGCCGAGGCCGCCGGGCCAGAGCCCGCACGCCCGGCAACCGGAGGGTCTCGGTGAAGCATCTGGATCCGCTCGGCAACCTGCGCCGAACGCGCCGCGCAGGCGACCTGCGCGCCGCGGATGCCGGCTCGGAGGTCGTGCTCTGCGGCTGGGTCCAGCGCCAGCGCGACCACGGCGGCGTGATCTTCATCGACCTGCGCGACAAGAGCGGGCTGTGTCAGGTGGTGTTCCGGCCCGAGGTCGACGCCGGGGTGCATGACCGCGCTCAGGGGCTGCGCTCGGAGTTCGTGGTCGCGGTGCGCGGGCGTGTCGCGCCGCGGACACCGGAGACCCTGAACCCGAAGCTGCCCACGGGCGAGGTCGAGGTCGTCGCCCGCGAGCTGCGCGTGCTCAACACCGCGACCACGCCGCCGTTCGCGATCGAGGACGAGACCGCGGTGGACGAGGCCGTGCGCCTGCGGCATCGCGTGCACGACCTGCGCCGCCCGCTGATGCAGCGCCGGCTCGAGCTGCGACACCGCACGCTGCAGTCGGTGCGGCGCACCTGCACTGACCTCGGCCTGCTCGAGATCGAGACCCCCACGCTGGCGAGGGCCACGCCCGAGGGCGCGCGCGACTTCCTGGTGCCGAGCCGCATGCACCCGGGCTTCTTCTACGCGCTGCCACAGTCGCCGCAGCTGCTCAAGCAGTTGCTGATGATCGCGGGGTTCGAGGGCTACTTCCAGGTGGCGCGCTGCTTCCGCGACGAGGATCAGCGGGCCGATCGCCAGCTCGAGTTCACGCAGCTCGACCTCGAGATGTCGTTCGTGGGCGTGGACGACGTGCTGCGCGCGCTCGAGGAGATCACCGTGCGCGCGTTTCGCGAGGTGATCGGCGTGGAGCTCCTCCTGCCGTTCCAACGCATGTCATGGGCCGAGGCGATGACCCGCTACGGCAGCGACAAGCCCGACGTCCGCATCCAGCTCGAGCTGGTGGACCTGTCGGATCTGCTCGGGCGCTCGAGCTTCAAGGTCTTCGCGCAGGCGCTCGAGAGCGGCGGCGTGGTGCGCGCGCTGCCGATCCCCGACGCGGATGCGATCTCGCGCAGCGAGCTCGACCGGCTGGTGGAGCAGACGCGCGCATGGGGTGCGAAGGGCATGGCGTGGGTGCGCGTCGGCGCAGACGGAGCCTGGCAGTCGCCGATCGCGAAGTGGCTCTCGGACGAAGAGCGCGCGCAGATCACCGACCGCGCCAAGCTGGTGCCCGGGCATCTGTGCCTGTTCGTCGCCGACCGCGCCGCGCTGGCCGCCGACGTGCTCGGGCGGCTGCGGCTCGAGCTCGGAAACCGGCTCGGGCGCAGCGACGGACGCCCGTGGGCTCCCCTGTTCGTGCTCGACTTCCCGCTGTTCGAGGCGCGCCCCGAAGGCGGCTGGACCTACATGCACATGCCCTTCGTGGCGCCGCTCGAGGAGGACATCGAGCGGATCGAGACCGATCCGGGCGCGGTGCGCGGCTCGCACTACGACCTCGTCCTGAACGGCGTGGAGCTCGGCTCGGGAAGCCTGCGCAACCACCGCGCCGACCTGCAGCTCGAGATCCTGAAGCGCCTCGGCTACGCCGAGGACGAGGCACGCGCGCGCTTCGGCTTCCTGCTCGAGGCCCTCGAGTCCGGTGCGCCGCCCCACGGCGGCTTCGCCTTCGGCCTCGATCGCACCTGCTTGATGCTCGCCGGCGGCGAATCCCTGCGCGACGTGATCGCGTTCCCGAAGACCTCGCGCGCTCAGGATCTGTTCCTCGACTGCCCGAGCCCCGTCGATGCGGCACAGATCGCCGAGCTCGGGCTCCGCTTGAAAGTCGAGCCGAGCTGATGCGAGGCGCGCGCGCCTGCCTCGTCGTCGTCGTCGCGGCTGCGGGCTCGGTCTCGGCGGCGGAGCCGCGCGAGCACGTCGTGCGCTCCGGCGAGACGCTCTGGTCGATCGCCGCGCGACGCGACGTCTACGGCGATCCCTATCTCTGGCCCGTGATCTACAAGTTCAACCGGGATCAGATCCAGGATCCGGCGCGCGTGTATCCCGGCCAGCGCCTGGTGCTGCCGCTCGAGGTCGACGCGGAGACGCGCGCGGCGGCGCGCGTCGAGGCTGGAGCCGCGCCGGAGCTGCGCTCCCCCGCGGCCGGCGCGCGCCAGGAGGGGCAGTGAAGATCCAGGCCGCCGTGGCGTGGGAGCCCGCGAAGCCGCTCGAGGTCTGCGAGATCGAGCTCGACGCTCCGCGCGAGGGCGAGTGCCTGGTGCGACTCGCCGCGAGCGGCGTGTGTCACACCGACGCCTACACCCTCTCGGGGCGCGATCCCGAGGGGCTGTTCCCTGTGGTGCTCGGGCACGAGGGTGCCGGCGTGGTCGAAGAGGTCGGTCCGGGCGTGCGCTCGCTCGCGGCCGGCGACGCCGTGATCCCGCTCTACATCCCCGAGTGTCGCCAGTGCCGCTACTGCACGTCGGGCAAGACCAACCTGTGCGTGGCGATCCGCGCCACGCAGGGCAAGGGGCTGATGCCCGACGGCTCGAGCCGCCTGTCGCAGCGCGGCCGCCGGATCCATCACTACATGGGCACCTCGACGTTCGCGACGCACACGGTGGTGCCGGAGATCGCGCTGGCGAAGATCCGCCGCGACGCGCCGCTCGACAAGGTGTGCTTGCTCGGCTGCGGCATCACCACCGGGATCGGCGCGGTGCAAAACACCGCGAAGGTCACGCCGGGCTCGTCGGTCGCGGTGTTCGGGCTCGGCGGTATCGGCCTCTCGGTGATCCAGGGCGCGGTGATGGCGGGCGCGGAGCGGATCATCGGGGTCGACACCAACCCGAAGAAGTTCCCGCTGGCGCGCCAGCTCGGCGCGACCGACGTGCTCGACGCGAAGGCCGCCGGCGACATCGCTGCGAAGATCGTCGACATGACCGACGGCGGAGTCGACTACTCCTTCGAGTGCATCGGCAACGTCGACGTGATGGGACAGGCGCTGGCCTGTACCGCGCGCGGCTGGGGCGTGGCGGTGATCATCGGGGTAGCGGGCGCGGGCGAGGAGATCCACGCGCGCCCGTTTCTGCTGGTGACCGGGCGCCGCTGGCTGGGCACGGCCTTCGGCGGCACGCGCGGCCGCACCGAGGTTCCGCGGCTGGTGGACCGCTACCTGGCGGGCCGGATCAAGATCGATGAGATGATCAGCCAGACGCTGCCGCTCGAGCGGATCAACCGCGCCTTCGAGCTCATGCACTCCGGCGACGCCATCCGCAGCGTGATCGAGCTGCGGTAAGATCCGCGGCATGGAAACCAACGGACTCGTGTACGACCGGGAAGAGCTGCTGCGCGAGCACGACTACGCCGCGCCCTGCGTGATCGCCGGGCACCGCATCCATGGCGGGCTCGACGCCGGCGGTCGCTACGTCTCGCCGCGTTCCGCGGTGCGGCCGCAGGCGATCGCGCGCTGGACCGAAGCGCTGCGCGCGCGTGGCGGCAGCCCGCTCGCGGCGGACGAGTCGCTGCTCGCGGGCGTGCGCTACCCGAACGCTGCGCAGCAGAAGCTGCTGCTGCGCGAGGGCCTGGGGCAGACCTTCTGGAACATGCTCACGATCACCGGCGTGATCGAGGCCCGCGGCCGGCTGCTCGCCGAGATCGCGTTCCCCGACCTCTCGGAGCTCGTGGTCGAAGACACCTCGCGGATGGCGATCGGTCACCTGAACCGGGGGCTGCTCGAAGCGCACGGCGTCGACGAGGGCGGCCGCCCCGAGCAAGGCATCGGCGCCCACGACGTGATGTGGTTCGCGTTGCGTGACCTGGCGTTCGGCGAGACCCGTTTCCCCATGCCCGAGGTCCCGGCGAACATCGGCCGCCCCGACGGCTCGCGCCGCCTCGTGCCCGAGATCGAGGCGCGCTTCGAGCAGCTCCTCTCGTTCCTGTGCAACCTGCTGATGATCGAGTTCCGCGCCGAGAACGGCTTTCGCTCGAGCGAACAGGTGCTGCGCGATCACGCGCTCTGGGGCGAGCGCTGGCGCGAGGCCGAAGCCGCGGCCGGCGTCGTCGGCATGATCCGCCAGGACGAGCGCATCCACGTCGACTCGCTGCTGCTCTACCTGGGCGAGCTGCGCTCGCTCGTCCTGCGCAGCGTCGACGGAGGCGAGGTCGCCGGTCGCGAGATCGTCGACCGCATCTGGGGCACGCTGGTGCACTGGGCGACCGTCGAGCAGCCGAAGCTCGCCGTCGAGCAGCAGCGCCCCGTGATGGAGGCGCGCATCGCCGCGCATCCCGAAGCCGCGCGCGTCCAGCGCGAGTTCGACGCGCTCGCCGATCACGCCTAGCGTGCTGCTCTCCGGGATCCGGGTCGTAGAGCTCGCGGTCTGGGTCGCCGGGCCTTCGGCGGGCGGGATTCTGGCGGACTGGGGCGCCGACGTGGTCAAGCTCGAGGCGCCCGGCGGCGACCCGATGCGGCGGCTGTTCCAGCTCTTCGCCGGCTTGCGCGAGACCCGGAGCCCGCCGTTCGAGCTCGACAACCGCGGCAAGCGCAGCGTCGTGCTCGACCTCGCCACGGAACCGGGGCGCAGCGCCGCGCGGCGGCTGATCGCGGGCGCCGACGTGTTTCTGACCAACCTGCGGCCCGACGCGCTCGAGCGGCTCGGCCTCGACTGGCCCTCGCTCGAGGCGGAGTGTCCCCGTCTGGTGTACGCCAGCGTGAGCGGCTACGGCCTGCGCGGGCCGGAGCGCGATCGCGCGGCCTATGACGTCGGCGCGTTCTGGGCGCGCACGGGCATCGCCACCTCGCTCGTGCCGCCCGACGTGGAGCCGCCCGGCGCGCGCGGCGGGCTCGGCGATCACACCACGGGGATCACGGCGGTTAGCGGGATCCTCGGAGCGTTGCTCGCGCGCGAGCGCAGCGGGCGCGGCCAGCAGGTCGAGGTGTCGCTCTTGCGCACGGGGATCTACTGCATGGGCTGGGACCTCGGGATCCAGCTCCGCTTCGGCAAGCTGGCGCCGACGCCCCCGCGCAGCCAGCCGCTGAACCCGCTCGTGAACTCGTATCGCGCCGGCGACGGCCGCTGGTTCTGGCTGCTCGGACTCGAGGCCGAGCGGCACTGGCCGAAGCTCGCGCGCGCGCTCGGCGTTCCGGCGCTCGAGCGAGATCCGCGCTACGTCGGGCCCGCGGAGCGGCGGCGCAACGCGCAGGCGCTGATCGCCGAGCTCGACCTCTGCTTCGCGGAGCGGCCGCTCGAGGAGTGGGGCAAGCGCTTCGACGAGGCCGATCTCTGGTGGGCGCCCGTCCAGACCGCCGCCGAAGTCGTCGCCGATCCGCAGGCGATCGCCGCGGGCGCATTCGTCGACGTGCCGGGGAACGAGGGCGAAGAGGGCTTCCGCGCGGTCGCCACGCCGGTCGCGTTCAGCGGCGTGAGTGTGGGTCCCGCAGGCCCGGTGCCGCGGCTCGGACAGCACACCGACGAGGTGCTCGCCGAAGCCGGTCTCTCGGCGGCCGAGATCGCTGCGCTGCGCGCCGCCGGCGCAGCGCGCTAGTAGCCGAGGATCCGCTCGGACAGATAGCCGGGCAGGGCGTCGAGGGCGATGCGCTCCTGCCGCGTCGAATCGCGCTCGCGCACGGTGGCCTTGTGATCCTGCTCCGTCTCGAAGTCCACGGTGACGCAGTACGGTGTGCCGATCTCGTCGTGGCGGCGGTAGCGCTTGCCGATCGAGCCCGACATGTCGTGCTCCACGTTGAAGCGCCGGCGCAGCTCGCGCGCCACGCGCTCCGAGAGCTCGCCGAGCTTCTTGGACAGCGGGAACACCGCAGCCTTGACCGGAGCGATCGCCGGCGCGAGCCGCAGGATCGTGCGCTTCTCGCCGCCGACCTCGTCCTCGTCGTAGGCTCCGGCGAGAAGCGCGAGCATGCAGCGGTCCACGCCGAGCGAGGTCTCGATCACGAACGGCAGGTAGTGCTCCTTGGTGTCGGGATCGGTGTACGCCATGTCTTTGTGCGAGTGATCGGTGTGCTGGCGCAGGTCGTAGTCACCCCGGTGATGGATGCCCTCGAACTCCTGCCAGCCGAAGGGGAACTCGAACTCGATGTCGTACGCCGCCTGCGCGTAGTGCGCGCGCTCCGTCGCGCTGTGCTCGTGCCAGCGCAGCTTCTCGGGGCGGATTCCCATGTCGACGTGCCAGCGCATGCGCTCGGCGCGGAAGTGCTCGAACCACTCCAGCGCCTGCGACGGGGGGCAGAAGAACTCGAGCTCCATCTGCTCGAACTCGCGCGAGCGGAAGATGAAGTTGCGCGGGTTGATCTCGTTCCTGAAGGCCTTGCCGATCTGCGCGATGCCGAAGGGCGGACGCATGCGCGCGGAGGTCATCACGCGTTTCGAGTCCAGGAAGATCGACTGGCAGGTCTCGGCGCGCAAGTACGCGGTCACGGCGGTCTCTTCGCTGGCGCCGATCTCGGTCTTGAGCATCATGTTGAACTGGCGCGGCTCGGTGAGCTCGTGGCGGCCGTCCTTGGCCTGCGCGCAGCGATCGTCGGAGTCGAGCTGATCGGCGCGGAAGCGGCGCTTGCAGAGCCGGCAGTCGACCATCGGGTCGTTGAAGTTCGCGACGTGCCCCGACGCCACCCAGGTCTCGGGGTTGGCGATGATCGAGCTGTCGAGACCGACGACGTCGTCGCGCTCGCGCACCATGCGCTGCCACCAGGCCGCCTTCACGGCGTTGCGCATCTCGACCCCGAGCGGACCGTAGTCCCAGAACCCGTTGATCCCACCGTAGATCTCGCTCGACGGGTACACGAACCCACGGTTCAGGCAGAGCGAGACCAGCTTCTCCATCGCATCCATGGCGTCGCAGCCTAGCGTAGGCCGGATGCGACGTGCTCGGCTTCGGCGAGCGCGCGCAGCAGGTTGGCGCCGAGCACCTTGACCAGCGTCTCGGGTGCGTGGCCGCGCGAGAGCAGCCCCTCGGTCAGCGCGGGCAGGTGGCTCACGTCGTCCAGGCCCTCGGGCATGCTCGGCACGCCGTCCCAGTCGGCGCCGAGCCCGACGTGATCGGGACCGGCGACTCGAATCGCGTGGTCGAAGTGATCGAGCAGCACGTCGAGCGAGGTAGTGGGGGCGGGGTGGCGTCGCGTGAAGTCGCGGAAGGCGCGCAGACGGCCGATCAGGTCGTCGGCGAACTGCTTGCCGAGCGCCTCGAGCTCGGGGCGCAGCGCCGCGAAGCGCTCGCGCGCGGTCGCGGCGGCCGCCGCGTCGATGTAGCCGGGGTAGAAGTTCAGCATCACGACGCCGCCGTTCGCGCCGATCGCCCGCAGCTGGTCGTCGGAGAGGTTGCGCGGGTGCGCGGCCAGCGCCCGGCACGACGAGTGAGACGCGATCACGGGCGCGCGCGTGACCTCGAGCGCGTCCCAGAACGTCTCGTCCGACACGTGCGACACGTCCACCAGCACGCCCAGCCGGTTCGCCTCGCGCACGACTTCGCGCCCGAAGTCCGTGAGCCCGTGATGCAGCGGCTCGAGCGGCGCGCCGGTTCCGGACGAGTCCGCCCAGTCGGTGTGGAACGAGTGGGTGAGCGTGAGGTAGCGCACGCCCAGGCGTTGGTACGTCCGCAGCAGCGCCAGGTCGTTCTCGAGCATGTGGCCGCCCTCGACGCCCATCAGGCTGGCGATCTTCCCGCGCGCGACCACGTCGCGAATCTCCGCGACGCTGCCCGCGAGCTCCGTCGCGTCGGCGTGTCGCGCGACGGTCGCGTGCACGGCGTCGATCCGGCGCAGGGCTTCCTTCGCCGCGCCCTCGCGGCGGTCGGTGTAGATCGACCAGAACTGCACGTCGAGACCGCCCTCGCGCATGCGCGGCAGATCGACGTCGCCCTCCGTGTGGCGCGCGTCGAAGCGCCAGTCGGGCACGTGGAACCAGAGGGGCGTGTCGGCGTGCCCGTCCACCACGATCGCAGCCCGGTGCAGCGCCCGCGCGTCGATCGGCTCGGGCGCGCCGCCACACGCAGCGCACAGGCAGGCGATCAGCAGCGAGGCTGCGGCGCGAGTCAATGCGCTTCCGACCTCACACCCGCTCGATGATGGTCCCGGTCCCGAGCCCCCCGCCGCAGCACATCGCGATCAGCGCGTAGCGACCCCCCGTGCGCTCCAGCTCGTGGAGCGCCGTGGTGATCAGCCGCGCGCCGGTACAGCCCGTCGGGTGGCCGAGCGCGATCGCGCCGCCGTTGGGGTTCACCGTGGACTCGCGCGGGCCGCACGCCTTCATCCACGCCAGCACCACGCTGGCGAAGGCCTCGTTCACCTCGCATACGTCCATCTGCTCGATGCGCAGGCCCGAGGCCTTCATCACCTTTGCCGTCGCCGGGATCGGGCCCTTGAGCATGGTCACCGGATCGACCCCGACGAGCGTGCTGGTGACGATGCGCGCGCGCGGCTTGATCCTGAGCGTCTTCACTGCGTTCTCGGACGCCAGGAGCACCGCCGAGGCGCCGTCCGACACCTGCGAAGAGGTGCCGGCCGTGTGCACGCCCCCTTCCACGACCGGCTGGAGCTGCGCGAGCTTCTCGAGCGACGTCTGGCGCAGGCCCTCGTCGCGGCGGATCCAGTGCTTCTCGCCGGTGGGCTTGCCGTCCTCACCCACCACCGGCGTTTCGACCGGGATCACCTCGCGCTCGAAGCGCTTCTCGCTCCACGCCTGGTTGGCGAGCTGCTGGCTGCGCAGCCCAAAGCGATCGGTGTCCTCGCGCCGGATCCCGAACTCGGTCGCGATCATCTCCGCGCCCTGAAACTGCGTCCGAAACGCATAGCGCTCGCCGTAGCTCGGCGGAATCGGGGAGCCACCCTGCATGTTCTTACCGAGCGGAACGCGCGTCATCATCTCGAGCCCGCAGGCAAGGACTACGTCCTCGAAGCCCGCTGCCACCAGGCCGGCTCCGAGCGTCGTGGCCTGCTGGCTAGAGCCGCACTGGCTGTCGATCGTGGTGGACGGAACCTCGAGCGGCAGGCCCTTCGAGAGCCACGCCGTGCGGGCGATGTTGAAGGACTGCTCGGCGACCTGCGAGACGCAGCCGCCGATGATCTGTCCGACCTGTTTGGGATCGATCCCCGACCGATCCACGGCGGCCTTCTGCACCGAGCCCAGCAGGTCAGCCGGATGAACGGTCGACAGGCCGCCGGCCCTGCGCCCGATCGGCGTCCGCACGGCCTCGATGATGTAGACTTCCGACATCTCGCCTCCGCGTGGTCCGCGCCGTCCGACCGCGCGGTCGACGAGCGGAAGTCCGCACATTAGCACGCGATCTGCGCGTTCAAGGGGGCCAGCGATGGCGGGAGCCGAGTTCGACGAGGCGTACCTGGAAGACGAGCGCCGCATCCGCGGCGCGATCTTGTCCGAGCCGATCTCGGTCCTTGCCCGGCGCGAGCCCATCCTGCTCCCGCCCACCGCCTCGCTGGCGGACGCGATCCGCGTGATGAACGAGCAGCACACTGGCTATGTGCTCGTGGTTGAGCACGGGGCATTGGTGGGTATCTTCACCGAGCGCGATCTGCTGCGGAGGGCCCTCGAAGACCTCGACCCCGCCCGGGTCGCGCTCGGAAAGGTGATGACCCCGCAGCCCGAGACATTGCGCTCCGAAGACGGAATCGCCCAGGCGCTCGAGCTCATGACAGAACGCGGCTTCCGTCACATCCCCGTCGTCGACCGCTCGGGCCGACCGACCGGCATCGTGGTCATGCGCGACATCGTGCGCTGGCTGGTCTCGATGTTCCCGGACTCGGCGCAGAACCTTCCGCCGGATCCGCGCAAGATCCCGACGGAGTACGGTGGATAGGAGATCATGCCGAAGGACAACGACTCGCCGTCGAACGGCGGCGACCTGCCGCGCCAGCATAAGAAGCAACGCCTCGAAGCAGTCGTGATCCGTTTCGCCGGGGACTCCGGCGACGGCAGCCAGCTGATCGGCACCGAGCTGACACGCGCCGCGGCGCTCGCGGGCAACGACATCGCGACCTTCCCCGACTTTCCCGCCGAGATCCGCGCCCCGGCGGGCAGCCTGGCCGGCGTCTCGGGCTTCCAGCTCCAGTTCTCGAGCCTGGAGATCTACACGGCCGGCGACGCGCCCGACGTGCTCGTCGCGATGAACCCGGCCGCGCTCAAGACGAACCTGTCCGCGCTCGTGACCGGCGGCATGCTGATCGTGGACAGCGGCGCGTTCAAGGACCGCAACCTCGAGCTGGCGGGCTACGAGAAGAACCCGCTCGAGGATGGCAGCCTGTCGAGCTGGCGCGTGATCCCGATCGACCTGTCGCGCCACGTGCAGACCGCGCTGAAGGGCAGCGGCATGTCCACGCGCGACATCAACCGCACGCGCAACTTCTTCGCGCTGGGCATCTGCTACTGGCTCTACGGCCGCGATCCCGTGCGCCAGCTCGAGTCGATCCGCACGCGCTTCGCCAGGGACGAGCAGGTCGCGCGCGCCAACGAGACCGCGTTCACCGCCGGCTACCACTTCGGCGAGACCACCGAGCTGTTCGACGCGAGCTACGAGGTTCCGGCCGCGCGCCTCGCTCCGGGCACGTACCGCAACATCACCGGCAACGAGGCCACCGCCCTCGGGCTGATCGCGGGGGCGCGGCTTGCGGACCGCCCGCTCGTCTACGCGAGCTATCCGATCACGCCCGCCTCGGACATCCTGCACAACCTCTCGCGCTACAGGCACTACGGCGTGACGACGTTCCAGGCGGAGGACGAGATCGCGGCCGTCACCGCGGCGATCGGCGCGTCGTTCGGCGGCGCGATCGGCGTCACCGGGACCTCCGGCCCGGGCTTCGCGCTCAAGCAGGAAGGCGTCGGCCTCGCCGTGATGGCGGAGCTGCCGCTGATCGTGGTCGACGTGCAGCGCGGCGGACCGTCCACCGGGCTTCCGACCAAGACGGAGCAGGCGGATCTCTTGCAGGCGATCTGCGGCCGCAACAGCGAGTCGCCGGTGGCGGTGATCGCACCGGCCACGCCCGCCGACTGCTTCGCCCTCGGCGTCGAAGCCGTCCGGCTCGCGACGCGGCACATGTGCCCGGTCATCTATCTCTCGGACGGCGCGCTCGCGAACGGCTCGGAGCCGTGGCGGCTGCCGGATCCCGAGAAGCTCGAGCGCATCGACGTCCGCTCCGAGACCGACCCGGAGGGGTTTGCGCCGTACCTGCGCGATCCAGAGACGCTGGCGCGCCCCTGGGCGGTGCCGGGCACACCCGGCCTCGAGCATCGGATCGGCGGTCTAGAGAAGGAAGACGTGACCGGCAACGTGTCCTACGACCCCGAGAACCACGAGCACATGGTCCACACGCGGCAGGCCAAGATCGAGCGCATCGCGCGCTGGCTGCCGCCGGCCCAGGTCGAAGGCGACCCGACGGGTGAGCTCTTGCTCGTCGGCTGGGGCGGAACCTACGGCTCGATCCGGCAGGCGTCAGAGCTGTTGCGCTCGACCGGTGCGTCGGTCTCGCACCTGCACTTGCGCTACCTGAACCCGCTCCAGCGCAACGTCGGCGAGGTGCTGCGCTCGTTCCGTCGGGTGCTCGTCGTCGAGCTCAACCTGGGGCAGCTCCGGCTGCTGCTGCGCGGCCGCTTCCTGGTCGACGCGTTCGGCCTCAACAAGGTGCAGGGCCAGCCGTTCCGGGTACGCGAGATCGTCGATGCCGCGCGCACGCTGCTGCGCGGCGAGAAGCTCGAGGAGGTGCGCGCGTGAGCGTCGGGACAAACGGGGACACGCAGAAGCTGTCCAAGAAGGACTTCGAGACCGACCAGGCGGTGCGCTGGTGCCCGGGCTGCGGCGACTACGCGATCCTGGCGCAGACGCAGAAGGTGATGGCCGAGCTCGCGATCCCGCGCGAGAAGATCGTGTTCGTCTCGGGGATCGGCTGCTCGTCGCGCTTCCCGTACTACATGAACACGTACGGGTTCCACACGATCCACGGGCGCGCCCCCGCGGTCGCGACGGGGCTCAAGCTGGCGCGGCCCGAGCTGTCGATCTGGGTCGTGACCGGCGACGGCGACGGCCTCTCGATCGGCGGCAACCACCTGATCCACGCGCTGCGCCGCAACGTCGATCTCAAGATCCTGCTGTTCAACAACAAGGTCTATGGCCTGACCAAGGGCCAGTTCTCGCCGACGTCCGACACGGGGATGAAGACCAAGTCGTCGCCGCTCGGCTCGGTGGACCGGCCGTTCTCGCCGCTGTCGCTCGCACTCGGCGCCGAGGCGACCTTCGTCGCGCGCACGGTCGACACCGAGGCCCAGCACCTGCAGGAGATGCTGCGGCGGCTGGCCGCCCACAAGGGCTGCGGCTTCCTCGAGATCCTGCAGAACTGCCCGGTGTTCAACGACGCCCAGTTCGAGAACCTGAAGGATCGCAAGCAGAAGTCCGAGAATGCGGTGCTGCTCGAGCACGGGCAGAAGCTCGTGTACGGCGTGCAGCGCGAGCGCGTGCTCAAGTTCGACCCGCAAGGGCTGCGGCTGTACGCCGGTCGCGTGGGCGAAGCCGATTCCGGCGTCGAGGTGGTGCACGACGAGCACGCGCCCGAGCCGACGCTGGCGTTCTGGCTGGCGCGCCTCGGTGGCGAAGGGCTTCCGATCCCCATGGGCGTGCTGCGCGATGTACAGGCGCCGGTGTTTGACGAGGACGTCCACGCGCAGGAGGACGCCGAGCGCAAAAGCCGCCCGAACGCGAGCCTGCGCGAGCTGCTCTACGCCGGCGACACCTGGGACGTGCGGTAGCCAGCGGGTCGATGGCGGTTCGTGCGGCGGCTCTCGCAGCTCTCCTGCTTGCCACCGCGGCGTGTGCGAGCCGAGGCAACGCGCCCGATCGTTGTGAGCTCGTGGTGGTCGCGACCGAGCAGTGGCGGGTGCACGATACCGGGCTCGACGCGGCCTACCGCGTGAAGGGCAGCGCCGGCTCGCCCGCCGAGGTCTGGCTCGCGGCGAAGAACCGCAACGGCACCTGGGTGTCCGGCTACCCCGTCGCCGTTGGACCGGGCCCGTTCGAGGCGGTCGTCGAGCTCGACCTGACCGGCGTACCGGACGAGCTCGCGGCGGTGATGCAGCTCCCGGGCAAACGCTGCAAGGCAGACGCGCCGAAGGTGAAGTGATGGCGGATCCCGTGCGCGTCGAGCGAAACGGCCCGGTCACCACGGTGGTGCTCTGCCGGCCCGCCGCGCGCAACGCCGTGAATCGCGAGACTTCCCAGGCGCTCGCCGCCGCCTTCCGGGCTTTCGACGCCGATCCGGCGGCCGCAGTCGCGGTGCTCTGGGGCGAGGGCGGGACCTTCTGCGCCGGTGCAGACCTGAAGGCGGTCGCATCGGCCGGCGGCGCGCTCACGCTGCGCGAGGAAGGCGACGGTCCGCTCGGCCCGACGCGCATGCGGCTCTCGAAGCCGGTGATCGCCGCGGTCGCCGGTCATGCGGTCGCGGGCGGGCTCGAGCTCGCGCTCTGGTGCGACCTGCGCGTGGTCGAGCGCAGCGCGGTGTTCGGCGTGTTCTGCCGCCGCTTCGGCGTCCCGCTCTGCGACGGCGGCACGGTGCGCCTGCCGCTCATCGTCGGGCTCGGCCACGCACTCGACATGATCCTGACCGGTCGTCCCGTCGGCGCCGACGAGGCCCTGCGCTTCGGACTCGCCGATCGCGTGGTCGCAGACGGCCAGTCGCGCGCCGCAGCCGAGGCGCTCGCGCGCGAGATCAGCGCGTTCCCAGAGCTCTGCATGCGCTCGGATCGGCGCTCGGTCTACCAGCAGCTCGGCCGACCGCTCGACGAGGCCCTGCGCGGCGAGGCCCGGCTGGGTCTAGGCGTGATCGAGAGCGGTGAGACGCGCGCCGGCGCCGAACGCTTCGCGCGCGGCATCGGCCGCCACGGCAAGTTCGACTGAAGTCGCCCCATGGAGGACCCCGCATGGAACAGAATCCCGTTCATCTGCTCTGGCTCGCGGCGACGATCGTCGGCACGCTCTCGCTGCCGATCGTCTTCGGGCTGATCACGGTGCTGCGCGAGAAGGACTGAGGGTCAGGCTCCTACTTCGTGGGGAGCGCTGCCAGCACCTCTTCGTCGCGCGGGAAGCGCCCGGTCTCGGTCTTGGAGAAGATCTGCTTCCCGTCGACCACGACGTCGAAGATACCGTTGTCGCCCCGCACCAGACGCGGCTCGACGCCCGTCTTCTCCCGGATCCTGGCCGCCAGACTGGTGGCCTGCGGAAGGTAGTTTCAACGCACGCAGTAGGTGATCGAGATCTTCATCGGGTTCTCCCTGGAGGTCCTCTAGCGTGACCCTTCCCGCGACGGTTCGCGAGGTCCTTGCCGCACTGGGAGAGCGCGCGCCGTGGGCGACCGCCGCCGGCTTCGATCCGGTGGGGCTGCAGCTCGGCGACGCGTCAGCTCCGGTGCGTGGCGTGGCGCTGTGTCACGAGGTGACGCAGGCGGTGGTCGCGGCGCTGGAGGCCGAGCCCGTCGAGCTCCTGCTCACCTACCACCCGCTCTTGTTCCGGCCGACCGCGCGGCTCGTAGTCGGCCCCGACGCCGCCGGCCGCGCGCATCGCCTGATCCGCGCCGGTGTCGCCCTGGGCGTCGTGCACACGAACTTCGACGTCGCGCGCGGGGGAGCGGCCGACGCGCTCGCGGCCGCGCTCGGCCTCGAAGACCTGCGTGGATTCGCGCCGCTCCACGGGCCGGAGAGCGTGAAGATCGCGACCTTCCTGCCGGCCGACGCCGCCGATCGCGTGCTCGCGGCCGTGGCGGAAGCGGGAGCGGCGACGATCGGCAACTACACCCACTGCGCGTTTCGCACGGACGGCGTCGGCACCTTCTTCGCGAGCGACGCGACCTCGCCGGTCGTCGGTGAGCGGGGCGTACTGAATCGCGAGCCTGAGGTGCGTCTCGAGTTCGTGGCGCCGCGCGCGCGCGAGGACGCCGTGCTCGCCGCGCTCGTGGCCGCGCACCCCTACGAGGAGCCGGCGTTCGACGTGCTCGATCGCCGCGGCGAGGCGCGCATGCTCGGACGCATCGGCCGCTTCGGGGGCAGCCTGGCAGCGCTGGCGGACCGCGTGCGCAGCGAGCTGCGCGTCGCGCATCCGCGTGTCGCGGGCGATCCCTCGCGTCTGCTCGAGCGCGTGGCCGTGATTCCCGGCGCCGGCAAGGACTGGGTCCGGGCAGCGGCCGAGGCCGGCGCCTCGGCGCTCGTCACCGGCGACCTGCCCCACCACCTTGCGCGGGAGGGCATCGATCGAGGGCTCGCCCTCGTCGATCCCGGACACGCGCCGAGCGAGCGCCCCGGGCTGGCGCGACTTCTCGAGTGGATTCGTGGGCTTGGCCTGCGAACCCGCAGCCTGCTCGAGCTTGACCCGGATCCCTGGAGCAGTACCGGCTGAGCCCTGGGGCTCGCCTCCGGGGCGGCTCGCATGCGACAATCGACCCAGCGCGGCCGGAGGGAAGGGTAACGGGACCCGATCCCTCTGGAGTTCCAGATGCGCCTCTTGCCTGCTGTTCCTGCGCTCCTGCTCGTCGGCCTGCTGCTGCACCCGGATCGCGCCGACGCGGCCACGTTCGTGATCCCGATGGACGGCCTGCAGGTCGTCGACGCCAACGGTCAGACCGGCACGGGTCATCCCAGCGCCACAGGAATCGCGACGCTCGTGCTCGACGCCGCGACCGACACCGCGAGCTGGAGCTTCAGCGTTCCGCTGAACCTCTTGCCGATCACAACGTCGGGGATCTACCGGGACTTCGGCGGCACGACGGACGAGCTCGTGATCGAGTTCAGCGGTCTGGTCGGGACGGGCCTCGTCGATGCCGACATCGACGCCGTGCTGCTCTACCCGACGCTGTACTACGTCGAGCTCGGCAACAACGCGTACCCGGCGGGCGCGATCCGCGGACAGCTGCCCGAGCCGGGGACGCTCGGCCTCCTGGGCGCAGCGCTCGCCGGGCTCGTGCTGTTGCGCCGCCGCACGTAGGAGGGTCCGCGTAGAATCCCGTCGGCGTGGCCCACCCCGTCGAGCTCGTCGATGCGCTGGGACAGCGGCTCGTCTTCGCCGCGCCGCCGGTGCGCATCGTCTCGCTGGTGCCGTCGATCACCGAGACCTTGTTCTGGCTTGGCGCCGGCGAGCGCGTGGTCGGGGTGACCGAGTACTGCGTGCACCCCGAAAGTGCGCTGCGCACGTGCGCGGTCGTGGGCGGCACCAAGAACCCGAAGCTCGAGCGGATCGCGGCGCTCGCGCCCGACCTGGTGATCGCGAACCACGAGGAGAACAGGGAGCGCGACGTCCTGCGCCTGATCGGCACCGGCTCGCGCGTCTGGGTGACCTACCCGCGCAGCGTGCGCGACGCGATCGACGAGATCGCGCTGCTCGGCCGCGTGTCCGGCGAAGAGGCACGCGGCGCGCTCCTCGTCGCGAGCTGCGAGGCTGCGCTGGCGGGCGCGGCGGCTCGAACGCGCGCGCCGCGGCCGCGCGTGGTGGCGCCGATCTGGCGCGAGCCGTGGATGCTCGTCGGAGCGGACACGTTCGCGGGCGACCTGCTGGCGTGCTGCGGCGCCGAGCCATTCGCGGCCGAGGGCGAGCGCTACCCGCGCGCGACGCTCGGGGAGATCGCCGCGCGCGCTCCCGACGTGATCCTGCTGCCCACCGAGCCGTACGCCTTCGGCGAGCGCGATCGTCTCGAGCTGCTCGGCCTGGACTGCCCGGCAGCGCGCAGCGGCCGCGTGCACGTGATCGAAGGCGAGCTGCTCACATGGTACGGCCCGCGCATCCCGCGCGCGCTCGAGCTGCTCTCGCGACTCGTCGCCGGCGAGCGGTTATCCTCGTCGCAGGGAGGATGACCCATGCTTGCGATCGGAGACCCTGCACCCGAGTTCGAGGTCGAGGATCACAGCGGGAGGAGCGTCCGGCTCTCCGCGCTGCGCGGCAAGAAGGTCCTGCTCTGGTTCTATCCCAAGGCGGATACGCCTGGCTGAACGCTTCAGGGTTGCGCGTTGCGCGACCGGAATGCAGAGGTGAAGGCGGCAGGCCTCGAGGTGTACGGCATCAGCTTCGACTCCGTCGCCGACAACCGGAAGTTCGCCGAGAAGTTCTCGTTCCCGTACCCGCTGCTATGCGATCCCGAGCGCAAGGTCGGGATGGCGTACGGCGCGGCCGACAAGCCGGACGCGGGCTACGCGAAACGCATCAGCTACGTGATCGACGAGCAGGGCAAGATCCTGCTGGCGTACCCGAAGGTGAACCCGAACGAGCACCTCGACGCGGTGCTGCGCGACCTCGGCAAGAAACCTATGGCCTGATCGAGTACGCGCGCGGGCCGAGCTGCGTGCGCAGCAGCGGCTGGATGCGCTGGGTCCAGTCGCAGAGCCAGGGGCGCGTCGCGCGCGGGTCGATGAGGTCGTGCACGCCGAACGACTCCCCGCGCGCGAAGGGGTTCCGGCGCGCGGCAAGCTCTTCCTCGAGCTCGCGCCGGCGCGCGTCGGGATCGGGCGCGGCCTCGATCTCGCGGCGGAAGGCGACGGCGACGCCGCCCTCGAGCGGGAGCGCGCCGCTCTCCGCCGACGGCCAGGCGATCACCGTGCCGCCGGGTCCGAAGTGCGCGGCCGCCGCGACGCCATACGCCTTGCGCAGCATCACCGAGATCCACGGCACGCCGGATTGCATCACCGCGAACAGCGCCGCGGTGCCGTGGCGGATGGTCGCCGCGCGCTCGGCCGCCGCGCCGATCATGAAGCCGGGCTCGTCCACGAAGCTCGCGATCGGCAGATGGAAGCTGTCGGCCAGGTCCACCATGCGCACGAGCTTCTGCGCCGACTCGGCCGTCATCGAGCCGGCGTAGAAGTTCGGGTCGTTGGCGAGCACCAGCACGGGCTGGCCTGCCAGACGCGCGAGCCCGGTGCACAGGCCGCGGCCGAAACCCGCGCCGATCTCGAAGAACGAGCCGCGGTCGAGCACCCCCTCGAGCACGCGCCGGATCTTGTAGGTGCGGCGGCGCTCGCGGGGAACGATCGCGAGCAGCTCCTCCTCGCGGCGATCCGGAGGATCGTCGCAGGGCGCGACCGGGGCCGACTCCCACACGTTCGTGGGCAGGTACGACAGGAAGCGGCGCGCCAGCTCGAAGGCGTGCTTCTCGTCGTCGGCCACCGCGTCGACCACGCCGCTGCGCTCGTGCACGCGCGCGCCGCCGAGCTCTTCTTTGGTGAGCTTCTCGCCCGTCGCGCGCTCGACGAGCGCGGGCCCGGCGATCAAGACCTGAGAGGTCTCTCGGGTCATCAGCGCGAAGTGCGACGCGACCAGCCGCGCGGCCGGGAGCCCCGCGACCGCGCCCAGCGCGCACGAGACCACGGGCGCGGTCGCCATCGCCTGCACGAGCGACTGGAAGCGCGGCGGCGCGTTGACGGACTCCTGTGGCGGCGCCTGCGCGCGACCGCGCGAGCCGGCGACGCTGCCGCCGCCTCCCTCGAGGAAGCGCACGAGCGGCAGCCGGTAGCGCACCGCCAGCTCCTCGGCGAACACGCTCTTGCGCAGGCCCGCGGCCGATGGCGAGCCGCCGCGCTGTGTGAAGTCCTCGCCGCCCACGACCACCGGCCGGCCGTCGAGCCGCGCGAAGCCGAGCACGTAGTTCGCCGGCGAGAACGAGACGAGCTCGCCGCGCTCGTCCACTTCGCTCGTACCCGCGATCGGGCCGCTCTCGCGGAACGAGCCGGGATCGCAGAGCGCGTCGATGCGCTCGCGAATCGTGAGCCGGCCGTGCGCGTGCTGGCGCGCGACCGCCTCCGCACCGCCCTGCTCGAGCGCGGCCGCGCGCCGCGTCTCGATCCCGCGCACCTCGCGCTCCCAGCTCATGCGGGGAGTTTAGTCTGACGGTGTACGGCGCGCGGGCGGCCGCGCGCCTACCGCTTCGCTCGGCTGCGCCTCGCTGCGCGCGCTTCGCGCTTGCGCTGCGCGTCTTGGGTCAGGCTCCTATTCTGTGCGGATGGTCGCGGGGGCGAAGGTGATCGAGGCGCTCGAGGGGCGCTTCGAGCGAACGCTGGCGGAGCTTGTCGAGCTGGCGCGCATCCCCGGTGTCTCGGCGCGGGGCTTCGACCCGGCGCAGCTCGAGCGCTCCGCCGCGCACGTCGCCGCGCTGTGCCGCGACGCCGGCCTCGAACGCGTGGACGTGCTGCGCGCCGGCGACTCGCATCCCTACGTGCTCGCCGAGTGGACGCGCGCCGGGCCCGACGCGCCGACGCTGCTCGTCTACGCGCACCACGACGTGCAGCCGCCGGGGCGGCTCGAGCATTGGGAGACCCCCGCCTTCGAGCCGGCGCTGCGCGCGGACGGCCGCCTGTACGGGCGCGGCGTGGTGGACGACAAGGCGGGCCTGCTCGTGTACCTGGCGGCGCTGCGCGCGTGGCTCGAGACCGAGGGCGCGCTCCCCGTGAACGTCAAGCTCGTGGTCGAAGGCGAAGAGGAGATCGGCTCGCCGCACCTCGCGGGCTTCCTGCGCGCGCAGCGCGCGCGGCTCTCGGCCGACGTGATCGTGCTCTCCGACACCGCGAATCTCGAGCGTGGTCTGCCGTCGATCACCACCAGCCTGCGCGGCCTCGCCAATCTCGACGTGCGCGTGCGCGCGCTCGCGCATCCGCTGCACAGCGGCATGTGGGGGGGAGCACTGCCCGACGCTGCCACCGCGCTCGCGCGCCTGCTCGCGCGCCTGGTCGACGATCGCGGCGCGTGCGCGGTGCCCGGGCTCGACGACGACGTGCCCGCGGTCGACGCCGCTACGCGCGCACGCCTGGCGCAGCTCCCCTTCGACGAGCGCACCTTTAGTGCAGACGCCGGGCTCCCACCCGGGGGCCGGCTGGCCGGAGACCGGGCGCTCCCCATCTGGGAGCGCCTCTGGCTGCAGCCCGCGATCGCAGTGACCGCCCTCGAGGGCATGCCGCTCGCGACCGCGGCGAACCAGCTCATGGCCGACGCGCGCGCGCGCGTCGGCGTGCGCACAGCGCCCGGGCAAAGCGCCTCCCGCGCCGCCGCCCGCGTGCGCGAGCACCTGCTCGCGGATCCGCCGCTCGGCGTGCAGGTCGAGGTCGAGGTCGTATCGGCCGCCGGCGGCTGGTCGACCCGCCCCGACGGCCCCGCCTTCGACGCCGCCCGCCGTGCACTCCGCGCCGGCTACGGCCGCGAGAGCGTCGAGATCGGCTGCGGCGGGAGCATCCCCTTCGTCGGTCCGTTCGCGGAGATTCTCGGCGCGCCCGCGCTCCTGCTCGGGCTCGAGGACCCGCGCTGCAACGCGCACGGCGAGAACGAGTCCCTCGACCTGGGCGACTTCCGCTCGGCCGCCCGCTCCGCCGCACACTTGCTCGCCGAGCTGCGCACCGAGCTCGGCCCTTCTTCCAGCCGCCCCGCGCACAGGTAGACTGCGAAGCGCACGCACCTGTGGAGCTGTCGATGGGAAGCCCTCCTTCGAAGGACCCCGAGCATGTGACCGCCCCCGATGCGGTCGGCGGCCCGTCCGCGTTTCGGGTTTCGATCGCCTCGCTCTCCGACGTCGGCCGCGTGCGCTCGGAGAACCAGGACGGCTGCGGCGTGTTCCGCGACAGCCACGGCAACCACCTGCTCGTGGTCGCGGACGGGATGGGCGGGCACCGTGGCGGGGCGACCGCCAGCCGGGTGTGCATCGAGATCGTCGGCCGGGTGTTCCAGTGGTCGCCGGATCCGGTTCCCGAGCGGCTGCAGGCCGGCCTGGTCGAGGCGAACCGCACCATCCACACCATGGCGGCCGAGGACTCGTCCCTCGCCGGGATGGGCACCACCGCCGTCGTGCTTTCCCTCGGAGCGGACGGAGAGGGCTGGGTCGCGTGGGCGGGCGACAGCCGGCTGTATCGGCTCCGCGACGGGCGCGTGGAGCCGCTCACCCAGGATCACTCTCTCGTTGCCGAGTGGGTGCGCCTGGGTGTGCTGCGTCCGGAGGACGCGGCGACGCACCCGCGGAAGAACGAATTGATGCGCTGCGTGGGGCCGACCCCCGCTCTCGACCCCGACGTCGAGCGGATCGAGATCCGTCCCGGTGACCGCTTCCTGCTCTGCTCCGACGGGCTCTGGGGCGAGGTTGCCGACGCCGAGATCGGAGCCGTTCTCGGCGCGGAGGCGCCGGAGCGGGCGGTGCGTCGCCTGGTCGACCTGGCCAACGAGCGCGGCGGCCCCGACAACGTGACGGTCCAGATCGCCGTCGCGGACGGCGCCGCCGAGAGCCGTCGCCCTCCAGTCGCCGCGCCGGCGGCGCCCGTGGAGCGCAGCCGCGCCGTGCCTCTCGCGGCGGGCGTCGCGCTCGCGTCCGTGCTGCTCGCGGCGCTGCTCTGGGTCGCGATGCTGCGCGGCAGTGTCAGCGGCCCCGAGGAAGCAACCGTGGCCGCGGCTCTCGACGAGCCCGTCGCGGAGACTGCCCCCGCCGAGGAGGAGGAGGCGGCGGCGGCCGAGCTCGAGCCCTTCGAGCCGGCGCCCGTAGAGCAGCGAGCGGAGGCCGCGCCAACCGCGCCGCCCGCGAGCCTACCGGTCGCGCCCGCGGCGCCGCGTGATGCGCCACCGCCGGCCGAACACGCGCAGGCCGAGAAGGATCCCGGCGCGGAGAAGGCAGCGCCGCCTGCTCCAGCGCCGCCGCCGCTCGCCACGCCGACGCCCCCGGCGCTCGCGGCGGCGAAGCCCGTCGAGCGGCCGGTCGCTGTGGCGCCGCTCGCTCCGCGACCTCAGCCCGCCCCGAGCGAGCGCACCGCGCCCGCGGCGAGCGCGCCGCTCCCGCCGCGCCCGGAGTTTCGCGACGTCGGCGCGAGCGAGCCCGCCGCAGAGCGCGAGGCGCCGACCCAGCACGCGGCGGCCGTTCCGTCCAAAGCGGCCCCGGCCGGCGCCGCGGACGCGCGCGCGCCGATCGAGAGCTTCTTCGCCGACTGGACGCGCGCGGTCGAGACGCGCGACTTCGCGCGCTACCACGCGCTCGGGCTGCCGTTCTCGCTCGATGAGTTCGAGGAGAGCTACGGCCAGCGCAAGGAGGCGTCGCTGCGCTTCGCCGTGATCGACCACAAGCGCGTCGACCCGGGCCTGCTGCACGTGCGGGTCAGCATGACTTACTCGTATCGGACGTCGACCGGACCGGCGAACCACTCCAAAGAGCAGAAGCTCGTGCTCCGCGAGGTCGACGGCAGGCTGCGTTACGCCGGCCGCTTTCAGTGATGCCCGGCATCGACCCGCAGTCGCTGCGCCAGATCGACCGCTTCGCCGTGCGGCGCTTCATCGCGGAGGGCGGCAACGCCTGGGTGTTCGAGGTCGACGATCCGACACAGCCCGGTGTCGTGCTCGCGCTGAAGCTGCTGAAACCCGATGCCGCGCAGGGCGCCGAGCTGGCGCGCTTCCTGTCCGAGATCGAGAAGCTGGTGCGGATCCAGCACCCGAACATCATCCGCGTCCACGACCGCGGGCAGGACGCCGCGACCGGCTGCCACTTCTACACCATGGACTTCGTCGACGGCGGCACGCTCGCCGAGGTGCGCGTCGAGCGCGCGGGCGATCCCGAGGCCACGCGCGTGACGCGGCGCGGCGCCACGGTGGCGGAGGTGGCCGGCTACTTCATCGGCGTGCTCGCCGCGCTGGCGCGCCTGCACGGCCAGGAGCGCCCGATCCTGCATCGCGACATCAAGCCGGCCAACGTGCTGCTCCGGCGCGACGGCACCGCGATCCTCGGCGATCTAGGCATCGCCAAGGAGCTCGGCGGCGCGGGCCTGACGCGCGCGGGCGTGGTCCCCGGCACCGTCCTGTACATGTCGCCGGAGCAGGCCTCCGGCGAGGCGCTGCGACCGACCAGCGACCTGTTCTCCGTCGGGCTCGCGCTGTACCGCGTGCTCACCGGGCGCAGCGCCTACGACAACGTGGACGGCGTCGACTCGACCAACAGCGCGGCGATCCTGGCGCACCTGTTCCAGCTGCGGCGCAGCGGCCGCCCCTTCGAGCTCGAGTTCCCCGAAGACGTGCCGGAAGCGGTGCGCGAGGTGATCGAGACCGCCTGCCGCGTGCGGCCCGAGGATCGCTACCAGAGCGCCGAGGAAATGGCGGACGCCCTGCGCGCGGCGCTACGCGACCTGCGCGGCGAGCGCGCCGGCGGCGTCCATCCCGTCGATCCACGCCGGCTCAAGCGGATCGGCCGCTTCAAGGTGCTGCGCTTCGTCGCGGAGGGCGGCAGCGCGTGGGTGTTCGAGGTCCAGGATCCTCGCCTGTTCGACGCGCGCCGCGCGCTCAAGCTGCTCAACCCGCAGGCGCTCTCCGACGACCAGCTGCGCCGCTTCGATGAAGAGGTGCAGCGGCTGGTGCACATCTCGCACCCGAGCCTGATCCGCGTCTACGAGTACGGCCGCGATCCCGGCACCGGCTGCCAGTACTACACGATGGACTTCGTCGACGGCGGCACGCTGTCCGAGGTGCGCGCCGACTTCCTGCCGCGCGAGGAGGGCAAGCGCGCCGCGAGCGTCGCGGAGATCGGGCGCTTCTTCGCCGACGTGCTGTCGGCGCTACAGCGGCTGCACTCGCAGCCCAAGCCGATCATCCACCGCGACATCAAGCCGGCCAACATCTTCGTCTCCGAAGGGACGGCTCTGCTCGCGGATCTCGGCATCGCCAAGGAGCTCGGCTCCGACAAGACCGTGGCCGGCGTCATCCCGGGCACCCCCCTGTACATGTCGCCCGAGCAGGCGCGCGGCGAGCCGCCGGGAGCGACGAGCGACCTGTTCTCGCTCGGGCTCACGCTCTACCGCGTGCTCTCCGGCAAGACCGTGTACGACGACGTGGACGGCCTCGACACCACGAACAGCCAGGCCGTGCTCTACCACCTGTGGCAGCTGCAGGGCGCCGGGCGCGAGCTGGAGTTCGACTTCGCCGACGAAGTCCCGCGCGCGCTGCAGGCAGTCGTGCGCAAGGCGTGCCGCGTGAAGGCCGCCGAGCGCTACCCGAGTGCCGCGGAGATGCGCGACGCGATCGAGCGTGCGCTGGTCACGGACACCGGCGGCGGCGGCGTGCCGCGCTGGCTCAAGATCGCTGCGGCGCTGGTCGCGCTGGTCGGCGTGCCGGCGGGCGCGTGGTTCGGCTACGACGGCTGGCTGCGCTACGGCGAAGTGCGGGCGCTGCGCGCGGAAGGCGCCGAGGTCGGGCGGCTGCGCCGGGAAGCGCAGGAGATCCTGGAGTTCGTCGCAGAGCGCGGCGGCACCGGTTCGCGCCGGGCAGTGGCCCAGGCGCGCAAGGACGTCGCACCCGCGATGCGCGCGATCGAGGATGGGCTTGGGCACCTGGCGGACGGCGCCTACGACGCCGCGCGTACCCAGCTCGCGGAAGGGCGCCAGGCGGCGGATGGCGCGTGCGAGAACCTGACGCGCGACTTCCTCGATGCCTCGTTCACGCACGCCGCGCGGATCGCCGGCGATCAGCTGGCGCCGCTCCCCTCCGAGCTCGCGGCGGAGAAGGAGCCGGAGCTCTGGAAGCGCATCGAGCAGTCGCGCGCCGCCCTCGAGATCCCGAAGGACGCGCGCGGCTGTACGCGCGCGGGGAAGCTGCGCGCGGGCATCGTCGCCGCGGAGGCTCTGACCACCGACGCCTCGTCGCTGACCGTCGCGTTGCAGAGCTACCTGCCCGAGCTGGCCGCGGGCGAGGTCGCGGCCGCCGAGAAGCTGCTGGCGGATGCGCGCGGCGCTCCGGTCGATCATCCCGCCTGGCGCGAGGCGCGTGACGCCGCGGAGCGCGAGGTCGGCGCCGCGCGCGCGTCGCTCGCCCGCGCGAAGACCGGCAACGACCTGCCCGGTCTGCAGGCGACGCGAGACCTCGCGCGTCGCGCGACCGACGGGCTGCGGCAGGCTGCGCGCATCGGCGACGCGGTCGTCGCGCAGCGCCGCGCCGCCGAGCTCGCCCGGAACGCCGAGGCGGCGGGTGTCGGGCTCGGGGCGGCGCAGCTCGCGCTGCGCACCGCCGAGGAAGCGCTCGGGCGCAGCGAATGGGTGGCCGCGCGCGACGAGTTCGCCGCGGTTGCCGGCGAGATCGAAGAGCAGCTCGATGCGGCGCGTCCCGCGGTCGAGCGCCGCACGGCAGCGGAGGCCGAGCGCAAGGCGGCGCTCGGAGCGCGAGTCCCGGCGGCCGACCTGTCCGCGGCCGACGAGGCTGCGGAGGATGCGCGCGCCAAGCTACGCGCGGGCAAGATCGACGACGCCGCGCGCGCATTCGACACCGCCGCCAGTCTGTACCGCTCGTCGGCGGATCAGTGGCGCGAGCGCGCGCAGGCGGCGGGCGAGCTCCTGGCTTCGGCGCGCAGCGCCCAGAAGCGCGCGCGCGAAGCGTCGTCGCCGCACGCCGCATACAAGGCGGAGCTGGCGCGCGGCGACGCGAAGCTGCGCGAAGCCGAGGGGGCGAGCGGGTCGGATCCGGCGGTGGCGCGCGCGGCCGCCGAGGAGTCCACGTCCGCCTACGAGGTCGCGGCAGCCATCGGACGCGCCCAGCGCGCGCGCACCCAGGCCGAGTCGGCCGAGGCGGCGCTGCGCAAGCAGGAGCTCCCGGACCGGCTCTGGAGTGCTGGCTCCGGCGAGGCGCGCGGCGCGTGGGACGCGGCGCGCTGGGCGGACGCGGAGCAGCTCTACGGCGCGCTCGCGACCGAGCTGCGCGAGCTTGCCGAGCGCGCGAAGCCCGCGCTGGCCGCGCGCTCGCAGGCGCAAGGCGCACGTGACGCTGCGGGTGCGAAGGGCGTGCCCGCCGCAGCCCTCGTGGACGCAGACGCGCTCCGCACCGCAGGTGTGGAAGCGCTCGCGGGCGGGGAGCTCGACGCCGCGCGCTCGAAGCTCGAGGCCGCCCGCGCGGCGTACGCGGCGATCGAGCCGCCGCCGAAGAAGAACGCTCCCCCGCGCCTGGTCGCGAAGAGGCCTTCCGGCAAGACGCTCGACCTCGACGCCGGCACCGAGGCCGCGTTCGAGGTCGACGCGAGCGACCCGGAAGGCGAAAAGGTGGCCATCGAATGGCTGCTCGACGGCGCGCGGGCCGGCGACGGCTCGCAGTTCGCGCTGCGGGACAAGCCGCCGGGCTCCTACGAAGTGAGCGCGGTAGCGCGTGACGAGGCCGGCGCGCGCTCCGAGACGCTGCGCTGGAGCGTGCGCGTGAAGGCGAAGGCGCAGGCAGCCGTGGCGAAGACGCCCCCGCCAGCGCCCGTCGAGGAGACGGCAGTCGCGAAGCCCGCCGACGCGCCCCAGATCGCGAGCCGCAGCGTGCCTGTGGCGAAGCCGCCCGAAGACGGCCCCGAGCGCACCGTAGAGCTCTGGTGCAGCGCCTGGGCGAAGGAGGACGCCGCGAAGCTCGACCAGATCTGGTCCTGGACGAGCGAGGAGAGGGCGGAGAACGAATCGATCTGGAAGGGCGCGAACTTCGAGCAGAGCTGCCAGAACCTACAGGTCACGCGCAGCGGCGACTGGAACGTGAAAGTGGACTACGACGTGGACCGCAAGACCGACGGCGCCCGAACCGCCCGGCTGCGCTTCCGGGCTTCTCTGCTTCCGGCTGACAGCTCACCCACCGGCTGGAAGATCGACATGCTCTCGCGCACGAAGCGGCAGTAGCCTCAGTCCGCGCGCGTCACCAGCCAGTGGCCGTCGCGCAACAGCAGAGCCTTCTCGAGCTGGATGCGCTTCTCGACTCGGTCGCCGGTCTCGATGTCCGTGAAGCGGTCCTGGCGCACGAAGCGCACGTGGGCCTGGTTCTCGGACGGCTGCTCCACCACGACCTCGCTGAACTCCACGTTCTGCTCAGCGATCACGTCGCGGAAGTAGTGCACGAGCTTGGTCTCGCGCTCGTCGCTCCACTCCGCGTACACGTCGCGCAGCAGCACGAGGTCGCCGCGGTCGAGCGCAACCTCGTAGCGCTCCATGAAGTCCGTGACGGACTCCTGCGCGGTCCCGCTTGCCGGGAACGCCACGATCACAAGTGCGAGCGCCAACAGTTTCATAGTGCGCGGCATCCTACGCGGATGCGCGCACGCGTGCTAGCGGGGCTCAGGGTCCCGGAGGCGGCGGAGCGCACGGATCCGGCTGTCCGATCTCGACACAGGCCGGTCCGATGCAGATTACCCGCGCGAGTGTGGGCCCGGAAACCACATTGCTCAGCTCGCAGCTGTAGGGGCGCGCACACGCCGTGCACTTCGGGAAGGTGGTGTTGATCACCTTTCCAACCGCCGCCTTGGTCAGATTGAAGTCTGCGGCGGTCACCACGGCACCAGTGCTGCCGGTGGGGCCGGGCTCATCGTGGTCGAACTCTCCACACCGCTGGTTCGGCACCTCCGGGCCCGATCCTCCCTCCAATGTGCAATCTGAATTCGCGGTGCAAGCCAGAGCGGGGGCCAATGTGCAGAATCCCAAGTCCAAGTCGCATGTTCCGCCGAACGAGCCGCCGCAGGTGTTCAGCGTCATGAGTCCCGCGAGCGAGAACTTCATGTCGTTGAAGTCGTTCGCGGCGACCACCGCCCCCGCGTTGTTGTAGTCGAAGTCGCAGCTGTTGCCGCGGCCGTCGGCGTCGTCGTCGCGCTGTCCGCTCACGAACGTGCGGTTGACGCTCGGAGCGAAAGTAGCGTTGGCCTGATTCAGGCACGTGTCGCAGGCGTGATTGACGCCGTCCATGTCGTCGTCAGGGCCGCACGTGCCCGCGTTCGGGCCGGTGCAGCAGGCGCGGGGGACGCCGGGCAGCGTGCAGCCCGCGTTTCCACTCAGCGCGTTGGGGATCGTGGGACAGGAGTCGGCGACGTCGGCGGCGCAGTCCTCGTCGAAGTTGGCGCCGGCGACCGTCAGGCAGACCGCGGGGCGGCAAATCTGAGCCAGCACGCCCGTCGGCGGGTCCGCCAGAAAGTTGGTGAGCGCGGTCAGATCCGCGACCTCACACGGGCCGGTCACGCCCACCACGCTGCACTTCTCACGCGCTATTCCATCGAGCAGAACCGCGCCGTCTAGGTGGTCCTCTACGGCGGTCCGGTCGGTCGCGTCGACGACGCCGTCGGGCGAGCCGTTCGCGCCCGACACGTCGCCGCACTGGCACACGTTGCCGACGCCGTCCATGTCCGCGTCTAGCTGGCTCCCGTCCGACTCGACGTTCGGCTCGAACGCGCAGTTGTCGCAGGCGTCGCCGCGCGGATCGCCGTCGGCGTTCCCCTGGTTGTTCAGGATCGCCGGGCAGTTGTCACCGCCTATGCAGGTGCATTCTTCGTCGAGGCACCCCGCGGGAACGGTGTTGCCCCCGTCGCAGTAGCCGTCGCCGGCGCCCGCACCGTCGCTGTCGGGGTCGAGTGGCAGCAGTCCGGCGTCGAGCTCCGGGCCGTCGAGGACGCCGTCGCCGTCGGTGTCGCTGTTCCTCGGATTGGTTTCGGTTGCGGCGTCGAGGCCGTCGCCGTCGAGATCCTCTCCCGTGCAGACCATGGGGATGCTCGGCCCATCGCAAAGCGCGTCGCCGTCGGTGTCGGGGTCCCGCGGGTCGGTGTTCTCCGCGAGGTAGTCGCCGTCGCGGTCGAGATCCTCGCCGTACGCGCAGGACCAGGCGCTCGGTGCGGCGTTGGTGTACGGAGTCACGAGCGTGTAGGGAGTGATCCCGTCGGGCTGCAGCATGATGCGACCGTCGCACAGGCGGTCGGCGTCGGTGTCTGCGTTGCGGGGATCGGTGTCGGGTCCGCCGAGGCCCTCGTGCAGGCTGTCGGTGTCCGCGAGATACAGCCCGTCGCGATCGAGGTCCTCGCCGAAGGCGCAAGACCAGAGGATCTGCGCGCCCGCTGGGTTCTCGTTCGGGGTGGTGTTGCTCCCGAGGCTGACGCCGTCGCAGAGCCCGTCGCCATCCGTGTCGGCGTTGCGCGGGTCGCTGTCGGGACCGAGCACGAAGCCGGTCGGGCCGGGGTGCGGGCTGTCGGGATCGGTCAGGTACACGCCGTCGCGGTCGAGATCTTCGCCGAACGCGCACGACCAAGAAATCTCAGCGCCGAGGGGATTCGTGTAGGGGTTCAGGTGCGTGTAGGGGCCTCCAACGCCCAGGATCAGGCCTCCGTCGCAGAGCCCGTCCATGTCGGAGTCGGCGGTGCGCGGGTCGGTGCTCGGGTACTCGGCGTCCGAAAGATAGACGCGGTCCGCGTCGGGATCTTCGCCGAGGGCGCAGGAGCCGCTGACCGGGACCGCTCCGTCACACAGGCCGTCGCCGTCCGTATCCGCCGTGCGCGGGTCGGTGTTGGGCGCAACGTCGCCGTCGTTCAGATACAGCGCGTCCGCGTCGTAGTCCTCGCCCGTGCACTCGTCGCCGGGATCGGGGCTCCCCGCGAGATCCGGGCCGTCGCACAGACCGTCCATGTCGGAGTCGGCGAGCAGCGGACTGGTGTCGGCGCCGGGTGTTCCCCCGACCAGGGGATGGAGGCTGTCCGTGTCGTTGAGGTAGAGGCCGTCGCGATCGAGGTCCTCGCCGAGGGCGCAGGTGATCGAGACGCCGCGATCGCCGTCGCACAGGCCGTCGTTGTCGGTGTCGGGGTCGATCGGGCTCGTCTCACCCGCCGCCAGGCCGTCGCGGTTTCGATCCTCACCGTAGGCGCAGATTCCGGCGACGCTACGATCACCGTCGCACAGGCCGTCGTCGTCGGTGTCCGCGTCCGCGGGGTCGGTCTCGGTCGCCGCCACCGCGGCGCCGTCGCGGTTCTCGCCGTAGCCGCAGATCACGCCCACGCTGCGATCGCCGTCGCACAGGCCGTCGTCGTCTGTGTCGACATCGAGCGGATTGCTCTCGCCGGCGGCGAAGCCGTTCACGTTGCGGTCTTCGCCGTCCAGGCAGATGTCCACGACCGCCCCGTTGCCGTCGCACAGGCCGTCGCCGTCGCTGTCGGCCAGGAGCGGGTTGGTCTCGTTGGTTCTCACGCCGTCGTTGCCGCGATCCTCGCCGTAGTTGCCGGTACAGGCTGACCCGGCGCCTTGCCCGTCACACAGGCCGTCGCTGTCGGTGTCGGCGAGAATTGGGTTGGTCTCGTTGGTTCTCACGCCGTCGTTGCCGCGATCCTCGCCGTAGTTGCCGGTACAGGCTGACCCGCCTTGCCCGTCACACAGGCCGTCGCCGTCGGTGTCGGCCAGGCGCGGGTTGGTCTCGGTGGCGGCCACCGCGCCGCCGTTGCGATTCTCGCCGTAGCCGCAGATCATGCCGACGCTGCGATCGCCGTCGCACAGGCCGTCGTCGTCCGAGTCGGGATCGAGCGGGAAGGTCTCGGTCGCGGAGACGCCACCGCCGTCGAGGTTCTCCCCACCGAAGCAGGTGCCGCCGACGCCGAGGTTTCCGTCGCACAGACCGTCGTCGTCGGAGTCGGCGTCGAGCGGGTTCGTCTCGTTCGCCGCGACCGCGCCGCCGTCGAGGTTCTCGCCGCTGAAGCAGGTACCTGCAACCGCGCCGTTTCCGTCGCACAGGCCATCGTTGTCGGAGTCGGCGTCGAGCGGGTTGGTCTCGGGGGCGGTGACCGCGCCGCCGTTCAGGTTTTCGCCGCTCAAGCAGGTGCCGGCGACGCCGAGGTTTCCGTCGCACAGGCCGTCGTTGTCGGAGTCGGCGTCGAGCGGATTGGTCTCGGAGGCGGCGACCGTGCCGCCATCGAGGTTCTCGCCGCTGAAGCAGGTACCTGCAACCGCGCCGTTTCCGTCGCACAGGCCGTCGTTGTCGGAGTCGGCGTCGAGCGGGTTGGTCTCGTTCGCCGCGACCGCGCCGCCGTCGAGGTTCTCGCCGCCGAAGCAGGCGCCGGCGACGCCGAGGTTGCCGTCGCACAGGCCGTCTTCGTCCGTGTCGGGATCCAGCGGATTCGTCTCGCCCGCGCCGAAGCCATTCACGTTGCGGTCTTCACCGTCAAGACACGCGCCGCCGCCCGTCAGGTTGCCGTCGCAGAGCCCGTCGTCGTCCGTGTCGGGGTCGATCGGGCTGGTCTCGCCCGTCGCCAGGCCGTCCCGGTTTCGATCCTCGCCGTAGCCGCAGGTCGTCCCCACGGTCCGGTCGCCGTCGCAGAGCCCGTCGTCGTCGGTGTCGGCGTCGATCGGGTTGGTCTCCTGTGCCGCGATCTCGAAGCAGCCGTCGACGTCGTCGTCCTCTCCGCTCTGGCACACGCCCGCGACCGCCGCGGCGTTGCCGTCGCACAGGCCGTCGTCGTCGGTGTCCGCGTCGCGGTAGTTCGTGACCACGGCGTCGTCTTCGGGGTTCCCGCAGGCGTCTTCGTCGAAGTCTCGCTCCACGTTGCGGCCGAGACACTCCTCGACGTTCTGATTTTCGGCGGTGCCGCACACGGCGTCGGTGACGGGCGCGCCTTCAAGCCCAGCGACCGGGGCATCGTCTGGGATGCCGTCGTTGTCGTCGTCCGAATCCATCGCGTTGACGCTGCCGTCGCCGTCGTAGTTTGGGAGCAGCGTTGCGATCGCGGTCGCGACGGACTGTTCGGTCGGGTTGCCCGCGGTATCCACGACGGTCGCCGTCATCGACAGCCCCAGCGCGAACGCGGTGTTGTGCCAGACGTTGAACTGCGCGGGCGGCAAGCCGTTGGGCTGCGGGGGTACGAAGCCGAACCCGACCAGCGTGAGCGCTCCCGTCCCGGGCACGAGCGGTGAGCCAGCGAGTGGCACCGTCGGGTCATCGTCCGTCGCGTCCGCGGGGTAGGTGATCACGCGCGGAGTGCTTCCCGAGCTCGAGTCGGGGAACTGGTAGCTGTAGGTCGACGGCAGGATGACGCCGGTGGAGAGCTCGAGCACGCCGCTGGTCACGGTATCCGTGCTGCCATCTAGACGAACATCGCCGAACGAGCTGCCGCCGCTGAACTGGCGCGCACGCACCGGCAGGCGCAGGCGCAGGCCTCCGGAGCGCGTCTCGTCGTTTCCCACGCGCGGCGTCGCGGAGCCGCTGAAGCTGAGCGCGGGGTAGATGTCGCCCGCGGTGCCGGCCCACTGCAGGTCTTCACCGAAGACGCCGAAGCCTTCCTGCTCGAACGCACCCTGGCAGTTCGCCGGATTGAAGTCTTCGTCGGCGCCGCTGAAGACGCCGTCCATGTTGTCGTCAGTGCCTCCGCAGAGCGAGGTGAATTGCAGGTAGTCCTGGGGCGAGCCCGCGACGCACCCGACCGGCAGTCGCGCCTCGACGACCCGCGCGGCGAGTACGCCGTCTTCCTGGCGGCGCGACAGCTCCACGCCCGAGGCAGCGACGAACTGCGGGTTGGCGGGGTCCTGGAACAGATCGGGAGAGATCTCGACGGTGACGTAGAAGTCGTCCGCGGGGCCGATCGCTGCGGTGCACTGGCCTGCGTTGAGCGGCCCGAGAGGCATGGTAAACGGCGTGAGGGCACCGCCGAGAAAGGTGACCTCGCTTCCGTTGTTGATCCGAAGCTCTACCCGGATCGGCGCCTGCACCGCGTGTGCGAGACCCGCGCTCGTCGCCATGACAACCACCGCTACTGCCCAGAATCGACCGCTCAGCATGTGCACATCTCCGTCGAGCCGTTGTGAAATCACCACGCACGCCTATAGGCGAACTCGCTCCCTTGTGCGCGGCCGCGCCGCGCGATCACGCGAGCATCAGTCTCCGAAAACCCACTCCAGCTGAGCCGAGTAGATCCCGTCCGAGCGCAGACCCTCGTCGTTCAGCGGTGTGATGTAGTTCAGGTCGAGCAACAGGCCGGAGGTGAGCTGCACCTTCGCGCCTAGAGACAGATCGAGCAGGCGATCACCGAACTCGCTGTTGGCGGCTTCCTCGGTGCCGAGGATGTCGACCGCGAAGCTCGCGCGGCTGAACGGCTGGTACGCGACACCGGTGCCCCACTCCCACTCGCTCTTGTTGCCCTCGTCGGGGCGGATCTCGTAGCCGAGCATGCCCTGGATGCCGAAGCCGCCGATCGGCGTCTCGAAGTCGCGAGAGAGCACCACCCCGGGCGTGAACGTGAAGGTATGAAGGCCGGTCAGATTGTCGGGATCTCCCGTGGGGATCGTGGTCGAGAGGAAGAGCCCGCCCGCGCTCATCTCGCGGGCCCAGAAGTTCCACTTGCCGCGCACGATCACGTCGCCGATCCCGGTGTACGAGTCGCTCGCGTGCGAGACGCCGCCCGTCGCGCCCTGCAGGCAGCTGGTCCGCGGGAAGGGAGCGGGTAGCGTCGCGCAGGACGGGATCTGCGTGGTCCCGCTCAGGGTGGTCTGAGTCGAGCTCGCGGAAATGTCGAGCGAGATGACGGGCAGCACGATCCCGAGGTCGATCTTGTCCGTGAGCCCGTAGGTGTAGTAGAGCGTCGTCACGCTCTCGTCGATGTCGAGATCGACGATCGAGTCGAAGACCGGGTTCGTGGACGACGAGAGCGAGCCCGGGGCAGCGCCACTGGTCTGGAGGCCGCCCTGCACCGACGAGATTCGGAGCTTCGAGATGTCGTCGCCCTCGAACTCGTCGAACGACAGCGTGCTGTGGCTGACCCCGAGCAGCATGCGCCCGCGACCGAGCGTGCGAGCGCGCTCGCTGAACAGCGGCCCGAAGGTCCGCGTCGAGCGCTCGTAGATGTCTAGGTCTTCGTTGTACTCGTAGGTGAAGCCGCTGACGCTGCTCGACAGGGGCACGATCCGGTTGTTGACGATCTGGGAGTTCGTCTCGCCGAGATCGTCGAGGCTGGCCGAGAAGTTTTCACCGGTCACGTTACACAGCCCTGCGAAGCAGTCGACCGAGTCCGAGGTGCCGATGCCCACGTTCAGCGAGCGGATCAGGTCTGCCAGATCCTCAGCGCCTACGCGCGCGGGTGCGGCGAGCGAAACAAAGCCAGCGATCGCGACCACCAGAGATGCCACTCGGGTTCTCACCGCTCTCCTCCTGACCCTGCGCGTGGGGAAACGCGCGCGGGACAATTTCATGCGCCGCGAGCATACGGGGGCGCGAAAAGAAAAGTCAACCAAATCCACAAGTTGCAGCTTTACTTCACACCCCGGCAGAACGCGCGCAGGCTGTGGATGGCCGGTCGACTCCGGGAACCCGGCGCTCGTCGGTGAGCTTCGACCGATGCTTCGTCGGCGTTGGGCGCCGCGCCGACGTGGGATATTCTGCGAACGCGCGGCGGGTTGGGGTGCGGGTGCCGCGCTCGCGAGGTTCGGTGTTCAACTGGTTTCGCCGTCGAAAGCGAACGGATCAGCGGGCGGGCGTGCGCCGCGGGGGCAGCGGCGGACCGCGCCGCTCCGGCGGCCACACCGAAGCGCTGCAGCTGCCGGGGTCTGGCCCCGCACCTGCGCACGACGACCGCCGGGGTCCTCCGCCCACACAGATGAGCCCGATGGGGCCCCCGGCGCCGCCGCCGCCCGCGTACACCCCGCAGCCCGCCTACTCGCCACCGCCCCAGCACACGCCCTCGCACCCGCCACGGCCGGGCGGCGGTGACCCGAATGCGACTCAGTTCTCGGCGGTCGCCAAGCGCGGGCGCATTGTCGGCGTGCTGGTGGGAGTCGACGGGCCGGTCAACGAGCAGGTCGTGAAGCTGCACGACGGCGAGAACGTGATCGGGCGCCACGCGCTCGGGATCGACGACAAGACAGTCTCGCGCGAGCACGCCGTGATCATCCATCAGGACGGCTCGTTCGGGATCCGCGCGCTCAAGTCCGAGAACCCGACCTTCGTCGATGGCCGCCAGGTGGACGGCGAGATCCTCTCCGACGGCGCGACGATTCGGCTCGGGACGGGGAGCGTCTCGCTCAAGTTCCGGACCATCTGAATGCTCGGCAGCCGGCTGGTCGCGACGCTGCTCGTGCTGGCCGCGCCGGCCGCGTTTGCGCAGGAGAGCGGGCTCGACTTCCGCAAGGTCGAGCGCGTCCTGCTCGACGACGTCCACCCCGGAGGTGCGACCGGCAGCGAGGAGGTCGTCGACCTGTACGTGCGGGCGCTGACCCGCGCCGGCGCGGCGGTGAAGGGAGTGCGCGCGGCCGACCTCGCCGTGCTCCAGGACGGTGAGCGCATCGATCCGTCCGGGGTCACGGTGCAGCCGCTCTCGGCTACGGCTCACGGCGTGGCGCTCGTGCTCGCGCTCGACGCGTCGGGGACGATGCGCGGCGAGCCCTTCGAGCGCGCGAAGGCAGGCGCGCAGAGCGTGCTGGAGCGCCTGCGCCCCCACGACAAAGTCGCGATCGTCGCGTTCGCGGAAGAGGTAGAGGTCGTCGCAGACTTCGACCAGCTCCGCCCCGAGGCGCGCGCCGCGCTGCGCCATCTGGAGATCGATCCCGCGAAGAGCCTGCGCACGGTGCTCTATGACGGCGCCTACCGAGCCGTCGAGCTGCTGCGCACCGCACCGGGGCTGCCGCGCCGCCGCGTGGTCGCGCTGCTCTCCGACGGCAAGGACGGCGGCAGCAAGCACGCGCGCGAGGAGCTGATCACCGCCGCGAAGGGCGACCTGGTCCAGCCGAGTGTCTCCTTCTACTCGATCGGCTACGCGCGCTTCGGCCGCGAAGGCCTCGAGGAGATGCGCCGGATCGCGGAAGAGACCGGCGGGGAGTACCTCGAGGCCACGTCCGCGGGACACGTCACCGACTTCTACGACGCGGTCGCGACCCAGCTCCTGTCGAGCTATGTGGTGCGTTTTCCCACCGATCTCGATGGGGCGCGCCACGAGATCAAGGTCCAGATCGAGCAGCAGGCTGCCGTGCGCGCGGCGCAGTATCCGAAGGTGGGGGGGCCGCTCTGGCCCTGGCTCGCCGGAGCGGGTGCGCTGCTCGTGGTCGGCGTCGTCATCGCTCTGCTGCTACGGGCCGGTCGGACCGGAGAGCTGCGTATCGCCTCGGGGGCGCTCGCGGGGCGCCGCTTCCCATTGCGGGGCTCCAAGCTCACGATCGGCGCTCAGGAGGGGAACGACATCGTGCTCGCCACGCCCTTCGTCTCGAGCCACCACGCCGAGGTGCTGGTGCGGGGAAAGCGCGTGGAGCTGCGCGACCTTCGCTCGAAGAACGGCACCCGCGTGAACGGCAAGGCAGTGAGCGCTTCGCCCCTCGAGCCGGGCGACCGGATCGAGGTCGCGGATGTCGAGCTGGTCTACGAGAAGTAGCTCACACATGCCGAGTTCCGATTTGCGAACCCCGCGTGTATGCTGGCCTTCCAGCCGCGGCGCCGCAGCTTGCGCCGCGGCGTTCGCCAGGGGGACGAGTTCGTGAGCGAGCCCGCGGGACGGGCGACGATGGGTCGGGACCCGATCGCCGGCGACAGCCCGGCGGGGGTTCCGCTCGTCGACGCTCCCGACTTCGACGCACTGCAGGCGGAGCTGCGGCGCGACCCGGTCTTGTCGCCACCCGACTGGCCGCGCGTCGTGACGCTCGGCTCCAAGCTGCTCTCGGAGCGCTCCAAGGACTTCCGCGTCGCGAGCTATCTCTGCTACGGGCTCGCGCACGTCGAGGGACTGCGCGGTCTGCGTGACGGTCTGCACATCCTGCTCGGCATGACCGAGGTGCACTGGAACGCAGCGTTCCCGCCGGTCCCCGAGCGCGTGCGGGCGCGCGTGAACGCGTTCGACTGGCTCTCGGAGAAGGCCGAGCCGCTGATCGGCGCCTTCGAAGTCGACGCTCGCGATCGCGAGCTGGTGAGCGACTGCGCGCAGCTCGCCAGCGATCTGGCGAAGCTCATGGAAGAGAAGCTCGACGGCGCCGACTGCGGGCTCTCGCGCTTGCTCTCGGGGCTGCGCGAGCTTGCGTCGCGCCTGCCCGCGGAGGCGGCGGCTCCCGCCGCGGGTCAAGCCGCGCGTCCCGGTGCGACGGCTGCGTCCGGCCCCGCGCGCGCGTCGGACGTGGAGATCAGCTCCGACTCGGACGTATCGCTGCTGCTCGGTCGCTGCGCGGATTGGCTGCGCCGGCACGACGCGCGCACGCCGCTCGCGTACCTGCTGCCGCGCGCGCAGAGCTGGGCCGACATCGACGGTGGCCCGGACGACACGGGCGGCAAGCTCGCGTTCGGCGGGCCGGATGCCACGCTCATCGCGGCGCTGCGACAGCTCGCGGGCGCGCGCGATTGGCCGGCGCTGCTCGAAGCCGCCGAAGAGGCGTCGTGGAACCTGCCGCTCTGGCTCGACGCGCAGCGCTTCGCGTGCCAGGCGCTCGCAGGCATGGGCACCGAGCACCGCCTGGCCGTGCTCGCGATTCAGGACCAGGTGCGTGCGCTGCTCGCGCGCGCCCCACGCTTGCCGCGCTTGCGCTTCGACGACGGCACCGCGCTCGCCGACGCCGAGACGCAGCGCTGGCTCGAGCGCGACGTGGGCGCGAGCGGCGCTGGCGGCGCGAGCGCCGGCGCCTCGAGCGCACCGGTATCGGAGGCCGAAGCCCTTGCGCTCGAAGCGGGTCGCGCGCAGGCGCGCGACCTCGCGGCGAAGGGCGACGTGCCTGCAGCGCTTGCGCGCCTGCACCAGGTGCTGGCGGGGGACGGCTCGCCGCGCGGCCGCTTTCTCGGCCGCTTCGAGCTCGCGAGCTTCTGCGCCGATCTCGGTCGCGACCGGCTGGCGCGGCCGATCTTCGACGAGCTGGTCGACGACGCCGCCAGCCATGCACTGGAGCGCTGGGAGCCCGAGCTGTACGCGCGCGTGCTCGAGGCCGCATTCCGCTGCCTGGACCGGCTCGCCGCAGACGGCGACGCCGAGCTGCGCGCGCGCGCTGAAGAAACGTTCCGCCGACTCTGCCGCGTGAGCCCCGCGACCGCGGCCGGGCTGGAATAACCGAGGAGATCGATCATGGCCAAGGAGCAGAGCGTCGCCCCCAAGGAGCGCATCAACATCGTCTACAAGCCGGCGACCAACATGGACGAGGAGGTCGAGCTCCCGCTCAAGATGGTCGTGCTCTCAGACTTCACCGGCCGCCAGGACGACACGGCGATCGAAGACCGCAAGATCATCAACGTGGACAAGGACAACTTCCAGGAAGTGCTGCAGAAGCAGAACATCCGCGTGCAGCTCGGGGTGAAGGACCGCCTGAACCCGAACGCGCAGGAAGGCGACGAGCTCGCCATCGACCTCGCGATCAAGAGCCTGAAGTCGTTCGACCCCGAAGAGGTCGCCCGGCAGATCCCCGAGCTGGCGAGTCTGCTCGAGGTGCGCGAGGCGCTGGTCGCGCTGAAGGGCCCCCTCGGCAACATCAAGGACTTCAGCAAGCGCCTGAAGGACGTGCTCTCCGACGACGCCGCGCGAGAGAGACTGATCAAGGAACTCAACCTCGGCGCTGAGGAGAAGTAGCCCATGGCCAACGAGCAGACGCAAGACAAGCAGGCCGCGGTCGAGACCCAGGAGGGATCGCTCCTCGACGCGATCGTCGCCGAGACCAAGCGCAAGCCCAAGGACGAGGACTACGGCATAGTCAAGCGCGGCGTGCAGGTGCTGCTCGCCGAGCTGCTCAAGTCCAAGCGACCGGGCGAGCGCATCGACAAGGCGCTGGTCGACGCGATGATCGCGGAGCTCGACCAGAAGCTCTCGGGGCAGCTCGACGAGGTGCTGCACAACGACGTGTTCCAGAAGCTCGAGTCCACCTGGCGCGGGCTCAAGTTTCTGGTCGACCGCACCAACTTCCGCGAGAACATCAAGATCGGCATCCTGAACTGCTCGAAGGCGGACCTGATGGCCGACTTCGAGGACTCCCCCGAGATCCCCAAGTCGGGTCTGTACAAGCAGGTGTACTCGGGCGAGTACGGCGTATACGGCGGTAACCCGATCGGCACGATCGTCGCCGACTACTCCTTCAGCCACGGTCCGCAGGACGTGTCGCTGCTCCAGAGCTGCGCGGCCGTCGCCACCATGGCGCACGCGCCGTTCATCGCGGCCGCGGCGCCGCAGTTCTTCGGCGGCGAGGACCTGTCGAAGCTGCCGAACATGAAGGACCTGAAGGCGACCTTCGAGGGCCCGCAGTACGCCAAGTGGCGTTCGTTCCGCGAGACCGAGGACGCGCGCAACGTCGGGCTGGTGCTGCCGCGGGTTCTGGGCCGGCTGCCCTACGGGCCGGAGACGATCCCGGTCAAGGCGTTCAACTACCAGGAGAACGTGCGCGGTGACCACGAGGACTACCTGTGGGTCAACGCCTCGTTCTCCTTCGCGACCAAGCTCACCGACAGCTTCGCCAACTGGCGCTGGTGCGCGAACATCACCGGTCCGCGCTCGGGCGGCTCGGTCGAGGACCTGCCGCTGCACACGTTCGAGGAGATGGGCGAGAAGACCAACAAGATCCCGACCGAGATCATGATCACTGACCGCCGCGAGTTCGAGCTGGCGGAGGAGGGGTTCATCCCGCTGGTGTTCCGCAAGGGAGCGGACAACGCCTGCTTCTTCTCGGCGAACTCCTGCCAGAAGCCGAAGTACTTCGGGCAGAGCAAGGAAGGCAAGGACAACGAGACCAACTACAAGCTCGGCACGCAGCTCCCCTACAACTTCATGGTGTCGCGGCTGGCGCACTACCTGAAGGTGATGCAGCGCGAGAACCTCGGGAGCTGGCAGACCAAGGAGAAGATGCAGACCGAGCTCTCCAACTGGATCCGCCAGTACGTCAACGACACGGATACGCCGATGCCCGGCACCGTCGGGCGGCGCCCGTTCCGGCGCGCGGCCGTCGAGGTCGAGGACGTCGCCGGCGATCCCGGCTGGTACAAGGTCAGCATGAAGCTGATGCCGCACTTCAAGTACCAGGGCGCGTTCTTCGAGCTCGGGCTGGTGGGGAAGCTCGAGACGGGAAAGTGAGGTGGCGAGCGAGCGCGGGCTCTTCGATCGGCTGCGCAAGCCGGACGGTCCGGGCACGCGCTCGATCCAGCAGCGCACGGAGCGCGTCGCCGACTCGGTGCTCGCGCACCTGCGCCAGCTGTTGAACACCCGGCACGGCGACAGCGCTGCCGTGCCGGGCTACGGCATCCCCGCACTCGAGGCGGAGCACGTCTCGACCAGCGTGGCCATGCAGCGGGAGATCGAGAAGTCGATCCGCGAGTTCGAGCCGCGGCTCGACGGCGTGCACGTGCGCGTGCTGGCGCGCGACACCGACTACCCGCTGCGCGTCACCTTCGAGATCAACGCGCGCCTGGTCACGGATTCGGAGAAGGTGCGCGTGCGCTTCACCTCGCAGAGCGACACGCGCGGCGGCTGGAAGGTGAGCGGCTAGCCCCATGGCGAATCCGTACTTCCAGGAGGAGCTCGAGTTCCTGCGCGAGCTCGGCCGCGAGTTCGCGCGCGAGAACCCCACGCTCGCGCCGATGCTCGCCGAGAGCGGCACCGATCCCGACGTGGAGCGCGTGCTGGAAGGGACTGCCTTCCTGACCGGGCTCGTGCGGCAGCGTCTCGACGACGACCTTCCCGAGCTGACGCAGACCCTGCTCGAGATGCTCTGGCCGCACTACCTGCGCCCATTGCCGTCGCTGTGCGTGGTCGAATTCGCGCACCCGGCGAAGCCGAAGGTCGGCACCACGCAGCGCATCGCGCGCGGCGCGACCGAGCTCGAGAGCGTGCCGGTCGACGGCACACCCTGCCGCTTCCGCACCTGCTACGACGTGGACCTGCACCCGCTGCGCGTCGCCGACGCGCGCATCGACCCGGCCGGGCGCGGCAGCCTGCGCGTGCGCTTCGAGGTCGTAGGGAATGCGAAGCTCGAAGAGGTGCGGCCCGACCCGCTGCGGCTGTACCTGGCGGGCGACGTGCCCGTCGCGTCGCTGCTCCTGCTCTGGCTGCTGCGCCACGTGCGCGCGGTCGAGCTCGAGATCCCGGACGGTCCGCGCAACGTGCGGCGTCACGCCTTGCCGGAGCGCCCGACAGCCGTGCGCGCGGTGGGCTTCGCGGAGGAAGACGGGCTGCTGCCGTATCCGCCGCACGCTTTCCTCGGCTTCCGGCTGCTGCAGGAGTACTTCGCGCTGCCGCAGAAGTTCCTGTTCGTCGACGTGGTCGGGATCCCCTCGCTGAAGGCCCTCGGCGTCACGACCGGCTTCGACGTGGTGTTCCACTTCCGCGAGCGCCCACCCGACTCGTTGCGCGTGGACACCGAGCACCTGCGCCTGCACTGCACGCCCGCGGTGAACCTGCGCGAGCTGAGCGCCGACCCGATCGTGGTCACGCCCGAGAAGCGCTCCTATATGGTGCGGCCCGCCGATCCCGAGCCTGCCCACTTCGAGGTCTACTCGGTGGACTCGGTGATCGGACTGCCGCACGGGCGCGGGGAGCGGCGCGAGTACGAGCCGTTCTACGCCTTCCGGCAGGGTCTGCGCGGCGAGCGCGACCCCGTCTTCTTCCAGTCGCGGCGGCGCCCTGCGGTGGGGCGGCCGAACTCCGACGTGTTCCTGTCGTTCCTCTCGCTCGACGCCAAGTCCGCGATCCCCGAGGCCGAGACGATCTCGATCGACCTCACCTGCACCAACCGCACGTTGTGTGAAGGCCTGCGTCCCGGCGATCTGCGCGCGCAGACCGACCGCTCGCCGCAGTTCTGCGACTTCCGAAACCTGACCACGCCGACGCGCTCCGTGCTGCCGCCGCTCGAGGGCGCGGTGCACTGGGGCTTGATCTCGCACCTGGCGCTCAACTTCACCTCGCTCGCCAGCCTGGAGGGACTGCGCGCCGCGCTGCGGCTGTACGCGTTCCACGCGCTCTACGACCGGCAGGCCGCGCGCGCCCTGGAGCTGCGCCTCGCCGGGCTCGCGACGCTGGCGCAGGAGCGCGAGGAGCGGCTGTTCCGCGGCGCTCCGGTGCGCGGGATGCACGCGCGGCTCGGGATCGACGAAGAGGCGTTCTCGAGCGAGGGCGAGCTTTTCCTGTTCGCCTCGGTGCTCGAGGAGTTCCTGGCGCTGGCGGTGACGCTGAACGCCTTCTCGCGCTTGACTGTCCGCGGCACGCGCCACGGCGAGGAGTACGCGTGGAGTCCGAGACTGGGGCGACAGATCATCCTGTGATCCGCGCGCTCCTCGCGGAGCCGCGCGCGTTCTCGTTTTTTCAGGCCGTGCGGCTGCTCGAGCTGTCTCAGCCCGACGCAACGCCCCTCGGCCAGCGCGGGCCTGCGTCGCGCGAGGCGGTGCGCCTGCGTCCAGACACCGCGATGGCGTTCCAGGCCGCCGAGGTCACGCAGATCGAGGCCCCGGAGGCGGAGGGCAGGCCCTACCGGCTGACCACGACGCTCGCGGGTCTGTACGGGACCAGCTCGCCGCTGCCGTCGATCTACTCCGAGGACATCCTGCAGCGCGAGAACGAGCTGGCGCCGGACGAGGACCCCGCGCGCCTGTTCCTGGACGTGCTCAACCACCGCCTGCTCTCGCTGATCTACCGCGCCTGGTCGAAGTACCGCTGGGCGTTCAGCTTTCGCGCGCGCGGCGAGGACGCGATCTCGCGCTGCATGTTCCATCTGATCGGGCTCGCGAGCCCCGAGGCTCGCGAGCTGCTCGGCGTCCCGCCGCAGCGTTTGCTGCGCTACGCGGGCTTTCTCACGCAGCTCCCGCGCACCGCCAGCGGACTGGGCGGCGTCCTCACGGACTGGTTCGACGGCGTGCCGGTCCGGGTCGAGCAGTGCATGGAGCGCTGGGTGCCAGTGGTGACGGACGATCAGAACCGCCTTGGCGTGCGCAATAGCGAGCTGTCGCAGAACCTGGTGGTGGGTGCGCAGGTGCGCGACCGCGCCGGCAAGTTCCGGCTGCGCATCGGACCGCTGCCCGACCTCGCGGGCTTTCTGGGCTTCCTGCCGATCGGCGAGCAGCATCGGGCGCTCGGCGCGCTGGTGCGCTTCCTCGCACCCGACCCTCTGGAGTACGATTTCGTGCTGGGGCTGGTGGGCCCCGCGGTTCCGGAGCTGCGCCTCGGCAGTGACGAGCGCGCCGCGCGGCTCGGCTACTCGAGCTGGCTCCGCGCCGACCGCGAGGCGACGGAGAAATGGGAGCGGTTCTGGCCACCCCCGCCGGGGGAGTGAGCGGAGAAGAAAATGGTCGGCGTCGAGCTCAAGAGTCTGCTGCGCAAGCTGGGGAACGCCTGCATGAAGGGGCTGGAGGGCGCGGCCGGGATCGCGGTGTCGCGCGGTCACTACGAGGTGCTCGCGGACCATCTGGTGCTGCGGCTGCTCGACGACGGTGGCGGAGACCTGGCCGCGATCTTCCGACACTTCGAAGTGGAGCCCGCGCGCGTGCAGCGCGCGCTCGAGAAGGCGCTCGGCGGCATGCGCAGCGGGAACCAGGGCCGGCCCGCGTTCTCGCCCCATCTGATCGCGCTGCTCGAGGATGCGTTCCTGGTCGGCGCGGTCGAGCTCGGCGTGCCGCGCATCCGCTCCGGCACCGTCCTGCTGGCGCTGCTCGGGCATCAGGGCCGCTCGAGCTTCGAGGATCAGACCGACGAGCTCGAGAAGATCCGCGCCGATGAGCTGCGGCGCGACTTCCACCGCATCACCGGCGGCAGCAACGAGGAAGAGGCCGCCGAGGAAGAGAGAGGCGTTCCGGGCGCTCCGCGCGCCGGGGGAGGCGCCGCGCCCGAGGAGGCGCTGGCGCGCTTCTGCGAGGACCTGACCGCGAAGGCGCGCTCCGGCAAGGTCGACCCGGTGCTCGGCCGCGACTCCGAGATCCGGCAGATGATCGACGTGCTGATCCGGCGCCGGAAGAACAACCCGATCCTGGTGGGCGAGGCGGGCGTCGGCAAGACCGCCGTCGTCGAGGGCTTCGCGGGGCGCGTGGCGGCCAACGACGTGCCGAACGCGCTGCGCGGCGTGCGCGTGCTCAACCTCGACATCGGGCTGTTGCAGGCGGGCGCGAGCGTGAAGGGCGAGTTCGAGAGCCGGCTGAAGAGCGTGATCTCCGAGATCCAGGCGGCGACGATCCCGACGATCCTGTTCATCGACGAGGCGCACACGCTGATCGGTGCGGGCGGCTCCGCGGGGACGGGCGATGCCGCCAACCTGCTCAAGCCGGCGCTGGCGCGCGGCGAGCTGCGCACCATCGCAGCCACCACCTACAGCGAGTTCAAGAAGTACATCGAGAAGGATCCGGCGCTGGCGCGGCGCTTCCAGCCCGTGCACGTGAGCGAGCCCTCGGTGGCGGCGACGGTCGGCATGCTGCGCGGCGTGCGCGAGAAGTTCGAGGCGCACTCCGGCGTGCGCGTGCTCGACACCGCGATCGAGGCCGCCGCCGCGCTCTCCGATCGCTACATCTCCGGGCGCCAGCTCCCCGACAAGGCGGTCGACCTGCTCGACACGTCGTGCGCGCGGGTAGCGCTCGGGCTCTCGGCCAAGCCCGCCGAGCTCGACGACGTAGAGCGGCGCATCGTCGATCTCGACCTCGCGATCCGTGCGCTCGAGGCCGATATCGATCTGGCGCTGCAGGATCGCGACGAGGAGCTCGCCGGCCTGCGCGACGAGCGCGAGCAGCGCGACGCCGCGCGCGCGCGCCTCCACGAGCGCTGGCTACGCGAGCTCGAGGCGGTCAAGCGCGTGCACGAGCTGCAGGCGCGCCTGCAGAAGGTGCGCAACGCGAAGGCGGCCCCGGCGCCCGCGCCGGCCGAAGGCACGTCCGCGGCCGCGGAGGCTGCGCCCGCGGCAGCAGCACCCGCCGAGGCTGCGCCTGCCGCCGAGCCCGAGGATCCCGCGAAGCTGCGCGAGGAGATCGAGAAGGCGCTGGCCGAGCTCGTCGCGATGCAGGGCGACTCGCCGCTGGTCTCGGTGTATGTGACGCCGGAGGCGGTGTCGCAGGTCGTCTCCGCCTGGACGGGGATCCCCGTCGGCAGGATGGTCAAAGACGACTTCGCGCAGGTGCTGCGACTCGAAGAGAAGCTGCGCGAGCGCGTCGTGGGGCAGGATCATGCGCTGGCCGCGATCGCGCGCAAGATCCGCGCCTCGAAGGCCGGACTGCAGTCACCCACGCAGCCGATTGGCGTGTTCCTGCTCGTGGGTCCGAGCGGCGTGGGCAAGACCGAGACCGCGATCGCGCTCGCTGACCTGCTGTTCGGCGGCGAGCGCTTCATGGTCACGATCAACATGTCGGAGTTCATGGAGAAGCACTCGGTGTCGCGCCTGATCGGCTCGCCGCCCGGCTACGTGGGCTACGGCGAGGGCGGCGTGCTGACCGAGGCGGTGCGCCACCGCCCGTACTCGGTGGTGCTGCTCGACGAGTGCGAGAAGGCCGATCCCGAGGTGATGAACCTGTTCTACCAGGTGTTCGACAAGGGCACGCTCTCCGACGGCGAAGGCCGCGTGGTCGACTTCAAGAACACCATCGTGCTCATGGGCTCGAACCTGGCGAGCGACAAGCTGATGGCAGCACTCGACGCCGACGAGCTGCCAACCCCTGCCGAGCTCGACGCTGCGATCCGCCCGGTGCTGCAGAAGCACTTCAAGCCCGCGCTGCTCGGGCGCATGACGGTCGTGCCGTACTACCCGCTGCCGACCGAGGTGCTGCGCATGATCGCGGAGATGAAGCTGCGGCGCGTGGGCGACCGCCTGGCCGCGTCGCACGGCATGAGCTTCGAGATCCTGCCGGAGGCGAAGGACGCACTGGCCGAGCGCTGCCGCGACCCGGAGAGCGGCGCGCGCAACGTCGATCAGATGATCGACCAGAACATCCTGCCCAAGATCTCGCTGGCGCTGCTCGAGCTGCTGGCGGAGGGGCGCGTGCCCAAGAAGCTGGTGCTCGGCACCAACGAGGCGCGCGACTTCACCTTCGACTTCGTGGAGTAGGAGCGGCCGGTGGCGATCATCCGCGGCGGGAACGAGGCGACCTTCGCGATCCGCGTGCAGGGTCAGCCCGTAGACGAGCTGCGCGTGCTGCGGGTGCGGGGCGAAGAAGGCATCTCGCTGCCATTCCGCTTCGATCTGGAGCTGGTATCGGACAACCCGGGGATCGACCTCGGCGCAGTGGTCGGCAAGCCCGCGGCGCTGGCGATCCGTGGCTACGAGCAGGACCGGCACGTTCACGGGCTCATCTCGCGCTTCGAGCAGGGCGCGATCGGCAAGCGCTTCACCCGTTACTTCGCGCAGCTCGTGCCGCGGCTCTGGCGACTGTCGCTGCGCGAGGACAGCCGGATGTTCCAGGACAAGTCGGTTCCCGACATCCTGAAGGCCGTGCTCGACGGCGCCGGCGTTCCCTCCACCGGCTACCGCCTCTCGCTGCAGTCCGCGTACAAGCCGCGCGAGTACTGCGTGCAGTACCGGGAGAGCGATCTGGCCTTCATCTCCCGGCTCGTGGAGGAAGAGGGGATCTTCCTCTTCTTCGAGCACACGGCAAGTGATCACGTGATGGTGATCGCGGACGATCCGTCGGCGTTCGCGGCGATCGCCGGCGACGCGAACGTGGTCTACCGCGAGCCGAGCGGAGCCACGCCGGATCAGGAGTACGTCGGCGCGTTTCGCTACGCCGAGAGCGTGCGCATCGGCGCCGTGGCGATGCGCGACTACAACTTCAAGCGTCCGGCCACCAACATGGAGGCGCGCGACCAGGCGAGCCGCGACGATGACCTCGAGGCCTACGAGTTCCCGGGCGGCTATCTGGCCGCCGACGAGGGCAAGCGGCTTGCCGCGCTGCGCCTGGCGGAGCAACAGGCGCTGCGCAAGGTCGCAGTGGGCGCGAGCGTGAGTCAGCGCTTCGTCCCCGGAGCCAAGTTCACGCTCGCGGAGCACGCGCGCGCGGACTGGAACCGCGAGTGGCTGCTCACCGACGTGCTGCACGACGGCTTCGAGCCCCAGGCGCTCGAGGAGGAGCAGATGCGCGCCGGCGAGTCGGTCGAGCCCGAGTACACCAACGAGTTTCGCGCCATCCCGGCCGACGTTGCGTACCGGCCGCTGCGGTCCACCGCGCGTCCGATCGTGAGTGGCCCGCAGACGGCGATCGTGACCGGACCGTCGGGCGAGGACATCCACACCGACGAGTTCGGCCGGGTCAAGATCCGCTTCTTCTGGGACCGCCGCGCCAAGGACGACGACACCAGCTCGGCCTGGGTGCGCGTGGTGCAGTCCGCCGGCACGTCGTCGGCATTCATCCCGCGCGTGGGACAGGAGGTGCTGGTCGAGTTCCTGAATGGCGACATCAATCAGCCCGTCGTGATCGGCACGCTGTGGAACGCCAATCGCATGCCGCCGTACGCGCTGCCCGACACCAAGACCGTGACGTCCATGAAGAGCGCGCACTCGCCGGACAAGGCCGCCTTCAACGAGGTCCGGTTCGAGGACAAGGAGGGCGAGGAGCAGATGTTCGTGCATGCGCACAAGAACATGGACGTGCGCATCGGCGAGGACAGCTACGACTTCGTCGGCAAGGACACGCACCTGATCGTGAAGCAGGACTACTTCGCCCACGTCGAGAACGAGTCGCACACCATGGTCGACGCCGACGACATCACCGAGATCGGAAAGGACCGCCACCTGAAAGTGAAGGGCAAGCAGGCGGTCGAGATCGTCGGCTCGAAGTCGCTCGTCGTGAAGGACGACGTGATCGAGCAGTTCAAGAAGAACCACTCCGAGAAGGTCTCGACGAACTACTACCTGAAGGCGACGCAGGTGGTGATCGAGGGCATGTCGAACCTCACGCTCAAAGTCGGCAGCAGCAGCGTGGTGATCGGTCAAGCGGGCGTGACGATCAAGGGCACGATGGTGACGATCGACGGCAGCATGGTGAAGATCGCCTCGGGCCCGGGTTCGCCGGCGATGTCCGGTCAGGCGGGGAGTGTGGTGTCGCCGCTCGAGCCGAAGAAGGCGGAGGAAGCCGACCAGTCCGACCCGGCGAAGATGCAGGCGATCAAGAACGAGCAGATCGCCGAGAAGAAGGGCAAGTACGGCGCGGTGAAGGCCCCGGCCTGGAAGCCGGGCCAGTCGAGCTCCGGCGGCGGCGGCAGCAGCGAGAAGTCGCAGCCGAGCTGGATCGAGATCGAGCTCGTCGACGACGCCGGCAACCCCGTCGCCGGTGAGCCCTATGAGATCACGCTCCCCGACGGCACCCACGTGACGAAGGGCACCCTCGACCAGAAGGGCTTCGCTCGCGTCGAGAACATCGACCCGGGCAGCTGCAAGGTCAGCTTCCCGCGGCTCGACAAGAACTCGTGGAAGAAGGCCGGCGGTGGCGCGGCGGGCGGCGGCTCCTCGAAGGGGGGCGCCGCGGGAAGCTCCGGCGGTTGGAAGAGCGGCGGCCCGTCGGGCTCCGAAGCCGGATCCGCAAAGGGGGGAGGTGGAGGCAAGAGCGCCGGCGAGAAGGGTGGTGGCGCGTCCGAAGCCGGATCCGCAAAGGGCGGCGACGGCGGCAAGAGCTACGGCGGCGGAAAGGGCGGCGGCTCCGAGGGCGAGTACGCCAAGGGAAGCGGCGGTGAGAGCTACGGTGGTGGAAAGGGCGGCGGCTCCGATGGTGGCGGTGCCAAGGGCAGCTACTGATCCTGCGAGAGAGAGCCTGCTGCGCGACGCGATGCTGCGGCAACTGCCGCGCCGGATCGCGGCGACGGGACAGATCGTGCTCCCGGCGTCGCCGAGCCTGCTCGACCACTACACCGAGCTACTACGCGTGACGTTCGGCCAGCTCGGACGCCTCTTCTCCGCTCCTGAGGTCGCGTCGCTGCGCGACACGCTCGAGCGGGCGCTCGTCGAGGGATTCGCCCGCACTCCGCACGCCAGCATCGTGATCGACTACGAGACCGACGAGTCGCCGGCGAGCTCGCTCTCGTATAAGGTCGAGCTGCGCGCGCCGACGGCGGCAGACGAGTACGAGCGCTGGACGCGAACCCGCGCCGCGCCGCTATTTGGCGCGCAGCCCGACGCCAAGGTGATGGCGCTGGCGTGCTCGCTCGGAGAGCCCGGCTGCGTGCGCGTGCTCGACGTCGGCGCCGGCACGGGCCGAAACGCGCTCGCGCTCGGCCGGGCGGGCTTCCGTGTGGATGCGATCGAGCTCGCCCCGGCTCTCGCCGAGGTCCTCGGCGCCGAGATCGAGCGCGAAGCGCTCGACGTGCGGCTCTGGCGCGGAGACTTCCTCGACCCCGAGATCGAGGTGCCTCCGGCGTGCTATCAGCTCGTCGTACTCTCCGGGGTCGTCACGTCCCACATTCGCGACGCAGCGCAGCAGAGCGCGCTGTTCGCACGCGCAGCCCGCGCTCTCGCTCCGGGTGGGCTCGTCGTGCTCAACGCGTTCGTAGCGCGCGGGGGCTACGTCCCCGACACCCTCGCCCGCGAGCTGTCGCAGGTGTTCTGGTGCTGCGTGCAGACGCGCGAAGAGCTCGCCGCCGCGGCGCGCGGGCTGCCGCTGGAGCGCGTGTCCGACGAGCCGGCGCTCGAGCTCGAGCGCAGCTCGCTCGCGAGCTGCGAATGGCCGCCGACGCCCTGGTACGAGGACTGGAGCTCGGGACGGGACTTGTTCGATCTGCCGGCGTACGACGTTCCCGTCGAGCTGCGCTGGATGGTGTGGCGGAAGGCCTCCGAGAACGCCCGGGCCGGAGCTTGCGAGCCTTGATCACGTACACGGTTCGACAGGGCGACTACCTCGCGAAGATCGCCGGGGACCACGGCTTCGCGGATTGGAAGCCGATCTGGCAGCACGCGCGCAACGAGGCACTGCGCGAGAAACGCAAGAACCCGAACGTGCTGTTTCCGGGGGACCAGCTCTTCATCCCCGACGCCGAGCGGCAGCAGCTGGACGCCCAGACCGAACGAAAGCACAGGTTCTCCGTCGAGCGCGGCAAGCTGAAGCTTCTGCTGCGCTTCGACGACCAGCACGTCGGACCCGTCGCCGGAGCTCGCTGCCGGCTGGAGGTCGGCGACCAGACGTTCCAGCTCGTCACCGATGCGCAGGGGCGAATCGAGCAGGAGATCGCGCCGGGGGCCGAGGCCGGTCTCGTGGTGGTCGAAGATCCGGAGACACCGCTAGTCGAGGTCATCCTGCCGCTTCGGATCGGGCATCTCGACCCGGTGGAGGAGACGTCGGGTCAGAGCGCCCGGCTGAACAACCTCGGCTACTTCGCCGGACCCTTCGCGGACCAGACGCCGGACGAGGCCGCGCTTTCTCTGCGCTCCGCGATCGAGGAGTTCCAGTGCGACGACGGGCTGGTGGTAGACGGGGTCTGCGGTGCTCGCACCCAGGCGGCGCTGAAGAAGGCGCACGGCTCGTAGGGGCCGGGGGTCGCGATGTCGTCGCAGTCGGAGGCCAGCTTCTCGCTGCTCGACGGGGGCGTGGTGGGCGCGCGCCCGCGCCCGAAACAGCTCGAGATCTCCGTCGCGCCCACGGCGGCCGCCGACTTCAACACCATCCGCGCGGGGCTCTTCCCGCTCGCCTGCTTCCGCGTCGACAGCATCCGCTTCGCCTTCGACTCGTCCGTCGTCGCGCCGGGGGTGCGCGCCGACCTGGCGCGTCTGGGCGAGCTGTTGCGGGTCCACCCGCCCGCGTCGCTCGCAAGGGCGGCGCAGCCGCCGCGCGCCGGGTCGCCGCTCTCCGTGTTCGGGCATTCCGATCCCACCGGCGACGACGAGTACAACAAGCTCTTGAGCGGCCGACGCGCCCAGGCGATCTACGCGCTCTTGGTTCGCGACCCTGACTTGTGGGAGCAGCTGTACAGTCGACCCCACGGCTCGGACCAGTGGGGCGTGAGAGCGATCGAGACGATGCTCGCTCAGCTTGGACGGGAAAGTGAGTCGTCGCGGGAGATCGACGCCAACCGGACCCGGCGCCGCGCGCTGTTCGTCGACTACATGGACTCGCTCTGCGGAGACGCAGTGCCCAAGCTCGCGAAGGGTGACTTCCTGGCGGAGGGCAAGGACGCCCGGGGCAAGGGAGACTTCCAGGGGTGCGGCGAGTTCAATCCGCTGCTCGTACTTTCGCAGCGGCAGCACGACGCGTTCGCGAAGCAGAAGGACAAGTCGGCGCGCAACGAGGCGAACGCCCCGAACCGGCGCGTGATGCTGCTGATCTTCCGCGAGGGGGCGAAGGTCGATCCCTCGCGCTGGCCCTGCCCGCGGGCGAGCGAGGGGAGCGCCGGCTGCCGGAAGCGCTTCTGGTCCGACGGCGAGAAGCGGCGCAGTACCCGCCTTGCGAGCGACGAGCGCACGTTCGAGGCGACGCAGGACACCTTCGCCTGCCGCTTCTATCACCGTCACTCCGACCGCTCGCCGTGCGAGCGCGTGCTCGGCGGACTGCGGGTCCGCCTGTACGCGGGCTTCGGCAAGTCGATTCCGTTCGCGCCGTTCAGCGTGACCGTCGAGGGGGAGCCGCCCACGCCGCTCGATCGCGCGGACGGAAGCGGCGTGATCGCCGTGCGCGGGCTCAAGGCCCCCGCGAGCTGCGAGATTCGCTGGGGCTTCCCGCCTGCGCGGGGACAAGAGCCGGAGCTCTTGTTCAGCCGGAAGATCTTTCTGGTCCCGGAGCAGGACAAGAGCCCCGAAGCGACCATCCAGCGGCTCACCAACCTCGGCTACGACGACCCGGACCGGCGTGAGAACGCGGTGGCGTTCCAGTTCGACTATGGCCACCTGGCGACCCCGCCGCTCGCGCCGACGGGAGAGCTCGACGCTCCCACCGCGGCGCTAGTCGAGCGGATCTACGCCGAGGCGGCCGACGACCTGCGCGGCCCCCCGCGGGGATAGCGCGAGAGGATCGCCCTTGGCCGGACAACCCGCCGTCGCCGATAAGTTCTTCGCGTTCCTGCCCCACCGCTGCCAGAAGCTCGACGGGACGACGGTCGCCGTGGATGCGACCGCGCTGAATCCTGGCTTCCTCACGTCGAGCGCGGTCACGCGCAACACCGCGCTGCAGGGCATCGTCGAACGGCGAGTGCGGGAAGTCGGCGTCGCGACGCCCCGCCACCCGGAGCTCCGCAGGCTGCGCTTCGCGCTCGTCGACCTGACGGGTGCGGCGAAGCTTGCGAGCCCCGAGTTCGCAGGACACGAGGAGACGAAGCAGGGCGGGATCGGCAGCATGGCCAAGACGGCCTGCATGTACGCCGCCTTCCAGCTCAGGTTCGATCTGGAAGAGCTCTCGCGCCAGAAGAGCATCACCGTCGAGGCGGACCTGTTCAGCGCGGCCCGGGACGCCTGGAACGACACGCAGAAGCGCGATCCGGCCAACGCCAGCACGATCTTCGCGCGCAACCCGAAGATCGAGCTCCTCGGCAAGCTCGTCGAGGTCAACGGCGGTCGCGTGCAGCTGCCGCGAGCCCTGAGCAGCCCCGATCTCGAGACGATCTTCGACGCGACGCCGAGCGCCGCCGGCCGCGGCATGGACGTCCAGTTCAAGGGCGTGAATCTGATTCGCGTGGACCCGGCGACTCCCGGATCTCCTCCGGCGATCTCGGATCGGGTCCGGGACTACGTCCGGCGGAAGGGTGAGAAGCTCGCCGAGGTGCGCACGTTCAGCTTCGCGGAACGCCTGTTTCTGATGATCGACGAGTCCGACAACGCCGCGTCGCACTCCTGCATCGAGAACGTCAGCTACCTGTACATCGCGTCGTCGCTCTGGCAGAGCGACCTGTACCGGCCCGAGCGCGGCGGCGGGCTGTGGGAGGCCTCGACCCACGACGGCGCCTCGCGCTGGGTGCTGCCCCCGGTCCCGCAGGGTGCCGCGGGCGCGGACTTCGTGAGCGCGACCGCAGCATCGACGGCCGCCCTGTTCACGCTGATCGAGCAGGACCGGCTGGTGAACACGACGGCGTGCAGGGCCATGGAGCTCTTGATGAGCAAGAAGAAAGCATTCGCTGGCGGGTCACTGACGAGGAGCTTCTTCGCGGAGGGACTGGAGTCGCTCGGCTTCGACCGACTGCACTCCAAGCTCGGGATCGGCAACTTCAACAACGACGGGATGATCGTCGAGCGCACCGTCGCCCCGACGCCGCAAGGGCCCGCCGCGCCCACTGTCATCCGCTACGTAGCGACGGGCTTCGACGAGCCGCTGAACCAGGATGGCGCGCACCTCCGCACGCTGATCCTCGAGCTCGACAAGTGCATCCAGGAAAACAACGGCCTGATCGCCGCCGCGACACCGTGACGGGCTGCGCGACTACTGTTCTTCCACGGCGACGTGGAAGCGGAACACGTAGTCGAGTCGGGCGTCGCCGAGCCGCGGAGGCCGGAATGCCCAGAGGTGCGCGTCACCCACGACCTCGGTCTGGAACGTCCGAACCTGGACCGTCGCGCGCCGCTGGCCCGAGTCGGCTAGCTCCTTCAGCACGTCGGTGATCTTGTCGCCGCGGTACTCGGGGAAGAACTGCTCGCCGTCGAGCGAGCGGGCGATGCGCTCGGTTCCGAACTTGAAGCGATCCACGCGATCGACCAGGCCGAGCGGCTCGTCGCGCGCGTTGAAGAGCGCGACCGGCTTGAAGTAGGTCTCGCGCGCCACCGCCGAGGCGATGCCGTCGTCCTTCTGGTCGACGTCCCCTGTCCACGAGACATTCCGCCGAGCCTTGAGCAGCTCGAGCACGGGTTCGACCGCCTTCCGCAGGTGCTTGAGCATCTCGGTGTCGATCACGACCGAGACTCCATCGATGGGGAGCGTGAGCTTCTTTTCCCCCTTCTTGATCTTCTCGTTCAGCTCCTCCTCCGTCAGGTCGAAGATCCCCCCGACGCGCAGCTGGCGCTTCGCATCGGGCTCCTCCTCGAGGAACTGGCCGTAGCCGCGGCGCTTGATCCCGCTCACGGAGAGCGCCAGCGTGGAGTCCTCGGGCAGGAACAGCGTCACGGATCCGGCGACCGAGGCGGCGCTATCGCTGATCTGCCTGGGATGAATGACAGCGTGCCGCCAGCGCCCGTTGATCGCGAAGCGGACGCGCAGCTCGCCGTTCTTGTCGAGGTCCCGCAGGTCGTCGAGAGTGACGGTCACCTTCTTCACGCGCGCGGCCTGCTCCCCGGTCGGATCGGCCCAGCCAGCGGAGAGCACGAACCCGTACGCCTGGGCGCCGTCGCGGAGCTTGCTCAGCGGCACGGTCACGCGGAGCTGATCTGCGGTTTCGAGCGCCTCGTCGGACTTGATCGGCTCCAGGGTGGGCTCCGGGGCGCCAACGAACAGGTTCTCGCGCAGGAAAGTCCCGCCGATCCCGAACGGAGCGAACTCCACCTTGGTCAGCAGGCGCGGGCGGATGACGCAGGTATTCGAGGCGAAGTCCGGCGTGGCGCCGATCGTCCAGGTCGGCACGCCGGCGCGCGGCGCGGGCGGGAGGTCCAGGATGAATTCCGGGTCGTCCGCCGCGTCCTTGCTGAACGGCCCGAAGTCGAAATAGCCGCCCTTCCGGCAGGCCAGGAAGAAGAACCGCGCCGTGGGGACGCGCTTGGTGTTCTCGTCGAACAGGAAGCCTTCCAGCCGAGAGCAGGCGAACGCCCGCGGCGGGTGGATCTGGGTCCACATCTCCTCGACCGTCTCGCCCGAGGCGAGCTCGCGCTCGTGGAAGTGCGTGCAGTCGTAGACCCAGCGCCCCTGCGCCCAGAACGTGTCGTTCATCATCGGCCAGAAGGGCCAGGCCTCGTTGAACATGATCCCCGGCGGGAACTCGCCGCTCTGTCCGAAGTTTCCAGGAGCTGCCGTGATTGCTCCCGTGTCCCACAGGACCTCGAACGAAGGGGACTCGATCTTGCCGCCCCCCCGAGCCTCCGGGTCGTCCCAGTCGAATGAAGGGCGGAAGGCGTTCTCCTGCTCCGCGCGCAGCGCGTCGCGCTCGCTCTGGTTCAGCCGGTTCGCCGGTCCGATCACGTGCTCGAAGCCGTTGCCCGGATGGACCGCGACGTGGAAGTTCCACTGCCACGAGCGCGTCCACGGCAGCGTCACCATGTGCGGGGTCGAGAGGAACGAGCGCGACAGCAAACCCTCGACTTCCTTCTCCTGCTCCACGAAGCCCGCCGGGTAGACCTTCCCTGTCTTCGCGCGGGTGATCCTACGGTTCACCGCCACCCAGGCCGGGACGTGGCGCAGCGCCGACCGAAACAGCAGACCTTCGGTGTTCTTGCCGACCCAGTTGGAGATCTCCTCCTGGAGCTTCTCGATCTCCTTGCTCACGTCCACGCCGGTGCCCTTTTTCAGCAGGGCGTTCGAGGCCTCCTTGAGGGAGTCCGGGACGTCGATCCCGGAGGCGCCCTCGAGCGCGTCGAAGAGGCCGCCGACGATCAGAGCCGCGAGAAAGGTCGGGCTGTAGTCGTCCGCGTTCCGGCAGCCGCAGTCGAGCCCGCGCCCATCGGGCTTGGGAGCGCTCAGATTGAAATTCCTCGAGTGGACGCGGTGGAACGGCCGCCCCCGGTCGAAGGGCTTGCCCTCGTTGCTGAACGGCTTGGCCATCAGGCCGCGGGATCCTTGGGCTCGGGTTGCCTCGGCGGGATCGCAGGCTCGTGCACGAGGCCGAGCTTCTTGGTCGTTTCGGGGTCGAGCTTGCCGTCGGGATCGGGGAGCTTCTGCAGCCGCTCGAACTGGAGCACGGCGAGCTCGAGGGCCTTCGCGTCGAAGTCCTCGAGCTTGTCGGGGCCGTAGCCCAGGTTGAACAGGCGCTGCTTGGCGGCGTCGTCGCCGGCGTCGAGCGGCAGCAGCGCGCCCGCGTCGAGCTTGATCTTCGCGAAGCTCTTCTCGATCTCGCGCAGCTCCTCGGGCGTGCGCGGCCCTTCCTTCTGGCTCGGGCTCTCGGGGTCGACGGCGACCTCCAGGCGCAGGTCCATCGTCGTCTTCTTGTCGAACAGCGGGATGCGCAGGATGCCGCGGTCGTCGCTGCGGCCACGGATCTGAGGCGCGCCGGGCGCGTCGCCGGCCACCACGAAGAAGCGGCGGTTGCGCAGCGGCTTGGGCTCCTCGCCTTCCCTCGGCGTGTCGAGCAGGACCCGCAGCACCCACTGTTCGCGCACCGCCTCGCAGGGCGAGCGCCCTGCGATGCCGTGATAGAAGCGACAGCCGAAGGTGTCACGGCTCTCGGTGAACTTGCGGTCCTTCTCCGGGTCGGCCGCGGTGCGGCGCTTCTCGTCCGACCAGAGCCGCTTCTTGCACGCCTCGACGCCCTTGAATCCGCCCGCGTTCGGACACGGCCAGCGCTCGGGATCGATCTTCGTGCCCGGCTTGAACAGGTAGACCAGTACGCGCCGGTTGGGCTTGTTCGCCTCGTTGCGCTCCGTCTTGTCCTTCTGTTTGGCGAACTCCTTGTTGCGCTTGCCCGAGAGGATCAGCACGGGATTGAACTCGCTGCAGCCCTGCAGATCCCCCTTGCCGTCCTTGCCCTCGCCGCGCGCCAGGAAATTCGAGTCGTCGAGCAAGAAGGGGACGATCTGGCCGCTCGCGCGGTCGCGCTTCACGCAGACGGCGTTCATGTAGGCCCGGAACAGCCCGAGCCGCCCGTTGCGGTCGTTGAAGCCGGCGTGCTGCTCTTCGGGGACGCCGAGGTGCGCGAGCATCATCGGCACCGCCTTGCCGTGCCAGTCGTCGCCCTTGAACGGCTCCTGGTGCAGCTCCTCCCAGGTCTCCGCGTCGTGCCGCAGCAGGGCGTGCACCGCGCGCGCGCGCCGCCGCGAGAGCGAGCTGTTGTAGTCCGCTTCGCCGACGGGGTCGGCGTGACCGAAGACCGACACCACGGGAAACTGCTTGGTCTTCGGATCTTGCAGCTCCTCGAACAGCCGCGCGAAGCTGATCACCGCCGGGCGCGCGCTCGGCTTGACGATCGACGAGTCGAACTCGAAGAACTCGTTGGGCAAGAGCGCGCAGCCGACTGCCACCAGCATCTCGCTGATCGTGTTGTGCGTCTCGCGGTCGGACTGCGAGGGGGCGACGCGCTTGGTGAACCCGATGTCCGGATGCGTGGCCACGATCCCGCCCTCTTCGGTCACGTCTACGAAGATCGGCGACGAGACGAGCGCGAGATCGTCTTCCGCGTCGCCCATCTAGTCGACCTCCTCGTTCGAGCCGTACTCCTTGGCGAGCGCGCGCAGTGTGGGTTTGTCCGGCACGCCGGTCACCTTGAGCTTGTGCTTCTTCTGGTGGTCGCACTGGAACTCCTCGACCGCCCACTTGAACTGCTCGGTGGTGAAGATCGCGCTGAACCCCGCGAAGTAGCCCAGGTTGTTCAGCCGGTCGCGCACGCCTGACGGCGTCTTGATCGGGTCGAGCTCGCCGATCGCGAGCGGGAACTCGAGCTCGTTCTCGCGCGGCGGGCTGGCGGGGAGCGAGGCCGTGTCCTTGGTCCGGTCCGCCGCGATCGGCGCCTCGCGGATCTCGCCGTCCTGAGCCAGCATGACGCCACCCTCGAGGAAGGCAACGCCCTCGACGGGCTTGCCGGACACGTCGAGCACGCGCAGCCGCAGGAGCAACCTCTGCGCTGACGTCGTGAAGCGCGTGCGCGTTTCGGTGGACGCGGCCTCCTCGCGCTTCTCCCGGTCGGGGATCACGACCACGTCGCCCGGGAACAGGATGTTCGGGTCCTTGCGCTCCGCCTTGAGCTCCGCGTTGTCCGGATGATCGAAGATCGTGCGCGGATCCGAGAAGCCGTTCGCGGCGGCGATCGCCGGCAGATGCTCGCCCTGCTGGACCACGTGGATCTTCGACATCGCGGTGTTCGATTCTACGGGATCGAGGCCTTCCCGCGGGAAGCGGCGGAGGAGGGGCAGTGCAGGCGCAGCGCGCTGGCGCAGCTTCCCCCTTTTCGTCCGCGTTCGCGCCCTCCATGATGCCCGGGGGAGGGCAGCTACTTGCGAACCACGTTCGACTTCCACCGGAACGGGCAGCGACCGAGCGCGCCCGTCGCGATCGCGGCTGCCGCGCTCGCGACACTTCTGCTCTCGTGCACCCCGGACGTCGTGCTCCCCAACGGCGCGTTCTCGACCATCGCGTTCGCAGCGGACGGGTCCCGCCTCTGGGTGGCCACGGCATCGGTGGAGGGATCTCCCCGGGAGCTCTACGCCTACGATCTCGAGCGCAAGGAGATCGAGTGGCGACGGCCGCTGGCGGGCCCGGCGGCCGTCGAGCTCGAACCCGGCGGCGCGCTGGTGGTCGCGGAGCAGGTGGGCCGAGACGCGGCCATCTCGCTGTTCCGCGCCGACGGCGGTAATCGAAGAGACGGCGCTCGAGGATGCCCGCAGGCGCACGATCCCGCGTGCGTCCGACCTGAGACCCGGGGCCGAAACGGCCTCCGGAACGACCGGACGATCCGGCGGCGCAGACCGTAGAATCACGCTGGAAGGAAGACCGCGAGCGTGAGCACCTCGAGCACCTTCACCAAGACGACCAAGGCGGTGGACCGCGCGCGGCCGTTGCACCGGATCAATTCACCAAGCTTCGACGAGCTGCGGCCGCGCGCGGCCGGGAACGGGTTGGGCTGTGGTTGCCGGTCGGCTTCCAACTACCGGCTCTCCCCGCGCGCCGCCGACGAGGGACCCGGCCTCATTGAACAGCAAGCGCCGAGGCTGATGCCGGTGATACCGGCCTGGGTCCCGGTGGAACGCGAAGGAAAGCCGCCGGGGCAGACGTTCGAGAGCATTCCCGAGGTCGAACGGGAGATCGAGGGGCGGCTTGCGCTCAGCCAGCACCCCAACGAGGACTTTCCGCTGGGTCAGTGGCACTGGTGGTACGACTGGAACTTCTTCGTCGTGCCGGCGAATGGGTTCGAGTACATCCGTGCGCTGGGCACTCACGACGACGTCGGAGACGGGATCAGATTCGAGACGGTGGAGTGCGAGTGGGACTGCGGCGCCTTCGGCGACTACGACTTCACCTCGCCGGGCGGACGGCTCCCCACGCTCGACGCCTCCGCGCCCTTCTTTGGCCGTGACTGGGCGTGGCCAGTGGGTGGGGAGTACATCTGGCTTGCCGGCCGGTGGATCTATGACTGTGGGCACCCCGACAGGCAGGGACGCGCGCGTAGCGAGCTTCACCCATGCAAGGCGGTCGCCACCGCGCGCTGGGAAGCGGTCAAGTTCGATGAGAACGAGCGCCACGTGCCCGCCATCCAGTTCATGTTCTTCGCGTGCCGGAACGGCGGCTACTGGGACTTCCCCAACATCTCTGGCAGCGACTACGAGTTCATCGTCGACCTTCCCGAGGCCCCGGAACCGGCCGGCGAGTATCCCATCGGCCACACGCCGGGGATCGCCCTCAACACGCTCGTCGTCCGCCCGCGGCTGCTCGTGAAGCTCGACTACGCACCCTTCACGAGCGCGCGGGGTCCTACGGCCGGCGCTGGAGAGGCGGACCCGGAGATCGAGCTCCTCCCTCCCGAGAACCCGCGCGAGTCGCCCAAGCAGGTGAAGATCCGCGTTCCGCTCACGAAGCTCGGGGCGGGGGCTCGCAATTCCTACGGCGTCATCGTGTCCCTGGGCTGGTTCGACGGGGAGCGCCAGCAAGCCGAGACGGTCAAGGAAGTGCGGATCAATTTCCTCAGCATCACGATGGCCGGAGATACGCGCCGCTTCATCGATAGCTTCCTGCGCCGCCTTCCTGGCGAGCCGGGCGGCATCGGGGGCACACTTCGCTTCGTCTTCAGAGTCGGCGTGAACGGTCGCTGGCACGCCGTCGACTTCCCGGACACCAGCGTCGGCACGAGGCAGTTTCCGCTCCGAGTCAGCGAGACCGTGCACCTCGCCGAGGAGGACGACATCAGGATCACCTGCACGGGCATGGAGGAAGACCCGTCCGGGGAGATGCTACGCCGCGGGCTCGACGGCCGCACCGTCAGGGGTGCAGGTGGCATCCCGTTCGCGTGGGATGCAGACATCGACCAGCGCGACGACGGCCGCGCCTCTAGCATCGCGCTCCAGATGGTCCACGAGGGGATCCTCGACGTGGTCACGAGCCTTTCGCTGGTGACGACCATAAGCAATGATCTCGGCAAGGTCATCCCAGGCTTGCCCACGCTGCTCCAGGGAGATACTCCCAATCCACTGAAGGTGAAAGACCTCATGCGCATGGCCGGTGGCCCGTCCCCCCGTCGGTTGCCGGGACGACTGACTGCCCGTACCCGCGTCGGAGGCCCTCCCGGAACGACAGCACCGATCGGCACGGACATAGACTTCACGCTCCACTACGAGCTCGAGTATCGGGATCTGCCCGGCTGAACGAGTTACAAGTGCGGACACTCCCGAAGGGAAGTCTATCCTCCGTAGAGCTCGCGGAGCTTCGCGATCATGGCGGCGTCGATCGCGTCGTCGTCGGCGCCGAGCTCGCGCTTCTTGAAGGCGCGGCGGACCCGAGCGTAGACGGGGCTGCTCCAGCCATGCGGGCGAGCTGCTCCGTAGCCGAGGTTCCAGAGCCGCAGCTTGATCGAAGCCTCGTCGTCCGCCCGGAGCGGCGGCAGGGTTCCGCCTGCGAGCTGGATCGTTCGCCCGTCGATCTCGAGCGTGAAGCGGTCGTCGTCCGCGAACACCCTCACCTCGATCTCGCCCCGCTCGTTCGAGGTCCCCCGGATCTCCGCGTCCGGGCCGGCCTGCTCGCGCCGCACTACAAAGCTCTTGTTGGCGAGGACCGGCCACTCGCGCTGAGGGCCGCGGCCGGGGACGATGATGCGCAGTCGCCAGAGCTCGTCGAGTGCCGCCGGTGTGACCGGGATCGGCGTGAAGCCGAACGCGCGTGGGTTGTACACGCGGCACTCGTCGGGAAGGCAGCGACCGCTCTCGTGGCAGGCCAGGTTCGGTAGGTGCGCCGGCTCGAAGAACAGGATCTCCACGCGCCGGTTCTCGTGGCTCCGAAAGTTGTCCCGCTCCGGCTCGTCGATCGGGAAGTTCTCGCCGCAGCCGACCGCGCGGAACGAGTCGTTGACGAACGCCAGCGCGTTCCGATGGGCCTGCAGGCCCGCCTCGTCCGCGCGCAGGAGCCCGCGCAGCGTGAGCTGGTAGACGTCGTAGAGGGCGCCCCAGGTTTCCTTGCCCACCACGCCGTCGGTTGCGATCTCGCCCTCGGCGCGCGTGTTCCGGTCGGTGCGCGGGTGGAGCTCGAAGTTGTAACGCAGCTGGAAGTCCTCGATCGCGCGCCGCGTGTTCGGACCGAGCCGGTTGTCGACCGCGCCGGGGTCGCAGGCCCAGCCCCGCGTGAACGCGATCCACTTCAGCACCAGCTGGTAGTCCTCGACCTTGTCCTCGCGCGCCGCCTTCGTGCGCCACTCCTCGCGCGACGCGTCGTCTCCGAGCAGCACGAGCAGTACGCTGCGCGCGCGGTCCGCGGACAGCGGGTCGTTGCGCGACGGATTGCCCGAGGTGTCGGCATGTCCCGCGATCAGCATGCGCTGCGAGGGGTGCTCCTTCGCGTAGCGGAGCGCGGCGGCCAGCACGGCGAGCCCGGTTTGCTCGGCGTGAGCCTCGCCGTCGGGCTCGTCGTCGTCGGCAGTGCAGTCGGGCAGCATCACCGGGCTGTTGTGGTGGAAGTGCACGTCGTGCACCTCGAGCCGGAACGCGGACCGGGGCCGCAGCGTGAACAGATGCAGCTCGCCGGTCGCGCGCTCGAACACGCGCTCGAAGTCCTCGACGTCGAGGTCGTTCTCGGCCATCGTCCCTCATCCTGCGAGCCGCGAGCTGCGCGCAGCCGGCGCGCTACGGATACGGCATGCGCTCCGCGCGGGCATGCTCGCCCTGCTGGACCCACAGTACCTCGCGGCTGGGCTGCCGCTCCACGCGCCAGCTCCCGTCGACGCGCGTTCCTCCCGGCTCACCACTGCTTCCGCCGAGAGGGATCTGCCGGAGCGCGAGCGAGTCGACCAGGCTGCGGCCCCCGACGACCCAGAGCGCCGAGGTGTACCCGTCGCCGTAGAGCGCGACGGTCTCGACGACCCACTCGGGCAGGCCATCGCCGTCGAGGTCAGCGGTCGCGTAGGAGACGGGGATCGGGCGCTCCGCCTCGAGTCGAGCGCAGGCCGCTCGCTGCGCGGGCGCGAGCAGGACCCAGAGCGCGTGCGGCCCGGCTCCGAGGAACAGCAGCGCTGCCGGCGAGGCGGGCCCGCCGCCCGGGAGGTGAATCACAGCGTCGACGTCGCTCCAGTCGATCGAGGGCAGGGGCATGCGAGCCGGAGTGCTGCCGTCGTGGGGAAGCGTCAGGCACGTGCTGCCCGGAGCGGGAAGGGCAGCGCGCAAAGGCTCCTCGACCGGAGAGAGAAACGGAGCGCGTGCGAGCCCCGCGATCTTCCAGCGAGCCAGAGCGTCGAGCGGACCGGAGCCCGCTGCGCTGCCGCTCGGGCTCCACTCGAGCCGGACGCGCGAGGGCGGCGCGTAGCCCTCGCGTTCGCCGAAGCGCAGCGTCAGCCAGGGAGTGTTGAAGGGGTTCGAGCTCTCGGGCAGCTGGAGCTGGCGCAGCGACGCCACCCGCGCGCTCCGAGACGCGCCCGCGATCACGCCCTGCGCGCGCGGCGCGACGGCGATGCTGCCGACCTCCTCGTCGGGCCCGGCGTCGCTCGGAAACGGAGCGAGCAGCTCGGCGCCCCTTGGACCCGCGGCGGCGCGCGCAGGAAGCGCCGACACCGGCTCGCCGAACCACCAGCCGTAGCTGCCGTCCGCGGCGAGCAAGCGGTACCAGGCCGCAGCGTCCTCGCCGCTCCGGCGCTCGAGCACGAGAGCCGGACTACCCAGCGCGACGCGCGCGGGCGCCGCTCCAGGCGCATCGGCGAGTCGTAGTCCGACGACGTCGGTCACGATGGAGCCCACCGCGGCGACATGGGGCCGGGGCGCGATGCGCGCGCCGCAGCCGCAGAGTCCCAGGGCGATCGCGGCCGCGCACGCCACGCGACGGCGGCGCTCAGCCGGGCGCATGGTCGAGCTCGGCGTCGGTCCAGCCAGCGTCTCGGGCGTCCTTCTCCGTCTTACCGATCAGCTCGATCTCGTCGCCGAAGGTCTCCTGCTTGTCGACCTTGTACTGGAAGTGCCACCACTCGGATTTGTTGTATTCCGTGGCCCAGCCAGTCTGCGACTTGATCCGCTCGAACTTGTCGGTCGACTCGAGCAGGGTGGTGAGGTCGACGTAGTAGGCCTCGGGGATCTTGCGCTCCTTACTGTCCGAGAAGTCCCACCAGTCCTTCGCGTTCTTGGCGACCTTCTCTCCCTGCGTCCCGTCCTGCTTGTCCGCCTTGCACCAGATGCGCCAGTACATGTCGGTTCCCGAGGCATCCTTGCAGACGTAGTAGCGGCGCGCGTCGCCCCAGTCGGAGAGCGACTGCGTGATGTCCACCGCCCGCCCGCAGTAGTGGAAGCTGTGCTTGCTCGTGCCTGCCTTCGTCGTCTTGCGCAGCGCGCGCAGCGTGTCGCCGTACTCGCCCTCGAGCGTGGCTCCCTTCTCGGTCGCGTCCGTGACGAGCTCCTCCCACGCGTCGGCCGCATCCTCGCGCAGCTTGCCGCCCTCCGTGAGGGCCTTGAGCGGGAAACGGTTCACCGGAATGCGCCAGGTCTTGTCGATCCACTTGCGCACCTCCTTCGCCGTCGCCTGGTCGCAGGCGCCCGTCACGCTGCCGGTGAACGCGTCGGCGCTCGTGACGTCGTCGGCCTTGTTGCCCGCCGGATCCACCTTCATGCGGTACAGGCGCCGCGCGTGGCGCTGGAGGCGGGTGACCGCGCGCTTCGACTTGCCGCCGAAGTAGCCGTCGTCGTCGCCGGTGGCGAGGTAGCCGAGCGCAATCAGGTCGGCCTGCAGCTTGCTCACGTACTCGAGCGGCGCCGTCGCCTTCTTGACCTTGTACTTCTTGGCGCCCACGTCGTCGATGGAGAGGTCCGTCTTGCTCGTGAAGTGAAGGTCGAGCGTCGCGGACTCCCAGTAGTCCGTCGGCTGCACCACCACTTTGGCCGCGGTGCTCCCGGTCACCTTCGCAGCCGTCGTCGCCTTCGTGCTCGGACCCGCTGCGCCCCCTCCCATCAGCAGCCCTCTTCGCGGGTTCCGGCTTCGCCGGGGTCGTAATCGGGCAGGACGCCGTCCGGACCGTCTTCCTCGTAGCCTCCCTGCACTGCCACGCAGCCGCCGGGGTGGTCGAGCACGGAGACCTCGCACGGCAACGACGCGTCGTGGCCCTTCACGCGCAACATGCCCCGCGGGTCTAGCGTGCCGACCTGGATTTCGCGCCCAGCCTGGCTCACGCGCACCCGAGCGCCCGCGAGCGGCCGATCGGTCGCATCGACGACGGTGAGATCGAAGCCCGCGTCCGCAGCGGCGTCCGCAGCCGCGCCCGCCGCCGGCGCGGCACCGCGAGCTGGATCGGTGGCACCGGGCGTCGCCGCGCCGCGCTTGCCAGAGGCCGGCTTCGCGGTCGGACGTCGCGCTCCGGGCGCCGCGGGCGCGTTGCCGCGCCGCGGGTTCTTGTGCAGCTCGGGAAAGGAGATCTTGCAGCTGCCCCGCGGGAGTGAGCCGAAGCGCGCGAGGCCGCGGGCGTCGAGCTTGCCGCTCTCCTCGCGTCCGTCCGAGAGCGTGATGCGGAAGGGCTCGCCCGCGATCGCATGTCCCGACGGATTCACCAGCTGGATCGCGATGTCGGACAGCAGCGCAGCAGGCGCAGTCTCTTCGGCCGCCGCGCTGGAGCTTGCTTCGGCGCGTCCGCGTGGAGGCGTGAGCCGCAGCAATGGCGCGCGCCGCAGCGCGTGTCGGACGTCAGCCGGCAGCGCCAGATCCCCCCGCGTTGCGCGCGTGCGCAGCAAGTCGAAGCGCAGGAACGGATCCAGTGGCTCGTCGGAATCCGAGCCGTTCGACACCTGCGCTCCTCCTAGCTGCGCCTGCGCACGAACTGCGTGGCGAGATCGAGCGCGCGCCAGAGCGCGAGGAACGCCAGACATTCGAGCAGGAAGCTTCCGAACTTGAAGAACGCCTCCGCGGTCGCCAGCGACACCACGAGCGCAGGCAGGCGTTCGACCCCGAGCCCGAGCATGGGCTCGATCCGGGCAAGCAGAGCGGTCATCCGAGCGTCCTCCTCATGAGCGGCCCATCGTATCCGAGCGCAGGGCGCACGAGCCAGCGGTCTTCCTGGCCACCGGGGCGACTCTGCTATGGTGGGCGCCCGGGCGTTCATGTCGCAGATCGAGATCACGCGCAACGACCGCGACAAGCCGTTCACCGTGAAGACCGGCAGCGCTCACACGTTCGTGATGAAGCCGTTCGCGGTGAACGTGATCGAGCTCGAGGGCCTGCACTTCAATCACGACAGCGGGGTCCTGCTCCCAATCGAGCCCAGCGAGACGCAGGCCGCGCAGGACAAGGTCTCGCCCTTCGACGTGCTCGCGTTCACCTTGAACCACGCGGCCGACCATCCCGGCGAGCGCCTGCTCATCACCGGTCACGCCGACACCAGCGGCGACGCCGGCTACAACGTCAAGCTCACCGAGCTCCGCAGCGAGGACGCGCTCGCGGTGCTGACGGGCGAGAAGCCGGCCTTCGTTCGCATCGCCAAGGCGAAGCACAAGCCGAACGACGTCCAGCGCATCCTGGCCTGGATCGCGGCGACCGAGGGGTTCGCCTGCGATCCCAAGAGCAGCGGCAGTGACTCCAAGGCGATCCGCGGCTTCCAGCAGGCGTACAACGACGCGAGCCTCGGCCCCGCGATCGCCGTCACCGGCTCGATGAACGACCCAACGTGGGGGGCGTTCTTCGAGATGTACGAGCGCGAGCTCTGCCGCGCGCTCGGCGAGAAGCCCGATGACCGCAAAGTGCTGGATCCGCATCGCGCCAAGCTCGTGTTCTTCGACGCCGCCAAGCGCTCGGTGGGCTGCGGCGAGAACTTTCCCGCGAGCGCGCGCGGGGTCGAGAACTTCCGCTCCGCCGAGAACCGCCGCTCGGAGCTGTGCTTCCTGGCGCCGGGCAACGACCCCGTGCTCGCCTGCCATCCCGCGCCGGGCCAGTGCAAGGCAAGCGTCTGCCAGCTGAACGACCCCAAGCTATTCGTTCCCGCGGTGCTTCCGGTCGATCCGAACCTGCTGCCGCGCCACCGCTGCCAGCTCCACCTCGAGCTCGGCTACCTCGACCCGGTGGCGGGCCAGCCGGACCACAGGTTCCCGGAGAACCTGCCCGTCACGCTGCGCTTCGACGACGGCTCGGAGCAGCAGGCGACGCTCGGCGCCGGCGGCAAGCTCGACGCGAACGTCGACCGCCGCAAGGGCCACGCCAAGCTCGCGCTCAAGTTCGGCGCGGCGACGTTCATCGGCAGCGCGTCCGCCGCCACACCCGCGGGGGACCCGCGCGAGGTCTTCGCCGCGCTCGGCGGTCTGCAGGCGCTGCTCGACAAGGGCTATCGCGTGTTCCAGCTACCGCCGGAGACGACGCTGCGCAACGCCGTCTGGAACAACCTTCCGGCCGGCGCCGATCAGAGCGGCATCGACATCAACCAGCCAAGCGTCGGCTCGAGCTCGGCCCCGCTCTCGTTCGTGCTCGACCCGCGCTGGCAGCACTTCAAGTTCCTGTATCACGACCGCCGGCTGCGCCAGACGCTGAGCCTGCCGGCGCTCTGGCTCGAGGCGTTCGACGCCGCCGCGACCGGCGAGCCCACCGCGCGCAGCAGCTGGCTGACCGACCCGCAGGCTTGCCAGGCGCTGCCGTGGATCCTGCGGCGCAACCCCGACGACTCGCTGCGCAACAAGCCCGACGGCTCGGTGACCCTGCGCGTGCGCAGCGCGCCCCGCACCTTCGTCGACTCGACCGCGGGCACCGCCGCCGGGCGCAAGCTCGCGAGCGGAGGCGCGGCGCCGGCGGATCCGATCGTCGTCCGCGGGGCGCAGAGCGCCATCAACTTCGACCAGCCCAACGCCGCGCGTCTCTCGTTCTACGACGTGCCCGAGGAGTGGCGGAGCACGGGGCAGTTCGTGCGGCTGTCCGGGGGCACGGGCGCGGCGCCGGCGGCCAGCGGCGACTTCGCCACGCTCGCGGGCCGCACCACGACCGACGAGCGCCCGCTCATGTTCCAGCTCGACGACATGGTGCTGTGCAACGACAGCGCCGGCACCCTTGCCGTCGCTCCCTGGGGCCCGGCCTCGGATCGGGTCGCCATCTTCTCGCACACGTTCGCCGGCGGACCCAACCTCTCGGCGATCGGGCTGTACAAGGCCGACAGCGCCAACCAGCTCTCGTTCCAGAGCCAGCAGGTCGCGAGTCTCACCACCCGGAACCTGATCGTGGACTACCCGGACTGGACGCGGCTCGTGATCTCGCGCGGGAACGTCTACGACGTGTTCGATCGGCGCGTTCCCCTCGCGGCTGGATCCGCGGTCGGCGCGCGCGCGGCGGTGCGCTGGGTGGACTCGGCGGCGATCGGCGCCCCGGGCACCACCATCGCCCAGCAGGCCGCCAGCGTGCGGCCGTTCTGCACCATCCAACCGTTCTACAACCAGGCACACCATGCGTGGTGGACCGGGACCGCGACGCAGGATCGGCGCACCGGGCGCTTCGACCTGGCGCTGCTGCGCTGCTGCGGCGTCGAGGCGGACGGCACCACCGAGTCAGCGCTCGCGATGAGCTACATCCGGCTCGCCTTCAACTTCAACCCGCCCGCGAATCCCAAGCCGCGCAACCCCGCGATCGGTCCCGACAACCCGCCGGAGTTCAATCCCCTGGCGGTCCCGATGAACCTGGCGCCGCCGGCGGCTCGCGCGTGGGTGGACACCGCGCTCGTGAACATCCCGCGGCGCTGGACCGGCCCGGACGGCAGCCACAACCCGACGGTGGCGGCGATCGTTTCGCGCGCGGCCGGAGCGGGCGCGCTCCGGGCCAAGTACATGATGTTCGGACAGTCGCTCCCGCGGGCGAGCGCCCACTTCGAGCTGGGGATGTTCCGGAACAACCCGCCGGTGGGCGGCGGCCCCACGCCCTCCGTGCGCGCGTACATGGGCTCCGACACCGGCTACGGCACGCTCGACCAGGGTGACAACCTGGCCACGGCGTTCTTTACTGCCGCGCACGAGACCGGCCACGGGATCAGCCTTGGCGACGAGTACATCGAGCAGGTCCATAGCCCGGGCACACCGCCGCCGACCGGCCCCTACCCGTCGCCCTGGGTGTTGAGCTTCGACAGCAACCAGCCCGGCGGCCCTTACCAGCAGGACGAGACCAACACGGCCGTCCCCGGTCAGGCCGGCATGATGAACGCCAACGACGAGGTCCGCGCGCGTTACGTCTGGCACGTCGCCGAGTGGATGCGCGTGAACCTGGGCTCGCCGTTCGACGTGAGCCACAACAACAAGACCTTCACGCTCCCGGCCATCACGCAATCGACCATCGGACTCGCGGCGCCCGCGCAGGACCGCTTCACGCTCGTGAACTGGCCGCTGCGCCAGACGTACGGCGTGACACGCGCTGGCTCTCCGCGCGTGCAGCACGACGCGTTCCTGTATCAGCTCGGTCACGACGACTACGCCGACACGCGCCTACCCGGGGCGGTGCGCGGCGTCGCGAGCCCGCCGCCGGCCGCCGTCGCCGCGTTCGATGCGATCATGGTCGCGATCGTGCGCATGGCGTTAGCCTTCCCCGGCGGCACGACCAACGCCCAGATCCACACCTGGCTGCAGGGGGTGGACGCGGGTATCACGAGCACCTACTGCTTCCGCTGGAAGGCGGCAGGAGGCGCGGGTACGGCGCTCTCCCGCGTACTCTTGCACTTCTCGGCGCGCTACCGGGCGCCGAGCTACTCGCCCAACCCGCAAACCGCCGGCATCGCTCCGCACATCACCGTCAACGTCGTCGCGGCCGGAGCGCCAGGCTGGACGGGGGCCACGACCTTTCGAACCAACCGCAACGCCGCCGGCGCCACGGCTCTCGTCAACGCGTTCGCCGACATGATTGGCCTGACCGGGGCGAACAACGTCGCCGGCAGCTACACGACTCTGGCAGGCGAGGTGCTCGGTGGAGCTGCCGTCACTCAAGCTTCCGTCTAGGCACAGGCGCCTGCGGACGCGACGCGGGCTCGGAGTGCGCGTGGCGCTCTGCGGGTGCGTCGCGTGCTCGGTGATACTCCTCGCGTCTTGCGGGCCTGGCACGCTGCCACCCGGGGCGGCCAACGCCGCGACCACGCAGAAAGGGCCCTCCATGGAACCGGTCTTCTACGACGTCAACACGTTCGAGCCGCTGCCGCCGTCGGGCGTCGTCGCGCGTGAGCTGCAGCCGGCGCAGGCGCGGCAAGCATCGCCCGCCCGACCCACCGCGGCGACCCTGGTCCCGTCGACCCCGCTTCGCGCCGCGATCACGCGGCCGCTCGAGCCCGCCGGCCGCTTCGAGCGCCTGGTGGTCACGCGCGAGCGCATCGTCGCGCTCGGCGCGGAGAACCTGCGCGTGCTGCGGCGCGACCTGACCGGACTGCACGACTTCCCCGCGCCGATCGGGATGCGTGTCGACGCCCCGCGAGACCTGCTCTACATGGCCGATGTGCTCGGATCCGTCGTCGCGCGCCGCACCAGCGACCTCTCGATCGCGCTGCGGCTCATCCCGACGTTCGCGCGCGGCTACGAGCGCTGGGTGCTGTACGCGGACGACTCTTCCTTGCTGCTCGCGTCCGTCGAGCTGCGCCAGATGGCCGAGATCACTCACCTGCCCGACGTCACGATGTTCGAGTGGTGGAGGCTCGGCGACCTGGGCAAGGTCGATCCCGGGAACTTCGTCCCGGAGGGCGCCGAGGTCGGCGCGGTGACCTACAGCCGCACGCGGCCGCTCTTGTTCGCGGCCCCTGCGCAGGCCGGCGAACCGCTCGTGCTCGCGCAGCCCGCGCACCTGCTCTGGCTCGACCGCACGCTCGAGCGGAGCGCCGACGTCGCGATACCGCCGGAGAGCGCGCCGTTGGCGCTCGCCGTGGATGCACGGGGTCGCGCGCTGGTCGCGGTCCGCGGCGCCGGCGGCGATCGCTTCTGGATCATCGATCGAACCGGTCAGCAGCTGTGTGACATCGCGCTCTCGGAGCAGCCGCTGGCGAGGGCACCGGCGATCCTGCCCGCAGCGGGCGGCGTGGTCTACGTGATCGCGGGCACGAACCTCTTGCGCATCGACGAGAGCGGAGAGCGCTGGCGGAAGGAGTTCCCGTCCGGGCTGGTTGCCGCGGAGCTCGACGGCGACGCCGGCCTGCTCGCGGCGAGCGGCAACCGCGTGCTGCGCATCGATGCCCAGGGCAACGCCGCGGTGCTCTACACGGCAGCCGAGGCGCTGGTCTCGAGCCCCGCAGTGCTCGACGGGCAGATCCTCGTCACGACCTCGCGCGAAGCGTTCGCGCTCGTGCCGCCGAAGTAGCGGCTCCGTTTAACGCGGCTACGCCCCGAGGTTCGGGAAGCGGACCTCGCAGTCGCCGGACGGGATCGAGTCCAGGCGGATGCGGCCGTCGGTCCCGAGCTTCCCCTGCCGGAGCGATCCGTCGGGCAGCTTGATCCGATAGGGCTCGCTTCCGAGCGGAGAGCCGTCCGGTCGCTGGAGGACGACCTCGATGAAGGACAGCTCCTTTGCTGGAGCCGGCGTCGGCGCGGCCGCGATCGGCTCCTCCGCCCCCGCAGGTTCCTCGGCGGGGGGCCGGGCGTTGGGGAGCGGCGCCGACAGACGCTGCGTGACGCGCGGAAGTGGAGCAGCGACCGGGAGAGGCAGCGCGCGCCGCCCCTGGGCGTAGCGCTGGAAGTAGCGCGGAAAGGCGCGCTCCTCCTCGAAGGGATCGTCGAAGTCCCAGGCCAACGCGATTCCTACCGGCGCGGCAGCATGTCTTCCGTGACCACCGCGAGCGGAGCGGGACCTGCCATGAACTCGCCGGCGAACGCGTAGACGAAGTAGGTCTGCGGCCGCCGGAGCTGCGGGTGGCGCAGGAGATCCAGCGCAAACGAGCCGCGCGCGATAGGGGCCGAGTCGGGACCTTCGAGGGGGGCGTACGACGGAGCCAGCAGCGGCAGCGCGATCGGGCGCGGATCTTCGCTTCCGGTGACGAACAGGGTGATCGCCGCGACCGCGGTCGGTGTCCGCGCGGCGCGTGCTTCGCCGCGCGGGATCACGTCGGTCCGGCGCACGGGAACGCGGAAGCTCACGCCGAGCGGCGCCTTCGCGCCGTCTCGGCGGACGACGATGCGCTCCACGCCGAGTGCGATGCCCGGTTCGGCGGGGATCGCGGGCACGCCCGCGGGCGGCTCGAACACGAGCTCGAGGCTCCCCGGCGCTTCCGTCGCCCGTCGCGGCGGGCGCTTCAGCCGCTCGGCCTCGATCAGCTTGGCCACCTCCGGGTCCGCGTAGGCGGCGGGTCCCGGTACCAGCGCCACGTGCAGGCGGTTCGACACCGAATCGCGCAGCAGCGCAGTGACGAGATAGCGCGCCGGTTTGGCCTCGAGTCCGAGCGCCTCCAGCACGTCGAGCGTGAACTCGCGCCCGCTGTGTCCGGGTTCCTCGGCGAGCGAGCCCATGCTCATCGGCGGGCCGTCCTTCACGATCGCAGGGGCTGCAAGCAGCATGTCGTCGTCCAGGTTCACGAGCGCGAGAACGCCGTGCTGCTCGAACGGGGCCCCGGCCATCTCCGCGTTCGAGCCGCTGTAGTAGACGAGCAAGGGGAGCGTGCGCCGCGCGTCGAGCGGCACGGTCGCCGGCGCGTCGATCGCGATGCCGGAGACCTTCCGGTCCGCGACGCGATCGAACGCGATCTCGTCCAGGTTCTTCCACGGGTTCGTCCAGTACTCTTCGCCCGCGATCCCGAAGGGTCTCTCGTCCATCGCTGCGCTCCTCATTGCGGTCGCGCCCCAGCACCCGCACGCCAGTATCGAGCCGAGCACGATCCAGCGACCGCGCCGCAGCCGGTGCCCGTGCCCCACGTCAGCCCGTCCACGTGCGGCGAATGTCGGAGAGGTTCTCCGCGCGGATGTGCTTGGTGCAGTGCTCGCAGAACTCGTACTTGTCGGAGAGCGACATGTCGCCGCTGCCGAACAGGATGCACTTGCGCTCGGCGAAGCCGGCGGCGTCGAAGGGATCCGTGGCGCGGTTCGCGTCGGAGAGGCCGAACGCGCAGTGATTGCCGGTGTGACCGTGCCCCACGTATACGAAGCCCGTCGCCACGCGGTCGGGGAAGTCGAGCCCCGGGACCTTGGTCGCCGCGGCGCGCGCGAAGTTGTCGCCCGCGCTCCCGTCTTCGAGCTTCTTCACGTAGGACTGCCCCATGTTGTGGCCGAGCTCGTGGAGCAGCGTGCGCCCCATTCCCACTGAATGCACGGCGCCCCCGTGCGTGTTCAAGTTGATGGTGCCCTGAAGAGCCAGGGCGTTGACCCCGAACGTCGCGCCCACGCCCGTCACGTAGAGCTCGATCCGGACCTTCTTGCGATCGCCCGCCGCATTGGCGCCCGTCAGGTCGCCGTCGCCGTCGACCGGCAACTTAGCGCCCGGGTACGAGGCGTCGTCCGCGGGCAGCTTGAACCCGACCTTCCCCCAGTTCACGAAGTCCACGTGGGCGCGGATCTTCGCCTCGGCCGTGATCGCGCTCCAGCCCTTGTCCGCGAAGCCCGGATCTCCGGCGGCGGCGATCGGCTTCCAGAGCGCCCCGTCCTGGTAGTGCGTGGCGCGCCACTTGAGCTCCTTGATGGGGAAAGCGCCGTGCGCGAACGTGAGATCGGCGCTGATCGCCTTCTTGAAGACCCGGACTGTGGTCGCCCGTTCCAGCGGCCGGCCGAGCTCCGTAAAGCTCTGCGTCCAGCTCGCGGCGAACGCGATGTGGTCCACGAGGAGAGTCGTGACGGTGAGCTTGTCCGACTCCAGCGCGCCTGCCTTCGCGATCCGGATCGCATCAGCCTGCGGGTCGGTCACGACGACCACTTTCTTGCCCGCGTCCTTCTCGACGTAGTCGGCGTCGATCACGTTGTGCGCGCCCGCGGCCGGCAGGTCCGCCTTCGCAAAGTACTCCGCCTTGGAATCGTCCCACTCGATGAACACCTTGCCGAGCGTCTCCGCGAAGTAGCTCTTGCTGTCGGCGCTGAGCCCCGGGTCGGCGCCGAACTTGGTGTAGTCGGTGCACCGGTCGTCGCCGCTGTTGGTCGGCTGCCATGTGGCGTGCTTGAGCTTGCGCCAGTTGCCGAACTGGAGGGTCGCGTCGCCGCAGGCGTCCGTGGCTCCGATCTTGACCGTGCACAGCTCGCCGCCCGCCAGCCCGAGCTCGAGGTCGAACGAGGCGGCGGCGCCCTTGTCGCCGAGCTTGACCTTGCCCTTCCACGTCTTGCCCGCGTCCGATTCCGCGAGCCCCTCCACGCCGGAGAGCGCGGGCTTGGGGGTGTCGCGCTTGCTCTCGCGGCTGAACTCGGCCTGCACGAAGATCACGTCGTCCTTGCGCCCCGCGGCGTCCTTGGCTCCGACCTCGAGCGTGAGCTTCGAGCCCTTGCCGTCGCGTCCCTTGTCGGTCGTCGCGAGGTTCACGTACTGCTTCGTCGGCTTGCCGTCCGCCGGGGGCTTCGGCTTCAGGAACTCCGCCACGAAGCGGCGCTCGACCTTCGCTTCGCGCGCGCGCCCCGTCTCCTTTGTCCATGACAGGAGCGCCCAGGGCTTCTTGATCTCGAAGCCGTCGAAGGCGGCCTTGGCTAGATCGCACGCGAGCTCGCCGCTCGCCTGCGTCTCGAAATCCTTGCTCGTCGCGCCCTGCTTCAGCGTGAAGGGCGCGCCGCCAATCGCCTTGCCGTCCTTGTCGGTGGTCTTGAGCGTGGCCTTCGCGGGCCACACCACGTACGCGTCGGCGCCGGCCTTCTCCTCGTCGCCGCACACGACCTTGTACTCGAGCCGGTAGCTCGGCTTGTCGTCGTCGACCTTCGCGAGCTTCTCGATCTCGAGCTTCGCCTCGCTGTCCTCGACGGCGGCGTCCTGCTTCTGCCACTCGGCCCCGTCGCGCGTCAGCACGAACTGGCACTTGTCGCTCTTGGGCTTGCCCCCCGTGAAGCGCGCCCGGAGCAAGAGCTTGCTCTCTTCGTAGATGTCGATCGCCATCGCTGCTCCGTGTCCGCTACGCGGAGGCGCGCGGCGGCTCCTCGACCGAGGACTCGGTGCTCCACGTCGCGGGCTCTTCTACCTCGGCGACGAGCTCGAGCCGCGCGGGCTCCTCGGCGCTCGACGCCACGCGGAGCGTCCCGTACACGGGCTCCTCGCGTGCCCGCTCGATGCGCTCGACGGGCGGCGCGACGCTCGCCGGCGCTTCTCCGCGCGGGAGCGGCGCAGGTAGCCGCACGCCCACTCGCGTACGCAGCGAGCCGAGCGCGCCGGAGAGCCCGGCGCCCGACTCGTAACGCGAAAAGTTGCTCGACTCTGCCGACACGTGGCTCTTCCCCCAGGGGATCGTAAACGACTACGATCCAAAACGTGAAGCCCGCTGCGCGAGTCGGCGACATGCACGTGTGCCCGATGGCGACGCCGGCGGTCCCGCCGATCCCTCACGTGGGGGGCCGATCCTGCCGCCGGGGGCTCCGACGGTCCTGATCGGCGGCTAGGGGGCCCCTGAAACGCTTGCTTGACCCGCAGATTCGGCCGCGAATATGCTGCCGGTGCGGAGGAAAGCGCCGGGTTCCGTCCCCCGCGGTGTCCAGGCAGCGTGTCGTGGTCACGAAGCGTCCCGGCCTCGAGAGGTCCCCGCCACCATGCCGAGCCCATTGTTCGTTTGGTTCACCGGAAGCAAGCAGGGGAAGATGGAAGGCTGGAACTCGTGGCCCGGCGAGGACAACATCAAGGGCACCGAGGGCTCGAGCATCGTCTACCAGCTCGAGCATAAGGTCGAGAACCCGGTCGACAAGGCGACGGGGCTCTCGTCCGGGCGGCGCCAGCACTCGCCGGTCACGCTGATCAAGCGCAAGGACAAGGCGACGCCGAAGCTGCTGCAGGCGCTGTGCGAGAACGAGAACCTCACCGAAGTGGCGTTCAAGTGGTACCGCCCCAACACCAAGGGCGCCGGCCAGCAGCACTACTACACCGTGAAGCTCAAAGACGCGCGCATCGTGTCGATGAAGGAACTGCTGCCGACCACGATCGGCGAGGAAGCCAAGAGCTGGCACCCGCTCGAAGAGGTACAGCTCACCTATAACCGGATCGAGTGGACCTGGGAAGACGGCGGCATCGCGGCCGTCGACGACTGGACCCAGATGGCGTAGCGCCCAGGGGTCGCTTCGCGTAGCAGCATCTCAACTGATCGGAGAGCGCCGCCGATCGGAACCGCATGCGGTTCCGCGTCGGTGGAGCGTCTCTCGCCTGTGTTCTGCTGCTCGGCGTCGCGGGTGTAGCGGGCGCGCAGGCCGCGATCGAGATCGAAGCGCCGAGCGGCGCACAGGTGGCCACGGGCGCGTCGGATCTCGCCTTCGTCGCCGGCCGCGTCGCGTGGTTCGGCCCCGGCCGCGACGCGCTCGACCTGGCGCTCTTGATCGATGTTTCGGACAGCACGGACGAGCCGTCGGCCGAGTCGCCGCCCCCGGCGCCTTCGCTCTGGCGGCGTGTGCTCACCTGGTTCGGCCGGCGTCCGCGGCTCGACCCGTCGCACACGCTGCTCGGCGACGAGCTGCGCGCCGCGGCGGCGCTGCTCGGCGAGCTCGACCCTGCGCGCACGCGCGTGGCGCTGGTGGCGTTCGCCGGGGGCTTCGATCCGTCGCTGGCCGACGCCTGGACCGAGGTCCCCCTCACGGCTGACTTCAGCGCGGTGCGCGCCGGTCTCTCGCGGCTGCTGCGCCGCGGACCCGCAGGCCTGACGCGCCCCGACGCCGGCATGCACCGGGCCCTGGTCGAGCTGCTCGGAACCCGAAGCAGCGGGGCGGACGCCCGCGCGAGCGCCCACCGAGCGATCGCGCTGTTCACCGACGCTCGCGGTCCCTACGGACGGACGTCGCTGGACGGTTCGTTTCCCGCCGCGATCCGCCGCGCGCAACTCGCGAGCGTGCGCGTCGACGTGCTCGCCTTCGGCGAAGAGGCGCGCCGTCCCGGAGCGGCGGCGCGTGACTGGACCACCGCGACGGGGGGCGAGTGGCTCGACGCCGCCGCACCCGCGTCGCGCCGCCGCGTGCTCGGGTCGATCCGCTACGCCCTGGTCGCCGAGGTCTCGGTGCGCAATCGCACCACGGGCGCGTTGGCCGAGCGCGTGGCGCTCGGGCCAGACGGCGGCTTCGCCTGCCTGCTGCCGCTTCGCTTCGGCCCGAACCAGGTCGAGGTGAGCGCGCGCCTCTCAGATGGCGCCCGGCTGGCCCGCACGCTCGAGCTCTCTCGCAGGGACGACGCGGCGCCGATCGAGCTCTCCGCCCGCCTGCTCTTGCAGCGCCGCCGCCTGCTCGCGGACCGACTGCACGCGGGCGAGCCGGAGCGGGCGCTGGTCCTGTCCCCCGAGGCGCCGGCTTCGGCGGCGCACGAAGCGGGCGACGAAGTGCCAGCCTCCCCTATGATTGCGCCGTGAGCGAAGACGCGAGCATCACGCTGGAGCGGCTGCTCGAGCTGCGGCGCGTGACGAGCGCGCTGGCGAGCGAGCTCGAGGCCGAGCTCCGCGGGCACCTCGAGACACTGGCGCCACTACTCCGGCCCAAGGTCTTGCTCGGCGATTTCATCGCGGGTCAGAGCGCGGAATCGCGCCCGGATGCGCAGGCCGCCTTCCAGGCCCTGGGTGACACCTGGGCGCGCGTGGCGCCGAAACCGTTCCGGCTGCTTCAGCGGCTCGACTCGCCAATCCCCGCGATCCGGGTGCGCCTCGAGCTGCACACGCTCGAGGACGTGGTCGACGTCGCGCCGGGCAAGCGGCTAGCGATCGCCTCGCCGTTCACGTGGGTGCTGACGTATCCCGGCGCGTGCAGCCCGCGTTCGCTGCGCCGCATGCTCGCGGGCGACGAGGTGCGCAACGAGGACGAGATCCGCCAGTTCGTGCTGCATGGCTGCATCCTGGCCGCGCTCATCGAGCGCTCGCCAGGGCTCGTCTCGCTGCTCGGCGCGCTGCGTTTCCGCCTCGAGGCGCGCAAGCTCGACGGCTTCGGCGAGCTGCCGATCGCCGTGGTGTCGTCCGAGATCCCGTCCACGCGCCCGTCCTCACGCGTGATGCTCGACGCCGCGGACCTCGCCGGTCAGTCGAGCTTCCGCGAGGTGATCGACGTGCCCCTCGCGCGCGAGCTCGCCGACCCGCTACGCGCCCGCATCGACGCCGCCCTACAAACGGGCTGAGAAGGCGAGCAGCACGTTCACGTCGCGGCCGGCGATGCGCATCTCCGGTCCGACGCGAAGCTTCAGATCGGTGAGGGCCGGGTCGTCGGCATTGGGCTTCGCGGCGACGCCCACGCGTTGCGCGGGGAACGGCGCGCCCTCCGTCGAGAGGAACTTGACCACGCTCAGCTTGAGCGCGCCTGCGACCTGCTCCGCGCCCGGCAGACCGATCAAGTCGCGCAGGGCGCGTCCGAGGAACTTGACCAGCCGCGAGGCGTAGAGCTGATACGCGAGCTGCGCATGCTGTACCGCGTCGGCGGTCGCGTCCGCGTCGGGATAGCGCTCGGGGCGGTGGAAGGTGCGCAGCGCGCCGAAGAAGGCGATGTCGCGCTGGTAGAGCTGAAGCGCCGCGACGCCGATGCGCTCGAAGTCCTCGCGGCGTTCGTTGCCGAACACGCCTTCGACGGGTGCGGGCGCATCGGCCTCGGGCACCGCGACGAGCGGCAGGTCCGGCACCAGTCCGTTGCGTGTTCCGGCGAGCTGCACGCACTGCCCGGTGCGCGTGAATGCGCGCGTGAGAAGCGAGCCGAGCGCCCACACCGCCGAGCCGAATAGCGCAGCGTCGGGCCCGTGCTCGGCGTAGGCGAAGCCGCGCGGGTTCTCGCCCTCCGGGCCGTACGGGGCGCGCAGCGCGTTTCGGTTCGCGACCAGCGTGAGCCAGCGCGACTCCTCACGCTCCTGGAAGCTCTTCCAGCCCGCGTAGGCGGGCTCGTCGAAGACCAGGTGCGGAGCGCGCATGCGGCGCGCGCCGGACCACGCCTCGAGGCCGAAGAAGGCTGGCGCGAGAGCTGCGCACACCGGCGTCTGCGCGGCGGCGCCGGCCGCGCCGAGCGCCTGTGCGCGGTCGAGATCGCGCGCGCTCGCGTCGAGCTCGCAGTCCACGAGCACCGCGTCGAAGTCGCGCTCGGCACATGCCTCTTCGATCACGGCCGCCGCGCGTGCCGGCGCGGCGCACGCGACGAAGAGCTCGATCGCCGCGCGGAAGTCGCTGCGCGAGACGAGCAGGCGCAGCCCGCGCCAGGCGGCCTCGAGCCGCCGGAAGGCCGGCGCGTGCAGGATCTCGCCGAGCTGCGCGGCGACGAGGGCATCGATGTCGGCGCGGAGCGCGCCGGCAGGTCCGGGCGCACCCCGGCCGCCGGGTCGCGTGGTCAACAGGTCGACGGCGCGGCGTGCGCTGCTCCGGGCGTCGCTCCCGGGCGCGGGCGCGGCGACCTGGGCCAGGATCGAGTCGACGCTTGCGGTCGACGCGTCGGACTGCGAAGCCCCCGCGGGCCCGGGCGCTGCCGACCTGGCCGCGGGCTCGTCCAGGGTCCGCGCGAGCGCGCTCGCGAGCGGCGCGGGGAGTGCGGCGGCAATCCGGGCACGGACGTCGGCCGCCTGCGCCTTACCGGCCGCCAGATCGTCCGCGAGGGCGCGCAGCTCGCCAAGGCTCGCCAGCAGTGGAAGCTGCGCCGCGAGGGCGGCGGGCGCGAAGTCGCGCAGGGTCGCGAAGCGCAGCTCCACGTCCAAGGGCTGCGCCGAGCCGCTCAGGCGATCCCGAACCGCGAAGCGGAGCTTCGGGGCGATCTGCGACATCGCCTCGTCGAAGCGCTGCGGATCGACCGCGAGGACGCGCCCGAGCGGGGGCGCGTCGCCCGAGAACTCGGCCAGCGCGAGCAGCCGCAGCGGTGCCACACCTTCGCCGGACATGCGCGCCTCGATTGACCCCCTAGTCGTGATTATTTCATACTCGCAGCGGGAGGATACGACGCGTGGGGTCTGCGAGTCCGGCGACGCCGATCTGCGCGGCGGCGGTCGCGCTGCTCGCAGCCGCTCTGGGTTGCAAGAGCGCGCCCACGGGGCCGCCGCGGCTCTGCCTCGACATCGAGGCCTCGTCCACGCTCAATCTCCACGATGGCGAGCCTCATGCAGTGGTCCTGTATCTGTTCCCACTGGAGAACGACACGGCGTTTCAGGAAGCAGACGCATCCGAGCTCCTCGGGGCTGCGACGACGCTGGTCGGCATGACCGGACGCCGCTGGGACCGCACCGTGATCCCGGGCGAGGCGCGCGCGGTGCAGGAGCACCTGCCGGAGCGCACGCAGTTCGTCGGGCTGGTGGCGGACTTCTACGACGGTCCGCGCAAAGAGCTGGTGCGCCCGCGCTGCGACGACGACAAGAAGAAGCAGCGCAAGCTGCTGCTGCTCGCCGACGAGCTGCGGGTGGAGTAGGCGAGCGATGGACCGGCCGGCGAATCCGATCGCGTGGACCGAGGGCATGTTCCTGCGCCCGCACCACATGCAGCAGAGCGACCTGGCTGCGCAGTCCCGGCTGGAGCAGCACCTGCGCGTGGTCGATCCCTTCCACTGGGGCGTGCGCGAGTTCGCGCTGAACGAGGAGGCGCTGTCGGAGCGCCGTGTCGAGGTGCTGCGGCTCGAGGCGATGCTGCCGGGCGGCACGATCGTGCGCTTCCCGGGCGCCGCGATCCTGGAGCCACGCGAGTTCCCGGCGAATACCGAGGGTCTCGACGTGTGGGTGGGCGTGCGGCGGCTCTCGCCCAGCCGTCCCAACAGCGCTCCGCTCGGCAACGGCGCGCGCGACGTGCGCAACTTCGTGCAGTCCGAGGGCGTCCCCGACCTCGAGCGCGGCGGGTCCGAGGCCTCGGTCGAGCGCCTGGTGCCCAACGTGCGCGTCTTCCTGTCCGGCCAGGAAGAGGAGCTCGAGACCCACGAGGTGCTGCGGCTGTGCCGCGTCGAGGCGACCGGCGACATCAAGCGGCCGTTCGGGATGTCGCGCTCGGTGTCGCCGCCGCTGCTCGTGGTGCAGGGCTTCCCGCCGCTGCTCGAAGAGGTGCAGAAGATCGCGGCGCAGATCGCCGCGAAGATCTCGGTGGTCGCCAGCCGCACCGAGACGATCGCGCTCGGCGAGCTGCCGCGCATGTGGATGCGCTACACGCTCGCGCGCGTGACGCCCGTGCTGCGCCACATGCTCGGCTCGGGCGAGACGCGCCCGTTCGAGCTCTACGGTGCGCTGGTCGAGGCCGCGGGCGCTCTCGCCGCGTTCCGGCTGCGCGAGGCCGCCGAGCTCCCCGTCTATGACCACGAGAACCCGTGGCCCTGCTTCTCGGCGCTACTCGCCTTCATCGACGGTGCGCTGGAAGAGGTGGCGCCCACCTTCACCGAGCTGCGCCTGCGCTACGACGCGGCGAAGAAGGCGTACGTCACGAACGACCTGTCCGTAACCCTGGTGAACCCGCGCAACCGCTTCGTGCTCGGTGTGAAGGCGGCGATGGAGTCGAAGGAGCTGGTGAGCTGGGTCGCCCAGAAGGGCAAGGCTGGCTCGGTCGCGCAGATCGGGCAGCTCTTGATGTTCAACGTGCCCGGCGTGCCGCTCGAGCACCTGCCGGGCATGCCGTCGGACGTCGCCGGCCCCGCGGGCGCCGAGTACTTCAAGATCGACTCGCACGGCGACCGCTGGGGCAAGGTGCGCGACGAGTTCAGCTTCGCGCTGTCGCTCGGTCCGCTGGCGGACGCGGACGTGCGACTCTTCATCGTCGCAGCCGGCTGAGCGATGGCCGGCGGGTTGCTGCGCGCCGCGAGCGACTTCTCGATGCTGGTGCAGCTCCTCGGGCGCGCGCCCGAGGATGCGCTGCCGCGCGCCCCGGAGCTGCGGCGCCAGTTCCAGGACCTGCTCGATGGCTTCGCGCGCACGGGCGCGGCCGACGGCGTGGCGCAGGGCGAGATCGAGGAGGCGCGCTTCGCGCTGGTGGCCTGGGCCGACGAGGTCGCACTCAGCGCGCGCTGGTCCGGCCGCGACGAATGGCAGCGTGAGACGCTCCAGCTCCAGCTCTATCGCACCACCAACGCCGGCAAGGAATTCTTCGAACACCTCGAGCGGCTGCGCCCGGAGCAGGGCGCGGCGCGCGAGATCTACTTCCTGGCGCTCGCGCTCGGCTTTCAGGGCCGCTACGCGGGGATGGAAGGCGAGCGCCAGGCCGTCGTCCAGCACCAGTACTCGATGCTGCGCGCCAACTCGCGCGTGCTCGAGCTCTCGCGCGAGCGCGCGATCGCCCCGAGCGCCTACCGGCTGGAGCTCGAGCTCAAGCGCCGCCGGCGCTTCGGCGTGGTCGGAGTGCTCGCGATCTTCGTCGGGGTAGCACTGGCGATCTACGTCGGACTCTGGGGCCTGCTCGCGCTGCTCGCGCCCGAGATCGCGGCGGGGACAGGCGCATGAGCGTGTTGAATCGCTGGCGCACCATGCTGACCAATCCGCGCACGCTGATCTGGATGGTCGTCGGCGGCGGGCTGTTCGGCTTCGGCGGCGTGCTGCGCTTGCTCACCGACAACTGGCTGGTGATCGGGATCGCCGTGCTCGCCGCGGTGCTGGTGGTGCTCGCCGTGCTGCTGGTGCGCGTGCTGATGGCGCAGGAGCGCGACCAGCGCCGCGAGCGCGGCGTGGGCGACGTCGAGCGCGTCGATCGCGCGCGCTCGGACTCGTCGCGCGCCGCGGGCGCCGCGGGCGTGCAGGAGAAGATCAAGGACGCGCTGGCGACGCTGCGCGCGCGCATCGGCAACGTGAACGAGCTGCCCTGGGTGCTGCTCCTCGGTGAGCCGGGCGCTGGCAAGTCCGCCGCGCTCGCGGAGTCGGGCCTCGAGGTTCCAGCGGAGTACGCGCGCTCGCGCGTGTTCGGTGCGACGCAGGACGTGGACGTGATGCTGGCGAACGAGGCGATCGCGGTGGACGTCGCGGGTCGCGTGTTCGAGCAGGCCGACGCCGACGGGGGCGACTGGAATGCGCTCCTGCGCGCGCTCGCGAGCGGGCGCCCCGGCTGCCCGATCAACGGCATCCTGTTCGCGCTGGCCGCGCCGCGCCTGCTCGGTGAGGGTGGCCCTACCGAGGAGCTGGCGCGCACGCTGCGGCGGCGCCTGAACGAGGCGCACGACGCGCTGGGCGTCTACCTGCCCGTCTACATCGTGATCACGAAGGCCGACCGCATCGAGGGCTTCGTGGAGACCGCCGGCGTGCTCGCGCAGCTCGGGCCCACGCGCCTGGCGGAGGCGTTCGGCTGGACCAACGACCATCCGTTCGGTGCGCCGGAAGACCAGGCGGCCGGCGGGCTGGTCGAGCTGGCGGATCGGCTCCAGCACGCGCTCCCCGAGCTGCTCTTGCGCGAGCCCGATGCCGAGCGGCGGCGCCGTGTGAGCGGCTTCGCGGAGGAGCTGCGCGAGTTCGCGCGCGCCGTGTCGGGCTTCATCGCCGTCGCCTTTCGCCCGTCGGTGTACGACGAGCCGCCGTTCTTGCGCGGCGTGTATCTGACGAGCGCACGCCCGGAGGGCACGACGCTGCCGCTCGGGTTGCGCCGCCTGGGCCACGAGTGGGCGCGCGCCACGCACGCTGCGGGGGAGCGCGGCGGCCTCTTCCTGCGCGACTTGTTCCGCGAGATCGTGGTCGGCGACGCGGGGCTCGCGTTGCCCGACAGCCGCATCGGCCCGCTGGCGCGGCGCCTGATCCTGGTCTCCGCGGGCGTCGTGGTCGCCGCGCTGGCCGCAGTCTGGGGCATGTCGTTCTGGCAGAACCTGGACGGCACGCAGAGCCTGGCCGCGGCCGCCGGCGCCACGCGCGCGTCCGAGGTCCCGTTCGCGGACGTCGAGACGCTGCGCGCTGCGATCGAGCGCGAGGAGACCCGCGCGGACTCGCCGTGGAACCAGGTCGGCTTCAGGCGTCTGGCCACAGCACTCGGCGAATCGCGCATCCGCTTCGTCGAGGTGTTCGATCGCCACTACGACCGGCCGCTCCGCGCCAGGCTCGCGGAGTCGCTCGAGCGCCGCGACGGCGAGGCCGTGCGCGCGGCGGTTGTCGTCGCGTCGGACATGGACTGGCTCGCCACGCGCGCGAGTGATCCAAGGACGGCGCCCGATCTCGGCGGCTATCTCCCGCGCAACGTCGAGAGCCCCGACTCCTACACGCCAAACTACGCGGCGTACGTGCGCTGGCTGCCCGAGCCGGACTGGCGCGAGCGGCTGGATCGCGCGCGCGCCCAGCTCGAGACCGCGGCGCCGCGCATCCTCGACCTGGCGTTGCTCGAGGAGCTCACGCGCGGCGGCGGCGGCTTCGCCCCCGTCAGCTACCCGGACCCGATCCCGAACCCCGAGGGTGCGGCGGTGCCGGGGATCTACACGCGCGCCGGCTTCGAAGGCCTCGTCGGAAGGCTGCTCGCGGCAGTCGAGCGCACCGAGGCGCTCGGCCCCGGCGAGGTCGCGCGCTTCCGGCGCAGCTACGCCGATCGCTTCGACGCCGCGTGGCGCCGCTATCTGCTCGACGTGCCCGACGCGCCGCGACCGGATCCCGCGGTGAGGCGCAGCGCGTACGTCGTCGTGGTCGAGCGGCTGTCCGAGCACGCGCGCACGCCGATCCCGCGCGAGGGCGAAGAGCCGGAGTGGATCACCTCGCTGCGCGATCTGGCCGGCGGCGACGCCGTCGCTTCGGCCGGGAAAGGCGCGACGGAGCTGGCGGGCAAGGCGCTCGGGGCCGCGGCAGGCGAAGTGCCGACGCCGCCTGCCGCGACGAAGGCGCCGTGGGACGAGTACGTGCGCGCGCTCGACGCGGTCGCGCTCGACGTCGATGACGGCGTGGCGAACCCCGCGCGCGGGCTCGATCTGGCGCGCGCAGTCGCCGGGCCGGAGACCACGAGCTTCGAAGAGGCGCTCAGCACGGTCCGCCGGGTGCTGCCGCGCGCGAGCGACGCGACCGCGGCCGGCAAGCTGCGCAGGCTGCTCGAGCTGCCGGTGCTCGACGGGCTCTCGGCCGTGCTCGCCTCCGCGCTGCGCGAGCTCGACCGCCGCTGGACCGAGAAGGTCGCGACACCGTTTGGTGGCGAGCTCGGCGACGCGGAGCTCGCCAGCCTGTACGGGCGCCAGGGTGAGCTGGCGCGCTTCCGCAGCGAGGAGCTCGCGGCTTACTACGACGAGACCGGGCCGCGCCCGCTCGCGGGCGAGATCACGCTTCCGCTCGGCCCCGCGTTCCAGGCGTGGATGAAGAACGCCGGCGCGATGCAGCGCATTCTGTTCGGCGCGACCGGGGCCGCCTCGGCGATCTCGGTGCGCCTCGGCGGCCTGCCGACGAAGGGGCTCGAGGGCTCGGGTCTGTTCGCCAAGCGGCGCGAGCTCGAGCTGGTCTGCCCCGAGGGCGTGCAGCGCTACGAGTACCGCGAAGGCACGCCGACGCCCTTTGCGTTCAGCTGGACCTCGAGCTGTCAGGAGCTGGCGCTGCGCGTGCTCCTGACCGGACCGGAGGGCGACGAGCGTCGCATCGTGCGCCACTGGCGCGGACCGCTGGCGCTCCCCACGTTCCTGCGCGAGGCCGTGGTGGCCAGTCGAGGCTCGCTCGAGTGGAAGCTCGAAGACCCGGAAGTGGAGTTCTCCGTGCCCTACACCCTGCTCTCCGGTGGCGAGCTGCGCGAGCTGGTGCACGCCCCACCGCCGCCTTCCCTCGGGAGCTGAGCATGTTTCGCCACGGGATCAGCGTCGCGCTCGGGATCGCGCTCGCGACCGCGTGCAGCAAGCCGCCGCCGCCGGATCCCGACGGCGTGCTCGAAGGCGCGCGCACCCTGGCACTCGACAAGCCGACCGAGGACGCGCTGGCGTGCGACAAGCGCACCAACGACTGTGCAGACTGGTTCCGCGTGCGCACGAAGGGACAGGGGAGGATCGTGGCGACGGTGCGATTGCTCGCCGAGCCCGACGCCGACCGCGACCGCAAGCGCGACGCTGACGACGAGCACGACGACGAGAAGGACGCGAAGCTCCCCGACTTCACGCTCGAGCTCCGCGATCGCGCCGGCGAGCTCCTCCAGAGCGTGGCGAGCGAGGGCAAGCGCCAGGCCGAGGCCGCGGCCGAGACGGAGCCCGGCTCCCTGTTCGCGGTCGTCAGCTCTCCCGGCGGCAAGCTCGCCCTGCGCTATCGCGTGCGCGCCGCGTTCGAGCCGGCCGCGCCGCCGCCTCCTCCTCCTCCTCCGCCTCCACCCACGGAGGTGCCGCCGCCGCCACCGCCTCTGGTCGAGACGCGCTCCGGCGCCGTGCTCGAAGTCGAGCGTGGGGGTGGCGAGCAGGCCGTGCTGATCGAGCTCGGCGCGGCCGCGGGCATCAAGCCCGGCCTGCGCGGGCGGCTCCTCGACGGTGGCCGCGAGCTCGGCGCGATCGTGGTGCTCGAGGTGTACCCCGACGGGAGCCGTGCGCGCGTGGAGGGCGCACTCCTCGGCCAGATTTCCGCCAGCACCACGGCGGAGATCGAGATCCCGCTCGACCCGCCGCCCGCGCCGTGAGCACGAGCGCGCGTCTGGTCCGGCTCGAGGGCGACGAGGAGATCGCCCGCATCCCGCTCGGCGACGAGCTCGTGATCGGACGCGACCCCGGCGACAGCGACGTGGTGATCGACCATCCGCGGATCTCGCGGCAGCACGCGCGTTTCCTCGCGCGCGGCGACGGTCACGTGGTGGAGGATCTCCGCAGCTCGAACGGAACGTCGCTCAACGGCGAGCCACTGCAAGGCGTGGTGGCGCTCGAGCCGGGCGACGTGATCGTGCTCGGCGACGCCGCGACGTTCGTGTACGAGCTCGCGGGCGGACGTGCACGCACGCTGCTCATCGCCGGCGCCGGCCTCGCACTCGTGCTCGTCGCCGCTGTGGGCGCGGCCTGGTGGTGGAGCCGGCCGCCGCCGACCGATCCGCTCTGGGACGACGCGACGCGGCTCGCGCGCGAGGCGATCGCAGCCAGCGAGCGCGGCG
>CAYVQJ010000097.1:0-151830 GCA_964454165.1 uncultured Myxococcales bacterium | reverse complement strand
GCCGCGCGCGGGCGGGCGAGGCGACGGTCACCGCGCCCGCCGCTCGGCCTCGATCCGCTCGACGGTCACGGCGTAGACGCGGTGAGCCGCCGCGATCGCGTCGGCGCGGAGCGGACGCGGGAGCGCCTCGGCGCGTCGAAGCGCCTCCCCGCGCTCGGACCGCGCGCGCCCCGTTTCGAAGGCGTAGCTCCGGTCGCGGTCGAGGTCGCGCGCGACCGTGTCGCGCTCGACGGAGAGCTCGGCGACCTCGCGGATCAGCCGATCGAGGGTTCCGCTCTCGGCGCGCGGCGCCCGGAGCGCCGGCTCCGCCGCGAGCGTCGCGCGAGTGAACGCGCGGACGGCGGCGCCGATCGGATCGGACGACGGCGCCGCGAGCGAGCGGCCCTCGACGAGCGCCTGGGGGTTGCTCGGGACCGGCACGATCGAGAGCTCCAGCAGCTCGACCTCGTCGTGCACCGTGATGCTCCGCGATCCCTCGCGCTCATCGTGGGACTTCCGCGGGACGAATCCGATGCTCATCGCGTTGAGGGCCCCCGATCGCACGAGGTCGAGGACGAGCTGGGCCCGCTCGTGCGTCGCAAACTCGACCGTGACCACGAACGCGTCGGCCGTCACCTCGAACTCGACCGCGCGGCCGATCACGTTCTCGGGGCTCGGCGGACCGCCGAGGCCGCCGTAGCCGTCGTGGCCGTAGAGCACGACCGGGTTGCGGCGGTAGTTGCGCGTGTCGATCCCCTTCGGATCGATGCGCGTACCGTGCCGATCCAGAGCGCGCGTCGACGCCGTGAACTTCACGCGCCGGCCGGAGCCGGTGGCGGCGCGGACGTCGAACGCCGCGCGCCGCAGCTCGGCCCCCACGCGCCGCGCGCTCACGCGCTCCGCCTCGATCGTCCGCGCCACGCGCCCCATGAGTGCTTCGGTCAGTCCTGCCACCTGGTCTTCTCCCTTCGGCGCTCGCGCGCCGCGTTAGGCGTCCATCCGAGGCGAACCGCCGCCCGGCTGGAAGAGCTGATCCAAGAGCGAGCGCGCCGCGGCGATCACAGGCTCGCCCGCCGTCGGGACGTCGAGCGCGAGGCCCGCGCGCGTGTCCTCGATGATCTTCTGGACGTCGCGCGCGTCGAGGAGCCCGCGGTTCGCGAGCCGCGCGAGGAGCGACGACATCAAGCGGATGTCCAGCAGGACCCAAGCCAGCGGCGGCGCCAGCATCCTTCGCGTCTTCACTTAGTCCTCCTTCCGTTCGGGGTCGCCGGCCGCCCCGGCGATGGGATTCGCGCCGACCATCGGCGACGGATCCGGGGCGGCCGTCGAAGCGGGTTCGACGTCGATCGCGTCGGCGCTCTCGTTCGCGTCGGCTCCGTTCGCGGTCTCCGCCGCCCTCGCTTCGAGGTACGCGGCGAGGGACGGAACCTGACGCGACCGGCGCGCGAGGCCGAGCGCGCCGAGCGCCGCGCGCTCGTCGGCGAGGAGCGGCGCGAGCCCCTCGAACGCGCCGAGGTCGCCCGTGCGAAGGAGCCGATCCGTCGCGGCGCCGAGCGCGACCGTCGCGCGCCACAGCTTCCGGAGCCACACGCGTTGCCCAGCCGTGAGGTCGCCGTCGGGCGCGATGTCGTTCGAGTAGAGGCCGATGAGCGCCGTCTCGTCGGCGACCGTCGGCCGCATCGAGGCGTGGACGGCCCCCGTCGCGAGGTACGCTCGGATATGCGGGGACAGGACGACGAGCCCGTCACGCCACGCGCGCATCCCGCGGCGCGCTCCTTCGCCCACGCGAGCGCGCCACTCCGGGGACATCTTCCGCGCGCCCGGCCGCGTGTCCTTCCGCTTCGGGCGGGGCTCGCCGTCGGGGACGTTGCCCGTGATCTTCCCGGTCGCGGGGTCGCGCGTCGGGGTCGCCACTACGTGGCCCTTCCGAGGCGACACGCGGCGGTGTAGGGGCGGTCCGGAACCGGTCGCTTCAGGAACGCCTCGCGAGCCGCGCTGAGCGACGCCGCGGCGGGGCTTACGCGGGCGACGGCGGCCCGGCTGCGGGGGACGTTTCGGACCGCCGCGTCGAACGCGGGGCCGGAGGCGGCGACGTCGCGCGTCGGCGCAGGGGCGCGGGGCGCTTCGCGGCGCGCGAGGGACGTCGCGGAGCCGGGCGAAGCCGAGGGGCCGACGCGCCACCCCCGCCCACGACGGCACGCGCTAGCCGGCGGGACCGCGGGACCGATGGGACCGATCCCGGGGGTCTTCGAAGCTCTTAGAACGTAGGTCGACATAGATAGGGGAATACGAGGGAAAGGATCGGTCCCATCGGTCCCCCGGTCCCGGGACGTCCGATCGCTCGACGTGAGCGTGTGAGCGTCAGAAGCGAGCACCCCCGCCCTCCTTCCTCAGCGCGAGCCCCCGCCACGCGCGTTGCCGGTCGCCTCCGCTCCCGACGCGGATCCGCTCGAAGCCGCGATCGCCGAGCTCGCGGCCGAACGCGATCGCGGTCATCGGAAGCAACACGCCGTGGTGCCGCGCCCAGCGGCAGTAGCGCTCGTGCAGGTGCTCGGCGCTCTCCGAGAGCTTCTCGCCGCGCGTCGTGCACTCCTCGAGAAACTGGCCGATCACGTCCTCGTCGCGCCGGTAGTCATCGGTCGCGGCGCGGATCGCCTTCGGCGCGTCGAGCCCGCGCGCGAACCACTCCCTCGCGCCCCTGATCATCCACGCCATGATCCCCGGGAGCTCGGCGGCGAGCTTCGCCGGCAGCCCGCGATCCTGCTCCGCTTCGGGGAGCGTCACCTCGAAAGGGATCAGGAGCACGCGCGACCAGATCGCGACGTCCGTCCCGGTGATCCGCGGCCGGTTGTTCGTGATGATCCAGAACTTCGCCTCGGGCGTGAACTCGAACTCCTCGCCGTACAGGAAGCGCGCTGTCTGCGTGTCTCCGCCCGCGAGCGACTTGATCACGGACTCGGCGAGCTTCTTGTTCTTCTCGGTCTCGACGACGGTGACGAACCGCGCGCCGGCGAGCCGCGCGAGCCCGTTCGAGATCGGCTCGTCGCCCTGCCGCGCCGTGATCAGCTCGGGGCGCGCGTTCCGCGCGTAGTCGCCGGCCGCCTTCCGAAGCGTCTCGATCAGCGTTGACTTACCGTTGCGCCCGGTTCCGTAGAGAACCGGGACCTTGTGCTCCGCGACGTCCCCCGTGAGGCTGTAGCCCGAGAGGCGCCGGACGAACGCGCGCTTCCGCGGGTCGGGCTCGATGCGCTCCAGGAATCGCTCGAAGAGCGGCGCCGTCGCGCGCGGGTCGTACACGGCGCCGGTGACTCTCGTCAGGTAGTCGCCGCGCTCCGCCGGCCGGAACTCGTCCGTTCGGAGGTCGAGGGTGCCGTTCGGGAAGTTGATCAGTAGCGGCTCCCGGTCGAAGACGTCGGCCGTCGTCGCGAGGATCGGGGCCGCGAGCTTCGTCATCGCGTCGAGCGCCGCGCGGGACTTCGCGCGGGCCGCGGCCCGCTTCGTCTTGGCGTCGGCGCCGCGCGCGTCGGCCCCGATCGCGTCGGCGGTCGCCGCGGCCCGGCGCGCGACCTCGTTGGTCTCGTCGCTCGCGAACCGCCTACCGTCCCACGCGCGCCAGAGGCCGAGCGTGGGGACGTGGACGAGATCCGCTCCGTGCTCCGCGGCGAACCGGCGCGCGAGGCCGAGGTCCGTCAGGTCCCCGGCCGCGGCGAACGCCGCGGCACCCGCGAGCGCGCGCCCTACCGTCGCCCGGTAGTAGTTCGCGCCGCGCGGCGGGAGCCCCGCGCCGAGGCGCGAGCGGCCGATCGCCGTCTCGATCTCGCCGCCGCAGACGCCGGCGCGCGCGAGGAGCGCCGCGAGCGAGAGGTCGACGCCGCTCGGGCTCGGGTCGCGCAGGCCCTCGGCGTCGCGCCGGAACCGCGCCGCGATCCGCTCGTCGGTCGCGACGAGCTCCGCCACCCGGTCCGAGAGCTCGGCGGCCGGCGCGGGCCGGTCGTACGCGAGGCGAACTCCCGGCCCGGGCTCCGCGTCGAGCGCCGCGAGGAGCCACGCCGGGGTGACGGCCGCGTCGAGGTCCTCGGGCGAGAGGTGCCGTCGCCACGAGTACGCGCGCCCGGTGGCGTGGACGCTCGGCGGCGCGACGACGTACCCGCCGTCGCTCTTCACGTCGACGCCGGGGCGGAGGCCGCCGCGACCGCGTGCGCGCCCGTCCGCGGGGTAACCGAGGTAGTGGTGCTCTCCTCCGCCGCCCGTCTCGACCGTGGGAGTCCGCGGCAGCGGGCCGAGACTGGAGACGAGCGCGCGGAGTGAGTCCGCGCCGCCGTTCCGCGGATCGACGTCGACGACGAGGAGCCCGCTCTCGCGCCCGGTCCGGATCCCGACGTTGAGGTCCGGCGTCCGCGCCCACCAGGAGCGGAGCCGCTCCGCGTCGGTCGTGGCATCGTCGACGCCGTGGCGGCACGCCGGGTGCTTTCCCGGCTTGTCGCAGGCACGCTCGCCGCACGTGCAGTGGCCGCCGACGATCCCGTGCACGGGGAGCACCGACCACCCGCGCGCCGTGTACGCCTCGACACGCTCGATCGCGGACGCGCGCTCGGCTCGCGGCTCGCTCACGCGGCGGTTCCGGACCGCCAGCGTGGGATCACGAGCACCGCGGGGCGGCCGTTCTCGAGGCACCGGGCCTCGACGCGCTCGCCGCGGCGCGGGCGGCGGCGACCGATCGTGACGCGGAACATCGGCGCCGACCTCACCGTGTAAATCGTCCCGTCGTCGCCGCGCACGACGGCGATCTCGCCGCCCTCCGTTGGGCGCCGCAGCGAGATCAGGCGCCCCTCGAGGCGGGCGCCCGGGCGGTCGAGGCTCGTTTCCCTTTTCTCGCGGGGTCGCGTACGATTGCTTGAGCTACGCATGATTGTGTCGCTCCTTCGGGCCGCGCGGCTTTGCCGAGTCGCGCGGCCTCTTCGTTCATGGTTGAGCCCGCGCCCGCGCGCGCCTCGGCTTTGAGCTCGGCGATCAGCTGCTCGGCGATCAGATCGCCGAGCGCGTCGACGACGGGCTCGAGGCGCGGGTCGAACGCGGGGGCGCGAGGGGTCACTCGTCGTCGCCCTCGCCGACGAGCCGGACGGGGGTGCCCTCCAGCTCGGCGAGCTCGCGGCGCGTCTCGGCCGCGAGGCTCTCCCGTACGAGCGCGACGATCCGGGCGTCGGACGTCCGGCCGACTAGATGAGGTCCGCCGCGCTCGAGGCCGTGAGGCCACTCGACGAGCGCGACGTCGAACGTTCTTCCGTTCATCGAGATCTCCTCCTCGGGGTTCGCCTAGAACCCCAAGGAGGACGACCCGAGCGTTACGTGCCGGGCCGGTTGGTCCCGTAAAACTCCGTTCCGGTTACGGGTTTCCCCGGACCGCCGCGAGGAACGTGACAGCGACGCCGTCGTCGCGGCGCTCGACGAGGATCTCCGCTCCCCGAGAGTGGGCGAGCTCGCCCCGTAGGAGCTCGGGATTCAGCCCCTGCACGAGAACGGTCTTCAAGCACTTCTCGCGCAGCTCGACGCGCTCGTACAGTCTGTAATGGCAGTCCCCTTCGCACAGATTATCCCAGCGCCGGGCCCTGTTCTGGTACTTCCTGACTTCGTCGATAGACAGACAGCACGTGGACGTGTACATGCTGACTAACTGCCCAACGATTCGCTCACCGAGGCGGAGCCGGCGCGTTTTCCACTCTTCGCCGGAGTCACCCCTGTCGAGAATTCTGACGAACCGGTCTTGGTCTTGGAGGCCCCGATGATCGTCCTGCAGGGACACCGCTTCTCTCCTCTGATGGGATCATTCCCAACGAGATCCCAGCGAGGAGCGCGACCGCGTTACATCAGGCGAGCCGGGCGATCTTCCTGCGGGCGCGGTGGAGCGCGACGCGCGCCGCGCCGGGCTCGATGCCGAGCTCGGACGCCGCTTCCGTCACGGTGAGACCGCGGCCGTCGACGCGGATATACACCTCACGTTCTCGCCGTCCGAGCTGCGCCCGGTCGGCGAGGTCGGCACACTCGATCTCGCGCGCGGCACGCTCGCGCCGGGATTTCTGGTCGGCGTCGGCCGCGACGACGAACTCAAGCTGGTCTGCGGCGACGGCGAGTCGACGCACCTGCCGCACGCCTTGCGTCTCCTCCTCGGGCAACCGCCCCTGCTGGTCGAGCCGATCGTGGGGGCGGCGCCAGCCTCTCCCGAGTAGATCCCTCGTGATCAATCGGCTGAGTGCGCGCTGAAGGCGGAGCCACGTGCCTCGGTCGCTACGCCCGTCGACCACCTTCCCGTGCTCGCGTGGATCCGCGGGATCGAGCTCCGCGGCTTCCAGCAGAGCGCCAGGGACGAGGTCCCGCACGGAAGCGGTCCCCTCGTCGCCGAGTCGCCGCTTCACCAGCTTCCACCGATCCGGATGAAGTGGCTTAGGAAATCGACTCACCAGCACGTCTAGCGCGGTCTCGCGGCCCGGGTCGGTCTCCGGCGGGAGGTCGCGGATCTCGTACTCGACCCCGCCGAGCTCGAGGACCTCGGGCGGGGCGAGCGCCTCGAGGTCGACCTGGTCGTCGAGCGTGACGCCAAGCTCGAGCGCGCGGGACGGCGCGCCCCGGATCAAGGAGCGCCAGCTCCGCAGCCTTCGCCGCCGCGCGGGGTCCTCCGGCGTCGGGTGATCCGCGCGCGCCGCGGCGCCCTTCGCGAGGCGGAGCTCGCGCTCGGCGCGCTCTCGCGTCTCGTCGTCGCTCATGACGCGCGCTTTCGCCGTTCGCGTTCTCGCCCGCGCGCGATACGGTTCTCGACCCACGCCGCGGCGTCGCGCGTCACGCGCACGCGCTTCGACCGGACCCACTTGTCGAGGTCGGCGACCGCGACGCGTTGCGTCCGCGCGCCCAGTCGGAACGTCGCAAGCTCGCCGGCGTCGCGCGCGGCGCGCAGGGTTCGGGCACTGACACCGATCAGTGTCGAGGCTCGTCGGAGGCTCACGAAGCGGGGGGGCTCGTCGGGGCGCATCCAAACGCGATCGTACCGATCTCGGCGGATCGGTCCAGGGATTTTCGGACGCGCGGGTCCTCGCCGGATGGTCGGTTGCTCACGCCACCGGAAACTCGCAAGATGCCGCGCGGGAGGTCACCTGGAGGATGTCAGGTCTAGCTCATAGGCGTCGCCGCGGTAGCGAGCGGACCGCGCCGGGGCGTTGAGCCCGTGGCGAACGGTCCTCTCCTTACGGCGTGGGAGGGGCTCACGCTCCGCACTCGCTTCACCCGCTCCGTCTTCGCGGGTCGGTGGGGGTGGGTCAGCTTGCTCGGCCTCTATGACCTAGTCGCCGGTCAGCTCCTCCCGGACGCGCTTCATCTACCGACGATCGCCAACCTTGTATCCCTGGTCGTTCCCGGCTGGACGTGGCTGACGACAGTTGCCGTGACGCTCGCCGCCTTGCTCCTCCTCGCGCTCGCGGGTGCCTATACCATGCTCGAACGCGAGAAAACCGACGCGGCCGGCCGGATCGACGCGCTTCGTAGAGAGCGTGATCGCGTCCGACAGGAGTTCGACGATTATCGGAACGCTCCGGCGCAGCGTGTCGAATTGGCGAAGCGGGAACTTCGCAGGCTAGTAGAACGAGGTTCGAGGATTGGGCGCAGCAACGTACTGCCGAATCTCGTCATGTCGGACGCGGCTGCCCCGGTGCTGCAGGCTCGGAGCTGGAGGGACGAAGCAATTGCCTCCCTAGGGAAGCTCGTCGGGGACGCGGCCGCACGGGGATTTGTGGAAGGCGCGCCTGACCCCCGCTACACGAGGCCAGTTGAGCGCGAGTGGGAGATGTGGCAAGCGGCGCTTCCCAGGTATCAGGACTACCTCACTCGTCTGGCGGACAACCTCACGGCCGACCAGCTTCGCGACGACACCGAGCTGATCGTAAAGGCGCTCGGAGGATGATTAGGCTCTACCAAGGGAAAGGGGCAGCCGACTTCGAGTACGTTGGCGCGCCCACGCCGCCCGACGGTTGGGCGGAGCTTCGACAACGGGCGTGCCGCCTCCTCCGGGCTCGGAAGCAAGAAGGCGCAGCGAAGATCCTCGACGCAATCCCGTTCGAGCTGTCAGAGGGCACCAACTTCTTCGGTGACGAGTTCTCGTTGCTCTGCGTGAGCGTCGACGCCGACCGATACGTGAAGCTCGCCGAGTTGGGCGAGCATCCGGTGCGCCGGTTCGACTTCCAACGAATCGCCGAGACGATCTCGGAGCTCGGGACGTTCGTCCGTTTCGTGGTCGCGGACGTCAAGTCGAAAGTCACCCACGCTGCGGTCAAGCCGCCTACCCTCTTGATCAGCTCCGACGCGGTGGAGCGGGCGCTCAAGGACGCCGAGCACCTCATCCGCAACCGGGGTGCCACGAGCGGCGTCGACCGCGTTCACACCGCGTTCCACGGCTACCTCCGCGTCGTCTGCGAGCGGAGGGGGATCGAGCTCGCGGAGGGTGCGGGCGCAACCCGCGCTTTCAAGGCTCTGCGCGAGCACCACCCGGCCTTTCGCGAGGAGGGCCCGCGCGCCGACGACATCGAGCGGATGCTCCGGGCGATGGCGACGGTCGTCGACTGCCTGAACCCGCTCCGAAACCGCGCGACGCTCGCCCACCCGAACGAGTCGGTCCTCGAGGAGCCCGAGGCGATGCTGGTGATCAACAGCATCCGGACGTTGCTTCACTACCTCGACTCGAAGCTGCGGTGAACGGAGCCGCGCAGCTGCTCATGCTCTCCGGTGAGCGCGATCACTATAATCTCTCGCTACGAACCGTAGTAGCTGATTTAGCGATCTCGTTTCGTAGATCAGGCTGCGCCGAGGCGGGTCGTTCGAGGCGGGCGCGGATCTGCGACTGGGGCCCCGGCCGCTGCCAACGAAGCGCCCGGGATTCAAGGCTGGTGCTCGTGAACGGACCATAAACTTGACGATCGCGCCAGGTTGCGTCAGATTCACGGAGCCCCCACCCCCATGAACCTAAAGGAAAAGATCGTGGAAACCATGGAAGCGATGGAAGCGACGATTCGGCTCCGTACAAAGATCGGCGACTGCGAGTTCGACGCGGAGGGTCCCACCGACGAGGTCCGCGCCCAGTTCGAGATCTGGAAGGGGCTCGTCGAGAGCACCGGTGCCAAGCCACCGACGCCGGTAGGCGACGGCAACCCGGGAGCGCCGACGCCGGCCGCGGTGGCGCCCGGGGTTCTCGGCGAGGCGCAGCTCGCCCAGGTATTCCAGCGCGACGACCGACGCGACGTTGTGACGCTACGGGCCCTCCTAGAGGGCGAAAACCGAGACGCGGAGACGCTCCAGCTCGCGCTGTACGGGTTCCGAGTTCTCCGGGGCGAGGACGAGGTGCCCGTCACGCGATTGAAGCCGGCCCTCGAGGTCTCGGGCGCCGCGCCGGGTCGCGTCAACCGGACCGCGGCGCCGCTACTTCGGGCGAAGTCCGTGACGAAGAGCGGCACGGCGAAGGGGCAGCGGTACCGCCTGACGAACAAGGGCGTCCGGGAAGCGGAGGAGCTGGTGCGCCAGCTCGTGCAGCAGCTCAGCTAGAGGCCACCTCGGAGACTTCGCCCGCCGCCGCGGCCGCCGGGAACGCCAGGATCGCGACCTCGAGCGGTGGCGCCGCGGGCAATAGTCGGGATCGCGCCCCCGCTACCAGCCAACACCGGCGCCCGGCCCCCTCGACGAGGGAGCCGGGCGCTTCGGTTTTCAAGCCGCGTGCGTCAGCGTGAACCAGCGGGCGCGACTCCTGTTCGACCGCATCGAGGGTCGCGGGGTCTTCGTGCATCGGGGTACCTCGTCGATATGCTGAGGTTCGGAGGCGCGCGATGTCCACCGATGCAGCCACGCTTTTGCTCACCTTCCACGACTGCGGACACGACTCCGCCTGATGACGACGCCGGACCCGAGGGCGCCCAGGCCGGACCCCAAGCGGGGTGCGGGCCTCCGCGCCCTCCTCCTCTCGCCCCGCTTCAACATCTGGACCCTTTTCCTGCTCGCATGGCTCGTGTTTCTTGGCGTCCAGTTCTGGTACACGAGCGCGCAGATCACCACGATCCGCTACAGCGAGTTCCTGAAGCTCCAGCACGACGGCCGCGTCGCCGACCTCGCGGTGAGCAGCAACGAGATCACCGGCAGGCTCACCCAACCCAGTGCAGGGCAGCCTGAGCTCTTCCGCACGGTTCGCGTAGACCCCGAGCTGGCCGAGCGCCTCGCCAGGGATGGCCTCGAGTTCAGCGGCACGATCGAGGACACCTGGTTCACCCGCATGCTCGCGTGGGTGCTGCCCGTCGCGATGTTCCTGGGCCTGTCGGCGCTTCTACTGCGCCGCATGGGCCCGGGCGCCGGACTCGGCGGCTTCATGTCGATCGGCAAGAGCAAGGCGAAGATCTACGCCGAGGAATCGGTGAAGGTGACCTTCGATGACGTGGCCGGCGTGGACGAGGCGAAGGAGGAGCTGCGCGAGATCATCGGCTTCCTGCGCGATCCCACGCGCTACGGGCGGCTCGGCGCGCGGCTGCCGAAGGGGATCCTGCTCGTCGGCCCGCCCGGCACCGGGAAGACCTTGCTGGCCCGCGCGGTGGCGGGCGAGGCGGGGGTTCCCTTCTTCTCCATCAGCGGCAGCGAGTTCGTCGAGATGTTCGTCGGGGTGGGCGCGGCGCGCGTGCGCGACCTCTTCGAGCAGGCGCGGGGAAGGGCGCCGTGCATCATCTTCATCGACGAGCTCGACGCGCTGGGCCGCGCGCGCGGCATCGGGCCCATGAGCGGCGGGCACGACGAGAAGGAACAGACGCTCAACCAGCTGCTGTCGGAGCTCGACGGCTTCGATCCGTCCGTAGGCGTCGTGCTGCTGGCCGCCACGAACCGGCCAGAGATCCTCGACGCAGCGCTGCTGCGCGCCGGGCGCTTCGATCGCCAGATCCTGGTGGACCGCCCCGACAAGCAGGCCCGCATCGAGATCCTGAACGTGCACCTCGCCAGAGTGAAGCTCGGGCCGGACGTGGACGCCGCGTCCATCGCGTCGCTGACGCCCGGCTTCACCGGCGCCGACCTCGCGAACCTGGTCAACGAGGCGGCGATCCTCGCGACGCGCGACGACTCGCCCGAAGTCGGGATGGACCACGTCAACCGCGCGGTGGAGCGCATCGTCGCCGGCCTCGAGAAGCGAAACCGCCTGCTCAATCCGCACGAGCGCAAGGTCACCGCCTACCACGAGATCGGCCACGCCATCGTGGCCCTGGCGCTCCCCGGCACGGACGTCGTCCACAAGGTGTCCATCATCCCGCGCGGCATTGGCGCGCTCGGCTACACGATCCAGCGGCCCACGGAAGACCGCTTCCTGATGTCGACCCAGGAGCTGAAGGACAAGATGGCGGTGCTGCTCGGCGGGCGGGCCGCCGAGTCGATCTTCTTCGCCGAGGTCTCCACCGGGGCAGCCGACGACCTCGGCAGGGCCACGGGGATCGCGCGCAGCATGGTCACCCAGTACGGCATGGACGAGAAGCTCGGCATGGTGTCGCTCGAAAGCGAGCGCTCCGGCCTGCTGCAGCTGCCGGGCGAGTACCTGACACGCCGCCGCGACTTCTCAGAGCAGACGGCCCGCGAGGTGGACTGCGCGGTGCGCGAGCTCGTCGGCGAGGCCTTCGAGCGCGCTCTCGCGATCCTGCAGACGCACCGCGCCGCGGTGGAGGAGAGCGCGCAGCGTCTCCTCGTGAAGGAGACGCTCAGCGGCGACGAGCTGCCGATTCTGTCCCGCGTCGACCCTGTCGCCGCCAGCCGCGCACCACGCTAGGGATCGCGCGCATGGCTCTCTTCCGCTCGCGCGCGTCCTTGCTGCCGGATCCCGCTGAGCCCGTCCGGGGCGAGCTGTTCAGCGTCGAACGGCTCGAGCAGCACGCCCAGAGCCTGGCCGCCGCCCAGAGAGTTACGCAGGACCCGCGCGGCGGCCGCCTGCTGTCGCCGCGGCTGAAGGACAACGCGCGCGCACTGCTCGCCTGCTACCGGACGATCGCGGAGGCGATTCGCGAGGAACGCACGATCCCGCCCGCGGCCGAGTGGCTCGTCGACAACTTCCACATCGTCGACGATCAGATTCGCCAGATCCGCGAAGACCTGCCCGCCAGCTTCTATCGCGAGCTGCCGAAGCTGGCGCAGGGCCCCCTGGAGGGATACCCCCGGATCTTCGGCATCGCCTGGGCGTTCGTCGCGCACACCGACAGCCGCTTCGAGCCCGAGAGCCTGCGGCGCTTCGTGCGCGCCTATCAGACCGTGCAGCCGCTCACGATCGGTGAGCTCTGGGCGGTGGCGATCACGCTTCGCATCGTGATGGTCGAGAACCTGCGCCGGCTCGCGGATGGGATCGTGCAGGGTCGCACGGCCCGCCGGGATGCAGATGCGCTCGCGGACGCTCTCCTCGGGCTCGGCCCGCTTACGCCGGCGGAGGCAACGCTCTCGCTGGCCCGCCTCGAGGAGCGGCGGCTGCCGACCGCCTTCGCCGTCCAGCTCGTCCGGCGGCTGCGCGATCAGGATCCGGAACTCGTGCCCGCGCTGCGCTGGCTCGACGCGCGGCTCAGCGCCCAGGGGACCAACACCGACGAGATCGTGCGGCGTGAGCACCACCGGCAGGCGGCGATGAACGTGACGGTGCGCAACGTGATCACGAGCATGCGCCTGATGTCGGCCTTCGATTGGAAGGACTTCTTCGAGAGCGTCAGTCTGGTCGACGCGTTGCTGCGCGCCGAATCCGATTTTGCCGCGCTCGACTTCCCGACGCGCGACCGCTACCGCCACGCCATCGAAGACCTCGCCAGGGGCTCTCGCCGCAGCGAGCGCGAGGTGGTCGAGGCCGCGTTGGCGCTGGCGAAGCAGGCGTCTCTAGCGAGCGATCCCGATCGCGCGCGCCGGAGCGAGCCGGGGTACCACCTGCTGTCCGACGGGCGCCCGCGGCTCGAGCGCGAGCTCCGCTATCGCGTTCCGCTGCGAGGCTGGCTCGCCCGCGGCTACCGCGCCGCCGCCATGCCGGCCTACTTCGGGACGCTGGCGCTCACGAGCGGACTGCTTCTCGCCCTGCCCCTCGTGCTCACTGCCCAGGACGGCGCGAACCCGCTCGTGCTGCTGCTGTTCGCCGTGCTGGCCCTGGTACCCGCGACCGATCTCGCTCTCGCGCTGGCGAATCGCGGCGGCGCGCTGGCGATCGGCCCGACGCCCCTCTCCAAGCTGGAGCTGCGCGGAGGCGTACCGCCCGAGCTGCGCACGCTGGTGGCGATTCCCGCCCTGCTCACGAGCGAAGCCAACGCCGAATCCTTGATCGACCAGCTCGAGCTGCACTTCCTCGCCAACCCGGACGAGGAGCTGCGCTTCGCGTTGCTCTCGGATTGGATCGACGCGCAGAGCGAGACGCTGCCGGACGACGAGAAGATCTTCGCCGCGGCGGCCACGAGGATCGCGCGTCTGAACGCGCTGCATGGTCCTGCGTCCGATGGCAGAGACCGCTTCCTGCTCCTGCACCGCGGGCGCCGTTGGAACGAACGCGAGGGTCGGTGGATGGGCTGGGAACGCAAGCGCGGGAAGCTGCGCGAGCTGAACCGTCTGCTGCGGGGGGCGACCGACACGACCTTCCTCTCCCCGGGCGACCGCGCACCTGCAGCGCCGCCTGGTGTTCGTTGCGTGATCACCCTCGACGCCGACACGCGGCTGCCCGTCGGGACGGCACGAGCCCTGGTCGGGACCCTGGCGCATCCGTCGAATCGGGCGCGCTTCGATCCGGTCGCCGGGCGCGTCACCCATGGCTACGGAGTGCTGCAGCCGCGCGTGACGCCGACGCTCCCCCGGGCGAACGAGGGGTCTCTGTATCACCAGATCACGGCGGGTCGCTGCGGCCTCGACCCGTACGCCTCGGCCGTCTCAGACGTCTACCAGGACCTGTTTGGAGAGGGCTCCTACACCGGCAAGGGTATCTACGACGTCGATGCGTTCGAGGCGGCGCTCGCGGGACGCGTGCCGGAGAACGCACTCCTGAGCCACGACCTGTTCGAGGGGATCTTCGCGCGCGCCGGGCTCGTCTCGGACCTCGAGGTCTTCGAAGAATTCCCGGCGGACTATACGGTGGCGATGCAGCGACAGCACCGCTGGGCCCGCGGTGACTGGCAGCTCTTGCCCTGGATCCTGGGACCACGCTCCCGGGGCGTGCCCTTGCTCGGTCGCTGGAAGATGCTCGACAACCTCCGGCGCACGCTCTCCGCACCGTCCGCGCTCCTCACGCTGGTCGCGGCCTGGACGCTCTCTCCCGTGCCCGCGGCGATCTGGACGCTGTTCGTTCTGGCCGTCATCGGAATTCCGGCGATCCTGGGCGCGCTGCTCGAGATCTTGCCGCGCCGGCGCGGCATCTCGAAGCGCAGCCACGTGCTCGGAGTCGTGTCCGATCTGGCCGTGGGCGCGGCGCAGCTGGCGCTCCACGTGACCCTGCTCGCCCATCACGCATGCCTCATGCTCGACGCGATCGCGCGCACGCTCTTCCGGCTGTCGGTGCGGCGGCGCCTCCTCGAGTGGGTGACCGCCGCGCAGGCGAAGGCGAGCTCGGCGCTCGAGTTCCCCGGCGTACGTCCCCGCATGGCGGCACCCGTCGCCGTGGGCCTCGGCACCGCGGGACTCGTCGCCGCTCTGCGACCCGAGAGCTGGATGCTGGCCGCGCCCTTCGTCGTGCTCTGGATGCTGTCGCCCCTCGTCGCCCGACGCGTCAGTCTGCCGCCGCGTGCGACGCGACTCGCCCCGCTGTCGCCGCCTCAGAGAGCGCTCCTCCGCCGGACGGCCCGGCGGACGTGGCGCTTCTTCGAGACGTTCGTCGGCCCCGAGGACAACGCGCTCCCGCCCGACAACTTTCAGGAGGATCCGCAGCCAGTCGTCGCGCATCGGACCTCTCCGACGAACATCGGGCTGTATCTGCTCGCGACGGTGGCCGCGCGGGATTTCGGCTGGCTCGGTCTGCTCGACGCCGTCGAGCGCCTCGAAGCGACGATCGACACGCTGTTCCGGATGGATCGATTCCGGGGACATCACTACAACTGGTACGACACGCGCACGCTGCGTCCGCTCGATCCGCCCTACGTGTCGTCGGTCGATAGCGGGAACCTCGCGGGACATCTGACCGCCCTGGCGCAGACCTGCCTGGAGCAGATCGACCGCGCACTCCTCGCCCCGAGCGCGCTGGCGGGTATCGGAGACGCTCTCGCGCTCGTTCGCGAGTCCGCCGCGTCGCTTCCCGACCGACGCACCCAGACGCTCGGTCGCGAGCACCTGGACGGCGCGGTGGCGGAGCTCGAAGCCACACTCTCCGCGGCGCCGCGCACGCCCGCCGCGTGGGCGCGCAGCCTGCGCGAGCTCGAGGCGCTCGCCGTCACGCTGGTCGACGTGGCGCGAACGCTGGCAGCCGAGCGCGGCGACGGAACCGGTGCCGAGCCTCTGGTCTGGGCCGAGGCCGTGGCCGCCGCCGTGCGCAGCCACCGCCGCGATCTCGAGACGTTCCTGCCGTGGGTGTCGCATGCGGACCCGAGCGAGGACGCGAACGCCCTGTGGTCCACACTGCCGACACCCGCGGAGATGGCCGACCGTTGCGCGGCGGCGCTCGCCTTGATCTCGGGCTCGGCCGCGGACTCACAATCTCCCGGTGAGCTCGCGCGAAGCCTCGGAGAGGCGACCCGGGCAGCCGATGCGCTGATCGGTCGTCTCCTCGCCCTCGCGCGGCGAGCGCGCGAGCTCCGCGACGCGCAGCACTTCGGCTTCCTGCTCGACCCGACGCGCAACCTGCTCGCGATCGGCTACCGCGTCAGCGAAGCCACCCGGGACCCCAACTGCTACGACCTGCTGGCATCCGAGGCGCGGCTCGCCAGCTTCGTTGCCATCGCGAAGGGCGACCTACCGGCCTCGCACTGGTTTGCCCTCGGGCGGCCGATGACTCCGGTGGATCGGGGCTCGGCGCTGATCTCGTGGTCGGGATCGATGTTCGAGTATCTGATGCCAGCCCTCGTCATGAGCTCGCCACCCGGCAGCATGATCGAGCAGACGAATCGGCTCGTGGTGCGCCGCCAGATGCGTTACGCGGCGACGCGCGGCGTTCCGTGGGGCACCTCCGAGTCGGCCTTCTACGCGCGGGACCTCGAGCTCACCTATCAGTACTCGAACTTCGGAGTGCCGGGACTGGGACTGAAGCGCGGGCTCAGCGAGGATGTCGTGATCGCGCCGTACGCCACAGCTCTGGCCGCGATGATCGATCCCGCCGCCGCCGCCGACAACCTCGCGCGACTCGAGGGCCTCGGAGCGCGTGGCGCGTACGGGTTCTACGAAGCGCTCGACTACACAGCGGAGCGTCTCCTGGAAGGCGAGGCGATCGGCATGGTGCGGGCGTACATGGCGCACCACCAGGGCATGTCCATCGTCGCCATCGCGAACGTGCTGCAGGACGGCTTGATGCGGACGCGCTTTCACCGCGAGCCGATCGTGAAGGCTGCCGAGCTCCTGCTCCAGGAGCGGCCGCCGCGGGACGTGGCCGTAGCCCGACCCCGCGCCGAGGAGGTCGAGACGGCGGCTCACGTGCGAGACCTCGTGCGCGCGGTTCCGCGCCGCTTCACCACTCCCCACGAGTCGGCGCCGCGGACGCATCTGCTCTCGAACGGCGAATACGCGGTGATGATCACGTCGGCGGGCTCCGGCTACAGCCGCTGGCGGGATCTCGCCGTCACACGTTGGTCGGAAGACGTGACACTCGACGCGCAGGGCCACTACGTATTCCTGCGCGACGCGGACACGGGTGACGTCTGGTCTGCTGCCTATCAGCCGAGCGGCGTCGAGCCGGATGAGTACGAGGCAGTCTTCTCGGAGGATCGCGCGGAGATTCGCCGGCGCGACGGTCCGATCACGACCCGACTCGAGGTGGTGGTCTCGTCCGAGGACGAAGCCGAAGCGCGCCGCGTCTCGCTCACGAATCACGGCGTGCGTACGCGCGAGATCGAGCTCACCTCCTACGCCGAGATCGTGCTCTGCCCCGCGGCGGCAGACGCGGCCCACCCGGTCTTCTCCAAGCTCTTCGTGCAGACCGAGGCGGCTCCGCAGCTGAATGCCCTGCTGGCCACGCGCCGCCCGCGATCCCCGGAGGACGCGCCGATCTGGGCCGCGCACGTAGTGGCCGTGGAGGGCGAGCGTGTGGGCGGCGTGCAGTACGAGACCGACCGAGCGCGCTTCCTCGGTCGCGGGCGCGGCATCCGCGCGGCGCTGTCGGTCGTCGATGGCCGGCCCCTCTCGAACACTGCAGGCTCGGTGCTCGATCCGATCTTCAGCTTGCGCGTGCGAGTCCGCCTCGCACCGGGCAACACCGCCCGTGTCGCGTTCTCCACCGTCGTCGCCACCTCGCGCGAAGCCGTGCTCGATCTCGCGGACAAGTTCCACGACCCGGCCATCTTCGACCGCGTCGTGACGCTCGCGCGCACGGAAGCCCAGGTCGAGCTCCGACACCTCGGCGTGGAGGCGGACGAAGCCCATCTCTTCCAACGCCTCGCGAACCGGATCCTCTACGCCGACCCCTCGCTGCGGCCGTCGTCCGAAGTGCTGCGTCGCGCCAGCGGCGGCGCGAGGGCGCTCTGGCCGCACAGCATCTCCGGTGACCTGCCGATCGTGCTGGTGCGCATCGATGATGCGGGAGACCAGGAGATCGTGCGCCAGCTGCTGCGCGCGCACGAGTACTGGCGGCTCAAGCAGCTCGCGGTGGATCTCGTGCTGCTGAACGAGCAGAGCACCTCCTACGCCGGCGATCTCCAGGCGGCGCTCGAGGGTCTGGTGCGGACGAGTCAGTCGAAGCTCGGGCACGACGTCCACCCGACGCACGGACACGTATTCATCCTGCGCGGCGACCGCCTTCCCCCCGCGGACCGGCTCGTGCTGCAGACTGCGGCGCGTGCGGTGCTGCTGAGTCGGCATGGAACGCTCGACGAGCAGGTCGCGCGCCTGGAGCGCAGCGAAGAGCGATCGGCGCCCGACGCAGCCCGACCTGCCCCGACGCGGCCGTCTCCCGAGCCGCCGCCGCGGCTCGACCTCGAGCTCTGGAACGGTCTCGGTGGCTTCGCCGCAGGCGGGCGGGAATACGTCACCGCTCTCGGCGAGGGGCAGTGGACGCCGGCCCCGTGGATCAACGTTGTGGCGAACCCGCGCTTCGGCTTCCAGGTGTCCGAGTCCGGCAGCGGCTACACCTGGTCCGAGAACAGCCGGGAGAACCAGCTCACGGCATGGTCGAACGATCCGGTGTCCGATCCGCCGGGCGAGGCCTTCTACGTTCGCGACGAAGAGAGCGGCGAGCTGTGGGGCCCGACGGCCCTGCCCATCCGCGAGGAGGCCGGGCGCTACATCGCGCGCCATGGTCAGGGATACAGCCGCTTCGAGCACACCTCGCGCGGGATCGCGCTCGAGCTGCTCCAGTTCGTCTCGGCGGACGATCCGATCAAGGTGTCACAGCTCGTGATCGAGAATCGATCGACGCGCCGGCGACGGATCTCCGTGACCGCTTACGTCGAGTGGGTACTCGGCGTCTCGCGCGCCGCCTCGGCGTCTCATGTGATCACGGAACGCGACGCGCACAGCGGCGCTCTGTTCGCGCGCAATCCCTGGAACACCGAGTTCGCCGGCCGCGTCGCATTCCTCGATCTCGGCGGGGCGACCGCCTGGACCTGCGACCGGACCGAGTTCCTGGGCCGGAACGGCAGCCTCGATCAGCCACTCGCCCTCGAGCGAGGCAACACGCTGTCGGGCCACGGAGGCGCCGGTATCGATCCCTGCGGCGCGCTCCAGACGACGCTCGAGCTGCGACCCGGCGCGCGCGCCACGCTCGTGTGTCTGCTCGGCGAGGGTGCGACCGCCGAGGAAGCGGGCGCGCTCGTCACGAGCTACCGGAAGGTCGACCCCGAAGCGCTGCTGCAGGAGATCACCAGCCGCTGGGACGACGTCCTCGGCACGGTACAGGTGACGACCCCGGATCGACCGATGGATCTGCTGCTCAACCGCTGGCTTCTCTACCAGACACTGGCTTGCCGCGTCTGGGCGCGCTCTGCGTTTTACCAGGCGGGCGGCGCCTTCGGCTTCCGCGATCAGCTCCAGGACGTGATGGCGCTCGTGGTGTCGAAGCCCGCGCTCGTGCGCGAGCAGCTGCTGCGCGCCAGCAGCCGGCAGTTCGTCGAAGGGGACGTGCAGCACTGGTGGCACCCACCCTCGGGCCGTGGCACCCGCACCCGCGTCTCGGACGACCTGCTGTGGCTGCCCTACGCCGCCGCGCACTACGTCGAGGTCACGCAGGACGAGGCTCTGCTCGACGAGATCGTGCCGTTCCTCCAGGGGCCGCTGCTCGCGCCGGCAGAGGACGAGGCGTACTTCGAGCCTGCCGTCGCGGCAGAGCGGGCACCGTTCTTCGAGCATTGCGCACGCGCCCTCGACCGCAGCCTGAGCGTCGGGAGCCACGGCCTCCCCCTGATGGGCAGCGGCGATTGGAACGACGGCATGAACCGCGTCGGGCGCGAGGGCAAGGGCGAGAGCGTCTGGCTCGGCTGGTTCCTGCACGCGACGCTCTCGAAGTTCGCAGGCATCGCCCTGCGGCGCGGTGAGCGGGAACGCGCCGATGCCTGGCGACGCCATGCCAGCGCCCTCGCCAGTACGCTCGAATCAGAAGGCTGGGACGGCGATTGGTACCGGCGCGCGTACTTCGACGACGGTACGCCCCTTGGCTCGGCCTCCAGCCAGGAATGTCGGATCGATTCGATCGCGCAGTCGTGGGCCGTCCTCTCCGGCGCCGGCGAGCCCGGCCGCGCGGCCCGCGCGATGGCGGCCGTCGAGGAGCACCTCGTGCGTCGCGGTGACGCTCTCATCCGGCTCTTCACTCCGCCCTTCGACCACTCGGAGTACGAGCCGGGCTACATCAAGGGTTACCTGCCGGGGGTGCGGGAGAACGGCGGCCAGTACACCCACGCCGCGGTCTGGTGCGTCATCGCGTTCGCCGCGCTCGGAGAGGGTGACAAGGCGGGCGAGCTCTTCACGATCCTGAATCCCATCAGTCACACGAGCACGCGCAGCGGCGTCCACCGCTACAAGGTCGAGCCCTACGTGGTCGCAGCCGATGTGTATGCCGAGGCGCCACACGTCGGGCGGGGGGGATGGACCTGGTACACCGGCGCCGCGGGCTGGATGTACCGCGCCGGCATCGAGTGGATTCTGGGATTCCGCGTCCGCGCCGGGATGCTCGTGCTCGACCCGTGCATCCCCCGCGCCTGGCCGGGCTTCCAGATCCGCTTTCGCTACCACGGGGCGCGCTACGAGATCAGGGTCGAGAACCCGAACGGTGTCACGCGCGGCGTATCGTCCGTCGAGCTCGACGGCGGGCCGGTAGCGGGCGCGGCGATTGCGCTCGTGGACGACGGCGCCACGCACCAGGTTCGCGTCGTCCTCGGCTGACCCGCCGCGCGCAGGTCCGGCTTGCACGGGGAAGTGAACGCTGCTGGCCATCGAGCGGCCCGACGGCACGAGCGAGGGGAGCTGACGCTCCCGGTGCTCAGCGAACGGTGACCTCGACCCTGCGGTTGTTGCGGCGGCCCTGCTGCGTGGTGTTGGACGCCGCGGGCGACTGCGTCGAAAACGCAGCGAGCTGGATGCGAGCAGGCGCGATGCCCTGCGCGCGCAGGAGCTCCGCAACCGCCTGCGCGCGCTGCTGGGAGAGCTGCTGATTGGTCGCCTCGCCCCCGGTCGCGTCGGCAAAACCCTGCACGTCCAACGTGGACTGCGGGTACGGCCCGAGCTTCTCGACGAGCCAGCGCAGCTCACGCTGGCCGTCGCCGTCGATCTGGCTGCTGCCCGTCGCGAAGTAGACGACCGCGGCGTAGCGCTGCGCCTCACTGTGCGCCGCGCTCTCCTGCGCCTGCTGCGCGGCGTGCTCCTGCTCGAGCCGCTGGGTCTCCGCGTCGTAGGTGCGCTGGTACGCCGAGGCGCAGGCGAGTGAGCAGGCCAAGACGGTCGCGGCGAACGCCCGCCTCACTTGCCGCCCCGCTCCGCGAGGGCAGCCGTCACTTCCGCGAACGACAGCTCGCCGTCGCCGTCGGTGTCGAGCTGGAGAAACAGCGGCAGGCGAACCCGCACGAACTCGCGCCGCGAGACGCGCCCGTCGGCGTCGCGATCGGCCTGCTCGAAGCTCTCGGGGATCACGACGGTTCTGGCGAGCTCCTCGCGGCTGAGGAAGCCGTCCTTGTTTGCATCGCCTGCGAAGAAGATCTCGACCAGCCGGTCGTAGTACTCGTCGATCTCGATCGAGCCGTTGCTGTTCTGGTCGGCCTCCGCAAAGGCGGCGCGCACGTCGTACCCCGCGGGCGCTTCGGCGCGCGCCGCAGCAGCCACCGCGGTCACCAGCGCGCAGGCCAACAGGATCGAATTTCGGGTCATGGCTCGTCTCCCCACCGCTCAGCTCTGGACCTGCCAGGTACCGTCGGGCTGCCGGCATGCGGTGCCGTAGGCCTGATGCTGCTCGCCACCGATCGTGACGTCCTGCCGGTACTCGCGGCAGTACTGCCCGTTCGCGAGCTGGTAGGTCTTCGTGGGCGTGACCGACCCGGAGTTTCCCGAGTCCGGGTTGTTCCAGGCCGAAGGCTGCCCGGAGCGGCTGGTCTCGAAGGCTTGGTTTGCAGCCTGCGCCGCGAGCTGCTTGTCCTTCTTGTCGAGGTGATGGCCGATCGCGCCGCCGATCACGCCTCCCGCAGCCGCGGCCGCGACGATCGTCCCGGCGTTGCCGCCGGCCGCCGCCGCGATGAGCCCACCGGCTCCTGCGCCGATCACCGCGCCGAGCACCGCTTTCGGGTTGCTCTTCGCGCCCTCCTGCGCGGTGGCGCAGCCCATGACCATCACCACGACGAGCAGCAGTGCGCCCGCGCGGCGCGCATCCGCTTGCTTCATGCTCCCCCTCCGTCCGCGGCCGCGCGGAGCTCTCTCGATCGCACTCTAGCAACGCACGGAGCTAGGTGTCGGACTCGATCAGAAACGGGTGGTGCGAAGAAAGCCGGCAGGTCAGGGGAGTGGTGTATGCTCGCTCATGCCGCGTGCCTCCTTGGGGGCCCCGGCCACAGGAGGGCGGATGGGAGTCCGTAGCCACCTCGCGCAGCTCGCAGTGCTGCTGCTCGCCGCGCCGGCCGCGGCGGCGCCGCTCGAGTTCGGTGTCACTGCCGCGGTCTCGCCGGCGCGATGCACCACCTTCTGCTTCGGGGACGGCGCCATCGCGAACGGCGGAGTGGGGCAGTCGTCGGCGTTCGCCCAGATCGTGCCCGGGTTCGAGCAGGCGGGGGGCACGGCGAGCGTCACTCTGGATGGCGCTCCGAACACGCTCGCGCTGCCGACCCTCGGAGCGGTCGCGCGCGGTGCGACCAGCGGCGCGTCGGGAGAGACCTTCATCTCCGGCGTGCTGGCCGTCGGCGCCGACAGCTACACGTACACGGGCGCGACGCCGAAGCTCTTCACCCTCGACGTCTCACTCACCGGCACTGTTCCGCCGCCGACGGGCTTCTTCCTCGGAGACGCGTCCGCGAGCGCCACCGTGCACGTCTTCGCGGCGCAGAACTTCGTCTACACACCGCTCCTCGCCACGATCCTCTTCGAGTACGAGCCGGCGGTGCTCGCCGATGCATTGCTCGCGTTGCCAGCCAGCGGGAGCCCGGAGCAGGTCGGTGCGACGCTCGCCTTCACGCTGCAGCCGGGCGATGAAGTGTACCTCTACTCCCGTCTGCTCGCGTTCGCTCCGCTCTTGAACTCGGTCACCGACGCGGCGGATACGCTGAACCTGTCGTTCCAGGACTCCGAAGGTCTCGTGAACACGCGCACGCTGATCCCGGAGCCGGCCAGCGGGTGGCTCACCGCGGTAGCACTCGGCGCGCTCGCGCTCGCCCGCCTGCGGCGTTAGGTCCGATCCCCACGACCCTCCGAATCAGGGGCAGATCGTGTCGGTGTCGCAGAAGTTGGTGCCGATCTGGAGGCCGCCGGCCACGGCGCCGCCCGTGTTGTTGCGCATCGAGTTGCGCGCGTAGGGCGTGTTCGCGCCCAGGCTGAGGCCGACGCCCGTGTTGTCGGTCGAGGTGTTCCCCTCCACGCGCGTATCGTTCGCGAGATTGATGCCGCCGAGGAAGTTCGAGTGCGCGACGTTGCCGCGCACGTTGCTGCGGGAGTTTGCGTTGATGCCGTAACCCCGGTTCGCGCGGCTGCTGTTGCCTTCTACGCGGTTGGCGTCCGCGCTGCCGATCCCGGCGGAGCCGTTCTCGCGGGCGGCGTTCTGCTGCAGCGTGCTCCCGCTCGAGGCGGAGATGCCCCCGAGGCTGTTGCGCGCGGCGGTGTTCCCGCGCAGCACGCTGCCGAGACCGCCGGAAATCCCCGACCCGCCGTTGCTCTCGACATGCATCCCGGAGACCAGGCAGCTGTTGCCACAGCTGATCCCGCCGCCGCCGGCGCCGTACACGCCGCCGTTCGCGATGCTGACGTCCGCGCGTGTGCTGGCGCTCACGCCGAATCCCGTGCCGAGCGGCGCGCAGGCCAGCGCGGTCGTCGGAGGCGTCCCCGCGCAGACAGTCGAGCCGAGGATCGCGAACCCGCCGAAGTCCAGGCTCACTCCGTCGGCAGTCAGGTCGATCGCAGTGACGTTCTGCGGCGTCGCTAGCGCGCGCAGGTCGAGGTTGCTCGTCAGCCGGTAGCTGCCCGGCGCGCTGAGAGTGACGGGAAACCCGGGGGCGTCTCCGGCGGTGACGCCGCCGGCGAGCGCCTTCGCCTGGTTGATCTCGACGACGCCGTCGCCCGCCCGCGCGGCGGCTCCGGCGAGCAGTAGCACGCAGAGCAGCCCGAACCGCAGAGACCCGCTCCGCATCTCGCGCAGCGTAACAGAGGTCAGGCCGGCTTTTCGAGCACGAAGGCGACGTAGCGCGCGGCGCGACGCACGCGGTCGTGCGCCTGCATCGCCAGGACGAGCAGCGGCCACTCGGCGTCGTCGAGGCTCCGGATCCCCGGCCGCGCCAGCGCGACGATCGCGCGCGCGACGCGGGACTGCAGCACAGCGACGAATGCGCTCGCGACGCGCTGGAAGCGGTCGATCACGCGAGAGGTCCAGTCGTGGAGCGCGCGCTCCCGGAAGCCGGCCTGCGCGAACGCGAGCCGGTAGCGCACCAGCGGCTCGAACTGCTCGAAGCCCCACGCGAGGCGCACCCGCCGCAAGGGGTCGAGCGCTTCGATCTCCTCGGGCCGATCGTTGCGCCAGACGAAGTCGACGAGCACGAGCCTGCCGCCCGGCCGCAGCGCGCGGAACGCCTCTGCCAGAAACGCGCGCCGGCCCTGCGGTCCGAACTCGAACGCCGCCTCCAGACAGTGAATCGCGTCCACCGACTCCGGTGCGATCCCGAGGCCCGCGAGCGTCTCGCCGAGCCGCGTCGCATCTCCGACGGCGAAGCGCAGCTCCGGCGCGCCGCGCCACGCCTCCGCCGCGGCCTGAACGTGCTCGGGCAGCAGGTCGAGGCCCACCACGCGTGCGCCGCCGCGCGCGAGCTCGTGGCTCGTCCAGCCGCGCCCGCACCCCACGTCGATCACGAGCTCGCGGGCGCGCGCGCCGACCAGCGCGAGCGAGCGCTTTGCCAGGTCGCGCTGGAAGAACCCCGTCCCGAACGGCAGCCGCCACAGATTCCGCCCGGCGTAGTAGCCGAGATTGAGCAGCGGTCCCCAGCCGAAGGCGCGCAGGGCCTTGAAGGTCGCGGTCGAGCCGTCGTAGGCGCGCGCGACGGACTTGACTGCGTCCATGGGGTCGATGATCGCATCGCTTCGGGAAACTTGGAATCATCCCGCCGGGGGAAGGCGATGCACGGCGAAGGTCGCTACCGCACGATCATCGAGCCGCACCGGGTGAAGGTGGTCGAGCCGGTGCGTATGAGCACGCGCTCCGAGCGCGAGGTGTGGCTGGCGGACGCGGGCTGGAACCTGTTCGCGCTGCGCGCCGAGCGCGTGCTGATCGACCTGCTCACCGACAGCGGCACCGGCGCCATGAGCGCCGCGCAGTGGGCCGGCGTGATGGCGGGCGACGAGTCGTACGCCGGCGCCTCGAGCTTCTACCGCTTCGAGGCGGCGGTGAAGCGCATCTTCGGCTTCCGCCACGTGATCCCCACGCACCAGGGACGCGCGGCGGAGCGGATTCTGTTCGGCTGTCTGGTCGCGCCGGGGCAGGTCGTCCCGAGCAACACCCACTTCGACACCACGCGTGCCCAGCTCGAAGCGCGCGGCGCGCGCGCCGTCGATCTGCCGATCGCCGAGGCGCGCCAGCCGGCGACGCGGCACCCGTTCAAGGGCAACATCGATCTCGCGCGGCTGGACCGGCTGCTCGCCGAGGAGGGCCGCGCGCACGTGCCGCTCTGCATGCTCACGCTCACCAACAACTCGGGCGGTGGGCAGCCGGTGTCGCTCGAGAACGTGCGCGGCACCCGCGCGCTTTGCGACCGCCACGGCGTGCCGCTCTACCTGGACGCCTGCCGCTTCGCGGAGAACAGCTGGTTCGTGCGAGCGCGCGAGCCGGGGATGTCGGCGCGCTCGCCGCTCGAGATCGCGCGCGACACCTTTGCGCTCGCCGACGGTTGCACCATGAGCGCGAAGAAGGACGGCCTCTCGAACACGGGCGGCTTCGTCTGCACGCACGACGACGCGCTGGCAGCGGAGCTCAAGCATGCGCTGATCCTCTCGGAGGGCTTTCCGACCTACGGCGGACTCGCCGGCCGCGACCTCGAAGCGATCGCCGTCGGGCTCGGCGAGGTGCTGGACGAGGACTACCTGGCGTACCGCATCCGCTCGATCGAGTACCTCGGCGAGAAGCTCGCAGCGGCCGGCGTGCCGCTGGTGCAGCCTCCCGGCGGTCACGCGATCTACCTGGACGCGCGCGCGTTCCTGCCCGACGTTCCGCCGCTCGCGTACCCGGGACAGGCGCTGGCGTGCGAGCTCTACGTGGCGGGCGGCGTGCGCAGCTGCGAGATCGGCTCCGTGATGTTCGGCCGGCGCGACCCGCAGACGGGCGAGGAGAGCGCGGCCGAGATGGAGCTGCTGCGACTGGCGTTCCCGCGACGCGTCTACACCCAGAGCCACGTGGACTACGTGATCGAGGTGGTGCTCGACGTGTTCGAGCGCCGCAGCGCCCTGCGCGGCGTGCGGATCGTCGAGCAGCCCGCGCGGCTGCGCCACTTCAGCGCGCGCTTCGCGCCGCTCGAGAAAAGAGCCGGCGCGTGACGGCGAGGCGGATTGCGCTCGCGGTCGGGGCGCTCCTCGCACTGGTCGCGCTCGGACGCCTGGCCGGCGGGTACCTGCAGCCGTTCGCGGCCTGGGTGGACAGCCTCGGCGTCTACGGGCCCGCGGTCTTCATCGCAGGGTACGCGCTGGCGGTCGTCGGCTTCGTGCCGGGCTCGCTCCTGACACTCGCCGCGGGGGCGATCTTCGGGCTCGCCGAAGGCGTCGTCTACGTGTTCACCGCGGCAGTGCTGGGCTCGGCGCTGGCGTTCCTGATCGCGCGCTATGTCGCGCGCGGAGCGATCGAGCGCCGCATCGCTGGAGATCCACGCTTCGCCGCAATCGATCGCGCCATCGGCGCGCAGGGCCGCAGGATCGTGTTCCTGCTGCGACTCTCGCCTGCGTTCCCGTTCACGCTCCTGAACTACGGGCTCGGCCTCTCGCGCGTGCGCTTCGCCGACTATCTCGTCGCGTCGCTCGGAATGCTCCCGGGCACCCTGCTCTACGTGTACTACGGCAAGCTCGCGGGCGACGTGGCGTCGCTCGCGGGAGGCGCGGCGCCGGAGCGCGGCGCCGAGTACTGGCTCGTGCTCGGGATCGGACTCGCCGCGACGATCGCCGTCACGGCGGTGGTCACGCGCATCGCCCGCCGCGCGCTCCGCGAGGCCACGGGCCCGACGCTCTAGAGCGCGTCCAGCGTCGGAAAGCAGTCGTCCGCGCGAATGCACGACCAGAGGTAGAGCGCGAGCCCTGGGTCGCCGGTCCAGAGCGAGTGCTGGCGCCGGCCGTACGACGCGAGGTCGCGCTCGCTCTGGGCGATCGCGTGCATCGCGAAGGCGCGGGCGCGCTCGAGCCAGAGCGCTTCGCCGCTGCGCCGGAACAGCTTGAGGAAGGCGTAGCCGTTGCCCGCCGTCCCGTGACAAAGGTTCGCGCCCTTGCGCAGTGGGCCCGCCCGCCAGGTCAGCTCGCCGGCTGCATCGAGCAGAGCGTCGAGACGCGGCTCGAGCAAGCCGGCGACGCAGGTCACGATGCCGGGCGAGCCGTGGCAGTGCTGTACGAGCCGCTCTGGCGCACCGGCGCGCGTCGGCCAGTTGGCCAGCTCGCCCTCGCGGATCGAAGTGGCCGTGATCGCGTCGCAGATCCAGCGCGACCAGTCGTCCCACTCGGCCGGGTCGAGCAGCGCGCGGCCGCGGATCAGCGCGCAGGCGTTCCCGGCAAAGCCGTGCACCGCGCCGATCCACTTTGCGCGGCGCCCGTACAGGTCCTGTGTCCAGAGATAGCAGCCGAGCTCGGGGTCGAGCGCGTGTGCCTGCCGCAGTGCAGCCGCGCTCGCGCGGTAGAGCGCGGCGAAGCGGGATTCCCCCGTCCACTCGTGCAGCGCGAGCGCCGCGAGCATCGTGCCCGGCGCGCCCCACATCAGCTCCAGGGCAGGATTCTCGTGGTTGGCGGCGATCGCCTCGGCGAGAGCGTCGGTCAGCTCGGGCGACGGCGCGAGTCGGTAGCGGAGTAACAGGATCCCCGCGTCGCCCATCAGCAGCGACGGATGCGTGTCGCCGGCCGGGTTCGGGAGGTCGCGCCGGTTCTGTTCGAGCAGCGCTGCCGCCGTAGCGCGGAAGTCGCCGCGAAGCTTGGTCGCGCCGGCGCGCTGCAGCTGGTCGAGCGCCCAGATCACGCCCGCAGCGCCGTGGTAGAGCATCCTGTGGCATGCGATCGGCCGGGGGGAGGCGTCGCGCGGGTGGATCGGCCAGAGCCCCTCCGGCGTGAAGTCGCGCAGGGTGTCGCGCACGATGCGCTCGATCGCGGCGCGCGCGTGCGCCTCGTCCCAGGGCTGCGCCTCGAGCGGCTCGTGGCGCTCCGGCTCGAACAGCACGTCAGCCGACCTCCGGCTCGAGCGGGCCGTGCGCGAGGCGCGGCAGCACGTGGCGCGCGACGAGCTCGCACTCGGCCGCGTGCGGATAGCCGGACAGGATGAAGGCCTCGATCCCGAGATCGGCATAGGCGCGGAGCTTCGCGACGACCTGGTCGGGGTCACCCACGATCGCGGCGCCGCAGCCGCTGCGCGCGCGACCGATGCCGGTCCAGAGCTGGTCCTCCACGAAGCCATCGTCGTCCGCCGCACCCCGCAGCTCCGCCTGACGCCGCACGCCGTGCGAGGCGTGGTCGAGCGAGCGGCGGCGGATCGCCTCCCCCACTTCGGGATCCACGCGCGCCACCAGCCGGCGCGCCGCCTCGCGCGCGGCCGCCTCGCTCTCGCGCACGATCACGTGCACGCGATAGCCGAAGCGCAGCGCGCGCCCCACACGCGCTGCTCGCGCTCGAAGATCGTCGAGCACCGCGCGCACTCCAGGCAGCGTGTCCGGCCACATCAGGTACACGTCGGCGTGCTCGGCGGCGACAGCGCGCGCCTCGTCGGAGAGCCCGCCGAAGTAGACCTGCGGCGCGCGGCCGGAGACCGTGCGCAGCCGCGGGGGCTCGAGCTCGAGCGTGTAGAACTCGCCGCGGTGCGAGACGGGCTTGCCGTCGAGCAGCGACCGCACGATGCGCAGGCACTCGGCGGTCCGGCGGTAGCGCGGGCCGGAGTCGAGCGACACGCCCGGTAGCTCGCTCGAGATCGCGTTCAGGGTCAGGCGTCCGCCGAGCATGCGGTCGAGCGAGGCGAGCTGGCGCGCGAGCTGCGGGGGCCAGAGCTCGCCGCAACGCGCCGCCACCAGCAGGCGGATCCGCGACGTCTGTGGCGCCACGCCTGCGGCGAACGCGATCGGATCGATGCCGAGCGCATACCCCGACGGACACAGGATGTTGTCGAAGCCGCCGCGCTCCGCGCCGAGCAGCACGTCGCGGCAGTGCTCGAAGGAGCTCGCGAGCGCGGGATCCGGCACGCCGAGCTCGATGTAGTCGTCGTCGCACAAGGGACAGAACCACGACACTTCCACGCGTCCCGGCATCGCTCGCGTAGCATACCGGCATGGGCGGCGCGCTTCGCTACGGAATCATCGGCACCGGCATGATGGGCTGCGAGCACATCCGGAATCTCGCGCTCGTCCACGGCGTGGAGATCGTCGCGATCGCGGACCCCCACGCGGCGAGCCGGGACTCCGCGCGCCGGACGCTCGGGCGTCCTGTCGCCGCCCACGTGGACCACCGCGAGCTGCTCGCGCGAGGCGACCTCGACGCGGTCGTGATCGCGTCGCCCAACCACACGCACTTCGCGGTGCTCGAGGACGTGTTCCGGACCCGCCTGCACGTGCTGGTCGAGAAGCCGCTCTGCACGCGGGTCGAGGACTGCCTGCGCGTGGTCGAGGCCGCGGAGCGGCACCCGGGCGTGGTCTGGGTCGGCATGGAGTACCGCTACATGCCCGCGGTGGAGCGCTTGCTCGCCGAGGTGCGGGCGGGCGCGGCGGGACGCCTGCGCATGGTCGCGATCCGCGAGCACCGCTTCCCCTTCCTGCGCAAGGTCGGCGACTGGAACCGCTTCAACCGCAACACCGGCGGGACGCTGGTCGAGAAGTGCTGCCACTTCTTCGACCTGATGCAGCAGGTCGTCGCGGACCGACCCGTGCGCGTGTATGCGAGCGCCGCCAGCGACGTGAACCACCGCGACGAGAGCTACGCCGGCGAGACGCCCGACATCCTGGACAACGCCTTCGCGCTGGTCGACTTCGCCGGCGGCGTCCGCGCCTGCCTCGATCTGTGCATGTTCGCCGAGAACTCGGGAAACGAGATGGAGCTCGTGGCGACCGGCGACGCCGGGAAGGTCGAGGCGTACGTCCCGTCGCAGACACTGGTCGTGCGCCGCCGGGACCGGCGCGACGCGCGCACCGAGCGCTTCGCGATCGACCCCGCCGCTGCGGCCGCCGGCTTCCACCACGGCTCGACGCTCGTGGAGCACCAGCGCTTCGCCGCCGCGATCCGCTCCGGCGCGCGCCCCGAAGTGTCCGCGCGCGACGGCGCGCTCGCCGTCGCGATGGGCGCCGCCGGCGAGCTCTCCGCGCGCGAGCACCGCGCGGTGGACCTGGCCGAGCTCGGCTTCTAGGACGGGCCTTGGCCGCGATGGCTGTCGCCAAGCGGCCTCCGCTCGCGCGGAGCACTTGCCTATTCGAGGAGGGCGCGCAGGTCGCCGGCGACCATGCGCTGGGCGATGCGGGTCTTGGCCGCGATGGTCGCGATCGGCAGGTGCACGGCGAGGCGGTCGATCGCCGCGAACGCCTGCTCCAGCTCGGCGCCCTCGAGCTCGTTGGCCACCAGCCGCCGCGCGCCGTCCGCGATGCGCTCGTTGGCCGACGCCACGAAGATCCGCGTCATGTCGAGCTCGCTCGCGCACTTCTCGGCGCCTCGCGCGCGCACGTGCTTGCGCGTGGCGGCGACCACCGAGTCCAGCGCGAAGGTGTCGATCAGCATGTTCGCCAGGATCTCGAGGTGCTGCTGGCGATTGGCGATGTCCTGCAGGTTGCGGCGCACGAACAGCTCCGTGGTCCAGCCGACGATCTTCTTGGACTGCTCCGCGGCCAGGAGATCCGGGCCGAGCGGGCCCGCGGCGGGCGCGGGCGCGCGTCCACCGGCCGCGACCTCGGCCTTCACGCGCTCCACGTACGGGAAGTAGGCGAGCTCGCCCTTCCCTGCCCGCTTGAGCAGTGTGGCCGGCAGGATCAGCCGGTTGATCTCGTTGGTGCCCTCGAAGATCCGGTTGATGCGCGCGTCCCGGTAGTGCCGCTCGATCGGATAGTCGCGCAGGAAGCCGTAGCCGCCGAGGATCTGCACGGCCTCGTCGGCCACGAAGTCGAGGCACTCGCTGCCGAACACCTTCAGGATCGACGCCTCGATCGTGTACTCCTCGATCACGCGGCGCAGGCCCTCGTCGTGCGCGGGGCCGTCCGACGGAACGGTCGCGGCGGCCGTGTCGAGGAGCCCCGCCGTGCGGTACGCCATCGCGTCGGCCACGTACAGGCGCGTGGCCATGTCGGCGAGCTTGCGCTGGATCATGCCGAACTCGACGATCGGCTTGCCGAACTGCACGCGGCCGCGGCCGTAGTCGAGCGCCACCCGCAGGCACTCGCGAGCCGCGCCGAGCGCGCCGCCGCCGAGCTTGAAGCGCCCGAGGTTCAGAATGTTGAAGGCGATCTTGTGCCCGCGCCCGAGCTCGCCGAGCAGCCGGTCGGCAGGAATGCGCGCGCCGTCCAGGATGAGCTGCCGCGTGGACGAGCCCTGGATCCCGAGCTTGTGCTCCTCGGGACCGACGGAGACTCCCGGGTCTTTGCGCTCCACGATGAAGGCCGTGAACTTGTCGCCGTCCACCTGCGCGAACACCGTGAACACGTCCGCGAAGCCCGCGTTGGTGATGAACTGCTTGGTGCCCGAGAGCACCCAGTGCTCGCCGTCGCGGCGCGCGGCGGTCCGCGCCGCGAGCGCGTCGGAGCCGGAGCCCGGCTCGGTCAGCGCGTACGCCGCCAGCCACTCGCCCGTGCCGAGCTTCGGCAGGTACTTCCGCTTCTGCGCCTCGTTGCCGTAGTACACGAGCGGGAGCGTGCCGATCCCGGTGTGCGCGCCGAACGACACGCTGAACGAGGCGACCTTCGCGGCGCGCTCGGAGACGAGCAGCGCGGTCGCCTTGTCGAGCCCGAGGCCGCCGTACGCCTCGGGGATCTCGATCGCGAGCAGGCCGATCTCACCGGCGTGCTTGAGCAGCTCGGGCACGACTCCGAGCTTCTTCTCCTCGATCTCGGGAATCCGCGGTAGAACCTCGCGGTCGATGAACTCCTCGGCGGTGCGCGCGATCGCGAGCTGCTCCTCGCCGAAGTCGGCGAGCGTCATGATGTCGTCCGGGACCGGGTCGATCAGGAAGGCCCCACCGCGCTGGTTCATGCGCCGCCCTTCGGGAGCGGGCGGACCGCACTTGAGGCGCTCCTCATAGCCGAGCTATAGCCTGTCGCGACGTGCGTCGCCGCAAGCTGCCATTGCCGCGGGAAGGTCGCGGGATTCTCGAGCGGCTCTCGCGCTCGCGGCGCCCCAACCGACGCCGGCGCGTCCCCCGCAGTGGATTCCTGCGCCGGGGGGTCTGGCTCGCGGTCGTGTTGCTCGCGGCGGATGCCGCCTACCTCGCCTGGATCTGGCCGGACTGGGACGCGCTGGCGTCGGGTCCGCCGCCGCGCTCGAGCTTCATGCGCGCCTACGAGGTGGAGCGCGCCGGCCATCCCGGGTGGCCGCGCATCCTCTGGGAGCCCGTGCCGTTCGCGAGCGTCTCGCCCGCACTCTTGCGCGCGCTCGTGGTCGCGGAGGACGGCCGCTTCTTTGCACATGACGGGGTCGATCTCGACGCGCTGTCGGAGGCCTGGAGCGACAACCTGGAGCGCGGGCGCATCCGGGTCGGCGGCAGCACGATCAGCCAGCAAACCGCGAAGAACCTGTTCCTGTCCGCGTCGCGCAACCCGCTGCGCAAGTGGCACGAGCTCGTGCTCACGCTGGCGATGGAGCAGCGCCTGACCAAGCGCCGCATCCTCGAGCTCTACGCGAACGTGGCGGAGTTCGGGCTCGGCGTGTACGGCGCCGAAGCGGCGGCGCGGCATTACTTCGGGACGAGCGCGGGGGAGCTGTCGCAGAATCAGGCCGCCGAGCTCGCCGCCGCGCTCCCGAGCCCACGCCGCAACAACCCGGCGCTGCGCACCCGCTTCTTCGAGCACCGCGTGCGCCGCATTGCCGGTCATCTGGAAGCCGCGCGCGTGGCGCTGCCCGCGCGCTGAGCATGCGCCCGCGCGATCGGGCCGGGCTCTTGTTCGCGGCGCTCTGCACGCTGAACGCAGCCTTCGCGCCCGGGCTGGCGAAGCTCACCACTGGCGCCGCCGACTCCGGCTTCGTCGCCGCCGCGACGATCGGCTGCGCTGCGCTCGCGTCCCTGGCGTACGCCGCCCTGCGCGGCGAGCTGGCAGCCGCGTGGCGCGGGCCGGTGCTGCTTCGCCTCGCGGCGCTCGGCGCGATCGGGACCGCCCTGCCCATGCTCGTCTACTTCGAAGGCGTGCAGCGCGGCAGCGCCACGCTCGCGGCACTGTGCCAGCAGTCGGAGTCGGTGTACTCGCTCGGGCTCGCGTGGCTCGCGCTGGGACACCGACCGACACGCGGGCGCTGGCTCGCGATCGCGCTCATCGCGGGCGGCATCGCGCTCGCGCTCGGCGCCGGCGAGGTCGCGAGCCCGAGCGGCGCGGCGCTGCTGCTCGCGGCGCCGCTGGCGTGGCAGCTCTCGCATCTGATCGCGCTGCGCGGGCTCGAGGGCACGCCGGTGTCGGTGCTCACCGCGGCGCGCTACGGCTTCGGCGCGCTCTGGATCGGTGTCGCATGGCTCGTGCGCGCGGAGGCGCCGCCGCTCCCGGACGCCGACGCGCTGCAAGCGCTCGCACCGGTGCTGCTGCTGCAGGGCGTCGTCACCTACTGGTTCGGCACGCTGCTCTGGTACGAGACGCTCACGCGCCTCGATCTGGCGCGCGCCACCGCGATCGTGGTGCCGTCGGTGCCGCTGCTCGCGATCGGCGCGAGCTTCCTGGTGGTGCGCGAGCTGCCGAGCCTGCCCGAGCTCGCCGGCTTCGCGCTGGCGGGCGCCGGCGTGCTCACCTTCGTCCGCTCGCGCGACGCCAGCACTCGTACGCTGCGCACGCCATGAATTGGGTCTTGATCGGGATTCTCGGCTATGTGCTGGCGCAGCTCCTGGTCGGCGTCGCCGTCTCGCGCCGGATCAGCACGGAGTCCGACTACCTGCTCGCGGGGCGCCGCCTCGGTCCCTGGCTCGCGACGTTCTCGATCTTCGCCACCTGGTTCGGCGCCGAGACCTGCATCGGCGCGGCGGGAGCGTTCTACACGCACGGGCTCTCCGGTGGCGCCGCCGACCCGTTCGGCTACTCGATCTGCCTGCTCGCGATGGGGCTCCTGCTCGCGGTGCCGCTCTGGCGGCGCAAGCTGACCACGCTCGCCGACCTGTTCCGCTCGCGCTACTCGCCGGGCGTCGAGCGCCTGGCGGCTCTCTTGATCGCGCCGACGTCGGTGCTCTGGGCTGCCGCGCAGATCCGCGCCTTCGGGCAGGTGCTGTCGGCCTCGTCGACGCTCGAGGTGAACGTGGCGATCGCCGTCGCGGCGACGGTCGTGATCGTCTACACCGCGTTCGGCGGCCTGCTCGCCGACGCCACCACCGACATCGTGCAGGGCGTAGCACTGCTCGTCGGGCTCGCGCTGCTCGCGCCCATTCTGTTCGAGGCGGGGACCGGAGTTGCCGCGACGCTCGCGAGCGCCGAGCCCGAGCGCCTGATGCTGCTGGGGGCGCCCGGGACCTCGTTGCTCGCGCGGCTCGACGCCTGGGCCGTGCCGATCTGCGGCTCGCTGGTGGCGCAGGAGCTGGTTTCGCGCGTGATCGCGGCGCGCTCGCCCTCTCTGGCTCGCGGGGCCACGCTCGGCGCCGCGGGGATTTACCTCGGGATCGGGCTCGTGCCCGCGGGGATCGGCCTGATCGGACCGGGGCTCATCCCGGGCCTCGAGGATCCCGAGCAGATCCTGCCGCTGGTCGCGCAGCAGCGCCTCTCGGCCTTCCTGTACGTGCTGTTCGCAGGCGCGCTGGTCTCGGCGATCCTGTCCACCGTGGACAGCGCTCTGCTCGCGGCGTCGTCGCTGGTCTCGCACAACGTGATCGTGCCGCTGCTCGCCGCGCCGACGGAGGCGACCAAGCTCCGGCTCGCTCGCGGCGGCGTCGTGCTGTTCGGCCTCGTGGCGTGGGGGATCGCGCTGCAAGACCTGACCGTGTTCGAGATCGTCGAGACTGCGTCCGCCTTCGGCAGCGCCGGCGTGTTCGTGATCCTCGTGCTCGGTCTCTTCACGCGCATCGGCGGACCGAAGAGCGCGATCGCGGCGCTCGTCGTCGGCACCGGCGTCTGGTGGCTCGGCACGCACGCGGAGCTGCTCGAAGCTCCCTACGTGACCGCCCTCGCGTCCGCCTTCGCCGCGTACCTGCTGGTCGCTCTAGTCGACGGCGGCGGAAGGCCGGATGAGACGCTACCCGGGGAGGCGGCCCTGTAGCAGGCGCGCCTGGGCGACGCGGCCGAAGCGGCCGTGTTCGTCGGAGAGCGCGACTTCCACGAGGCCGACGCCGTCGCGTTCGCTCTGGCGCTCGGCTTCGAGGGCGATCCAGCCGGGCGCGGGCGTGCGCGCGAGGTAGAGCGTGACGTCGGCGTTGATGTAGCCGGCGTCGCGGCCGGCGGCGCGCGCGCCCAAGCTCGCCAGCGCGTTGCCGAAGTCCGCGAGCGCCGCGGCGTGCTGGAGCGGCGTGGTCTCCTCGCCGGCGACCAGCGGCACGGGCAGCCGCATCCATACACACGGAGGCGTCTCGCCGCCGCGCGACACCCAGCGGCATTCCACCGTGGTGTGGAAGCCGGTCGGGAAGCCCGCCGTCCGGTCTGGCACCAGACGTGTGGTGGCGATCCCGGCCGGCCCCGGCGGAGGCGGCCCGAGGTCCGCGCCTGCCTCCGCACCCTCGTTCCTGCGCATCAGCAAGGCCGACGCGCGCGTGATCTCGGTCTCGCCCGCGTAGAGCGACGCCGCGACCGCGTGCACGCGCCGGCCAGCGCGCACGGGCACCAGGCGCACTTCGAGCGGTGCGCGAGGGATCGCGCGGAACAGGTCTACGGTCAGGCGCATCAGCGCGAACGCGGGATCCGGAGCGGCGCGCTCGATCTCGCGCGCGAGCAGCCCGCACGCAGCTCCCCCGTGCAGCGTCTCGTGCGACCACGGTCCGCCTGCCGCCGCACCGGGTACGAAGCGGTCCCCGTCCATCTGGAACACGGCCTCAGTCATCGAGGTGCGTAGGATAGAGTGCTCGGAGGGGTGTGCGGTCGGGCGGAACGGAGGCTTGCATGCGCGTACCCGCGTTCCGGTTGTTCGCCGGCGCGTTCATCTCGCTGGCCCTCGCGTCGGCGGTCGCTGCGGACGAAGGGCGGCTCGAGATCAATCACGCCAGTGCGCTCGCGGGCGGGATCACGCCGGGCGACGCCCCCGGCTACCCGATCCTGATCAGCGCCGCGGGACACTACGTGCTCACCGGGCCGCTCTCCTGCCCGGCCCCGCTGGATCTCTACGCTCTCGCCATTCTCATCAACGCCGCGAACGTCACGCTCGATCTGAACGGCTTCGGCATCGAGATCACCCCCGGACCCGGATTCGGCGAAGCGGTGCGCGTCTCGTTCCCCGCCTCCAACGTGACGATCCGGAACGGCTACATACGCGCCACGGCGGCGACGACTCGCATCGCCGTGTTCGCCGTCAACGTGAACGACCTGAAGCTCGAGGGCCTGAGCGTCTCAGGACCCGCCTTTGACGGGATCTCCCTCTCAGGCGGATCCCGCTTTCACATCATCGACAATCAGGTTTCGAACGGCGGGAGCCATGGAATTCTGCTCGATGCCGGAGCCGACGGCCTCGTGGCGCGAAACCACATGTTCGGCAATGGAACCTTCGGGCTTCGCTCGAATCCGCCCGCGGGGACGTCCCTCATCCGCCTCGAGGGCAACGTGTTCAGCGCGAACGGCGCCGGGACCTTCATCGGCGCCAACCTGTTCGCGAGCGGGCCGAACTACTGCAACGGCACCGCGGTCTGCCCGTAGCGTAGGATAGGCGCTGGGCACTCCGTGCCCTCGGAGGACTGGCAATGCGGCGCATTTCGATCGGTGTGAACTGGCAGGGCGAGCTCGACGTGGACGGTATGATTCGCGACGCGAAAGTCGCCGACGACGCGGGCGTCGACTCGCTGTTCGTGGCCGAGGCCTGGGGGCGTGACGCCTTCACGCTGCTCGCGGTGCTGGCGCGCGAGACGCGGCGCATCCAGCTCGGCACCTCGATCGTCAACATCTACTCGCGCAGCCCCGCCGCGTTGGCCCAGCACTTCGGCACGCTCGACGAGCTCTCGAACGGCCGCATGATCATCGGCCTCGGCACCTCGGGTCCGCAGGTGATCGAGCACTTCCACGGCGTGCCGTTCGGCAAACCGCTCACACGCCTGCGCGAGTACGTCGAGATCATCAACAAGCTCATGAAGCAAGAGCCGCTCAACTACGAGGGCAAGGTCTTCAAGCTCGGGCGCGGCTTCACGCTGCGCTTCAAGCCCAAGCGCCCGCACATTCCGATCTGGCTGGCGTCCGTCACGCCCAAGTCGGTCGAGCTCAGCGCGAGGATCGCCGACGGCTGGTTCCCGATCTTCATCCCGAAGCCGCAGTGGAAGGCGCAGCTCGGCGCGTTCCAGGACGCGGTGCGCAAGGGCGGCCGCAAGCCGACCGATGTCGACGTGCGCAACCCCGCCGGCGTGACTGTGACCACGCAGCCCGAGCGCGCGTGGGCCGCCACGGCGGGCGGCGCGGCTTTCTACATCGCGCGCATGGGCAACTTCTACTACGAGCACTTCGTGCGCATGGGCTACAAGGACGTGGCCGACGCCGTGCGGAAAGGTTGGGCCGATGGAGGTGCCTCTGGCGGCGCCGGCGCGCTCCCGCCCGATCTCGTGAAGCAGATGGGCACGGCCGGCTCGGTCGAGCAGTGCGTCGAGTCGATGCAGGAGGCAGAGGCGACGGGCTTCAGCGTGCACTCGGTGAACGTGCCCGAGCCCGACCCCGCCAGGCGCGCGGAGATCTACCGCAAGCTCGTCGGCTGAGGCCGCGGCAACGGCTGCATGAAGTTCTCCGGCCTGCTCGTCGCCAACCGCGGCGAGATCGCGATCCGCGTGATGCGCACGGCGGCGGAGCACGGGATCCGCACGGTCGCGATCTTCGCGGACGACGACGCGGCCTCGCTGCACACGCGGCGCGCGGACCAGGCGCGGGCGCTCGGCGCCAGCGGAGTGCGCGCCTATCTCGACGGCGAGCGAATCCTGGCTCTCGCTCGGGACACGGGCTGCGACGCGATCCACCCGGGCTACGGCTTCCTCGCCGAGAACGCCGCCTTCGCGCGGCGCTGCGCCGAGTCGGGGATCCGCTTCGTGGGCCCGCGCGCGGAGGTGCTCGAGCGCTTCGGCGACAAGCTCGCGGCGCGCGCGCTCGCCGACGGCTGCGGCGTGCCGGTCCTGCCGGGGACGAGCGAGCCGACGAGCCTCGAGCAGGCGCGCGCGTTCTTCGCCTCGCTCCCCACGGGCGCGGCGATGCTGCTCAAGGCGGTGGCCGGCGGCGGCGGTCGCGGCACCCGCGCGGTGCGCAGCGCCGACGAGATCGAGCCCGCCTACACGCGCTGCCGATCGGAGGCGCGCCTGGCCTTCGGCAACGGCGAGCTCTACGCCGAGCGCCTGCTCGAGAGCGCGCGTCACGTCGAGGTGCAGATCGCCGGCGACGGCAGCGGCGCGGTGGTCCACCTCGGCGAGCGCGAGTGCACGCTGCAGCGGCGCTGGCAGAAGCTCGTCGAGATCGCGCCGAGCCCGTCGCTGGCGCCCGCGCAGCGCGAGCGGCTGTGCGCGGCGGCGCTGCGTCTGGCGGCGGAGGTGCGCTACGACGGCCTCGGCACCTTCGAGTTCCTGCTCGGTCCGGAAGAGTGGGCCTTCATCGAGACGAATCCGCGGCTGCAGGTCGAGCACACCGTGACCGAGGCAGTCACCGGCCTCGACCTCGTCGCGCTGCAGCTCGAGCTCGCGAGCGGACGCACGCTCGCGGACCTCGGTCTCGCGCGCCCGCCGGAGCGGCGCGGCGTAGCACTCCAGGTCCGCATCAACCTCGAGACGCTGGGCGCGGACGGCCTGCCGCGTCCGGCCTCGGGGACGCTCAGCGCCTACGAGCCGCCCTCCGGTCCTGGCGTGCGCGTGGACGGCTACGGCTACGCGGGTTACCGCACGTCTCCGAGCTTCGACTCGCTGCTCGCCAAAGTGATCTGCCACTCCGCGTCCGGCTTGCTCGCGGACGTCATCGGCAAGAGCTACCGGGCGCTCTGCGAGTTCCGGATCGAAGGCGTGGCCACGAACCTGTCGCTGCTGCAGAACCTGCTCGTGCATCCCGACTTCGCGGCGGACCGCGTGCACACCCGCTTCCTCGAGGAGCGGATCAGCGAGCTGCAGGCGCCGGCGGAGGAGCATCCGCGCCTGTGGTTCGACGCGCGACCCGGCGCGCGGCTGGCGGGCGTGAAGGTGGATGCCGCCGATCCGCTCGCGGTCCTCGCGCACGGCAAGGCCGAAGCGCCGGCTGCAGCCGCCGCGCCCGTGCCTGCGCCCGAGGGCGGCGTCGCGGTTCTCGCGCCGATGCAGGGAACGATCGTCACGATCGAGACGCGCGAGGGCGACCGCGTCCGCGCCGATCAGCCGCTGTTCGTGATGGAAGCCATGAAGATGGAGCACGTGATCGCGGCGCCGGTGAGCGGGATCGTCGCGCAGATCGCGGTCGCGGTCGGCGACGCCGTCTACGAGGGCCACGCGCTCGCGCATCTGGAGCCCGCCGAGGTGAAGGTGGATGCCGCGCACGCCGAGCGCGCGCTCGACCTGGACGCAATCCGCCCCGACCTCGCGGAAGTACAGCGCCGCCACGGGCTCGTACTCGATGCCGCGCGCACCGACGCCGTCGCGCGCCGCCGCAAGACGGGCCAGCGCACCGCGCGCGAGAACGTGGACGACCTGTGCGATCCGGGCAGCTACGTCGAGTACGCGCCGCTGGTCGTCGCCGCGCAGCGGCGCCGCCGCACGCTGCAGGACCTGATCGAGCGCACGCCGGCCGACGGCATGCTCGCCGGCATCGGCCGCGTGAACGGCCAGCTCTTCGACGACGCGCGCTCGCGCTGCGTGGTGATCTCGTACGACTACACGGTGCTCGCCGGCACGCAGGGCATGTACAACCACCGCAAGAAGGACCGGCTGTTCGAGCTGGCCGAGCGCTGGCGGCTGCCGATCGTGTTCTTCACGGAAGGCGGTGGCGGTCGGCCGGGCGACACCGACGCGATCGGCGGCGCCGGCCTCGACACCATGGCCTTCCACTACTTCGGGCGCCTCTCCGGGCTGGTTCCGCTGGTCGGGATCAACTCGGGCCGCTGCTTCGCCGGCAACGCCGCGATCCTGGGCTGCTGCGACGTGGTGATCGCGACCGCGAACTCGAACATCGGCATGGGCGGGCCCGCGATGATCGAGGGCGGCGGCCTCGGCGTGTTCCGCCCCGAGGAAGTGGGACCGATGGACGTTCAGGTGCCGAACGGCGTGGTCGACATCGCCGTCGCCGACGAGGCCGAGGCGGTCCGCGTCGCCCGGCAATACCTCTCCTACTTCCAGGGCCCGCTGGCGGACTTCGCGTGCGCGGACCAGCGCCGGCTACGCACACTGATCCCCGAGAACCGGCTGCGCGTGTACGAGGTGCGCGACGTGATCGCGGCACTCGCGGACACGGGCAGCGTGCTCGAGCTGCGGCGCCACTTCGGCGTCGGCATGGTCACCGCGCTCTGCCGCGTCGAAGGTCGCCCGCTCGGTGTGATCGCCAACAACCCGAAGCACCTCGGCGGCGCCATCGACAGCCCGGGCGCCGACAAGGCCGCGCGCTTCATGCAGCTCTGCGACGCCTTCGACGTGCCGCTCCTGTTCCTGTGCGACACGCCCGGGATGATGGTCGGTCCGGAGATCGAGAAGACCGCGCTGGTGCGCCACTGCAGCCGGCTGTTCGTGACCGGCGCGAATCTCAGCGTGCCCTTCTTCACGATCGTGCTGCGCAAGGGCTATGGTCTCGGCGCGCAGGCGATGGCGGGCGGCAGCTTCAAGGCTGGGTTCTTCACGGTGGCGTGGCCCACGGGAGAGTTCGGCGGGATGGGGCTCGAGGGCTCGGTCAAGCTCGGCTTCCGCAACGAGCTGGCGGCGATCAGCGACCCCGCCGAGCGCAAGCGCCGCTACGACGAGATGGTCGCACGCGCCTACGAGCACGGGAAGGCGATCTCGACCGCGACGTTCTTCGAGATCGACGACGTGATCGACCCGGCAGACTCGCGCCGCTGGATCACGCACACTCTGCGCTCGGTGCCACCGCCCCCGCCGCGCGAGGGCAAGAAACGCCCCAACATCGACACCTGGTGACGGAGGCGCCTCGCTGCTCGATCATCGATCAGCGGTCGAAACCGGCCTAGCCGCGTGCGCTCGACGTGTCTATGGTCACGCGGACCATGCAGGTGCACGGAGGGTGCCGATGCGCACCAACCTGGTGATCGACGATGACCTGATGCACGCCGCGCAGCGCGCGACGGGAATCCGGACGAAGCGCGGCGTCGTCGAAGAAGGCCTGCGCTTGCTCGTCAGGCTCAGACGGCAGCGGAACGCGCGCCGCTGGAGAGGCAGGCTGCGCTGGGAAGGTGACCTCGAAGCGATGCGCCGGGATCGCCGCCGCCGGTGATCGTCGTCGACTCCTCGGTCTGGATCGACTACTTCAGCGGCCGTTCGCGACGAGAATCGGACGCGCTTCACGAGCTGCTCGGTCGGCAGGAGATCGTCGTCGGGGACCTGGTTCTCGTCGAGGTCCTACAGGGGTTCCGGCGCGATCAGGACTTTCGCCAGGCGCGGCTGGTGATGGCCGCGTTTCCGGCTGCATCGATGGTTGGCCCGGCGCAAGCCGTCCGGAGCGCCGAGAACTACCGGCGGCTGCGGCGCGCGGGCGTGACGGTGCGCAAGACGATCGACGTGCTGATCGCGAGCTTCTGCATTGCGCGGGGCCTTCCGCTGCTCTACTCCGACCGCGACTTCGACCCGATGGTTCGGCACCTGGGACTCCGTCCCGCCTAGGATCCCAGTGGTAGAGTCGAGGCCGGCGGCAAGCTGCCGCTGGAGGATGAATGCCCTACCTCGCGGGCCGTACGTTCTACGACGCCGACAGCCACGTGATGGAGCTCGGCGACTGGCTGCCGAAGTACGCGGACCCCGGGATCCGCGAGAAGATCCGGCCGCTGTATCTCGGCGGCGCGGGGAAGCTCGCGGAGCAGGCCGTCGCCGACGCCGCCCAGCGGCAGACCGATCCCGAAGCGCGCAAGCGCCTCGAGTCCAACGTGATGGGACCGAAGGGCTGGTCCGCCCTCGGCGCGTTCGATCCCGCGGAGCGCAGCAAGGCACTGGACCTGCTCGGCGTCCACAAGCAGCTCGTGTTCGCCACATTCGCCGCCACGCAGTTCGCCGGCGACGACCTCGACCTACTCTACGGCGGCACGCGCGCGCTGAACCGCGCCATGGCGGAGTTCTGCAGCGCGGACAAGCGCCTGATCGGGGTCGGCTCGGTGTTCTGGGGCGATCCCGCGCGCACGCTCGCCGAGGCGAAGGAGGCCGTGCGCCTCGGCTGCGGCGCGATCCTGGTGCCGTCCGCGCCGCCGCGCGACCGCTCTCCGACGCATCCCGACTACCACCCGCTCTGGGCGTTCCTCGAAGACAGCGGCATCCCGTTCATGAGCCACATCGGAGGCGGTGGCCGCACGCTGCGACGCGCCTTCCACCAGAACGGGCTGGCGCCGGTCACCGACTTCCTCGGCGGCGGCGAGAACATCCGCTCCAAGGACTTCATGACGATCCACAACGCGCCGGAGATCTTCCTGTCGTGCCTGGTGCTCGACGGGATCTTCGAGACGTTCCCGCGCCTGCGCGGCGGCTGCATCGAGGAGGGCGCGCTCTGGGTGCCCGCGTGGCTGCGCCGACTCGACATCGCGCAGGACACCTTCAAGAAGACCGAGCCCGCGCTGCGCCTGCCGATGCGTGCCTCCGACTACGTGCGACGCGCGCTGCGTTTCACACCTTTCCCAACCGAGCCCGTCGGCTGGCTGATCGAGCAGGGCGGCGAAGAGCTGTTCCTCTTCTCGACCGACTACCCGCACCCCGAGGGCGGCCGCGACCCGCTCGGCCGCTTCGAGGCATCGCTCGAGGGCATCTCCGAGCCCGCGAAGGAGCGCTTCTACTCCAAGAACTTCGCGGACATGATGGCGATGTAAGGCGGATCCGTTGCGCACTCCGCCGCGCGCGCAGCGGACGATGGAGTCGCGCACCGTCGCAGCCATCTACGAGAGCCGTCTGCTGCGGCGAAATCCGCTCCTCGCCGCACTCATGGGTCTGTCCTTCGAGGCGGAGCAGGCGCTGGTCACGCGCGCGGCGGAGGCTTCCCTCTCGTCCGTCGTCCTCGACCTCGCTTGCGGGCCCGGGATTTACGCACGGCGATTCGCGCGTGGCTCACCCCAGGGCCACGTCGTCGGCGTGGATCTCTCCGCCGCGATGCTCGAGGTCGCCAGGCAGCGGGCGCGCGCGGAGCGACTCGACAACCTCTTCCTCGTCCGCGCAGACGCGCTCCGGCTCCCGCTGCGCGACGCAGCGTTCGATGTCGTCAACTGCTGTGGTGCGCTCCACCTCTTCCGGGATCTCCCGGCTGCGCTCGCGGAAGTCGCGCGCGTGCTCCGTCCCGGCGGCCGCTTCACCGCCGCGGCGTTTAGGCGCCGGCCGGGCGGGCTGGCCGCGCGCGCCGCTCGCCTGCGCAGGCGACTGTTCGGGCTCGAGGCCTTCCTGCCGGAAGACCTAGCGTCGTTGCTTCGCGACGCGGGGCTCGTCGACGTGCGCTTCCCCCACGTCGCCGGCATCTGGCTCGTCGTCTCCGCGAGCAAGACGGGGATCACGTAGCAGCTCAGTCCGCGCTGGCGGCCTCTGCCGATCCGAACAGCCAGACACCCACCGCCTGGGCCTCTCGCGCGATCGGATCCCCGCGAGCCTCGCGGCGCCGCCATTCGGCAGGGGTCCAGGCGACGACCTGGATCCCCGGCTCGGCGGTGTCGAGTCGCTCTATCCGCTCGAGCTTGCGCGTCCAGATCAGTCCCCGCTCGCCGCGCACAGGCGGCGCCACGCCTCGTCGACCACGCTCGCGACGAGGCGCGCGTCGTCGATCGCCTGGCGCGAGTCCTCGACGCCGTAGTGCTCCCCCGGAGAGCCGGAGGGAACCGCATCCGGGCAGCGCGCCGGGATGTAGTGACGCGACAGCCGCCGGAGCGCCGCCTCGGCCGCGCCGCCGAGCGACCCACCCAACGCGTCCGACGCGGCCCGCCCGAGCGTGACGAGATCGTGTCCCCACGGCGCGCGCCCGACGCCGTGCAGGAGGGCCTTGACCGCGAGCTGCGCCGACTGCTCCGCCAGGAAGCACGCCCAGTGATGCAGGCCCGCGCCGACGTTTGCGCGCGCGCCTTCCAGCGCTTCGTCTGCAGCCCGCCGCCAGCGCGTGAACTCGGTGCCGTCCAGCATTCCACCCCCTCGCGGAAGCGCGCCCGAGCGTAGTGCCGGCACTCCCGCGCTGCCGGACGTGGCTATGTTGGCCACGTGAAAGAGGCCAAGATCAGCGAGCTGAAGAACCGCCTCAGCCGGTACCTGGCGCTGGTGCGCCGCGGCGAGATCGTGCGCATCCTCGACCGAGACGTGCCGATCGCGCAGATCGTGCCGATCGGCCACGAGTCCGCGGCGCGCCGCGCGCGCGGCGAGCGGCTGGCGGAGATGGAGCGCAAGGGGCTGATCCGGCGCGGATCCGGACGCATCGACCGCGAGATCCTGCGCTCCGACCCACCCGGGAAGCCCTGCGGCGTGCTCGCCGCCCTGCTCGACGAGCGCGAAGGCCGGTGAGGTTCTGGGACTCGTCGGCGCTGGTGCCGCTCGTGTGCCGCGAGCCCGCCAGTACTGCCTGCCGTCGCTGGCTGCGCGCCGACCCGGTGATGATCGTATGGTCCCTCGCGGCCACGGAGGTGATCTCCCCGCTCGCGCGCAAGCGCCGCGACGGCAGCCTCGAGCCGCGCCGCTTCTCGATGGCGAAGCGGCGGCTCGCGAAGCTCGAGCGGGCGTGGAGCGAGGTCGCCGCCGTTGCGGCCGATCAGACAGACGCAGCCGCGTTCGGGCGGGGTCCGCCCGGAAGGGAGACGATCGAGCGAGCTCAGTCCTCCACGCACCAGATATTTTGAGGCGAGGCGCAACTATTGCTCGCGGGTCTCCACGGCGAAGTGAGTTCGGCCGCGTTCTGCCAACTGAACCAGTGCTCGAGGAACACGCTCGGCCCCAATCCTGCCGTGGTGCTCCACGGCGTTGTGCTCGCGGAGCAGGGCAAGGCCACTGGGCTGTCGAGGCCGCTGCGAATCCAGCCAGCGTTAGAACTGGGCGGTCCATTGCCGGCATCTGCCGCGGAGACTCCCAGGTTCGTGTCGTAGTGGAGCGCGCCGACGTCGTGAATCTCCCAAAGGGATGCGAAGTGGAAACCCGCTGCACAGTTTCCGGCGTTGTCGGCCTGGCTTCCGTCGTACAGGGTGGTGGTGAGGTAGAAGCGGCGATTGGGCGGGGGGGCGCAGGGGCCGCCGCAGACGTTGCCGCCGCCACTCACGCCGCCGCTGTACGCAGTGCCCGGACTGGCGCCGTAGCCTGCGGGCGCGAGAACGTTGTCGGAGAACGTCGCGGGCCCGTTCATGCGCAGGCCGAACTGCCCGTAGTTCGAGACGCGATTCCCGATCAGGATGCTGCCGCCCTCGACGAAGGCTCCGTTCGCTCCGCAGTGACGCAGCACCAGGCGCTCGAGCCGGGCGTCTTCGAACAGGCGGACGCAGTTGTCGCCGAAACCGGAGACCTCGCCGTTGACGACGGTGACGCGGCTGCCCGGGAAAGGCGCGATCGCCGGGAGGCCGATCCCGAAGCCGGCGCCCGGTGGGCAGGCGCCCGCGGGCTGACACACGGATGGGCCCAGGATCGCGAAGCCGTTCAGGTCGAGAAAAACGCGGTCCGTCTGCAGCAGGATCCCGCTCACGCCCGCCGGGACCGAGAGGTCGCTCGTGAGCACGTAGCTTCCGGGCTGCGAGATCGTGTACGGGAAGCCCCCGGCAGCGAGCACCCTCGCCTGGCTGATCTCGACCCGCCCGTCTCCCGCGACCGCCGCCGCGGGTAGGGCGACGAGCAGCACCAGAAGGCCAATGGCTCGGGGTGTCTCGCTCACTCGGCCGCCGAGAGGGGCGCGGGAGGCTCGAGAGCGCTGCTCGTCTCGACACAAGCCTGATTCGCGAGCGGACAGCCGCAGCCGTTCCCTCCGCGATCTTCCCAGCTGCCGCTCGAACCCTCGAAGGACTCCCTATCGAGCTCGAAGGCCGCACAGCGCATGAACACGTTCCCCAGCGAAACGACGTTCCCGAAGTTCCCGATCGCCGCTCTCCACGAGTTCTCGATCCACACGTAGTCCAGGTAGACCCGCTGGCCCTGCAAACCGGCACCCAATACCGTGAGGCCGTCGCCGAACGGCTTCCCGGTGAGGAAGGGCAGCGTGTTGCTGATCGTCGTGGTCTCCACGCTCGTACCGAAGGGGTGATCGAGGTAGATCCCGTGCCCGCGAGCTTGTGTCACCGAGGTCTCACGGACGTCCATGAAGCTCGTCTTCGCCGCAATCGCGGGGCCGTCGATGCCGGCCAGGACCAGCTTCTTCAGGTGGGCATCCACCCACTCCAAGACGATTCCCCCGTTTCCACAGTTGGTCAGATCCGCGTTCTGGAGCGCCACTGCGGTGGGACCAAGGGTCCAGCCCTTGATCACGATGCACGCGTTCAGCGCGCGGTACATGTAGAGGTTGTTCGCGCTGAACGAGGTCGCGATCTGAGTGGACGGGGAACGGAAGACGGACACGCCGTTCCACGCGACGTCGCGGATGACGGCGTTGCGGACTGCGAGTGCGCCGGTTGCGGACCATGCGATGCCTCGGCCGGTGTCGGCGACGCAGGTGTCTTCGATCGAGATGCCCGGGCCACGCGGGCGGGCTCCCCCGGTTGGCGCATGTTCGTCGAAGCCGCGGATGCCGGCGTCGAAGCCGGAGAGCTTCAGCCCGCGAACGAGGCCGCCGGCATCGACGAAGTTCAGCAGGCCGATCGCTGCGTTTGCCTCGACGACACGGTCGACCGGCGGACCCACGAGATGAGTCACGGTCGCCGACGGGCGGCTGCGCAGCTCGTCGCAGCCGCTGCCCAGGATCGAGATGCGCTTGCCGCGCACGAAGACCGGGGAGTCGACGTGGAAGACGCCGGCGGCGATGCGGAGCGTCTCACCGTCGGGAACCGCGTCGATCGCCTGCTGAAGCGTGCGGTGGATGCGGTTGGGCCAGTAGACCGTCGTGGTGGTGCGAAGCGGGTAGAGGACGAACAGGATGCGGCCCGTGACCTGGTCGGACACCTCGTAGGCGAACTCCCCGTCTGTCTTCAAGGGCTCGAGTTCATCGACAGCTTGTTCAGTGAGCGTGGGCCGGACCGGGATGCGCACACCGGAGACGCCGCGGAAGGCATCGCCGGAGAGCAGGTCGAGCGAGGCCGACGCGCCCGGGGCCACGTCGTACTCCGCAGCGATCGGCTGACCGGCGGCGTCACGGAAAGGATTTCCGGCCGCGTCCAGGAAGCCGAGCCTGAAGTGACACGGATCCGGCGGGTAGCACACCGCGCTCAGTCGCGCGGTCTGGCCGCGCGCGAGCGAGACGAGGCCGAAGCGCGCCTCGCGGACCACCGCCACGTCGCCGACGACCTGGTTCGCCACGACCACGCTCACCGCGTCGGCGCTCGTCGACGCGCCGTCGCTCACCGTGAGCTCGAAGACCAGCGTCTCACTGGGCGCGGCGATGGCCGGCGCCTGGAAGCTCGGGGTCGCCGTGTCTGCGCCGGCGAGCGCGACCGTCGTGCCGGAGAGCTGAGACCACGCATAGCTCAGGGCCTCGCCGTCGGAGTCGAAGCTGGCCGCGCCGTCGAGCGCGACCGCGGTGCCCTCGTCCACGATCTGGTTGGCGCCCGCGTTCGCCACTGGCGGGTGGTTTACGTTGCGCACGACGACGTCGACCGAGTCGGCGGGGCTTGCCGCCGCGCCGTCGGAGACCACGAGCGCGAACACGAGCGTCGTGCCGCCCAGCGGCACTCCTGGGGCGACGAAGGTCGGCCGCGCCGGGTTCGTGAGATCGAGCGCCACCGCGGGACCGGCGACCTGCGACCACAGGTAGAAGATCGGGTCGCCGTCGGGGTCGGCGCTCGCCGTGCCGTCGAGGACGACGGACGTGCCTTCGTCCGCGACCTGGTCCGGCCCGGCGTTCGCCGTCGGCGCGAGGTTCAGGTTCGTCACGAAGACATCCACCGAATCGCTGCTCGCGGCCTGGCCGTCACTCACGCTGAGCTCGAAGCGGAGCGTCGCGCCGGCGGCGCCGACCTGCGGTGCGACGAAGGACGGCTGCGCCGTGTTGGCGCCAGTCAGTGAGACGAGCGGCCCGGCGGTCTGCGTCCAGGCGTAGCCGAGCACGTCACCGTCGCCGTCCGCGCTCGCGCTGCCGTCGAGGGTGACCGTCGCGCTCTCCGCGACGGTCTGGTCGGCACCGGCGTTCGCGAGCGGTGGAGCGTTGACGTTGGCGACGGCGATCTGCACGGAGTCGGTGTCCGTCGCGCCGGCCGGGTCGGTCACTTCGAGATCGAACACGAGCACCTCGCCCGCCGGCGCCACGGCCGGAGCCACGAACCGCGGGCGGCCGGGATCGGTGAGATCGAGCGCAACGGGTGTTCCCGAAGTCTGCAGCCACGCGTAGCCGAGCGGCTCGCCCTCGGGATCCGAGCTTCCCGAGCCGTCGAGCACGACGAGTGCGCCCTCGGACACGTTCTGGTCCGGGCCCGCGACGGCGATCGGCGGCTCGTTCGGCGGCGGAGGCGGCTGGAAGTCAGTCACGTAGACGTCGCTCACCAGGTTCAGATCCGGGAACGCAGGCGTCAGGTTCGAGCCGTCCGAGGCGAAGGTCGCCACGGCGCCGTCGCCGGAGAGCGCCGGGTGCTGGCTGAGCGCGTTCGCCTGCGCCCCGCCGTCCGCAGCGGCCTGGCGGCTCACGAGATCCAGGCTGCCATCGCTGCGATCGAAGCGGAACACGTCGGGCTGAGCCAGGTTCGCGTCGAAGCCGTTTCCCGGGATCAAATTGGTCGCGAACGACTTGAACGCGACGAAGCGCCCGTCGCCGGAGATCGCGGCCTCGACGCTGGCGCCGTTCGCCTGCGCGCCGCCGTCGGCCGCGGCCTCGCGGCTGGCGAGCTCGAGACTTCCCGTCATGCGGTCGTAGACGAAGATGTCCTCCGACGGGTTGGCATCCGCGCCGCCGCCGGGAATCAGGTTCGTCGCGCGCGAGACGAAGGCCACGAAGCGGCCGTCGGCGCTGATCGACGGATCCGTGCTCACGCCCCCGATTGCCTGCGCACCGCCGTCGGCGGCGGACCTGCGGCTGACGAGCTCGAGCTGGCGCGTCACGCGGTCGAATACGAACACGTCGTCGGCGGCGCCGTTCGCATCCGGCGCGCCCCCGGGCGCGCCCGGCACCAGATTCGTCGCGCGCGAGTTGAACGCCACGTAGCGTCCGTCGCCGCTGATCGAGGGGTTCAAGCAGTTCCCGCTCGCGGCAGCCCCGCCCTCGGCCAGCCCCTGCCGGCAGATCCAGTCGAGGTCGCCGGCCGCGCGGTCGCGCACGAAGAGGTCGGTCGCCAGGCCGTCGGGCTCGGTGCCGCCGAGGTTCGTCGCCAGGGACTCGAAGGCCACGAAGTTGCCGTCGCCGCTCGTCGCGGGATCGTCGCTGTCGGAGCCAGCCTGCGCGCCGCCCGACGCGAGCGCCTGGCGGCTGATCAGCTCGAGACCCCGCGTGACGCGGTCGAAGGCGAAGATGTCCCAGCGGATCCCGTTGGCGTCGGCGCCGCCGCCCGGGATCAGGTTCGTCGCGGCGGAGACGAAGGCGACGATGCGCCCGTCCGCGCTCATCGAGGGGGAGAAGCTGTCGCCGCCGGTCGCCTGCGCGCCGCCGTCGGCGAGCGCGCGGCGGCTGACGAGCTCGAGCCCGTCCGCAGCGCGATCGCGCACGAACACGTCGAAAGCGGTGCCATTCACATCGGCGCCCCCACCGGGAAGCAGGTTCGTCGCGCGCGAGTCGAAGGCGACCAGGCGGCCCGTGGCGCTGGCTGACGGGCGAACGCTCAGCCCGTTCCCGCGCGCACCGCCGTCCACCGCCGGCTGGCGGCTCGCGACCTCCAAGGCCTGCGCGCGCGCCAGGAGAGGCGCGACGAGCACGAGCGAGGCGACGAGAAGGCGCGCAGGCGCGAACGATCGGGAACGCATCTCAGTCCGCCTCCGTCACGGGCCCGTGGGTGCGGGAGCTGAGTCGTCCAGAGGGGGTTGCCCGAACGGGTACAGGGCGAGCTGGGTGCGGCCCGTCACGGCGTCGAACACCTCGAACGTGGGCACCGCTCCCTGACAGGGGTCGGGCGGGAAGCCGTCGTCGGGGGGCACCTCGAGCACGGAAGCCGTCGGACGCAGCTCCACGCGCAGCCCGGTGCGGCCGCGGAAGGCGTCCGCGGCGAGCAGGTCGAGCCACGCCGACGCGCCCACCGCCAGGTCCACCTGCGCGGCGATCGGCAGCCCGGCCGCGTTCCGGAACGGGTTGCCGGCCGCGTCCACGAAGCCGAGCGCAACGCGACAGACGAGGCCTGGTTCGGGCGGACAGGACCCGGCCGGGTCTGCGCAGGCATCGGGGGGATGGACTACGACGCTGACGCGGGCGTTCTGCAGCCGCGCCAGCCCCACCTGCCCGAAGCGGAAGGGCTGAGGCTCGATCCCCTGCGCCCACACCGCCGGCGCCGCCGTGAGCGCGGCCCCCAAGAGCGCCGCCAGCGCCACGGGTCGAAGCGGCAAAGCTCGCATGGTCATCGTCGTGTCCTCCTGGATGGCTTCCACCCAGGAGGTGTTCGTTCGGCGCGAACATTGTTCGTTCGCCGCGGGGAGCTACTGCCAGTCGACCGGGTGCTCGGGATCCGGGGCGTAGGAGCAGAAAGTGCCGGTGCGGATGCCGCGGCCGAGCAGGCGGCCGAGGGCGGGGTGCTCGGCGGCGATCCGCCCGACTGCCAGGTGGATGGTGCGGGCCACGTTGACGCGGGCGCGCTCCGCGGCGCTGCCGCTCTTGCGGGCGCGCCCGCCGAGCCCCACGGCGCGCGAGAGCTCGCGCGAGAGCGCGTCGATCTCGTCGCGCGCCCGCGAGGCACGCTCCGCGTCCTGGAAGCGCTCAGCCTCGGCCTGGCACTCGCGCAGGTCCGCGAGCCGCCGCGCATAGGCGGCGCGCGCCTCGCGGTCCAGTACCTCCGGCGCGGCCTCGCGGGGGGCCGGGGCTCCGGGCGCAGGCTGCATTAGATCGAGCGCGTGCCACTCGCGTCCCGGCTCGGATAGCAGCCGCGCGACTTGCTCGAGCCCTTTGCTCCCGCGCAGCCGCAGCACGCGCCCGGCGTAGGCGACGGTCCAGAACTCGCCCTCGCGCCGGAACAGCGCCGTGTTCGGGTGAGCCGGGGTGGGGAGCGCGATGACCTTGCGGCGCACCGCAGGCGGAACCTGCGCGAGCCGGCGCCGCAGCCCCTCCATCCCGAGCTCGCGGGCGAGCTCGGAGGCGCGCGCCAGGTGCTCGGCCGCGCGCTCGCGATCGCCGGGCTGTGCACGCGCGAGGTAGGTACGGGCCAGATCGTGGTGACAGGAGGCCTCGAAGGGACGCGCGCCCAACTTCTGCGTCTGCGCGAGCGCGGCCGCGAGATGCTGCTCGGCCTCGTCGAAAAGTCCGAGCGTGCGCGCCACTAGGCCGAGATAGCGCGACGCCGGACCGTCGTAGCCGACGCGCATGCCGATGATCACCTGCCGCCCGGCGAACGGCAGGAACGCGCGGTACACGCCCGCCGCCGTGCCGACGTCCCCGACCAGCGCCGCCGCTTCCGCTATGCACGAGAGGCGAATCGGCCAGTTCACGTCCTGGCGGATCCGCTCCACACCGCCGGCGACGAGCTCGCCGAGCAGCAGGCGCGCCTCGCTCTCGCGGCCCTGCTCCGCGAGCAGGCGCGCGAGTCCGGCGCGCCAGGGCGCGTGCGGCTGGCGCGCGGCCAGGTCTCGCAGCGGGGCCTCGAGCTCGGCGAGGCGCCCCTGGTCGCGGCGGAGGAAGAAGAGCTGGATTGCGAACCACTGCTGCGCGACCTCTTCGTTGATCGGCCGGCCCAGCTCGAGGGCAGTGCGGCTGCGCGCCTCCGCCTCGCCGAACGCTCCGGACGTCGCAGCGCGCAGCGCCCGGGAGAGCTCGAGGTGCCACACCAGCCACGGCTGACGCGTCTCCGCCGCACCGCGCGCGTAGGTCTCGAGCTCGGCGTCGACGCCGGCCGCATCGCCGAGCTCCAGCAGATCCTCGAGCGGCCCCGACGTGGAGCGCCAGTACAGGTTGGGATCGCCCGAGCGCCGCGCCTGCTCGCCGGTCTCGCGCGAGAGCGCGAGACGCTCCTCTGCGTTCGTCGGCGTCCACATGATCCAGTGCAGCGCGCCGAGCGCGTGCGCCAGCGTTCCGGCGTCGCCGAGTTCGCGCGCTGCCGCGACCGCCTGGCGCGCGATCGCCGTCGCCTCCTCCGGGGCGCCTGCGAAGTAGCGGGAGGACGCGAGGCGGCTCATCAGCAGCACGCGGAGATCGGGCGGGACGTCGCGCGCGGCGAGCGCCTCTTCCAGCAGCGCGATGCACTCTGGATCGGCGCCGAGCTCGCTGTCGCGTCGTCGGGAGAAGCCGAGCGCCGCGCGCGCGAGCTCGCGCGGCGCGCGCTGGCTGCGCGCCAGCTCGGCGGCCGCGCGGAAGCTCTCCGCGGCCGACTCCAGGCCGCCCGCCAGCACGCGCGCCTCGCCGATTGCTAGCAGCAAGGACAGTCGCCGCTCGGGCGCCGGACCGCACAGCTCGAGCGCCTCGAGCCCGCGTCCGAAATGCCGCGCAGCGTCCTCGAAGGCGAACACCGCAAGCGCGCGCGCGCCCGCTCGCTCGGAGTAGTCGACCGCGCGGGTCGGCGTCGCCAGCGGCGCCGCCTGCAGGAAATGGTGCGCGAGCGCGTCGCTCGCGGAGCCGAGGTCGTCGGCGTGCAGCAGCTCGAGCGCTTCGCCCACGGCCAGGTGCAGCGACCAGCGCCGAGTGCCCTCGATCCCGTCGTACAGCGTCTCACGCACCAGCGCGTGCGAGAAGCGCGCGGAGCGCGGCGGATCGGCAGGCTTCTCCAGCAGCCCGACGCCCGTCGCCGCGCGTAGCGCGGGCGCGAGCTCCGGCACCGACTGCCGCGCCACGCGCGACAGCAGCGCGAGCTCGAACTCTCGCCCGATCACCGCTGCGACTTCGAGCAGCTCGCGCACGCCCGGGTCGAGCGCCTCGATCTGCCGCTGGAGGGCGGCGTTCACCGCGGGCGGGACCGCCAGGCACCCGGGATCGATCTCGAGCAACGCGCCTTCGCGCACCGGCAGCGCGCGCGCGATCTCGCGCACGAAGAAGGGATTCCCCTCGGTGCGCGCACGGATCGCAGCGGCGAAGCCGGGCGGCGGCTTGCAGCCGGTGACGTGCTCGATCAGCCGCGCGACGTCGGCTTCTCCGACCCCGCGCAACGGGATGCGCTCGGCCTCGCGATCGAGCTCCGCGAGCAGCGCCGCGAGCGACGGATGCGTGCGCAGCTCCGCGTCGCGGCAGGTGCCCACCAGGAGCAGCCGAGCGCCGCGCAGGTTCCGGGAGAGGAATGCCAGCAAGCGCAGCGAAGCCACGTCGGCCCAGTGCAGATCGTCGAGCACCAGCAGGATCGGCCGCTCGCTCGCCGCGCGCCGCCAGAAGCTCGCCACGCCGTCGAACAGCCGGAAGCGGGCGTCGTCCCCGCCGAGCTCGGCGCGCGAGCGCGGCTCGCCGAGCGCCTCGCGCAGCTCCGGGGCCAACTCCTTGATCTGTCTCGCGGTCGCAGCTACCCCCCCTTCGGGTGTGACCGTGGCGGCCCAGCCGCGTAGCAGCTCGAGCCAGGGCCAGTAGCTCGGGAAGCCTGCCCCGTCGTGACTCCTGCCCCACAAGCTGTGGAAGCCGCGGCGGGCGGCGAGGCGGCAGAGCTCGTCGGCCGTGCGCGTCTTGCCGATTCCCGGCTCGCCCACCAGCAGCAGGAGCCGGCCCTGCCCGCGCCGCGCGTCCTCGAGTGCTGCGCGCAGCACGCGCAGCTCCGCGCTGCGCCCGACGAAGATCTGCGCCGGGTGCCGGGGTCGGGGGTCCCGGCGTGCGGCTGCCGCGCCGGCGCCCCTGGCCTTGCCGCGGGGTCGCTCCGACACGACGCCATCTTACGCCGCAAGCGCGCGAAGCGCGCTTGCTAGCTCTCGAGCACCCAGGTCTCGAAGTCGGCGCGCTCGAGGACGCCCGCGGCGCGGAAGCCGGTCGCCTCGCGGTCGAGCGAGCGGTAGGTGTCGTCGGAGATGCGCACGCCATCGATCGGCGCGGCCTTCTGCAGGTGGCCGGTGCGCGAGACCACCTGCCCGTAGGCGACGCCGCTGCCCACGTCGATCGCGGCGCGGCCGGTGTGGATCCCCATGCGCACACGGAACGCGCGCGACAGCAGGTTCTCTCGCGCGTTCCAGTCGGGCAGCGCCGACAGGATCGAGCGGGCGACGCCGACCGCAGCGTCTGCGCTCGGGAAGAACGCCAACAGCTCGTCGCCGTTGGAGTTCAGGAAGTGGCCGCCGCGGCTCTCGATCTCGCGCAGCGCGAAGGAGCGGAAGCGCTCGAACGAGACCACCACGCGGTCGGGCCGCGTGTCGGCGGACGAGAGCCCGTGCGAGTCGGCGATGTCGAGATCGAAGAACGCGCCGGTGCGCATGAAGTCCTGCTCGATGCGCGCGTCGAGCGAGAGCCGCGCCTCCATCGCGTGGCGCAGCGACCCGCGCGGCGGCGCGGCACGCCGCTGGCCGGGCGCTTCCACGCGCAGCGTCGCGGCGCCCGCGAGGCGGATCTCGTCGCCGTCGGCGAGCGGAGCCGGCTCGTCGACCGCCGCGCCGTTCAGCAAGGTGGGATTGGTCTGGCTGCGGTGGAAGAGCACGGGCCCGCTCTCCTCCGCGGCGACGACCGCGTGCACGCGCGAGACGCGCGGGTCGGCGATCACGATGTCGCAGTCGCCGTGGCGCCCGATCCAGAGCTCACGCTTCTCGAGCCGGAAGCGGCGGCCGCGCAGCTCACCGGGCGCCTCCTCGACGACGAGCTGCACCGCGAGCGGCTGCACCCGCTGGATCTGTGTCTTCTCCGCCTCGTTCGCCACGTCGGGGCGATTGTCTCCGACGCTGCGCAACGAATCCAGCGAGGACCCGCGTAGACTCGCAGCTTCATGGTCAAGCGACCCGTTCAGGAAGCGGATCTCGACTGGGAGACGTGGGCGGCGGGCACGCCGCAGGAGCTGCGCGGCAAGGCGCTCTGCGACGTCGGCGGGCGCGCGAAGCTCGGTGTCGGCCTGCTGGAGCTACCTCCGGGCTGCGACACGCGCCCCGCGCACTGGCACAGCCTGGAGGAGGAGCACCTGTTCGCGCTCGCCGGCCGCGCTTTGCTGCACCTCGGTAGCGAGCAGCACGAGCTCCGCCCCGGGTCCTACGTGTGCTTCCCGGCCGGCCAGCCGCTCCTGCACTGCCTCGAGAACCCCGGCGACGAGCCGTTCCGCTACCTGATGCTCGGCGAGCGCATCCCGGCGGACCGGGTCACGCAAGAGCCCGCTCAGACGGCGTAGCCCGCGCCGTCCCTGCCCTGCCACTGCTCCGGGTCGTGGCCGAACAACAGCCGTGCGCCGGCCGTCTCGAGCGCGCGCAGCCGCGCCAGAGATTCGAGCATCTGCTCGCGATCGTCGGCGATCCCCGGCAGGTGCAGCGTCTCGAGCGTGCGCCGCAGATAGCAGGCGTCGGCCGTCAGCACGACCTCGCCGCCGTCGGCGCGCACGCGCAGCGACTGGTGTCCGCGCGTGTGGCCGTGCGTCGGGATGCACAGCACGCGGCCGTCGCCGAACAGGTCGTGCTCGCCGTCCACCAGGCGCAGCGGCTGGCCGAGGTCGTAGTTGCGCGGGTCGTAGGCGTTGCGCGCCATCAGATCGGGATCGCGGCCGGCATCCCACTCACGCCGCTGCACCACCAGCGTGGCGTTGGGTAGCTCCGCGTTGCCGCCCACGTGGTCGAAGTGCAGGTGCGACGCGACCAGGAAGTCGATCCGCGTTGGGTCGCGTCCGAGCCCGCGCAGGCGCGCGCCCAGCTCCTCCCCAGCCTTGAAGTGGACCTGGAACACGTGCGCCAGAGCGCCGAGCCGGGCCTCGGGATCGCGCTGCGTCTCGGCGTGCAGGCCGCTGTCGAACACCACGGTCCCGCGCGGGTGCTCGACCAGGTACGCCGGAACGGGGACGCGAAGCGTGCCCTCCTCGCCCTCGAAGAACCCGGCGCGCGGTCCAGTGAGCCAGCCGCAGGTCATCGCGTGGACGCGCACCGCCATCGCCACAGCGTACACGCCTTGCCTTGGCCGCGATGGCTGTCGCCAAGCGGCCTCCGCTCGCGCGGACGCGCTCGCTGCGCGCTCGCTTCGCGCGCTCGCTTCGCGCGGCTTGCCTTGGCCGCGATGGCTGTCTCCAAGCGGCCTCCGCTCGGGCGAAGCACCCTCGCTGCGCGCGCTTCGCGCTTGCACTGCCCGCGATGGCTAGGCTCTGGCGCGATGCCCAGCCGTTCCGACCCGTCCGCCGGACTCGCGATCGTGCATGAGGACGCCGATGTGCTGGTCGTCGATAAGCCGGCCGGGCTGCGCTCCGCCACACCTGGGGCCGACGCGCGCACGGACGACAGCCTCTTCGGCCTGTTGAAGCGCCGCGCCCGCGAGCAGCGCGCCGGCAAGCTCTGGATCATCCACCGGCTCGATCAGCCTGCCTCGGGACTGCTGGTGTTCGCGCGCTCCGAGCGCGCCTTCGCCTGGCTCAAGGAGTCCTTGAAGTCCCGCCGCATGGAGCGCACCTACGTGGCGCTCGTCGAGGGAGAGCTCGCGGCCGGGACCGACGGCACGCTGACCGACTGGCTGCGGGAACGGCAGGATGGGCAGGTCGTGCGCTCGGACGAGGGCGGCGACGCGCGGCTGGCGGTCACGCACTGGCGCGCGCTCGCGAGCGGGCGCGGGCGGAGCGTGCTCGAGCTCCGGCTCGGCACCGGGCGCAAGCACCAGCTCCGCGTGCAGCTCGCCGCTGCGGGACACCCGATCGTGGGCGACCGTCGCTACGGGCAGCAAGTGCTGCGCGCGCGCAGCGAGCACTCTGCGCGAGCGGAGGCCGCCTGGCGACAGCCATCGCGGCCCGGAATTGCGCGAAGCGCGCGCAGCGCCGCGGCCGCCGGGCGCCTGTGCCTCCACGCCAGCGCCCTCGCCTTCCCCGATCCCGCCACGGGCGAGCCGCTCGTCTTCGAGAGCCGCGCACCGCGCGCGTTCTTCGAGCTGGCCGGCGCGCGGGCGCCGCGCGCCGCGGCTGCGCGTGTACCGCTCGCGCGCGCCTTTGCGCCAGAGTCGCGCGCCGAGCTGCGCGCCGCCCGCTGGCTCGACGGTGAGCTCGAGGGCTTCGACGCGGACTGCGAGCGCGAGCGACTGGTGCCGGGCCTGCTGCGGCTGCTCGAGCCGCGCGCGGGAATGCGCGTGGTCGAGCTCGTCGCAGGCGACGCGGTGCTCTGCCCGGCGCTCGCCCGGATCGGAGCGGAGGCGCGCGCGCTCACCCTGCGCGACGACCCGAAGCTGGCGGATCTGGCTGCCGCGTCACTCGACGCGGTCGCGTGCCCGCTCGCGCTGGTGCGCGAGCCGGCGCCCGAGACTGTGCTGCACGCCGTCGCTCGCGCGCTCGTCCCCGGCGGCGCCTGCGTGTTCGCGCTGCCCCACCCCGCCTTCTTCGGTCCGCGGCAGTCTCGCTGGACCTGGCGCGACCCCGCCCGCCGCTCGCGCACCGCCGACGGCTACCTCTCCGCCTTCGACGTCGAGACCGCAGACGGTGCGCGCCTGTTCCACCGTCCCCTCCAGCTCTGGGTGAAGGCGTGCGCGGATGCGGGACTGCTGGTCGAGCGCGTCGAGGAATGGCCCGGGCTGCCGGGACCGCAGGGCGAGGACGCTCGCGCCCGCGAGACGCGCCGCTCCAGCCGCGAGATCCCCCTCTTCGTCGGCATCCGCAGCTTGCGGCGCCACTAGACTGGATCCGCAGCGGCCCTCCCCGGCCGCCGGAGGCGCCCCTCGAATCCCGAGACCGGGCGCGGCATCGAAGGGGGCACGGCCCGCTGCGGGCCGCAACAGGAGGTTCATTCGATGAGCTTGAAGAGCGCTTTGATGGCGTCGGCGGTTGCCGGCCTGTTCGTTGCCGGGTCCGCGGGCTCCGCGTTCGCCGAGGAGAAGAAGGCAGAGGCCGAGAAGGTCAAGTGCGAGGGAGTGAACGAGTGCAAGGCCCAGGGCGGTTGCGCCGGCGCCGGCCACGAGTGCGGCGGCAAGAACGGCTGCAAGGGCCAGGGCTTCGTCGAGCTCACCAAGGCTGAGTGCGACGCCGCCAAGGCGAAGCTGAAGGCGAACTAGAGCGATTCGCGCGGACCGCGCGTCTCGCACACGCGCGGTCCGCAGCGCCCCCCATGCGTGCCAGCCACGTCCGCCGCCCTTCCGAAGCGCCGTTCCTCGGCGTCGGCGTGGGCCTGCGCACCGCGCACTACGCGCACGTTCTGACGCCGGGCAGAGCGCTCGGCGTGGACTGGTTCGAGGCGATCAGCGAGAACTACATGATCCCGGGTGGTCGCCCGCTCCGCATCCTGGGTGAAGTTCGCGCGCTGCGACCGCTGGTGCTGCACGGCGTCTCGCTCTCGATCGGCTCGAGCGATCCGCTCGATCTCGGGTATCTGGATCGGCTCGCGGCGACTGCGCAGCGCTTCGAGGCGTGCTGGCTCTCGGATCATCTGTGCTGGACCGGGAACGGCGGCCACAACAGTCACGATCTGCTGCCCCTCCCCTACACCGAGGCCGCGCTCGCGCACGTGGTCGAGCGCACCAGGCGCGTGCAGGGCCGGCTCGGGCGGCGTATCGCGCTCGAGAACCCGTCGTCGTACTTCGCCTACCGCTGCGACCAGATGCCGGAGCACGAGTTCCTGGCGCGCGTCGCCGACGCTGCCGACTGCGGCATCCTGCTCGACGTCAACAACGTCTTCGTGTCGGCCCACAACCACGGCTTCGATGCGCGCGCCTACCTCGACGCGATGCCGCCGGAGCGCGTGTTCCAGATCCACCTGGCCGGGCACTCCGTCGAGCGTGGGCTGCTGATCGACACGCACGACCATCCGGTGTGCGACGATGTCTGGGCGCTCTACGCGCACGCGCTCGCGCGGCTGGGCCCCGTCTCGACCCTGATCGAGTGGGACGACCACATTCCCGAGTTCGCGGAGCTCGAGGCGCACGCGGCGCGTGCCCGCGCGATGCTCGAGCGCTGCGCGGGGACGGAGGAGGTCGATGCCGACGACCGCGCCGCCGCTCGCTAGGGCGCAGGCCGCGCTGCTGCGCTGGATCGCGGCGCCCGAGGGCGTCGCGGAGGCGCTGCGCGAGGAAGGCGATCCCGACGGCGCAGCGCTGCGCGCGCTGGTGCGCGGCGACGCCGCGGCGTCCGCGGAGACGCGCGTCGGTGTCTACGCGCACGCCTACTTCGAGCGCATCCGGAAGTGCCTGGCCGACGACTTCCCCGCGCTCGCGGTGGCGCTCGGCCCTGGCGCGTTCCACGACCTGGTCAAGCTCTACCTGATCGCCTGCCCGCCGCGGCACTGGTCGCTGCGCTACGCGGGAGATCGGCTCGCGGACTTCGCGGGACGACACCCCGCGGCGGAGGCGATCCGCGCGCGCTGCCCGTGTGCCGGCGACCTCGCGGCGCTCGAGTACGCGATCCAGGAGGCGTTCGACGCCCCCGACACCGCGCCGCTCGCGCGCGAGGCGCTGGCCCGCGTCGCCCCCGACGCATGGGGCGAGCTGGTGCTCGCCGCCGCGCCCGGCCTGCAGCGGCTCGAGCTCGTCTGGCCGGTGCAGCGGCTGCGCCAGGCGCACGAGGACGGCGCCGCGCAGCCCGAGCTCGAGCCGGAGCCGACACTGCTCGGTGTCTGGCGCGAACGCGAGCGCGTGTTCTTCCGCCGGCTGCCCGCGGACGAGGCGGACGCGCTCTCGGGATTGCTCGCCGGCGAGCCGTTCGGCGCGCTCGTCGAGCGGATCGAACGCCACGTCGGCGCGGACCACACGTCGGCGCGCGCCGCAGCGCTGCTCGAGCGCTGGCTTGCCGACTCCTGGCTGGCGAGCGCGTGATACGCTCGCGCGCGAGTTGAGCACCAAGAGCCTCGAGTGGGACACGCCGATGTACCGGCTGGCCGTCGGCCAGCTCGACCGCACCGCGACGCACATGGGGCTCGACGAGAACATCTGGGAGCGGCTGCGCACGCCGCAGCGCGCGCTCGTGGTGTCGTTCCCGTTCCGGCGCGACAGCTACTCCGAGGTCGACACCGTCTTCGGCTACCGCGTGCAGCACCTGCTGACGATGGGGCCGACCAAGGGCGGCACGCGCTACGACGCCGATCTCGACCTGGGCGAAGTCACGGCGCTCGCGATCTGGATGACGTGGAAGTGCGCGATCATCGGCCTGCCCTTCGGGGGAGCGAAGGGCGGCGTGCGCATCGACCCGAGCCAGTTCACCGAGACGGAGCTGCAGCGCATCACGCGGCGCTACACCTCCGAGATCATCGAGATGATCGGCCCCGACCGCGACATCCCCGGCCCCGATCTCGGCACCGACGAGCAGATCATGGCCTGGATGATGGACACCTACTCGCAGCAGAAGGGCGTCTCGGTGCCGGGCGTGGTGACCGGCAAGCCGATCGCGATCGGCGGCTCGCTCGGGCGCCGTGAGTCCACGGGGCGCGGCGTGATCGCCTGCGCGCTCGATGCCGCGCGACACCTCGGGCTCGAGTTCCAGGGCGCGCGCGTCGCGGTGCAGGGCTACGGGCAGGTCGGTGGCGTGGCCGCGCGCCTCGCGAGCGCGCACGGTGCTACGGTGGTCGCGATCTCCGACGTCAAGGGCGGGCTGCACGCGCCGAACGGCCTCGACCTCGCGCGGGTGGACGCGTGGGTCCGCGAGCACCGCTTCCTGGAGGGCTACCCAGACGCGGAGCACGTGGGAGCCCGCGAGCTGCTCGAAGTCCCGTGCGACATCTTGATCCCCGCCGCGATCCAGAATCAGATCACCGGGACCAACGCGGGCGCGCTGCGCTGCCGCATGCTCGTCGAGGGCGCCAACGGGCCTACCTCGCTCGAGGCCGACGACATCCTGCACGACCGCGGCATCCTGGTCGTGCCCGACATCCTGGCGAACGCGGGCGGCGTCACGGTCTCGTACTTCGAATGGGTGCAGGACGCGCAGCAGCTGTTCTGGACCGAGGACGAGGTGAATCGGCGCCTGCTCGAGATCATGCAGCGCGCCTTCCGCGAGGTGCTGGCCGTGGCGCTCGAGCGCAAGGTCGGGCTGCGCACCGCAGCGCTGATGCGCGGCATCTCGCGCGTCGCCGAGGCCAAGCGCCTGCGCGGCGTGTTTCCGTGACGAGTCTGAGCCGTGTACGGCCGCGGGCGGCCGCGGCCTACGGCCTTCGCTCGGCTGCGCCTCGCTGCGCGCGCGCAGCACTTGGCCTTTGCCGCGATGGCTGTCGCCAAGCGGCCTTCGCTCGGGCGAAGCGCCCTCGCTGCGCGCGCGCAGCACTTGCCTCCCGCGTCTCGTAGTCTGGTCGTGCTTTTGGTCGCAATAGGAGAGATCCATGTCGTCCGACACGATCCTGGTCGAACGCGACGCCGGCGTCGCCAGCGTGATCCTGAACCGCCCCGACCGGATGAACTCGCTGACCGACGAGCTGATGACCGCGCTCGCCGAGCGCCTGCGCGAGGTCGCGAACGATCCCGAGGTGCGCTGCGTCGTGCTCACCGGCTCGGGAGATCGCGCCTTCTCGGCCGGGGCCGATCTGGCGCCGCCGGGCCGCGCGGGCGGCGGCGACGTGCTCGACGCGAACGACTCGCTCGAGCGCTCGATCGATCGCCTGCAGCGCTACCAGGAATCGAGCTGGCTGCTCCACTCGATGCCGAAGCCCACCATCGCCGCGATCAACGGCGCAGCCGCGGGCGCGTCGCTCTCGATGTGCGCCGCCTGCGACCTGCGCTACGCCGCGGAGAACGCGGTGATGACGACCGCGTTCGCCAACATCGGCTTCACCGGCGATTTCGGCGGCAGCTACTTCATGACCGCGATCCTCGGCACCGCGAAGGCGCGCGAGCTCTACCTGACCAGCAAGCGCGTGGACGCCGACGAGGCCCTCCGCATCGGCCTGGTGCACGGCGTATTCCCGCGCGAGCAGTTCCGCAAGGAGGTCGCCGCCGTCGCGCGCCGCTTCGCGGAGGGCTCTCCCCTCGCCTATCGCTACATGAAGCGCAACCTGAACCTGGCGCTGCAGCTCCACGGCCGCGATGTGCTCGATCTCGAAGCCGAGGCGATGATGCGCACCGCCCGGAGCGAGGACTTCCGGCAGGCCTCGCAGGCCTTCCTGCGCAAGGAAAAGCCCGTCTTCAAGGGCCGCTAGCGGGTCTGAGCGCTGTACGCGCGCGGGCGGCCGCGCGCTAGCGAGGGCGCTTCGCCGGAGCGAAGGCCGCTTGGCGCCAGCCATCGCGGCTCAGACAAGCGCGACGCGTTCGCCCAGCCGGGGGACAACGGCCAGCCAGCCGAGCTCGCGGGTGATGGCGTCGGCGAGGGCGCGCGACGCCTCCGGCTCGCCGTGCGCGACGTAGGTGACCTCCGGCGGCTCGGGAGCGCTGCGCAGCCACGCGAGCAGCTCGAGCCGATCGGCGTGCGCGGAGAAGCCGTCGACCTGTACGACCGTCGCCTTCACCGGCACGTAGCGCCCGTGGATCTTCACCAGCTGCGCCCCGTCCGCCAGCAGACGTCCACGGGTGCCGGCGGCCTGGAAGCCGACGAGCACCACGCTGGTGCGTGGATCAGGCAGGCGCACCTTCAGGTGGTGCAGCACACGGCCGCCGGAGGCCATCCCGCTCGCGGACACAATCACGCACGGGTAGCGCACGTCGTTGATCGCGCGGCTCGCCTCCTGCGTGCGAGCCTCGTGCAGGTCGCCGGGATCGAAGGGGTCCTCTCCGCGCCCGAGCGCCGCCGCCACCGCCGGGTCGAGCCACTCGGGATGGTTGCGGTAGATCTCGAGCCCGGCGAGCGCCATCGGGCTGTCGACGAAAACGGGGACGGACGGCAGCTCGCCCGCGCGCATCAGCTCGCGCAGCGCGAGCAGCAGCGCGGGCGTGCGGTCGACCGCGAACGCCGGGACGATGGCGACGCCGCCGCGCCGCAGCGGGCGCAGGATCGCGTCGCGCAGCGCCGCCAGCGCGACCTCGCGCGGCGGGTGCTCGCGGTCGCCGTAGGTGGACTCGCAGACCAGCGTCCGCGCGCGCGGCGGGACCGGATCGCGGTCGGCGACGAGCGCCGGGTCCGCGCGCCCGAGGTCGCCCGAGAACGCCACGCCTGGCGCAGCATCGAAGGCGAGCTCGACGCTGCACGCGCCCAGAATGTGCCCCGCGTGGTGCAGCGTCGCGCGCACCCCTGCCGCGACGGAGACCTCGCGCCCCTCGGGAATGCAGCGGAAGCGGGCCAGCGCCTCGCGCGCGTCCGCCTCCGTGTAGAGCGGGAGCGCGGGCGCATGCTTCGAGAAGCCCTTGCGATTGGCGTACGCCGCGTCCTCTTGCTGCAGGTGCCCGGCGTCGGCGAGCAGGATCTCCGCCAGATCGGCGGTGGGCTGACTCGCGAAGACCGGCCCGCGAAAGCCGTCGCGCACCAGCGCCGGCAGGAACCCGCAGTGATCCAGGTGCGCGTGCGTCAGCACGACGGCGTCGATCGAGTCCGGCGGCACCGGGAACGGCTCCCAGTTGCGGCGGCGCAGCGCGCGCAGGCCCTGGAACAGGCCGCAGTCGACGAGCACGCGCGCAGCGTCGCGCTCGACCAGAAAGCGACTGCCGGTCACGGTCTCGACGCCGCCGAGAAACGAGAGCGAGCGTGCGCGCGGGTCCATCGCTACCAGCCGAACGCGTAGGTCTCGGGGTGCGCCTCGGCGTACTCGCGCGCGAACTCGAGCTGCGCGGCGCTCTGCGCGTGGATTTCGAACAGCGGCTCGCCGCGGCGCACCACGTCGCCGACCCCGCGCAGCACCCATACGCCCGCGGCCGCATTGGCCGGCGCGCCCGCCAGCTTGGCGACCTTCGCGATCGCCAGGCAGTCGATCGCGCGCACGCGCCCTTCCGCCGCCGCCATGACCACGAGCTTGCGGGGCGCGGCGGGCGGCAGCTCCCGCCGGCCCTGCGCCTCGATGATCTGCTCGAGCTTGCGCGCGGCGGCGCCGGAGTCGAGCGCCTCGCGCGCCCGCTGGTAGCCCTCGGGCGCGGTGGCCGCGCCCACGTGCTCCAGGATCCGCCCCGCGAGGTAGAGCGACTTCTCGCGCAGATCGCGCGGGGCGTCGCGCTCGCCACGCAGCACGGCGAGCACGTCCAGCGCTTCGAGGCGGGGCCCGATGCCGCGCCCGATCGGCCCGCGCGCGTCGGTGAACACCACGTCGACATCGAGCCCGATCGCGACGGCCACGGAGCGGAACAGCTCGGCCAGGAACTCGGCGTCGCCGCGCGTGCGCACCTTTGCGCTCTCGCCGACGGGGACGTCGATCAGCGCGTGCGTCGCACCCGCCGTCTTCTTCTTGGCGAGGATCGACGCCACCAGCTGCGACTCGGTGTCGAGCGCCATCGGACGCTCCACCGTGATCATGATGTCGTCCGCCGGGGCGAGCCCGAGCGCCCCGCCCCATGCGATGCAGGCTCCCGTCTTGCTCACCACCTCGCGTAGCCGGTCGGGCTCGAGCGCGACGTCCGCCAGCACGCCCATGGTGTCTGCCGTGCCGGACGGGCTGGTGATCGCTCGCGACGAGGTCTTCGGCACCACCAACCCGAGCGAGGCCAGGATCGGCACCACGACCGGCGTGGTGCGGTTCCCGGGCACGCCGCCGATGCAGTGCTTGTCGGCGATCGGGCCCGGTCCGAAGTGCAGGCTCGAGCCGCTCGAGATCATCGCGCGCGTCAGGTCGATCAGCTCCGCCAGATCAAGCCGGCGCAGCGCGCACGCCAGCACGAACATCGAGAGCTCCACCTTGGAGTAGCGGTGCGCCACGATGTCGCCGAGGATCGCGTCGAAGTCCGCGCGCTCGAGCCGGCGTCCGCCGAGCTTCTCGCGCACGCGATCGACGCTCGCGGGCGCGGGCGCGAGCGTCGCGCGCACCGCCGCGCCCTCGGGCAGGCCCAGATCGCGGAAGGCGATCTCGGACAGCCCGATCTCGTCGCGCGCGAGCCACGAGTCGCGGCAGAAGTTGATTACGCCGCTCACCTCGCGCGGTGTGCCGTCCGGGTGCGCGCCGACCACGCGCACGCGGTCGAGCGGCTGGAAGCCGTAGTCGCCCGCGCGCACGACCTCCTCGTGGATGAAGATCACGTGCTCGCTCTGGGTGTCGATGTGGACGTTGCGCACGCGCAGCACGTCAGGCGCTCCGCGCGAGCCAGCGCGCGAACGGCGCGGCGCTCGCGATCGCGTTGCTCGCGTGCGGCACCGTGTCGCAGGAGACCACGCGGCGCACGCCCGCGCGCCGCAGTCGCTCGAGCGCGCCCGGAGCGAACAGTGCGTGCACCACGGCGACGTCTACGTTGCGGATCTGCCGCGCGCGCAGCGCTCGCGCGGCGGAGGCGAGCGTGGCGCCGGTGCTCGCGATGTCGTCGTACACGAGCGCGTCCTGCGCGGGCGGCAGCGCCGGCAGGCGCACCCGCACGCGCGAGTCGGACAGCCGCTCCTTGCGCCCGACCACCCAGGGCAGGCGCGCGCGGCGCGCGATCTCGCGCACCCACGGCTCGGACTCCTCGTCGGGCCCGACCACCAGGCGCGGCGCGCCGCGCCGGCGCAGCCAGTCCGCGATCAGCGGCGCCGCCGCCAGCGAATCGGCACGGCAGGGCACCACGTCGCGAAGCCTGCTCACCCGGTGCAGGTGGGCCTCGAGCGTGCAGAGCGCATCGAACGCGCCGCCGAGCAGATCCCCGATCACCCTCTGGGAGATCGGCTGGCCGGGGCCGAAGACCGCATCCTGGCGCATGTAGGCGAGGTACGGAGCCACCAGCGAGACCCTGCGCGCCCCGGCTCGGCGCAGCGCGTCCGCGGCGAGCAGGAGCTCGAAGAGCTTGGCGTTTGGGTCGTGGAGGGAGCGGACCACCACCGCGTGCCGCGCCATCCCGGGAGCGATGACGAGCGTCTCGCCGTCCGGGAAGCGGTGCAGAGCCAGCGGCCGTAGCTCCGCACCGAGCCGGCCGGCCAGCCGGCGCGCAAAGGGCTCGTCGTCCCGAAACGCGAACAGAACGGGACCGGTACGTGCCACGCTCCCTAGATATCGAGTCGGTCCGCCGCCCGCGAGCGCTCGGGCACAAATCCGACACGCCGCTGCGCGTCGGAGTTATGATCGTGCGGCCTCGGGGACGGGTGGCTGTCGGGTCGGCGACCGTCCGCTCCCCATCGGGAGGGCTTCCCTATGCGTTGGATCGGGCTGGGCCTTGCGCTCGGGCTCGGCGTTGCGACCGCAGCGCCCGGCGATGAGAAGTCTGAGGATGTGGTTCCTGGCGTGCCCTTCAAGGAAGGGGACACCATCAGCTTCGAGAACCTGGACAAGCTGAAGAATTTCTTGCCGCCCGAGTTCTGGGAGAACCGCGAGTACTTCTTCTTCGAGGGCCAGCAGCTCGATGTCGGGCCGTTCTTCCGGCCGTACCCCTCCGCCAAGGAGTACGACTCCGCGACCGCGAAGTTCCTTGGACAGCCGAAGATCGGCAAGGACGGCGCGCTCGAGAGCTACAACGCGGGCCAGCCCTTCCCGGAGATCGACTGCAAGGGCGACCCGAACGCGGGCTCGAAGATCGTCTGGAACTTCATCAAGCGCTGGGAAGGCGACGGCTCGCAGTCGAACTGGTCGTACACGTACTGGGATCGCGGCGAGCAGCTCCCGCTGTACTACGAGGGCACCGCGAAGTTCATTTTCCTGACCAACAAGGTCGAGGGCCAGTACGACGTCAGCGGCCACAGCTACTTCCCGAACGAGAAGCGCAAGGAGATCCAGGGCGTCGAGATCGAAGCTCCCTTCGACGCGCGCGGCATTCTGGTGATGACGTACCGCTACGTGGCGTCCGAGAGCCAGCTCGACGTGGCGAAGTCGGACGACACCTGGGTCTACGTGCCCGACCTGCGCCGCGTGCGCCGCATCTCGACCGCCCAGCGCACCGACTCCGTGCAGGGCACGGACTTCACGCGCGACGACCTGCGCAGCTTCGACGGCGTGCCGCCGCAGTACAACTGGACGTGTCTCGGTGAGGCCGACGTGATCGGCCCGTTCAACGCCAAGAACCTCGCGTACCCCTACAAGCCCGACTACAACTTCGGCCCCTACGGCTTCTCGTACGCCAACGATCGCTGGGAGATGCGCCACGCCTGGAAGGTGCGGATGGATCCCAAGAACGAGGACCACCCGTACGACCGCAAGGACCTCTACCTCGACAAGGAAACCTACGAGCCGCTCTACAGCTTCGCGTACGACCGCAAGAAGGAGCTGTGGAAGATCATCTGGCACATGCACCGCTACAGCGAGGACTGGAAGGGCAACGACCCGATGGCCAAGGACGGCAACTGGTACTCGGGCTGGGAAGGCGTCGAGTCCGCGAGCGACAACCGCGTGGTGAGCGACATCATCGTGAACGTGCAGACCGGCACCGGGAACCGCATCGAGTTCTGGAACAACCACGGCATGCCGCTGGCCAGCAAGGGCGCCCTGCGGCGCTACATCGACATCGGCCGCCTGAACAAGGGCCGCTAGCCCCCGCTCTCATCGAGGAGATCTCATGCTCCGGGTCCTGCTCGCCTTCGCCCTGCTCACCCCGGGATGGGCCGGCGCCGCCGAGACGTCCGAGGACGTGATTCCCGGCGTCCCCTTCAAGGAAGGCGACGTGATCGGCTTCGAGCAGATCGACAAGCTCAAGGACTATTTCCCGGCGGAGTTCTGGGAGAACCGCGAGTTCTTCTTCTTCGAGGGCATGAAGCTCGAGATCGGTCCCGCGCTGCGCCAGTACGGCGAGGCCAGCTCGTACACGGCGGTCACGGAGAAGTTCAAGGGCCAGGCGAAGATCGGCAGCGACGGCGCGCTCGAGAACTACACCGCTGGACGGCCGTTCGAGAAGGTCGTCGACTGCAAGGGCGATCCCAGCGCGGGCTGGAAGATCATCTGGAACGAGGTCAAGCGCTGGGAGGGCGACGGCGCCAAGGCCGTCTGGTCCTACACCTACTGGGACCGCGGCGAGCAGCTCCCGCTCTACTACGAGGGCGTCGCCAAGCGCATCTTCCTGAAGCAGCGCACGGAGCCGGACGCCGAGGTCAACGGCTACGACATCTTCCCCAACGAGAAGCGGCTCTACGTCGCGGGGATCGAGGTCGAGGCGCCGTTCGACGCTCGCGGCATCATGCTGATGTCGTACCGCTACAAGGCTTCGGACAACGCGCGCGCCGAGGGCAAGAACGACGACACCTGGGTGTACGTGCCGGATCTGCGCCGCGTGCGGCGGATCTCGACCGCGCAGCGCACCGACTCCGTTCAGGGCACCGACTTCACCATGGACGACCTGCGCAGCTTCGACGGCATCCCGCCGCAGTACGAGTGGGCGTGCGTCGGCGAGAAGACCGTGCTGGCGCCGATGAACGCCAAGCACCTCGCCTACCCGTACAACCCCAACTACAACTTCGGGCCCTACGGCTTCTCGTACGCGAATGACCGGCTCGAGCTGCGCAACGCGTACGTGATCCGCTTCGACCCGAAGAACGAGGATCACCCTTACGACCACAAGGACATCTACGTCGACAAGGAGACCTTCGAGCCGCTGTACAGCATGGCGTACGACCGCAAGAAGGAGCTCTGGAAGCTGATCTGGCACAACCATCGCTACAGCGAGGACTGGGACGGCACGACGCCCGAGCGCACCGATCCCAAGGCGGCCGGCGGCGTGTGGTACGCGGGCTGGGAAGGCGTGACGAAGCCGAACGACGTGCGCGTGATCAGCGACATCATCGTGAACGTCCAGACGGGCACCGGGAACCGGATCGAGTTCTGGGACAACCACGGCTCGCCGCTCGAGAACAAGGGCAAGATCCGGCGCTACATCGACATCGGCCGGCTCAACAAGGGGCGCTGAGATGAGCCTGTCGTTCGAAGGCAAGGTCGCGTGGGTCACGGGCGCGGGATCCGGGATCGGGCGCGGCATCGCCGCGCGGCTGGCCCGCGACGGCGCCGACGTCTGCATCTCCGACATCGACCTCGAGGGAGCGCGGGAGACCGCGGCGCTGGTGCAGAAGCACGGTCGCAAGGCGCACGTGGTGAAGGCGAACGCCGCCTCGCTGCCGCAGATCCAGGCGGCCGCGGACGAGTGCGTGGCGGCGCTCGGCAGGCTCGACATCGCGGTCGCGAACGCCGGCATCGCGCGCGGCGGGACGGTCCTCGAGATGTCGCAGAAAGACTGGCAGGACCAGGTCGACGTCAACCTGACGGGCGTATTCCTGACGGTGCAGGCGGCGGCGCAGCGCATGGTCCGGCTCGGAAACCCCGGCCGGATCGTGTGCATCGCCTCGCTCGCGGCGGAGATGACGGGCGCGATGAGCTGGTCGTACTCCGCGACCAAGGCCGGCGTGCGGATCATGGTGCGCGGCTGGGCGCAGGAGCTTGGAGCGCGCGGCATCACCGTCAACGCGATCGGACCCGGGATCATCGACACGCCGCTCGCGCACGTGCTCGCCGGCGACGAGGGCGGGGCGATCCGCAAGTCCGTCGAGGAGCGCACGCCCGTGGGGCGCGTCGGGACGCCGGCCGACATCGCCGGGCTCGTCGCCTACATGTGCGGACCCGACGGCGGCTTCATGACCGGCTCGTACGTGATCATCGACGGTGGCCTGCGCGACGCGCGCCCGACCGGACTGCCGACCGACGCCAACGATCCGCGCGCCCAGGAGATGGGCCGGCATTTCGCCGACAGCATGCAGCGCCGTGCCCGCCTGCAGCCCCTCCTCGACGACCGCTGACGGGGCTCAGGCCCTCCCGAAGGCGCAGTCGAGGTCGTCGATCAGGTCCTCGGCGTCTTCGATGCCGACGGCCAGGCGCACCAGGTTGTCGCTGATGCCGATCCGGTAGCGCTCGTCGCGCGTGAGCTCGTAGTAGCTGACCGTCGCGGGGTGGCTGGCGAGCGACTCGACGCCCCCCATGCTCGGGCCGAGCAGCCACAGGCGCAGGCCGTCCAGGAAGCGCAGCGTCGCCTCCTGATCGCCGGCGAGCTCGAACGAGACCACGCCGCCGAAGCCGGACATCTGCGCGCGCGCGAGCGCGTGATCGGGGTGCGACTCGAGCCCGGGGTACCAGACGCGCTCGACGCGCGAGTGCGCCTCGAGGAAGCGCGCGATCGCCATGGCGTTGCAGTTGTGCCGCTCCATGCGCAGCGCGAAGGTCTTGAGCCCGCGCAGAATCAGCCAGGACTGATGCGGGTCGGGCACGCCGCCGATCGGCCGGCAGTACTCCCGCACGAGCTGCACCTCTTCGGCGCCGCCCACCAGCGCGCCCGCGAGCAGATCCTGGTGCCCGTTCAGGTACTTGGTCACCGAGTGCAGCACGAAGCGCGCGCCGAATTCCGTGGGGCGTTGGTTGTACGGCGTGGCGAGCGTCGAGTCGACGAGCAGGTGCACGCCGCGCGCGTGGCAGAGCTTTGTCAGCGCCGGCAGGTCGGCCACGCGCAGGTGCGGATTCGTCGGCGACTCGCCGATCACCAGCCTGGTGCTCGGGCGCAGCGCCGCCTCGATCGCGCCGGCGTCGCCGGCGCGTACGGGGGTCACGTCCACACCGAGCCGCGGCAGCGCGCGCCCGCAGAAGCGCCAGGTGTTGCGGTAGCAGTCCTCGGTCAGCACGACGTGGTCGCCGGCGCGCACCAGCGCCAGGATCGTGCAGGTGATCGCGTTCATGCCGCTCGGGAACAACAGAGCGTCGGCCGCGCCCTCGAGCGCGGCCAGCTTGCGCTCCACCGCGCGCTGCGTCGGGTTGCCGTAGCGCCCGTACTCCCAGCGCTGCACGTCGCCGCGGTTGAAGCGGAGGATCTCAGAGGTGTCGTCGAAGACGTAGGTCGACGTCTGGTAGATCGGCGTCGTGAGCGCATCCTCGGCGTTGGCGCCCTCGCCGCCGCGCACGGAGAGCGTCGAGCGCCCGGGCCGACGCCCGCTGGTTTCGTCGCTCATCTCTGAGCTTGCCGTTTACGGTCCGACCGTCGCGCCATGTCACCTCACCGCCCGGGAGCGGTGGTGCGCGCCTCGCGCGCCGCCCCCATCTTCCAGCCGACCGGGCAGGCGCCCTGGGGCTGCGGGATTTGGCACCTGCCGCGCACTCGGCGCCGGTTGCCGTGGCTTCGTCGGGCCCGTCCCTCAGCCACTCTCGATGCGGAGCTAGATCGGGGACGAGATTGGCCCGACCCTCGCGGAGTGTCAACTCGCCCTAGCCGCGACGGCTGTCGCCGAGCGGCCTTCGCGCGCTTGCGGCTAGCGGACGGGGCTGATCCCCGGGACGGGATGGCGGGCGCACATGGCGTTGACCTCGGCGCCAAGCGCGGCGAGGTGCGCGGCGTCGTCGGGGCGCGCGAGCGCGGACGCGATCCAGCCGGCGAGAGCGCGCATCTCGGCCAAGCCCATGCCGCGCGTGGTGGCGGCGGGCGAGCCGAGGCGGATCCCGCTCGGGCGCAGCGGTGGATTGGGGTCGTCCGGAATGATCTGCTTGTTCGTCGTGATCGCGATCCGGTCGAGCGCGCGCTCGGCCTTGCGCCCGTCGATCCCGAAGCTCCGGACACAGTCGAGCACCATCAGGTGGTTGTCGGTCCCGCCGGTCACGAGCGAGGTGCCCGCGTCGAGCAGGCCCTGGGCCAGCGCACGCGCGTTCGTGAGCACCTGCGCGGCGTACGCCTTCCACTCCGGCTCCAGCGCCTTGCGCAGCGCGAGCGCCGTCGCGGCGACCTGGTTCATGTGCGGTCCGCCCTGCAGGCCCGGGAATACGGACTTGTCGATCGCTTCGCCGAGCGCCTTCTTGCACAGGATCAAGCCGCCGCGCGGCCCGCGCAGGCTCTTGTGCGTCGTCGTCGTCACGACGTCGAAGCCGGCGTCGACGGGATTGCGCAGCGCTCCGCCAGCGATCAGCCCGCCGACGTGGGAGACGTCGGCCATGGTGAGCGCACCGACCTCGTCGGCGACCTTCTTGAACGACGCGTAGTCGTAGTCGCGCGGATACGACGAGTAGCCGGCGATCACCAGCTTCGGGCGCTCGCGCCGAGCCAGCGCGGCCATCTCGTCGAAGTCGATCCGGCCCTGCTCGTCCGGGTGCGTCTTGTAGCGCACGAAGCGGAACACGCGGCCCATGTGCGAGACGGGCGCTCCGTGCGTCAGGTGCCCGCCGTGCGAGAGATCCATCGCCAGGATCGTGTCGCCCGGCTCGAGCAGCCCGAAGTACACGGCCTGGTTCATCGGCGATCCCGAGAGTGGCTGCACGTTGGCGTGCTCGCAGCGGAACAGGCGGCAGGCACGCTCGCGCGCCAGGTTCTCGATCCGGTCGGTGAACTCCTGCCCGCCGTAGTAGCGCCGGCCCGGATAGCCCTCGGAGTACTTGTTGGTGAACACGCTGCCGAGCGCGGCCAACACCTCCGGCCAGGCGTAGTTCTCGGACGGAATCAGCTCGATCCCGGCCTGCTGGCGCCGCTCCTCGCCGACGAGGGCCTGGTACAGCTCGGGGTCGCTGTGCGAGAGCAAGCTGCGCGCGTCGTCCATGGCGCTCATCGTAGCCCTAGAGCTCCTCGTCCGCGTCGACAGGCTTCAGCGCCACCGGGTGCGGCGCGAACTCGTGCCCGTCGTTCCAGCCAGGGATGCGCGCCGCCTGGACCAGCCACGACGTCGCGAGCGACTCGTCGACCAGCACGTGCGCGGTGTCGAAGCCCTCCGCGATGCTCTCCCAGAGCACGCGTCCGCCGCCGTCCCACCAACGCCGGGCGCCGTTCTCGAAGTCGATCGCGAGGCGGACCAGCACGGCTCCTCCGGATTTCGGGAGAACGTACCCGCCGCGGGTCCGTGCCGCGACGGCGTCTTTGCCGCGACGGCTATCGCCGAGCGGCCTCCGCTCGGCTCCGCCTCGCTGCGCGCGCTTCGCGCTTGCCTTTGCCGCGATGGCTGCGCGCGGGGTTCGCACCCCTGCACGTGCCTTCGGCGGCGCGCTAACACATGACGGTGTCGCGCACGCGCGCGCGCGCAAGCGGCGCGCAGCTCGTCACGCACGCCGGGCCAGACACCACTCCCCGGCGAAGACTCGGGGGGTTACACCATGCGATTCGCGTCCCAGCTCCTGGCCGGCATGTTGGCCGGTCTGATCGCCATCCCGCTGCCCGTTGCCGCTGCCGCCGCGCGCGACCTCTGGATCCATCCGCGCGGCGAGGCGTACGATCCGGAGCGCCACTACCGCGCTGCGGACGGCGAGCTCTACTACGTCGCCGAGAACGACCTGCTCGGCTTCGGGCCCGTGCGGCTCATCGAAGGCCAGGACCCTGCTCTGCGCGTGGCGCTCGGCGCCGACCTGCGCAGCCTGGCAGCCGCCAGCGACGCCCGGCTGCAGCCGGTCCTGCTCTGGGACACCGACGCCGACGCACGCGTCGACCGGAGCGCGTTCGGACGCATGGACGGCAACGACATCGTCTTCGACGGGCCCGAGCTCGCAGGCGTGGACTTCCGCAGCGCGCGCTGGCAGCTCGGCGTGCGCTACGCAGCGCTGGCCGGCGGGCTGGCCCAGCTCGACGGTCGCTACCTGGCGTCGGTCGAAGGCAGCCAGGCGGAGATCGTGGCCATGCCCGCTCCCGCGCCCGTCCTCCCCGACGTGGCCGCGCGGCCGCCGCAGCCCGTCCCCGGGCTCGTGATCCTGAAGTACCGCGAGGGCGAGCCCTTCGACTTCGCGGAGTTCACGAAGTCGCCCGACCGCTACGCCGAGAGCTTCGACGCGCTCACGCGCGAAGCGGACGCCGACGACTGGACCGTCGTGGACGGCCGCGGGAAGCTCGTCACGCACTACGAGGAGCAGGACATGTTCCTGGTGCGCACCACCGGCGGGCTCGGCCTCGCGGTCGCGGTCGGAGACCTCGAGATCGAGCAGTTCATGGGCGAGACCCTCGCAGTCGAGCGCAATGGCGAGGGCTGCTACAGCAGCCTGGACTCGCGCCTCACGAACGACGACGGCAGCTACGCGAAAGTGCCGACGCGGATCCTGTGGTGCCCGGAACAGGCCGTGGCGCTGCTCGAGACGCCCGACGGCTACGAGCTGGACGTGTCCGCGCTGCAGGGCGCCGACGTCTACGAGTCGACCGCGATCGGGAACTCGATCGGGGACAACCTGCGGCTGTACGGCAAGCAGATCAACCCGCGCAGCGCGTCGCGGCGCTCGACGGGCACTCTCGGCGGCAACCTGCGGGCCGGCTTCGCCGATGCGAGCGCCGACGTCGAGGACGCCGCTGCCCATCTGGTGACCGGCCGCCGCGAGCGGCACCTGCACACCGGCCAGGTGGAGTACCGGCCTTCCCCCGTGACCGCGCTTCCGATCGCGGTCTGGAAGCTCGGGACGCTGCACCCGGTCGATGCGGCGAGCGCGCTCTGGACGGGCGCGGAGAGCGCAGTGGCCGCGAGCGCCGACGTGTTCAGCGCGCTCAACAATGCCGCGGTGACTCCGGCCTTCCAGCTGACCCTGGGCCTGGCGTCGCTCGCGGCGGCCGACGTCGCGACCGACACCGTGGGCACCGCCGGTCAGATGGTCGTGAAGAACCTGCCCTTCGGCGAACGCTCGAACGGGGTGATCGACCTGCGCGGCGCCTGGTACCACAACCGGGCCTTCGAGCCCGAGCGCTACACGCGGACCGACACCGAGCTCAATGTCGATCGCGCGATGACCATTCTGAACCTGTCCGCGATCAATGCCATCTACCTGCACAACGACGACTCGGGTGCCGGTGGCTCCGGCCGCTCCGGTGGCTCGGGGGGTACCCCGACCCCACTGGGCGGGGACGAGACCCCGGAGACCCCGGGCGGGGCGATCCACGAGTGCATGAAGTGGCTGAGCCACAAGAAGATCTGGCGCCACCACTAGACGCAGCACGAGGTCCTTTACGGGCCGGCTCCCTCCCGGAGGCCGGCCCGTTTGTCTGCTGGATCACCTTTCTCAGCGCCACGCACGGTGTATGATCGGCCACTTGCCGATCAAAGACGTGCCTCGAAGCAATCCGCGCGGGGCTGCGTCACCGTAGAACAGGGCAAAGGGAGGTCCTTAGGATGCGCCACACCGCCAGGTTCCTTGCGCTCGCCCTCGCCGGCATGGCCGGGGCAGCCTTCGCCGCCGAGACGGGCGAAGACGTCGTGCCCGGCGTCCCCTTCAAGGAAGGGGACATCATCGGCTACGAGGAGATGGACAAGCTCAAGGAGTACCTGCCCCCGGAGTTCTGGGAGAACCGGGAGTTCTTCTTCTACGAGGGCATGAAGCTCGAGATCGGGCCGTTCAATCGGCCCTACGAGCAGAACGCGACCTACGAGGCGGCCTCGACGAAGCACAAGGGCCAGCCCAAGATCGGCAAGGACAGCGCGCTCGAGAACTACCGCGCCGGACGGCCCTTCGCGACCGAGTCGATCGACTGCAAGGGTGATCCGGACGCCGGAGCGAAGATCATCTGGAACTTCCGCAAGCCGTGGAACGGCGACGGCCACCGCGCCGTCTGGTCCTACACCTACTGGGATCGCGGCGAGCAGCTCCCGCTGTACTACGAGGGGCAGGCCAAGGGCGTCCAGATGGCCGAGCGCATCGAGCCCCAGTACGACGAGACCAAGGGCGACATCTTCCAGGGCGAGAAGCGGGTCTACGTCGCGGGGATCGAGGTCGTCGCGCCGTTCGACGCGCGCGGCATCATGCTGATGAGCTACCGCTACAAGGCCGCCGACGGCCCGCTGGACGCCGCCAAGAACGACGACACGTGGGTCTACATCCCGGACCTGCGCCGCGTGCGCCGGATCTCGAGCGCGCAGCGCACCGACTCGGTGTCGGGAACCGACTTCACGCCGGACGATCTGCGCAGCTTCTCGGGCATGCCGCCGCAGTACGAGTGGAAGTGCCTGGGCGAGGCCAAGATCATCGGCCCGATGAACACCAAGTACCTCGCGTATCCGTACAACACCGATTACAACTACGGCCCGTACGGCTTCTCCTACGCCAACGACCGCTGGGAGCTGCGCGACACCTGGATCGTCCGCTTCGATCCGAAGAACGACGATCACCCGTACCACCACAAGGACATCTACATCGACAAGGGCACCTACGAGCCCCTGTACTCGTTCGCCTACGACCGCAAGAAGGATCTCTGGAAGATCATCTGGCACAACCACCGCTACAGCGAGGACTGGAAGGGCAACGACCCGAAGGGCAAAGAGGGCGTGTGGTACCCGGCGTGGGACGGCGTTCCCGAAGTGCGTGATCTGCGGTTGGCAGCCGACATCATCGTGAACGTGCAGACGGGCACCGGGAACCGGATCGAGTTCACCGACAACGAGGGCTCGCCGTTCGCTTCGAAGGGCCAGCTCCGGCGCTACATCGACATCGGCCGCCTGAACAAGGGCCGCTAAGGGGAGCGCGTAGGACGTTGATGCGGCCCGCAAGCGCGCGAAGCGCGCGCGCAGCGAGCCGCAGGCGAGCGAAGGCGTAGGCGCGGCTTCGCCGCGCCGTACACGCACGGTGGGAAGTTCGCTTCCCGGCCCGGGTAGCCGGCTACACAGTCCCGCGTCGCCGCTGCGCAGCGCGCGTGCAGCTCGCGCGGGATCCGCGCGAAACCCCGTTCTCGCGCCGCGCCGGCGCGCTTCTTGCGGTGCATCGGAGGGTGCGTTCCACCCTCGCCTTCCTCGTGCTCGTGCTTGGCCTCGCGGGCTGCGGCTCGCTCACCCACATGGACACCGACCACGTCGACCGGCCGGATATCGCGGTCGGCGCGGGCGCGACCGTGATGATGCCGGGACAGGCGCCCCCGGTCGTCACCAACCAGGGCGCGCAGGCCCCTGGGGGATCCGGCTCCGGCACCGAGACGACCATGCTCGGCGGCACGACCGGCGAGGCCGTGCAGCAGGTCAAGGAGCGCAAGGTCCCGATCATCGGCCCGATCACGACGCTGTTCGGGTACCCGTTCTGGATCTTCGGGGCAAAGCTCGAAGAGAAGGCGCGCAAGGAGGCCGAGCGCGACCGGCAGCGCACGAGCGGCGAGCAGAGCGCGCTGACGCCCGACGAGCGCCAGCGCGAGCGACTGCAGCAGGAGAACGAGCGGCTGCAGCGCGAGCTGACACAGCGTGGCGCCTCGCCGACCGCAGGCGCGCTGGCTGGTCCGGTTGCGCCACAGCCCGCGGCGCCGGTCGCGAGCGCGCCGCCCGCCGGCTCCGCGACGCAGAACGGCTCGATCGCCGCGGAGCTTGCGGCGCTCGAGCGCTCGCTCGCGGGCGCGCGACCGGAGTCGGCGACCGCGCTCGCTCCTGGTGTGGCAGCCGTGGCTCCAGCCCCCGCGCCCGTGGGCTCGAAGCGCGCCCTGGATCAGACCGGCGACGGCAAGGTCGACCGGCTCGACTCCTTCGACGCTGACCAGAAGCTTCTGCGCAGCGAGGAGGACCTGGACGGCGACGGTCGCATGGAGACGATCTCCGTGTACGAGGAAGGCGTGCTGGCACGCCGGCGCGCCGACAATGACGGCGACGGCCAGACCGACGCCTGGAGCTTCTACCGCGGCGGCGACCTGGTGCGGCACGAGATCGACCGCGACCACGACGGCTTCCGCGACCTGGCGCTGTACTACGACGCCGGCCAGCTCGCGCGCGAGGAAGAGGACAAGAGCGGCGACGGGCGCCCGGACGTGATCTCGCGCTACGCGGCCGGCGAGCTCGCCGAGCGCAGCGAGGATGTCGACTTCGACGGCCAGCCCGACATCCTTTCGTTTTACGAGAAGGGCAAGCTGCTGCGCCGCGAGGTCCGCAGCCAGGATCTGCTCGAGCGCGCGGGCGGCGCGCCGCAGTCGTGAGCGGGACGGGACAGGCGCTGCGCGCGTCGCTCGCGTTCCTGCTCGGCTTCGCGATCCCGGTGTTCGCGTCGGAGGCGCCACTCTCGGCGCTCGTCGGACCCCTGGCGGAGCTGCACGAGCGGGTCAATCGCGTGCGCCGCGAGCACCACCTGGTCGAGCTGCTGCCCGACTCGCGCATCGCGGCGATCGCGCAGGCGCACGCCGACGACATGGCGGCGCACGGCTACGTCTCGCACACCGATCGCGCCGGCCGCAACCCACTGGAGCGCGCCCAGCTCGCGGGCCTCGACGGCTTCCGCCTGCTCGCCGAGAACATCGGCGCCTCGACGATCTCGGGCGATCGCATCGCGAGCGTGGTCGAGGAGTGGCTGCGCTCGCCCTCGCACCGCGAGAACCTGCTCACGCCCGCGTTCCGGGCGACGGGCCTCGGCGTCGCCGAGCGCGCCGACGGCGCGACGATCTACGTCCAGCTCTACGTGGGGCGCTAGCAAGCGCCGCAGGCGCGCGCAGCGAGCGAAGCGAGCGGAGTGGGTGGGCGCAGGGCCCCACCCATCAGGCCTGCCGCTGCTAAGCTCGCGCGCGGATGACGCGCGCGCCCGCTCTGGTCGTACTGGCCTGGTTGCTCCTCGCACTTCCCGTGGGCGCTGCGGAGACCGCGGACGAGATCCGCGCCTGCATGCGGCGCAACTTCCCGGAGAAGACCAGTCTCCAGACGGTCGAGGTCGAGTCCACCGACCGCGTCGGCGGCGCGCGCAAGCTCACCGCGCGCCTGCACTGGAAGCGCTTCCCCGACGGCCGCCCGCGCGTGATGCTGCGCGTGGACGCCCCGAACGATCTCCGCGGCGCCGCGTACCTCGTGATCTCCGGTGAGTCCGAGGACTCGATGTACACCTACGCGCCCTCGCTCGACCGCGTGCGGCGCATCACCTCGAAGACGATCGGCGGCAAGCTCTGGGGCACCGACTTCAGCTACGAGGACGTGAAGCGCATCCAGGGGATCGGCAGCGACGGCCGGCTCGAGCGCCTGCCCGACGGCGAGGTCGCGGGCCGCGCGGTCTGGGTGCTGGCGGGTCAGCTCGCTCCGAACTCCGGCTCGGAGTACTCGCGGATCGTGTTCCACGTCGACCGCGAGACTTGCATCGCGCTGCGCACCGAGTTCGTGGACGCCGCGCGCGGTGAGGTGCGCAAGGTGATGACCATCGACCCCGCGCAGATCACGCGCGAGGGCGAGCGCTGGGTCGCGCGCTCCGCCGAGATGCACGACCGCCGCGACGAGACCACGAGCCGCCTGCGCGTGGCCAAGATCGAGAACGAGGTCGCCCTCTCGGACGCGCTGTTCAACCCGACCCTCCTGCCGAAGCAGCGCTAGTCCCACCGCGACGTTCGCGGTCCGTGCCGCCACGGCTGTCGCCGAGCGGCCTTCGCTCGCGTGCGGACGCGCTCGCTGCGCGCGCGCTTCGCGCGCTTGCTACGGCGGCGCGAAGCGCGTGGTGCCGTCGGCCCAGTGCGCGTTCTCCGAGCCAGCATCGGTCCGCTCGATCGCCAGCCGGCTCCGATAGCGCGCGCGCACCCGGCGCGGGGGCCCGCCGCCGTCGGCGCGCGAATAGCCCGCGCGCACGTCCTCCTCGAGCTCGAGCCGGACGAGAGCCGCGTTCGCGACGTCGATCCACGCGGCGCCGCGCAGCGTCGCGACGACGCGCTCGAAGCGTTGTCCGCCCGCGCCGGTAACTTCCGCCTCGTCCAGGCTTGCTCGCAAGAGCACCCATGCGCAGACCGCTTCGCCGACGCGCTCGAAGCCGGCGAGCTGGTGCTCCACGGGAAGCTCGAGCCCCAGGTCGCCGAGCGGCCCCGACGGCGCGCGCCGGGCGGTCCAGGTCGAGCCCGCGGCGACGGGCTCAGCGGGCCGCGCAATCTGCGCGTCCCGCAGCAGAGCGCGCGCAGGGACGGGCTGGTAGAACCCGCGCACCACCGGATTGCCGCGCGCGATCACCGTCGGGCGCGACTGATCCGGCGCCTGGTGAACGACCGCGAAGGGCTGCCCGAGCAGCATGCGCGGCGTCACCTTCTCGCGCGGCTGCGCGCCGCGGAGGTCGAAGGCGACCTTGTCGTTCTGCACCATGCGCATGCGGTCGTCGGCGAGCTCGAGGAGCTCGACCCGCGCGGGGTCGCTGCGGCGCGTCTCGTGTCGCAGCGCATCGAGCACCGCGAGCGACGCGAGCTCGCCGGGCTGCGGCGCCGCGGTGGGCTGCAGGCGGAAGCGCAGCTCCACGCCGACTTCCTCCGCCATCGTCCGGGGCGGAACCAGCGATCCCTCGCGGGAGACCTCGACCTCGCCGCGCACGTCGAGCATCGCGACGTAGGGAACCGGCGCGTCGAGCTCGCGCGGCGCGAGATCGACGGGGCCTGCCGGCGTAGCGGCGTATTCCGCGACGACCGCCGGTGCGGCCGTCCTAGCCTCCTCTCGCGGCTGCCTCTCGGGGCTGCTGCACGCAGCCGGCGCGAGCGCGATAGCCGCCGCGAGGAGCCTCGCGGCTCTCAGAACTGGTACTTCAATCCGACCCAGACCTCGTCCCGGTCCTCGCTCATGCGGTCCGCGAACGATTCCTTGCCCCAGTAGGGCGACTCGGAGGTGCGCGCGAAGTCCTGGTAGAGGGCCTGCCACTGGCCGGCGTTCCAGTTGTCGGGATTCGCGATGCAGTCGTCGGCGTTGCCGCTCGTCGCGCACAGATTGCGGATGTTGTGCTTCTGGCCCGTACCCCAGATCAGGTTGACACCGACCTCGAACGAGAGGTTCGAGTTGTGGATGTACTGGAGCTTCGGGCCGGTGATCCACGCCTTCGCGGCCCAGTCGAACGCAGCGAAGTTGGTGAGCACGATCGAGTCGTTGCGCCAGTAGTTCTGAATGAACGCCGTCGAGATCAGGTTCCACTCGGGCACCGCCATCCCCGAGTCGTGCCCGTCGTCCGTGTAGCTCGTGATGTGCTCCACGAACTGCTGCACCGAGATGAACGCGCTGCGGTCGCGGTTCAGGAAGGGAATGAAGGTGGAGCGGTCCAGCCCGACCGCGGCCGAGACGACGGGGCTCCACGCGAGACCGTTGTACCGCGTGGTGTCGGGGATCGGGCGCTTGTGATCGAACGACGCTTCCATGCGGAGCACGGTGTCGACGCCGGGGATCTGATAGTCCGCCGAGGCGCCGATCGTGAGCACGCGCGGATAGCTGAGCACTGCCTCGGACCCGGTCCACGGCAAGCCGAGAACCGACAGCCCATTGGCGTTGCAGGTCGCGACCGTTGGGCACGCGATCGCCCAGACGGCTTCCAGCTCGGCGCTCGCCGTCGCGACGGCTGCCGGGCTGTACGGATCGAACCCCGCGCCGAACGTCGGAATCAGCCCACCGAAGCCGAACAGCCCGAGCACCACCGGCAGCGCAGCGCCGCCGGCTGCCGCGACGGGCACTCCCTGCAGGAACAGCAACGCGGCGGTGTTCGGGTTGCCCGTGGACCAGTGGTTCTTGAACTCCACGGCGGGCACGTCCGAGAAGCCCCAGAACGCCGAGAGCGACCAGGCGATGCTCGGATCCGGCGTGCGGAACTCCAGGCGCACGCCGGGCTCCGTGTTCATGAATTGCCAGTCGACCTGCTCGACCGCCGCGGCCGAGATGTTCAGCAAGCCGTGCCCGCCCACGTCGGCGCGCGCCTCGCACGCGAACGTGAAGGCGTACGGCTCGCCGCATTGACCGAGCTGGAGCGGCAGGAAGCGATCGAACCCCCAGACGAACTCGAGAGACACGTCTTCGAGCCCACCCACGCGACCGAACGAGTGGATCACGTCGAGCCCGAGCTGTGGAATGCGCCGCTCCTCGAGATCCGGGAACACATTGTGGTACGAGAGGTCGATCGGGTTGACGATGTCCTGCATGCGGAAGGCGTCGGTCTTGCCCCAGACGATCTGCTGCTTGCCGATGCGCAGGCTCGTGTCGCCGGTCTTGAACTCCGCGTAAAGCTCGCGAACGAAGCACCACGGGTGCGCGTTGTCGGAGCAGTCGTACTGGAGGGCCGGCTCGCGCTCGTTCACCTCGAAGGGCGCCTGACGGAAGGAGCTGCGGTCGCCGAGCGCTCCGCGGTTGTAGTTCAGCGGAGTGCCGGTGTTCAGGCTCGCGAGGGCCAGCGAGTTCTGCAGCGCGGTTGCGCCGAGAGTGTTGTTCGACGCGAAGCGGAAAGTCTCGGCCGTCGCGTTGCCGCCCACGACCGGCTGGTCCCGCCCCACCGGCGCCCAGATCCCGACGAGCGATCCGTAGAAGATCGTGTCGTCGATCACCGTGCAGGGAGAGCGATGGCCGGTGTACGCCGACTGCGTATCGCAGTTGGTGAGCGTGAACTCTCCCTTGAGACGCGAGCCCTGCCCCGGGTAGCTCTCTCCATTGACCTGCTTGCTCGCGAAGTCCTGGCCCGGGAAGACGCTCTGGCTACCGACCGCCCCCCCGTGTGCGCGGTGGCCCCACAGGTCGGGGTTCACGTCGTAGACGCCCTCGTAGATCGGTCTCATGACGCCGTACAGCGAGAGGCTCTCGCCGTCCCGCTCGTAGATGCGAAGCTGCGGGTTCAGCTCGAGCTCGTTGCGCCAGGACGAGAGCTCGAACTCTCTGCCGAAGTCGAGTCCCGGCGAGCGCCAGTAGGCGCGCGACTGGAAGAAGCCGTGCACCTCGAAGTTCTTGGACCACCAGCTATCGCCTTCTTCCGCGCGCGCCTCACCGCCGAATGCGCCGAGTGCCGCGGCGGAGAGCACGAGCGAGAGAACGCACGAGAAAACCCCGAGCCGACCCCAGATTCGAGACCCCATCATCCCCTCCTAGGACAGCCTGACGCTCTTCCCATCCTACGCAGCCGCGCGCGGCGACTTCAACCGAAGTCTCCTATTCGGCAGGAAACTGATAACGGACTAGCCGCTCTTCGACGAGCTGCGAGTCGTCCTCCCCCACGCTCCGCGAGACGCTCCGGACGAGTCCGACGCCTCGCGCGTAAGAGTCTTCGTACGAGAGCACCGGACCGTCCGGACGGCTCTTCGGCTCCCAGTGCTGCATCCGCACCACGATCACGTCGGCGAAGGTTCCGGCGGGAACGGTGATGGGGTCGCCTTTCGCAACCTCGCCCACCCAGCGCACGTCGCCGCCGCCGCCGCCGTCGGGCAGGTCGAAGACCCGGGTGTCCTGCGACCACACGTGCCCCGGACGCGGGGGCACCGGCAGGATCCACGTCGGCTCCTCGCGCCCGAGCCGGCGCAGCTTTCCCTGCGCGTCGTAGTCGATCGCGGTGATCCGGGACAGGTAGCCCTGCTGCACCACGTAGGCGATCGGGGCGGTCTCGACCATGCCGAACTTCTCGCCCCGGTTGTGCTCATCCGCGATGAAGACGGGCAGCTCGACGCCGTCCAGGGCCCTCTCGCCCCGACCCTCCACCTCGACCTCGACGCTACCGATACCCAGGTCGTACTCGTAAACCCAGCGCGCGCCCTCGACCAGCGGGAAGTACGAGTCCGCCCCGGCGCCCGGCGCTCGCTGCGGGGGCGCGTGCGGCCCGCACGCCACGAGTGCGGCCGCGACGACGACGAGGCAGTGGTGGTACGAAGCCAGCGCCGTGGTTGCCCCCCGAAGATCCGCCTCATAGTATCAGCCGTATTATCTTTGGGAACATCAGGGAGGACGAGCCGATGGGACGCAACTGGGGGTCGATGCTCGCGGGATTGGTCGCTGTGGTCGTGCTGCCTGCGCTGGCGCGCGCCGACGTGAGCCCGGGTGACGTCGTCACGCCTGCGAACAGGGCAGCCGTGAAGGGTCTCGTCCCCGACGAGATCTACCCGTTCACGATCGAGAGCTTCGACGCGCTCGAGCTCAAGATCGTCGCGACCGGCGACTATCCGACGCATCCGAAGTACCTCGAGGCGACGACCAAGTACGCCTGCACCGCGAATCTCGACGCGCAGGGCCGCTTGAGCGACTACGTCGCAGGCCAGCCGTTCCCGTACTCGGAGTGGGCGAAGAAGGCCACCAATCACAAGTGCGACCTGACGCCCGACGATCCGCAGTTCGCGCAGAAGCTCGCCTGGAACGTGAACTACCGCTGGCAGGGCGGGTCCGGCCTGAACCTGCCGCACTGGGGCTTCTCGAACATGCGCAACCAGGGGAAGGAGACCTGGCGCATCGCGGAGGGCGAGTACCGCCGCACCTACTTCAGCCATCGCGCCGACCTGCTGCCCGAGACGTCGGAGCTCGAGAAGGGCACGCCGGTCGAGTGGGCCGAGTTCTTCGACGTGAAGACGCCCTTCGATCTGCGCGGCACGATGTTCCTGCTCTACCGCTACACGGCGCAGGGACGCGAGGACGACACCTGGGCTTACATCCCGGCGCTCCGCCGCGTGCGCCGCATCGCGGCGACGCAGAAATCCGACTCGCTGCTCGGCACCGAGTTCACGCTCGAGGACTTCTACATCTTCGCCGGCTACGTCTGGGACCATCAGTGGGAGTTCAAGGGTGAGAAGACGGTGCTCGGCCCGATGGACAGTGGCCGTACTTGTTTCCCCAGCGTCATCAGTAAAACGGAAGCCGTGCGCGACACCGGCATGGAGCGCCTCGGCACGCGCGACGAGTGGTTCAGCTGCCCGTTCGGGCCGTACGGCGCCCTGCCCTACGCCGGCGAGAGCTGGCAGAAGCGCACCGCGTTCCAGCTCGACGACGTGCCCAAGCAGAAGGGCCACCCGTACAGCCGCAAGATGATCTGGTACGACCGCGAAACGATGATGCCGATCTACAGCATCATGTACGACCGCGCGGGTCAGCCGTTCCGGCTGATCTCGAGCATCTTCCGCTGGAGCGAAGCCACGGGGATTCCCTCGAACAAGGGAAAGAACGTGCTGAACTACAGCCACATCATGGTCGTGAACGTGCAGAACCAGGTCTCGCACATCGGCCAGTTCGACAACGCCAACGCGGTGGCGTTCTCGATCAACGACAGCAAGAAGTACTACGACACCACGCGCCTCAAGGCTTTGGGGCGCTAGGCTTCTCGACGCGAATCTCGAGCTGACGCCGCTGCTGAGCCTCGCGGCGCTTGCGGCGGATCTCCTCGACGATCTGCATCTCGACGGTGCGATCGCGCAGCAGCTTGCGCAGCCGCTCTACCTCTAGATTCACGCTCTCTCCGTCGGTCGTCGTCGGCGCGAACACGACCTCGCGCTCGGCGACCCCACGCGCGCCGGACGCGGTCGTGGCGGTGACGCGCAGGACGTTGCGGCCCGAAACCACGGGCGCGATGGCATCGAAGCTGCCGTCGGGAAACAAGCGAGTGGCGCGCGCGGGCTGGCGCGCCGTCAGGTTCTCGATCGAGACCTCGCGCACGTCGGAGAGCTCGATCAGCGGCAGGTGAAACAGCACGTCGCCGGGGCGCTCCAGCAGGTCGAGCCCCCCTCCGGTCGCCGTCGCCACGTCGCGCAGGATCTCCTCGCCGCGGATCGCGTCCGTCCCGAGCGCGAAGACCTCGATCTTCACTTGCGCAGCCGCCGCTTCCGCCGCCGCGAGCCGCGCCTCCCTGGGCGGGCGATCCTTCGGGGGGAGCGGTAGCGTCGGGAAGCCGTCCGAGAGGAAGGTGATGGTGCGCCGGCGCTCGCGCTCGTCGCGCGGAGCCTCCGCGAGGGCGCGCAGAGCGGTGCGCAGCGCGCCCGCGTAGTTCGTGCCGCCGTACCAGCCGTGCTTGCCGTCGAGCGCGTGCAGGGCGGCTTCGAGCTTCGGCCGCGAGCTGCCCACCGGGGCCTCGAGCACACCGTCGTCGCCGAACGCGACGATGCCCACGCGCGTGGCTCGCGGATCCAGGATGGCGAGCAGCCTGCGCGCGGCGGCGAGCTCGGCCGCCGCGATCGTGTCCTCGAGGTCGTCGCACAGCTTCTCGGGCGCGGCGCTGCCCCAGTAGTCTTCCCGGATCTCGGGGGCGGACTTGCCGACCCGCCCGTCTCCGTCCACATCGACCCCGGATGGCAGTCGCGTACTCACGGAGAGGTCGAGCACGATCACCAGGTCGTAGGCAAGTGAGCTGCCCGCGCCGGCGGCGCCTTTGACCTCGACGTAGCCGACAGCGGTGGTGAGGGTCGTCCCCTCCTCCGGTGCGCGCCAGTCGATCCAGACCTTCTCCTCGGCGCGAGCCGGCGTGCACGCGCCGAGCACGAGCGAAAGGGCAGTCGCGCCCAGAGCGGGAAGAGTACGCACGGCCGGGCAGAGTAGAGAAACGGCCCGGCGCCGACACGAGATGGATTGACCTCTCCGGCAGCAGGCGGAATCATACGCGCGCCGTCCTTGCTCTACGTCGAGGAGCGCGGCTTCGAAGTCGGGGGACGAACCTGAAGGCGCCACGCAGCTTCTTCGCCCTCTCGCTGGCACTCCTCGCTGCCGCACCAGCGCAGCTGCGCGCCGACGATGCATTCCCGCCCGCGATCGCCGAGAGCTGGCAGCTGCCTCACCCCGACCTGCATGACGTGGACGCGCGCGGCGGAAGCGCGTGGGCCGTCGGTTACTGGGGGAGCGTGCTGCGCTCCACGGACGCTGGCGTGACCTGGAGCAGCGCGCGCACGCCCACGACCCGGACGCTGTTCGCCGTGTCCTTCGCGGACGAGAGCAACGGCTGGGCCGTGGGGGCGCGGGGCGCGATCACGCGCTCCACCGATGGCGGAGCGAGCTGGCTGATCCAGTCGGCCAGCTGGCGTGACGCGACGGGAGCGGAGCTGCCGCTCGACTTCCACCTCTTCGATGTCAGCGCCATCGGACCGAGCGAGGCCTGGGCCGTCGGGGACTACGGCGCGGTGATCCACACGCGCGACGGCGAGCGCTGGGAGCAGGTCACTGTGCCGCCCGAGGTCTTCACGGACGGCAACACTCCCGAGCGGATCTGGAACGCGGTGCACTTCGCGGACGCGCGACGCGGCTGGATCGCGGGCGAGTTCGGCAGCGTACTTCGGACCGAGGACGGCGGCGTGACCTGGCTCGGCCCGGCAGAGCTGCGCGGCGTCGATGCGGAGCTCTATCTCTACGGGATCTCACGCCAGGACGGCGCGCTCGCCGTGAGCGGGCTGGCCGGCCGCGTCCTGGTCTCGGAGGATGGCGGCGCGAGCTTCGAGTCGCGCTCGATCGACACCAGCGCCGGGCTGTTCTCGGTCGAGCTGCGCGCGTCGCGCGCGGTCGCCGTGGGCGATCGCGGCGTGGTGTACGTCTCGGCCGACGCCGGGCGCTCCTGGCGCAGCTCCAGCCGCCCGCGGCTGTTCAACTGGCTCACGAGCGTGATCGCGCTCGATCACCGCGTGGTGCTGGCGGTCGGCGAGAAGGGCCTGGTGCTGCGCTCGGACGACGACGGCGAGACGTTCGTCCGCGTCGCGGGCGCCGAGCCGCCGCCCGAGTCCGGGATCTCGGTGCCAGACGTTCACTCGCCGCGCAGACGCGACGAGATGCCCAATCACGAGAAGCGGAGCTAGCGGCACCGATGGCGTTCGATCTCGACCGAGCGTCGCTGCGCTTCTCGCGCTGGTACATCCGCAACCGCGCGTTCAACATGGCGCTGATCGTCCTCTGCACGCTGTTCTTCGGCTACCACGCGCTGCAGCTCCAGGTGTTCAGCCAGTTCATCGACCTGCTGCCCCGCAACCACCAGTACATCCAGGTCTACGAGCGCTACAACCGCCAGTTCGGCAGCGCGAACATCGTCACGGCGGCGGTGATCGCGCGCAGTGGCTCGATCTACGACGAGGAGTTCCTCGAGAAGGTCTACGCGTTCACCGACCAGATCGACAAGGTCGACGGCGTCGATCACGACCAGGTCACCTCGATCACGCGGATCACGATCCGCGACCAGTTCATCGACGCGAGCGGGATCATGCGCTCGCAGCAGATCGTGGGAGAGCCGGCGCTGGCGCTGCTCGAGGCTCAGTTCTTCACGCGCCGCACGCTGCAGCGCGCTCGCGCCCGCGGCGACGCAGTGCCGGTCGAGCTGGCGGCGCTGCGGGACTACGCGGGCGCGCGCAAGGCCGCGCTGGTCGCGGAGCTGGCGCGCGCCGGGCAGCCGAACGCCGGCGAGTCCTTCGAGCGGAAGCTGCTGCGCAAGGAGAACGCGGAGCTCGAGTTCCTGATCCTGCGCCTGCAGGAGCTGGCGCCGGAGTACCGGCTGGTCGGCGAGAGGCTGGTGGGTTCGGGCGGCCGCCTGCTGCCCGCCGAGATCATCGAGGCGCTCCCCGACCGCATCCACCAGAACAAGCAGGTGTACGGCACGCTGGTGTCGCAGGACGACACGGCCGCTCTGATCCGCGCCGGCTTCATCGAGTCGCGGCTGGACTACGCGCGCATTTTCGAGGAGCTGCAGGCGCTCAAGCGCGAGCTCGAGGCCGACGGTCGCGTCGAGATCCACCTGACCGGGCAGCCGGTCCTGCTCGGCTGGACCTTCCATTTCCTGTGGGAGGTGGTGCTGATCGTCGCCGTCAGCTTCTCGCTGCTCGTGATCCTGCTCGGGATCTACTTCCGGCGGCTGTACGGCGTGATCATGCCGCTGACCGGCGCGGTGGTGTCGGCGATCTGGGGCCTCGGTTTCATCGCGCTCATGGGCTACCAGCTCGAGCCGCTGGTGCTGGTGATCCCGATGCTGCTCACGTCGCGAGCGGTCAGCCACTCGGTGCAGTTCGTCGAGCGCTTCTACGAGGAGTACGAGCGCCTCGACGGCGACAAGGAAGAGGCCACGATCTCCTCGATGGCGGAGCTCCTGATTCCGGGCACGCTCGCCATCGTGACGGACGCCTTCGGGATCTACGTGATCTGGGTGTCGTCGATCGCTCTCATGAAGAAGGTCGCGATCTTCGGCGGCTTCTGGGCGATGTCGATCATCGTGACCGAGATGCTGCTGAACCGGCTGATGATCATGTACCTGCCGCCGCCGCGCACCACGGCGCACTACGTGCCTGCCGGAATCCTGCGCCTGCTGAACTGGGTCGCCGACGTGTCGACCGACCCGCGCTGGAATCGGGTGACGCTGGTGGCCTGGTTGCTGCTGCTCGGGGTCTGCATCAGCGTCGCGCCGCGCGTGAAGATCGGCGAGGCGCGACCCGGCACGCCAATCCTGTACGAGGACCAGGAGTTCAACCTCTCGGCTGCGATGATCTCGCAGAAGTTCTACGGCGCCGACGACTTCGTGGTGATCGTGGAGACCGAGGCTCCCGGCGGCGTGCACCGACCGGAGGTGATGCACGAGGTCGAGACCTTCCAGCGCTACATGGAGCAGGACCCGAAGGCGGGCGGCTCGATCTCGATCGTGGACTTCCTGCAGTCGATCACGCGCACCTTCCACAACGCCGACGCGCGCTGGAAGCAGGTCCCGTACACCGATCAGGAGATCGGCGGTCTGCTCTACCTGTACGAGGCGGGCTCGCCGGATCCGAAGATCCTGAACCCGTACCGGGACCCGCAGGCGCAGAACGCCGCGATCCGCGTGTTCTACTCGGACCACCAGGGCGAGACGATCGAGCGGGCCAAGCGCCGCGTAGAGCGCTGGCTGCTGGAGCGTCCGACGGGCACGATCGCGCTGCGGCTCGCCACGCCCGAAGAGGACTGGCTCGCGTGGTTCCTGTGGTGGATCGGTCCGCTGGTGCCGCCGCGCGAGCCGGAGCTGCTGATCGACGTGCAGGGGTCGGAAGGCTCGTACGCGCGACAGACGGCCGAGCGACCCGGGCGCATCGAGGCCGCGCCGCCGGACTCCTGGGAGCGCATCCTGCTGCTCTCGCGCATGACCGATGAGCTGCGGCACTCGCTGCGCGAGCACGGCTACGACACTGTCCAGAAGATCACGGACGCGGATCTCGAGCAGCTCGCGACCGTTCCCGGCTATGACCTGGCCACCGCGTACGCGCTGCAGCAGTCGGCGGAGCTGGACCGCCGCTCCTTCAGCGTGGTGCAGGAATGGCGAGACGAGGCGCGCGGCGTGCACGCGCAGGTGCGCCACCGCGGGCTGTACGAGAACTACGAGCTCTGGGTCGCGTACCGGGGCCAGGACTTCGCGTACCGGCCGGCGGGGACCTGGTCGGAGGGGCCGAGCTTCGCGCTGGCGTCGGGGCTGATGGGGGTGCTGGCCGCCTCCAACGACGAGGTCGAGGGCAGCAACAACGCGACGGGCATCGCGGCGTTCGTGTCGACCATGTTCGTGATCATCGCGACCTACCGCTCGCTCGCGATCGCGCTGCTCATGGTCGCGTCGCTCGGCACGGCCTCGCTGGTCTCGCTCGCGTTCATGTACTTCGCGAACATCGGCTTCGACGTGAACACGCTCCCGGTGCAGGCGATCGGCGTCGGCATGGGCGTCGATTACGCGCTCTACATCATGGACCGCGTGGTGCACGAGCGCAGACGCGGGCACGACCTGGTCGAGTCGCTGCGCATCGCCATCCGCACCACCGGCATGGCGGTGTTCTTCACGGGCAGCACGCTCTTCCTCGGGATCATCCTGTGGTGGCCGCTCTCGAGCCTGCGCTTCGCGGGCGACATGAGCGTGCTGATCTCGATCCTGCTCGTGATGAACATGCTCGGCGCGATCTTCCTCGTCACCTCGCTCGTGTCCCTCTTCAAGCCGAAGCTGTAAGCGCGCGAAGCGCGCGCGCAGCGAGGGCGCCTCGCCCGAGCGGAGGCCGCTCGGCGACAGCCGTCGCGGCACGGAAAGGCAAGCGCGCGAAGCGCGCGCGCAGCGAGGGCGCCTCGCCCGAGCGGAGGCGTAGGCGCGGCTACGCCGCGCCGTACACGCACGGACCAGCTAGCGCAGGGTGGTGGAGACGCTGCGGTCGTTCCACCAGAGGTCGATCGGCTGGGCGAGATCGAAGCGGGCGGGCAGCAGGAACCAGCCGAGCGCGACCGAGCCCTCCGGCTGCGCGCCGGACTCGCCGATCACGAAGCCGAGCTCCCCGCGCTGGGTCGGATCGGGGCGGAACGTGAGCGGTCCCTGCACCGCGAAGAAATTCGGGTGGAACTCGACGGGCGCGTGCGTCCGCACCAGGAAAGCGACGACGACGTGCTCCAGCGCCGTGCCCCCGAGCGCCCCGTGGACGCGCGTCTCGAGCCCCTCCGACCACGCGAGCTGGATGCGCAGCTCCTCCGCGCCGTGGATGTCGTCGACCACGATCTCCGCCGACGCGACCTGCTGGCGCAGCAGCACGAGCTTGGCGAGATCGGTCGCCTCGGTCTCGTCGAGCCCGAGCCCGAACGGCGCGGGCGGCCGCGCGGCGAGCGCCGGCTGGCCTTGCGCTTCCCGCGATCGCGCGGCAAGCGGCGCCGCAGCGGATGCTGCGCTCCCGCCCGCGTTCGACTCGCTCGACTCGAGTGTCCCGGCGCGCGCGGCGCGCAGCTTGGAGGCGGTCTCGACCAAGTTGTACGGGTTGTTCGGATTCCGCGCTTCCTGATCGACGAGCCAAGTGTACGGCCGCGGCAGGTACTCGGGCCGGATCGGCGGCACGTCTGCCGGATCCACGCGGCGCGCGCGCGCGCACGGGATCGCGGCCTCCCCTTGAACGATGAAGATGCTCCCATCGGGACAAACGCCGGAGATCGTGTCCGCGCGCGCGGGCGACGGCTGCACCGCGAGCCAGAGAAGGGTTGCTGCCAGGGCTGCGCGCACGGTCGGATTCTACTTCAGATCGACCTCGTAAGTATCTGATTTCACTTCGTATTCTTCTGCGCACGGGCTGCGCGCGAGCTGCTCGCGTGCTGCGCGTCGGCAGCGAGCCGTTCGAGCGCTTCCGCCTCGTCGGAGCGCAGCGCGCGCCAGCTCCCGGGCTTGAGCCCGCGCAGTCGCAGCGGCCCGAACGCGACCCGCACCAGGCGCCGCACCGGATGGCCGACCGCAGCGAGCATGCGCCGGATCTCGTGCTTGCGCCCCTCGACGAGCACCAGCTCGAGCTTCGAGGTCTCCTCGCCGATCGCCAGCACGCGCACCTGCGCGGGCGCCAGCCGCTCACCCTCGTCAAGGACGCCGCGGTTGAGCGCGCGCAGCGCGTCCGCGCGCACGCGCCCCGCGACGCTGACGCGATACGTGCGCGGCACGCCGAACGACGGATGCAGCAGCGCGTTCGCGAAGCGCCCTTCGGTCGTCAGCAGCACGAGGCCTTCGGAGAGCGCGTCGAGGCGCCCGACCGGGAACAGCCGCGCCCCGCCGGGCACCAGCTCGAGGACCGTGCGCTTGGCGTGCGGATCGCGCGTGGTCGAGACGAAGCCGCGCGGCTTGTACACCACGTAGCTCCTTGCGGCGCGCGCGGCCCGCACGCGCCGGCCGTCGACCTCGAGCCGGTCGCGCTCGGGATTCACGCGCCGCCCGAGGTCGTGCACGACCTTCGAGTTCACGCGCACCCGGCCCTCGCGCATCAGCGCTTCCGCGCCGCGCCGCGAGGCGACGCCTGCCGCGGCGAGCACCTTGGCCAGGCGCTCTCCCGCGGGCTCAGTCCGTGTGGACTTCGACCTGCGGCGCATCGCCGTCGAGCACTGGCCCGTCCGGGGCGACCTCTTCGGATACGCCGCCACGCGCTGTGCTGGCGTCGGTGCCCGCATCCCCTGGGTCGAGCGCGTCGATCTCGCGCAGCGTCGGCAGATCGCGCAGCGACGCCAGGCTGAACGTCTCCAGGAACTGCGGCGTGGTGCCGTAGAGCGGCGGCCGGCCGGGCGCATCGCGACGGCCGACGATCCGCAGCAGACCGCGCTCGAGCAGTCCCTTGACCACGGCTCCGCAGTCCACGCCGCGCAGGTCCTCGAGCTCGCCGCGCGTGATCGGCTGGCGGTACGCAACGACCGCGAGCGTCTCGAGCGCGGGGCGCGAGAGCCGGAGCTTGCGCTCGGGCTGCGCGGCGGCGATCACCTCCGCGTACTCGCGGCGCGTGCGGAACTGCCAGCCGCCCGCGACCTCCGCGATCTCGTACGGCCGCCCCTCGCGGCTGAGCTCGTCGTTGATCTCGCTGACCAGATCGGGGATCCGCGACGGCGCGAGCTGCGGCAGCGCGCGACGGATCTGGGCGGCGGTCGCAGGAGCGCCCGCGGCGAAGATCAGCGCCTCCAGTGCGTGACGCGGTGATTCGAGCGTCGCTTCGGCGCTAGCCATGCTCCCCCTCCTCCGCGGCCGAGCTCACCGCCAGCCGCACGCGGATCGGCCCGAACGGCTCGCCGCTCTCGCGCGCGTTCTGGAACAGCACGATCGCCTGGATCCGCGCCAGCTCCAGGATCGCGAGGAACGTCATCGCGATCAGGTGGCGTGTGCGCGCGGCATCGACCAGCAGATCCTCGAACAGGAGCGCGGCGTCGCTCTCGGCGGCCAGCCGATCCATCACCGCGACCATGCGCTCCTGCAGCGTGACGCGCTCGAGATTGACCCGGTGGTGGATCTCCTCGGGCGGCAGCCGCGACAGCGCGCGCCGCAGCGCCTCGACCAGCTCGAGCAGCGAGACCGAGAGCTCGCGCTCCTGGGGCTCCTTCTCCTCCCGGAGCGGCGCTCCCGGGAACACGTCGCGGCCGAGCAGGGCGTGCGTGTCGAGCTCCTGCGCAGCGTCCTTGAACACCGCGTACTCCGCGAGCCGGCGCGCCAGCTCCGCGCGCGGGTCAGCGCCCTCCTCGTCGGCGTCGCCTTCGCTCGGCGGCAGCAGCATGCGCGACTTCAGGTGCGCGAGCGTGGCCGCCATCACCAGGTATTCGGCGGCGACGTCGATGTCGAGCAGCTGCCACAGCTCGAGATACGCCAGGTACTGGTCCGCGATCAGCGCGATCGGGATGTCCGCGATGTCGACCTGGTTCTCGCGGATCAAGTGGAGCAGCAGATCGAGCGGACCCTCGAACACGGACAGCTTGATCGCGCACGCGGTGCGATCCGGAAGCGCGGCGTCGCGCGACCAGCGCAAGTCTTGCGGGTTGGCGTCAGGCTCGTTCACAAGAGTTCGCGGGGGGCGCGCGCGGAGACTACTGCATCGCCCGCGGCCGGGCCAACCTACTTGACCACCCGAAGACGAGTTAGCTGTGCGAGGAGCCAGGCGTCGTCCACGTCGCCACCGTCGAGCCGGCGCCGGCGCGCGGCGCGTAGCAGCGCGCCGATCTCGGGACCGCGCGCGCCGAGATCCGCGAGTCGATCGCCGCGCACCGGGTCGCGCTGCCGCCGGAGCTCGCCGCTGAAACGCTCGATGCGCCGCGCGGCTCCTGGCGTCGAACGGCACCATGCGGCGAGCAGTAGCGGCGGCGCGGCCCCGGCCAGCCGGGCGTCGAGTGCGCCATCCGAGAGCCGCCGCGCCAGCACGCGCGCGAGCGCCGGGAGCGCCTTCAGATCCGTCACGATGACCTCGGCCGGTCGCCCCGCGAGCCCGAGCACGGCGACCGCGCGGGCCGCACGCGCCGGCGCGATGTCGGAAAGGAGCAAGCGGAGCCCCGCCGCGCGCACGCTCTCGGGGGTCGCGAGGTCGCGCCATGGCGCGCGGGCGGGTGCTCGAGCGAGCCGCCGCAGCGCGGCGCGGGCGCTCGGCCCGACGCGCCAGCCCGGTGCGAGCGCCACGAGCAGCCCCGCGCGATCCAGATGCGCCGCAGCGCGCGCGGCGTCGGCCTCGTCGAGCAGCCGCTCGACCTCGTGCCGGATGCGGTCGCCGGAGAGCGCACCCAGCGCCCGGGTGCGAAGCGCCAGCCGAAGCGCCCGCGTGGTGCCGGGCTCGAGCGTGAAGCCGAGCCGAGCGGCGTAGCGGCTGGCGCGCAACAGGCGCGTGGGGTCGTCGTCGAAGCTCCGCGGGTGCAGGATGCGGATCCGCCGCGCGGCCAGGTCGCGCCGGCCCTCGCATGGGTCGAGGAGTGTGTTGCCCGCCTGGGCGTCCAGCGGCAGTGCGAGCGCATGGATCGTGAAATCCCGCCGCAGCAGGTCGCGTTCCACGCTCGACGGCTCGACGACCGGCAGCGACCCGGGCGTCGGGTACGTTTCGCTCCGAGCCTGCGCCAGGTCCAGCCGCAGCCCGGCACACGCCACGCTCGCGGTGAGGAACCGCGGGTGCAGCGCGAGCTCGCCGCCGAGCGCGCCCGCGACATCGCGCGCGACCTCGCCGAGCCCGTGCGACAGCAGCACGTCGAGATCTCCCACCGTACGTCCGAGCAAGAGGTCGCGCACCGGCCCCCCCACCAGGAAGGCATCGACGCGACGTGCGCGTGCAGTCGCGACGACGGCGTCGAGCAGGCGCTGCCGCGGGCCCAGCCGGGCCCGTAGCCTGCGGAGCAGCGGCGCGGCGGCGAGCAGGCTCAACGCCGGGCTCTCCCGCGCGGATGGCGGAGCTCGACCAGTGCAGCCAGCCGCTCCCGACTCACATGCGTGTAGACCTCGGTGGTGCCGATGTCGGCGTGACCCAGCATCTCCTGCACCGCGCGCAGATCGGCGCCACCCTCGAGCAGGTGCGTCGCGAACGAGTGCCGCAGCACGTGCGGCGTGAGCGCGCCGGCGAGCCCGGCAACGCGCCCCCAGTGGCGCACGCGGTACCAGATCGCCTGACGCGTCAGGCCGCCGCCGCGCGGCGAGACGAAGACGAAGTCGCTCTGACTGCGCTCCACCCAGCGCGGGCGCACCTCCTCGAGCCAGCGCGCCAGCCAGCGCGCCGCCATGTCGCCGAGCGGCGCCAGCCGCTGCTTGCGCCCCTTGCCCATCACGCGCACCGCACGCGCCTCGAGCTCGAGATCCGAGAGCCGCACGCCGGCGAGCTCCGAGACGCGCAGTCCCGCCGCGTAGAGCGTCTCGAGCAGCGCGCGGTCGCGGATGCCGAGCGGCGACTCGTCCGGTGCTTCGAGCAGCGCCGCGACTTCGGACTGTGCGAGCACGCGCGGCACGCGGCGCCCCCGCCGCGGCCGCGCGACATCGGCCAGCGGATCGGCGCGCGACACGCCTTCCGCGCGCGCCCAGGCGAACAGACGCGAGAGCGCAGACAGCGCGCGCGCGCGCGTCCGCGCAGCCTGTCCGCGACCCTCGAGGCGCACCAGGTGACGGCGCACCGCGCCCGCATCCACGCGGTCCAGCGCGCCGCCCCCGACGGTCTCCGCGAAGGCCGCCAGATCGCGCCCGTACGCCTCTACCGTCGCGGGGGACAGGCCGCGTTCGACCACCAGGTGGACGCGGAAAGCCTCGATCGCGGCGTCGAGGTTCACGCGGCGCCCGGCTCGATCGCCGCCAGCAGCGCGGTCTCGAGCGCCGCGAGGCGCCGGCGCGCCTGGATCTTGCGCCCGCGCGCCGTCACGTAGAACGAGTCGTTCACGCGCATCGCGCGCGTCGACACGCGCGACATGCCCACGTCGAGCCCGGCCGCCGTGAGCGTGCGCGTGATGTCGTGCAGCAGGCCCGGACGGTCCGTCGCCTCGACGTCGACGATGGTGTAGAAGTCCGACTCGTCGTTGGTGATGCGCGCGCTCGGCGGAACCACGCGCGCGACCGAGGGCGCTCGCCCGCGGCGAGCCTGCAGCATGCTCTCGACGCTCGTGCGCCCTTCGAGCACGGCCACGAAGCGGTCCTGCAGGCGCGAGCGCTCGAGCTCCTGTTCGGGCAAGTCGCCCGGGATCGGCGCCAGCGCGTAGATCTGCAGCGCCAGCCCGTCGCGCGCCGTGTAGACCTGCGCTCCCAGGATGTTGTGGCCGCAGGCGGTGAGGACGCCGGTCATGGTCGCGAGCAGACCCGGGCGATCCTCCGCGAACACCATGATCCCGAGCGCGTGCGCGGGATCCTGGCGCGGGACGACGTACACGCCCGCCGTCCCGCCGCCCACCAGGAAGTCCAGCGCGCAGCGCAGGTGTTCGGCGATCGCAGGGGCGTCGTGCTCCAGCAGGTAGCGGCGTGGCATCGAGTCGAGCAGCGCGCGCGCCCGTTCCACGTCGACCGCTGCGGCCCCGAGCCGCGCGACGACCTCCTGCTCGACTTGCTCGGCGCGCGCGATCGCCCGCTGCACGAACAGCCCCGAGGCCTCGCCCTCCCCCGCTTCCAGCCACTCCGCGGTGCTGCGGTAGAGCTCCTCGAGCAGACCCGCCTTCCAGCGCGTCCACGCCTCGCGCGACACGCTGCGGACGTCGGCGATCGTGAGCAGGTACAGCGCACGCAGCCGCGCGCGCGTGCCGACCAGATTGGCCAGGTTCTGGATCGTGCGCGAGTCGTGCACGTCGCGGCGTTCCGCCATGGCACTCATCGTCAGGTGGTGCAGCACCAGGAAGGCCACGTCGGCCTCCTCCTCGCGGTCGAGCCCGAGCCGGCGCGCGATCTCGGGGACCAGCGCCGCGCCGCGCGCGGAGTGCGAGCCTCCCCTGCCCTTGCCGACGTCGTGCAGGATGCAGCCGAGGTAGAGCAAGCTCGGATCACGGACCTCCTGCATCAGCTCGGTGGCGAAGGGCAGCTCCTCGGCGAAGCGTCCCCGCAGCATCCGCCGCAGCTGCTCCACCAGGAACAGCGAGTGCGCGTCGACGGTGTAGGTGTGGTAGAGGTCGTGCTGCCAGAGTCCGACCAGCAGACCGAATTCGGGCAACCAGGCGCCGAGCAGGCCGAGCTCGTTCATCGCGACCAGAGTGCGATACACGCGCGTCGGCGCCTGCAGGATGCGGCGGAAGATCGCCGCAGCCTCGGGGTCCTTGCGGAACCCGTCGTCCACACGGTCGAGGTGCTGGCGAAGCATGCGCTCGGCGCGCGCGGAAAGCGTCAGCTCCGCGGTCTGCGCCGCCGCGAACGCGGCAAGCATGCGGACGGGCCGCTCGAGCAGCAGCGACTCGTGCGGGATCTCGAGCTGGCCGTCGGCGATCGCGAAGCCCTCCTCGATCGGACGGCTCGCCGGGCGGCGCCGGCCGCGCCGCTCCGTCATGCGCCGAGCGTAGACGATCACGCGGCCAGACACGCGCTCGATCGCCTTCACGCGCCTGTAATACGAGCGCATCAGCTGCTCGATCGGCAGCAGCGCGTCGCTGGCGCGGAAGCCCAGCCGCTCGGCCAGCTTGCCTTGCGCGTCGAAGTGCAGGCGGTCGTCCTTGCGGCCGTCGCGGTGCAGCTCGTTGCGCACGCGCCACAGGAAATCGAGCGCCCCGACCAGCTCTTCCAGCTCCTGTCCGTCCAGGAAGCCATGCAGCTGCAGGTGTTCGGGCCGGCGCACCTCCCATTGCACAGCGCGCGCGATCCAGAGTGCTGCGTGGTAGTCGCGCAGCCCGCCCACGGCCTCGCGCACGTTCGGCTGCAGCAGATAGGGCGACTCGCCGAAGCGCGCGTGACGGCGCGCGCGCTCCTCGAGCTTGCGCAGAATGAAGCCGCCGGCGTCGCTGCGCAGCTCCCGGCGCACCTCGCGTTCCAATTCCACGAACAGGCCGGGATCGCCGATCAGGAAGCGAGCGTCGAGGAACGAGGTGAAGGTCGACAGGTCTTCCTTGCCCACCCGCATGCAGTCCGCCACGGTGCGCACCGCCGGCGCCGCCTGCAGCCGCGCGTCCCAGAGGCGGTGCGAGATCGACTCGGTGATCCACTCGACGTACGGGTTCGTCTTGCCCCGGTGCAGGAACAACAGGTCGACATCCGAGGCGAGCGCGAGCTCGCGCCGGCCGTAGCCTCCCACCGCGACGACCGCGATGCGGAAGCTGCGCAGCCGCGGGTTCTCCTCGAAGTACGCATCCTCCGCCAGCCGGAACAGCTTGCGCACCAGCCGGTCGATCAGATCCGCGTGCTCCTCGTTGACGCTGCGCGCGGGGCTGCGCGCGTCGTGGCGCTCGAGCAGGTGCCTGCGCGCCGCCTCCAGGTACGCCCGGACCACGGCGTTGACCGCGGCGGGGGAGCGCTGCCCCCGCTCCTCGAGCTCCCTGAAGTAGTCATCGCAAAGCGGCTGCACAAGGACCACGGTAGCCCGCGGCGACGAGGGGCACCTATCTGCCGGCGACCAGGCGGCGTTGGTGGTCGTCGCGGTGCGCGAGGATGCCGCGCGCGATTCCTTCTGATGCGCGCTCCGCGAAGGCATCGCTGCGCAGGCGCGCGGCCTCGGCGCGATTGGAGACGAAGCCAACCTCCACCAGGATCGACGGCATGTCGGCCTGGAACAGCACCAGGAACGGCCCGCGCTTCACGCCCAGGTCGCGCACGTTCGACCAGCGCCGGCGCAGGCTCCCCGCGAGCGAGCCATGCACGTGATGCGCGAGCCGCGCGGCGTAGCGCTCGTTGTGGGAGAGCGCGAGCGACGCCAGGATGAAGTCGAGCTCGGACAGCGCATCGACCGTCGTGCCGTTCTCGCGCGCGGCGACCCGCGCCGTCTGACGGTCGTAGCGCGTGTCGAGCAGGTAGGTCTCCAGCCCGGACGTCTGGCGGTTGCGCGAGGCATTGGCGTGGATCGACACGAACAGATCGCCGCGGAGCTGGTTCGCCAGGCGCGTGCGCTCCTCGAGCGAGAGGAACTCGTCGCGCTGCCGCGTCAGATACACCTCGAGCCCCGCGCGTTCCAGCCGGCGCTTGGTCAAGCGTGCGATCCGCAGCGCCACGTCCTTCTCGCGCAGGCCACCCGCGCCGAGCGCCCCGGGGTCCTTACCGCCGTGACCGGGATCGAGGATCACGCGGCGCACCGGGCGCTCGTGGAAGCGTGAGACCGTGGGCTCGGGCGGCTTCGGCCGGGCGCTGCTGGCGCGAAACACGTCGATCACCACGCGGTACGGCTGCTCGAGCACGAACGCGCGATGCTCGCGCGCGCCGGAGTCGAGCTCGATCACCAGGCGCGCCGTCTCGAGCTGGTTCTGCCCGCCCCGCACGCGCAACACGGGACCCGCCGCAGCGACCTCGCGCAGCGCGCGCTCGGGGCGCTCGATCCAGGTCTGGTCCAGATCGAGGAACAGCCGGGCGGGGTGCCCGAGCTGCGAGAGCGAGTGGCGCGCCGGCCGCGACAGCTCGACCACCACGCGCACGTGCGAGCCCTCGTCCGCGATCGACACCGCGCGCACGTCGCCGAGCCCCGCCGGGCGGACCCACGCCCCGAGCTGGAGCGCTGTGACGGCGCAAAGCAGGAGACCACGCAGCGTCATGCGCGCTCCCGCGCCAGCCGCTGCAGGCTGTCCAGCTCGACCAGCGCCTCGAGCGGCGTCATGCGCTCGACGTCCAGCGCGCGCAGGCGCTCCAGCGCGGGATCGCACGCCGGCGCGAACAGCCCGAGCTGGGCCGGCGCGGCCTCCTTGCCTTCGCGCGCCAGGCGCGGTCGGCCGCGTTCATCGAACTCCCCCCCTTCGAGATTCGCCAACACCTCGCGCGCCCGGCGGATGACCCTGGGGGGGAGTCCGGCCAGGCGCGCGACTTCGATTCCGTAGCTGCGGCTGGCGGCGCCCGGCTCCATCCGGCGCAGGAACACCAGGTCCCCGCCGGCCTCGGAACACGGGAAGTGGAAGTTCCGCACGCGCGGCTTCGTTCCCGCCAGGTCCGCCAGCTCGTGATAGTGGGTCGCGAAGAGCGCGCGCGGGCGCAACCCCGGAGCGTCGTGCAGGTGCTCGGCGACGGCCCACGCGATCGAAAGGCCATCGAAAGTCGAGGTGCCGCGACCGATCTCGTCCAGCAGCACCAGGCTGCGGGGCGTCGCCTCGCGCAGGATCGCGGCGGTCTCGCGCATCTCCAGCATGAATGTGCTCTCGCCCGTAATCAGCGAATCGGACGCGCCCACGCGCGTGAAGATTCGGTCGGCCACGCCGATGCGCGCGCGGCGCGCGGGCACGAAGGAGCCCGACTGCGCCAGGAGAGTCGCCAGCGCGACCTGCCGCAGCAGCGTCGACTTCCCGGCCATGTTCGGGCCGGTCAGGATCAGGAGCTGCGCGTCCTCCGGATCGACGCGCACGTCGTTCGGCACGAACTCGCGCACGAAGCGCTCGACCACCGGGTGACGCGAGCCTTCGAGCTCGAGCAGAAGCCCGGCATGCAGCTCGGGCCGCGTCCAGTCGTGCTCGCGCGCCACCGTGGCGAGCGCCTGCGCCACATCGAGCAACGCAAGCTCGGCGGCCAGCGCGCGCACGCGCTCCGCGGCAGCGCGCACCGCCGCGCGCAGACGCTCGAGCACCACCGCCTCGGCGGCCGCCGCGCGCTCGCGCAGCCGGGCCACCAGGCCCTCCCAGTGGCGCAGCTCCGCGGTCGTGTAACGCTCGCCGCCGGCTGTGGTCTGCTTGCGCTCGTACTCCGCGGGAACCCGCGCCGCCTGCGCGCGCGTGACCTCGATCGTGTAGCCGAAGACGCGGTTGTAGCGCACGCGCAGCGAGGCGATGCCGGTGCGCGCGCGCTCGCGCGCCTCGAGCCCGTCGAGGAAGCGCGCCCCCTCTTCTCCCTCCGCGCGGATGCGGTCCACGTCCGCGTCGACAGCGTCGCGCACGTAGCCGACGTGCGGCTCACCTCGCGGCGCCGCGGGCGGGTCGTCCACCAGCGCCGCGCGGAGCGACGCGGCGAGCGCGTCCGCCTCGGCGACGAGCGCTGTCAGCTCTGCGACCCGCGCGCTGCTCTCGAGCGCGGCGCGCAGCTGCGCGAGCTCGCGCGCTCCCGCCGCTGGCAGACACGCACGCGTGTAGACGCGCTCCAGGTCTCCAACCGGGCGCAGTGCGGCGGCGAGCCCCCGGCGCCTGCTGTCGGGCTCGAGCCAGGCGGCGACGCGGTCGTGGCGCGACCGGATCGCCTCGAGGTCGAGCAGCGGCTCGCCCAGCCAACGCGCCAGCATGCGACGCCCGAGCGCGGTGACCGTCCGATCCACGGTCTCGAACAGCGTGCCGCGCGGCGATCCGTCGCGCAGATTGGCGAAGACCTCGAGGTGACGGCGCGTCGCCGCGTCGAGCACCAGGTGATCCGCGAGCGAGTAGCGACGCAGCGGAGCGAGCCGGGCGAGCGAGGCCGGCTGCAGGGCCGCGACCGTCGCCCAGATCGCGGCGGCCGCGCGCGCGCCCGCGCCGCGCTCCGACGCCTCGAGGCCCGCCGGCAGGCCGCCCACGCGACGAGCGACGTCGGTGGGATCGAAGTCCGCCGCGTCGGCGCGCCGCAGCCGTCCGTCGCCGACGAGGTCCTTGTCCACGTCGCGCGCGACCACCTCGCGCGCCGCGATCCGGTCCAGCTCCGCGCGGAGCGCGGCGCGATCAAGGCTCTCGGTCGCGGCGAACTCGCCGGTGGACACGTCGGCGAAGGCGAGCCCGGTGCACGCGCCATCGCTCACCACCGCCGCGAGGAAGTTCGCGCCGACGCCCTCGAGCCGCTCCGCGTTCGCGACCAGGCCGGGCGTCGCGACCTCGACGATCTCGCGGCGCACCAGTCCCTTCGCCTGACGGGGGTCCTCGACCTGCTCCGCGATCGCCACGGCGTGGCCCGCGAGCAGCAGCCGCCGGACGTAGCCCTCGAGGGCGTGCGCCGGGATTCCGCACATCGGGACCGGGTCCGGCACGTCGCGGTCGCGCGTGGTGAGCACGAGGCCGAGCAGCGGCGCCGCCAGCACGGCGTCGCGAAGGAACAGCTCGTAGAAGTCGCCGAGGCGAAACAGCAGAAGCGCGTCGCCCGCTCGCGCCTTGAGCGCCTGGTACTGCTGCATCATCGGCGTGTCGGTGCGGGCCGATGTCACGGAAGCGCGGGGGCGCACTGCTGCGCGAGCGAGCCGGGCAGACCGGCCAGCGCGCGCTGCAGCGCGGCGATGTCGTCGATCTGACACTCGGCTGCCGAAGGTCCGGGCGGGCCCGCGACGTTGCAGCGGGTCAGGTTGGCCGCAGGCGCGCCGATGCCGGCGAGCTGGTCGCGCGCTGCCGACACGTCGTCGGGCAGCACGCGGCCGTCGACGACGACGTCGCCGCACTGGCAGGCGTCGCCGATGCCGTCGGCGCCTGCTCCGCCCACGCGCCCGGTGTCGAGCTGCGTCGGGTTCGGCTCGAGCCCGCAGTTGTCGTCGCAGCCGAGGTTGCTGCCCGCGCACGGCAGGTCGCCCGCGATGCCCGAGCTGTTGCCGTCGCCTGCCACGCCGTCCATGTCGAGATCGCCGAGCAGGAGCGAGCGGAATGCGTTCGCGCGTCCCTCGCCGTACCAGCCGTTGCGGCCACCGACGTACGGGAAGCCGCCAACCTTCTCCGCGCCGTCGAGCAGGCGATCAACGAGCGCGCCCCGGTTCAGGCCGGGGTTTCCCTCGAGCACGAGTGCGAGCACGCCCGCCACGTGGCCCATCGCCCAGCTCGACGCGATCGATGTAAGCGTCGGCAGCGCGCCCGGCGCCGCCAGGTCGGTGAACGGCGACTCGGCCGACGCGTACGAGAGGTCGTTTTGGTTGCTCGGGACCACCCCGAGCGCGCTCGGGTCACAGGCGGGGTACTGGTACCCGGTGGAGCCCGGCGGCGGGCGATCGGGCTGGCCCCAGATCACGACCGCGGAGGAGTTGGCGAGGATCGCGTCGCGATCCTGGCCGGCGCCCGCTTGCGCCACTGCACTGCACGCCTGCTGCGGCGTCTGCGGCCCGGTCGGCTCCACGGGATAGCCGGTATACGGCACCAGCACGATGCGCGCCCCGCGCCCGGTCACGTAGGGCAGCACGTCGTCGTAGAACGTGCGATTCGGCGCGTCGGCAGCCCACACGACCGCGAGGATCCGGGCGCCGCTCGCCACACCGACTCCGCCCGAGCCATTCTCGGCCTCCGCAGCGGCGATCTGCGCGACCTGCGTGTCGTGCCACTCGCTGCCGATCGGAGGTCCAGCCCGACACACGATCCCGCTGCCGCTCGCGAAGTCCCAGCCGTTCACGTCGTCCTGAAAGCCGTTCATGTCGTCGTCGAGACCGTTGCCGGCGATCTCGCCGGGATTGATCCAGAGGCGCGGCGCGATCTCCGGGTCGTCACAGTACAGTGTCGGCGCGCCCACGGGCGTCCCGAGCGCGATGATCACGCCGCTGCCACGCGCGCCGGCGTCGAACGCCAGCCCCCAATCGAGATCCGCGTCCGGCGTGCCCGAAGAACAGGAAAGGCCCGGCACGCAGCCGACCGGCCACGGCTGGCCCGTGTTCTCCAGCGGCCACTGTGTCGGCAGATACGGATCGTCGAGCAACAGGTGGTCCCCCCAGGCCGCATGCGACGGCGCTCCGCCTCCCAGCGCGAGCAGGAGCCAGACGACAGCGCAGCAGCAGCGGGACAGGAGCAACACGGCGCCCTAGTGTGCCCCGCGGACACTTGCGCGGGAAGCTGGTTGACCCGCGCTCGGGCCTCCAGTACAAGCTCGAGACGACGATGCTGTGCACCTATGGCTTCGCGTTCGGGTTTTACTTCCCCTGGCGGCGGTCCGGGGCGGAGAAGATCTCCTAAGCGCACGCGAGCCGAGAGATCCGAAGCCCCGGGAGCTCCTCCCGGGGTTTTTTTTTCCGCAGCCGCCGGCGGCGGGCGGAGGTAGCCGATGAAAACCGAGAGCGAGCGCAGCGCCCCGCTCCCCACCCCCGACGCGCTGCGATCCCGCCTGCCCGCGAGCCCGGCGGCGCTCGCGACCACGAGCGCGGCGCGCGAGCAGATCCGCGCCTGTCTGCACGGGCACGACGCGCGGCGGCTGCTGGCGATCGTCGGACCCTGCTCGATCCACGACCCCGAGGCGGCGCTCGAATTCGCGCTGCGCCTGCGCAAGGTCGCGCGCGAGACCGAGGACGTGCTGCTCGTCGCGATGCGCGTCTACCTCGAGAAGCCGCGCACCGCACTCGGCTGGACGGGCCTGCTCAAGGATCCCGACCTCGACGGCTCCGGCGACGCCGCGCGCGGGCTGGAGACCGGCCGGCGCCTGCTGCTCGCGATCAGCGAGCTCGGCGTGCCGTGCGCCGCCGAGCTGGTCGATCCACTCGCGGCGCCGTTCCAGTCCGATCTGCTCGCGTGGGCCGCGATCGGCGCACGCACGGCCGAGAGCCAGACCCACCGCGAGCTCGCCAGCGCGCTCGAGCTACCCGTGGGCTTCAAGAACCCGCCCGACGGGCGGCTGGCGGTGGCGCGCAACGCCGTCGTCGCTGCGCGCGCTCCCCAGCTTGCGCTGGCTCTCGACGCGGACGGGCGCCTGGCGCGCGTTCGCACGCGCGGAAATCCCGACGCGCACGTGGTGCTGCGCGGCTCGGAGCAGGCGCCGAACTGCGACGCTGCCGCGCTCGACGCGGCGGCGCTCGCCTGCGCTGGGCTCGAGCTGGCGCGGCCTCTGCTCGTGGATTGCTCCCACGACAATTCGCGACGCGATCCCAGACGGCAGCCGGAGATCCTCAACACGCTGGTGCGCGAGTTCGCGTCGGGCCGCGAGACACTGCTCGGCTTCATGCTCGAGAGCTTCCTGCACACCGGTCGCCAGGACCGCGCGCCGGGGCGCGCCCTCGCGCACGGCGTGTCGATCACCGACGCGTGCCTCGGCTGGGACAACACCGAGCGCGCGCTGTTTGACGCCGCCCGGGCAATCCGTAGGATCGCGCCCGAGTGAGCGCGCGTCCGTTCCAGATCCTCGGCCTGCAGCAGATCGCCGTCGGCGCGACCGACAAGGCGCCGCTGCGCCGGCTTTGGATCGACCTGCTCGGTCTCGCCGACGCCGGCCGTTTCAAGAGCGAGAGCGAGAACGTCGACGAGGACATCGCCGTCGCGGGCGCGGGGCCGTGGAAGGTCGAGGTCGACCTGATGCAGCCCGTGGATCCCGAGAAGCGCCCGCGCGTGCACGATCCCGCGCTGAACCACGTGGGGCTCTGGGTCAGCGACTTGCGCGCCGCGGTCGCGTGGCTCGCAGCGCAGGGCGTGCGCTTCACCCCCGGCGGCATTCGCAAGGGCGCGGCCGGTCACGATGTCTGCTTCATCCACCCCAAGGGCGCCGGCGACGCGCCGATCGGCGGGGAGGGCGTGCTGATCGAGCTGGTGCAGGCGCCCGCGGACGTGATCGCCGCGCATCGCGCGCTCGAGCGCGTCGGAGGCTCCGCATGAAGACGCTCTCGCGCTGGATGCTCGTCGGCGTCGCGGGGCTCGGACTCGCGGCGAGCACGCAGGACGCAGCGCCCGGCGCGTCGTCGCCGGCCGCCCGCGCCGCGTACGCGCAGGCGCAGACGGCGGTCGCCAGGGAGGACTACCGCAAGGCGATCGGACTGCTCGAGCGCGTTGCGAAGGCGGAGCCGCAGAATGCCGACGCGCTCAACCTGCTCGGCTACAGCCATCGCAAGCTCGGCGACGCGGCGCGCGCGCTCGACTACTACGAGAAGGCGCTCGCAGTCGCGCCCGAGCATCGCGGCGCGCTCGAGTACCTGGGCGAGCTCCACGTCGAGCAGGGCCGCCTCGACGACGCGAAAAAGCTGCTCGCGCGCCTGCAGGCGACCTGCCCCGACGGCTGCGAAGAGGCCCGCGACCTCGAGACCGCGATCGCGCGCGGCAAGCCGCAGTAGCCCGCCGGCAAGTGCTCCGCGCGCGCAGCGAGGCCGTCCGGCCGAGCGGAGGCGGTAGCGTGCGGCCCCCCGCGCGCGTACACCGCTAAGGCCCTAGCGGGTCCGGACGCGGATGCTGCCGCCGGAGGTGTGGAGGACGAGCGGCGCGCCGCCGCCGTTCAGCCGACCGACGGCGCGCATGCGCTCGCGCTCGCCGTCGAACGCGAGGTCACGCGCCAGCTCGACCCGCCCGCCACTGGTGCTCGCGTCGAGCTCGATTCCCGCGCCCTCGGGGATCTCGGCCTCGATGCTGCCGCCGGACGTCGAGAGCTCGCCGCCCGGGCGCGCGGTGAAGCGCACGCGAATCGAGCCGCCGCCGGTACGCGCGACCACCGGCCCGCCCACCTCGCGCAGCTCGATCGAGCCGCCAGAGCTGCGCGCCTCGACGCTGCCCGCGACCTCGGACATGCGCACCGAGCCGCCGCTCGTCTTCGCCACTACGTCGCCGTCGATCTCGTCCGCGCGGATCGAGCCGCCGGACGTCTCCAGCTCGATGCGGCCGCGGACCTCGGAGACCTCGACGGAGCCGCCGCTCGTGTGCGCGCGCACTTCGCCCTCGATCTCCTCGACCTCGATCGCGCCGCCGCCGGTGTCGAGCTCGAGCGAGCAGCGCTCGGGCACGCGCACCTTTACGCGCACGCCACCGGGCCCGAACACGAGCTGGCCCCAGCCTCCGGCGCGCCCGACCAGCCGCGCCGTCCGCCCATGCTGCTCCAGGTCGAACTCGAACGCTCGCGCGCCCCAGCCCCAGGTCTCGACATCGATCCAGAGCTCCGGCTCGTCGTGGGAGTCGACCTCGATTGCGCCGCGTGCCAGCTCGATCTCGAGCGTTCCCCCCGGCTCGAACGGAACGTGGCGGCGGAAGTCGTCGGCCGCACCCGTGCTGGCCACGGCGAGCAGCGCGATCACGCAGGCGACTCTAGTGGTGCGGATCACCTGCCCCCCTACCGCGCGGCCAGGCGCACGCTGCCGCGCGCGGTGAACACGCGCAGCGGCGCGCCACCGCCGTTGAGCTGACCCACGAAGCGATCCCCGGCGCGCTCGCCGCGCGCGACGAGCCCGGGCGCGACCTCCACGGAGCCACGCGCGCTGCGCAGATCGAGCCCGGCGTCCGCGAGCGCGGGGACCAGCACTTCCACGGATCCCGAGCGCGTCTCGAGCAGGCCCGCGGGCGCGCCGATGAAGCTCGCCGAGATCGCGCCCTGCTCGACCTTCACCTCCACCGGGCCACCCACGTCGGCGAGCAAGATCTCCCCGGCGTCGGCGCGCACGTCTACGCTGCCCGATACGTGCCCGAGGCTCACGTTGCCCGCATCGGAGCGCACCGCGACGTCGCCGCTGATCCAGCGCAGCTCGATCGGACCGCCCGAGGTGCGCGCCGCGACATCGCCGCGCACTTCGCTCGCGCTGATCGCGCCGCCGGCGCTGCGCAGCTCGAGGCTGCCGTCCACCGCGCGCACCTCGATCGCAGAGTCGCGGGTGCGCGCGCGCACCGAGCCGGTGAGGTCCTCGACGCGAATCGGTCCCGAGCCGCAGCGCAGGTCGGCGGAGAAGGCGCGCGGCACGAAGATCCGCACCGTCACGACGGGCCCGCCGAAGATCCACGACAGCAGCCCGCCGGCGCTGCCGTACAGCCGAAGCCCGCGCTCGTCGCGCTCCAGCCGGAAGCTCACGCTCGAGGTGCCGAGGCCTGCCACGTCGGCCACGGCCCAGACCTCGTCGGCGTCGTGCGAGCGAACCTCGAGCGAGACGCGCTCCCAGCCGCCCTCGTCGCCGAGGTCGAGATCGACCGCGAGCAGCCCGCCCGGCTGCGCGGGCACGCGCTCGTCGAGCGCCTGCGCGCGAGAGCAACCGACCGCGAACGCGAGCGCTCCCGCGACCGCGAGCGCGCGCCTCATCTCGCTGGCCAAAACGGCGACACGGCCGCGAGCGGAGCAAGCAGCGTGCCGTGCGGATCCGCCGCTGCGGGCGCAATGGGCACCCCCGCCGCAGCGGGCGCGCTGCAACCGCCGCCGCTCCGCTGCGGCGTCGCTCACTCGGCTGCGAGGTGGGCGCTCGAGACCCAGCCCTCCGAGCCGCCGTCGGCGAGCTGCACGCGCCGCCAGTCGCCCTGCTCTTCGAGCACACGCACGCGGTCTCCCTTGGCGAGCTTGCCCGTCACGGGGTGGCTCCTCCCCGGACCGCCGCGCACGTTGAGCGCCCGCGCCGTGACGACCGCGAGCGCCGCGGGCGCTTCCACAAGAGCCTCCTCCGGCGCCGGATCCGGCGGCGGGCGGCTCTTCGCCGACGACATGCAGCCCGTGGCCACTGCGACCGCGGACGCCAGGCACCAGATCGCGATGCGCTTCGACTTCATCTCCGCTCCTCCTTTGCGCGAGCGACGCTGCGCGCGTGTCACCCCTGTCGATCCCACTCGCCGCACTGCGGACAGCGCCAGTGCAGTCGCGTGTCTTCGGTGCCGCACGCCCGGCAGCGCAGCCGCGCGCGCTCGAGCGGCAGGCGCTCGACCAGCTCCTCGAGCAGCTTGAGCGCCTCGAGATCGCGGTGCTCCGCCAGGAGCGACCGTCCGAGCTCGGCGTACGCAGCCAGGAAGTCCGGGCGGCGGTCGAGCAGGCGCCGCAGCAGCGCGAGCCCCTCTTCGACGTGACCGCCGCGCGCCAACGCGCGCGCGAGCCAGAGCACCGTATCGTCGCTGGTCTGCGATGTGCGCTCCAGCTCCGCGCGCGCGAGCTTCTCGAAGCCGGCGAGATCGCCGAGCGCCTGATGCGCGTCCCAGAGCCGGGGCCAGACCTCCGCGGGCAGTGCAGGGTGAAGCGGCAGCGTGCGCGCGTACAGGCCGATCGCGCGGCGCGTCTTGCCCGCGCGCGCCAGCGCGTCGGCGAGCGCAAGCCAGGCCTCCGCACAGCTCCGATCGCGGCCAAGGGCCTTCTTGTAGCAGCGCAACGCCTCGGCTTCGCGTGCCTCGCGCGCGTGCGCGCGACCGAGCCCGACCCAGAGGTGCGCCAGAATGCGCGGCGTCGCCGGGTCGGCGCTGCCGATCCGGCGCCGGATGCGCAGAGCGCCCTCCCACTCGCCGGTCTCGACGCGCAGTCGCTCGAGCTCCGCGAGCGCCTGCGCGTTGCGCGGCTCGCTCTCCAGGATCTCCTCGAACGCGGCCGCCGCGCGCCCGAGGAACCCGCCGCTCCGAAAGTCCAGCGCGAGCTGCAGCCGACCCTCGCGGCGCAGCGCAGGGGACAGGTCGCTGCGCAAGAGCAGGTTCTGATGGAGCTGGATCGCGCGCCCGATCTCGCCGCGCGCGCGGTACAGGCTCGCGAGCGCCAGGTACGGCTCCACCGACCTTGAATCCAGCCGCGCAGCCTCCGCGAGGGCGCGCTCCGCCGCCGCGAGATCGCCGGCCAGCGCGCAGCGCAGCGCCTCGCGCAGGGCGGGCGCGACCGAGGTCGGAGGCTCGGAGGCGCCCCGCCGCGGGCGCCAGAAGCGCAGCTCCACCCCTACCCTTCTTTCGCGCGCGGGCGCTCCGCGGCGTCGGGCAAGAGCGGCAGCGTGCGCAGCCCGTGCACCTCCTGCTCCAGCCGCGACGCGCGGCGCCGCTCCGCGCGCAGCCCGAGCCGGAGCCGCACCAACGCGTACGACGCCACGGCGCCTGCGGCAGCGGCGCCCAGCACGAACGAGCCGAGCACGACGGTGTACAGCGCCAGCGACTCGCTCGACCAGAACAGCAAGTTCACGCGCACCTGATCGCCGTTGGCGATCGCGAGGAACACCGCGTACGCCGCCAGTAGCACCCCGACGCCGAGACCCACGAGCCCTTTCACCGGATTCCTCCCTGCCGCGCGAAGTGCGGCGCGAGCTTCTCGAAGCTCCGCTCCAGGTGCTCCGGGATCACGCGCAGCTCGGCGACGGTCGTCATGAAGTTGGTGTCGCCGCTCCAGCGCGGCACCAGGTGGAAGTGCAGATGGTCGGCGAAGCCCGCGCCCGCCGCCCGTCCCAGGTTCAGGCCCACGTTGATGCCCTCGCAGCCGAGCGCGCTCTCGAGCACGCGCTCGCACTCGGCCACGCACTCGAGAAGCTCCGCTCGCGTTGCGGCGTCGAGCCCGTGCAGCCGTCCCACGTGCGCGTACGGCGCCACCATCAGGTGGCCGGCGGCGTAGGGATAGCGGTTCAAGAGCACGAAGCTGCGCTCGCCCCGGGACAGGATCAGGCGTTCGCGGTCGGGTACGTGGGCAGCGGGCTCGCAGAAGATGCAGCGCCCGCTGTGATCGCCCGCGACGTACTCGAGGCGCCACGGGGCCCAGAGGGGCTGCCGCCCCCCCACGTCACGCGCTCTCCGACGAACCCGACGGCCGCGGCGCGACGCCCGCCGCCGGACCGCGCCCGCCGCGCCCGGAGGCGTCGATCCGCTCCTTCAGCTCCTTGCCGACCTTGAAGAACGGCGTGCGCTTGGCGGGGATCTTGACCTCCTCGCCCGTCTTCGGGTTGCGGCCCTCGCGGGCCTCGCGGACCTTGACCTGGAAGCTGCCAAAGCCGCGGATCTCGATGCGCTTGCCGGCGCGCAGCGCGTCGGTCATCGAATCGAAGATCGTGTTGACGACGACCTCGGTGTCCTTTTTGGAGATGTGCGGCACCCGCTCAGAGACGCGCTCGATGAGCTCGCTCTTGGTCATGGCCGCGTCTTCCCCCCTGATCTGCGCCACGCCGCTTCTCCCGTGTCAGTCGTCCTGTTGCTGCCCCATGCGCCGCAACAGCTCCTTCGGCATGCGGTCGCCGAGCGTGGCGGTCTGCGTGCGCGACTGCGCCGCGACGCGATCGATCGCCTCGCGCTCTTCCTTGTCGGAGATCGCGCGCATCGAGAGCGCGATCTTCTGCTCGTGCGGGTCCACCCGCACCACCAGAACCTCGACCTCTTCGCCCACCTTCACGGCGTCGCGCACGTTCTCGACGTGCTTGCCGACCTCGGAGGCGTAGACCAGGCCCTCGATGCCTTCCTCGATCTCCACGAACACGCCGAAGTCGGCCACGCTCGTGACCTTGCCCTTGAGCCGCGTGCCGACCGGATGGCGCCGGGCCATCGAGTCCCACGGGTTGGGCTGGAGCTGCTTCAGGCCGAGCGAGAACTTCTCGTTCTCCTTGTCGACCTTCAGCACCACGGCCTCGAGCTCGTCGCCCTTCTTGTACAGCTCCTTGGGATCCTTGATCTTCTGGGTCCAGGAGATGTCCGAGACGTGGATCAGGCCGTCGATCCCGTCCTCGATTCCCACGAACACGCCGAAGTTCGTCACGTTGCGCACCATGCCCTGCACGCGGGTGCCCGGCGGGTAGCGCTCCTGCAGCAGCGACCACGGGTTGGGCTCGGTCTGCTTCATGCCGAGCGAGATCTTGCGGTTCTCGCGATCGACGTCGAGCACCAGCACGTCCACGCTGTCGCCGATCGCGACGACCTTCGACGGGTGCTTCACGCGCTTGGTCCAGCTCATCTCCGAGATGTGGATCAGGCCCTCGATCCCGGGCTCGAGCTCGACAAACGCGCCGTAGTCGGCGAGCGACACCACCTTGCCCTGCAGCCGCAGGCCGATCGGGTAGCGGTCGCGCACGTTCACCCACGGATCGGGCAGCGTCTGCTTCAGGCCGAGCGACACGCGCTCGGTCGTCGGGTCGAACTTCAGGACCTGCACCTTGAGCGCGTCGCCGACCTGGAACAGCTCCGACGGGTGCGCGATGCGGCCCCACGACATGTCGGTGATGTGCAGCAGACCGTCGATCCCGCCGAGATCCACGAATGCACCGTAGTCCGTGATGTTCTTGACGATGCCGTTGATGACCTGGCCCTCGGTCAGACTGCGCAGCGTCTCTTCGCGTAGCTCCTGGCGCTCGCTCTCGAGCAGCGCGCGGCGCGACAGCACGATGTTGCCGCGCCGCTTGTTGAACTTGATGATCTTGAACTTGTGCGTCTCGCCGATCATGCGGTCGAGATTGCGCACGGGGCGCAGGTCGACCTGGCTACCGGGGAGGAACGCCTTGACGCCCAGCAGGTTGACCTGCAGTCCACCCTTCACCCGTCCGGTGATGGCGCCCTCGACCACGCTCGAGTTCTCGTAGGCGTTGGAGAGCTCGTCCCAGACGCGCAGGCGGTCGGCCTTCTCCTTGGAGAGCAGGACGACGCCGTCCTCGTCCTCGACCTCCTCGATCATCACCTGCACGCGGTCGCCGCGGCGGACGGTGACGACGCCTTCCTCGTCGGCGAACTCCCAGGTGGGGATCAGGCCTTCGGACTTGTATCCGACGTCGACGAGGACATTGTCGGAGTCGATGCGCAGGATCGTGCCGTGCACGACCTCGCCCGGCTTGAGGGCGCGGAGGCTCGCTTCGAACAGCTGCTCGAAGCTCTCCTCCGACGCGATGGGGGTCTGGGTCTCGGCCGTCATGCTCTCCCTTCTGGTTGCCTCTCGGCTCGCTCGCTCACTCGGACTCGATTCGCAGGGCGGCATCTCGCGCGCTCCGGAGCAGCGCTTCGAGCGCGTCTCCGTCTCCGCGTGCAAGAGCCTCCTGAATCTCGCCTAGCTGCTTCTCGAATCTGGAAATTTCTTCGGCCACACGCTGCCGGTTCATGAGCAGGATCTCTCGCCAGAGCCGGGGGTTGGAGCGGGCGATGCGGATGAAATCGCGCAGCCCCTGCCCGGCCAGGCGCAGCGTGTCCCGCTCCGGCAGGCCCCGGGCGAACGCAAACGCGATCACATGAGGCGCATGGGACAGCGCCGCGCAGATCGAGTCGTGCTCCTCGGGTGTCCGGTGAACGGTAAGTGCGCCCAGACACTGCCAGAAATGCTCGACTCGGTCCACCACCTCGGGCGGATCGCTGGGCGCGGGCGTCAGGATGCAGGGCGCATCCTGGAATAGGTCCGACCGCGCATGGGCGAATCCGGAGCGCTCGCCGCCCGCCATGGGGTGGGCGCCGACGCAGCGACCCGGGTCCCGCAGGTGCCGGCGGGCCGAGGCGGCCACGGGGCCCTTCACACTGGCGGTGTCCGTCAGCACGGCCTCGGGGCGGAGACGGGGCGCCAGGCGGGACAGCGTCGCGTCGAATGCGGAGACCGGAATGGCCAGAACGAGGGCATCGGCCCAAGCCGCGGCCTCGTCGAGCGAGATCAACGGGATCCCGCCGGCCTCCCGCAGGGCCGGATCCACACCCCGAACCTCGCGCGCCGCACCGCGCTCGCGAGCCGCCAGCGCGACCGACCCGCCGATCAAGCCCATCCCGATCACCGCCAGGCGCTCGAAAAGCGGGCCCTTCAACGCCCGAGCTCTCGGCGCAGCGACTTGATCAGGCGCTCGTTCTCCTCCGGCAGGCCCGCGGTGATGCGCAGGTGTCGCGTGAGCCCGAAGGCGCCCATCGGGCGCGTGATCAGGCCGTCGCGCAGCAGCCGGTCGTAGAGCTCGGCTGCGCGCTCGCCGACCTCGACCAGCAGGAAGTTCGCGTCGGAGTGCGCGTAGCGCAGCCCGAGCTCGTCGAACGCGCGCTCGAGCTGGGCGAGGCCCGCGTGCGTGAGCGCGCGCACCCGCTCGACGTGCGCGCGGTCCCCGAGCGCCGCTCGGGCGGCGACCTGCGCCAGACTATTCACCTGGAAGGGATGGCGCGCGCGCTCGAGGATGTCGATCAGCTCGGGGTCGCCGATCGCGTAGCCCACGCGCAGCCCGGCGAGCCCGTAGATCTTGGAGAACGTGCGCAGCACCAGCAGCGTCGGCCGGCGCGCGATGGCGGCGAGGGAGTCGGGGAAGTCCGGGCGGCGCACATACTCGACGTACGCCTCGTCGCAGACGATCACGACGCGCTCCGGCACGCGCGCGAGCAGCCGCTCGAAGGCGTCGCGGCCGAGCGAGGTGCCGGTCGGGTTGTTCGGGTTGGCGAGGAAGAGCAGGCGCGTGCGCTCGGTGACCGCCGCCGCGAGCGCATCTGGGGCAGCGCGCAGCTCGCCGTCCAGCGGGACCTGGATCGGTCGCGCGCCCATCCCGCGCACGACCAGCGGGTACATCGCGAAGCTCGGCCAGGGCATGACCGCGTCGTCGCCGGGCGCGAGATAGCTCTTGGCGATGATCTCGAGCAGCTCGTCGGAGCCGGCGCCGAAGGAGATCTGCTCCCCCGGAATCGCGAGGGCGCACGTGAGCGCCTCGCGCAGGTAGTGACAGGAGCCGTCGGGGTAGCGGTTGAGCTGCTCGGCCTCGGCGAAAATCGCCTCCACCGCGCGGCGCGACGGCCCCACCGGCGACTCGTTGCTGGCGAGCTTGATCACGCCGTGGAGGCCGAGCTCGCGCTCGGTCTCTTCGATCGGCTTGCCCGGCGGATACGGCGTGAGCTCGCGCACGTGCGCGTTGGCGAGCTCGGCGGGCGACACGCGCTTGCCGCTCATCGCGTCTCCGCGCGCGGATAGCTGCCGAGCACGCGCACGAAGTCGCAGCGCGGCTCGAGCTCGCGGATCGCCTCGCGCACCGCCGCGTCCTCGACGTGGCCCTCGAAGTCGCAGAAGAACACGTATTCCCAGGCGCGCACCTTGGTCGGCCGCGACTCGATCCGCGTCAGGTTCACGCTGTGCTGCGCGAACGGCTCGAGCGCGCGGTAGAGCGCTCCCACCACGTCGCGCTTGATCGAGAACAGGATCGAGGTGATGTCGCGCGAGCTCCTGCGCGGGGGCTGCCGCGTGACCACGAGGAAGCGCGTGGTGTTGTTCGGGTTGTCTTCGATCCCGGAGCGCAGCGAGGCAAGGCCGTAGATCGCGGCGGCGATCGGGCTGGCGATCGCCGCGACGCCGGGCTCGCGGCTGGCGCGCTCGGCAGCGGCGGCGGTAGACGCGGTCGGCTCCTGCGCGACACCGGGCAGGTGCAGCTCGAGCCAGCGCCTGCACTGCGCGAGCGCCTGCGGGTGCGAGCACACCGTCTTGATCGCGCGCAGCTCGGCGTCGTTCGCGAGCAGGTCGTGGTGGATCGCCACGTGGATCTCGGCGCCGATCGTGAGGGGCGACTCCACGAACAGGTCGAGCGTATGGCTGACGACTCCTTCATTCGAGTTCTCGACGGGTACGACGCCGTACTCGGCCTCGCCGCGCTCGACGGTCTCGAAGATCTCGTCGATGGAGCCGCGCGGCACGAAGTCCGCCATCTGCCCGAACTGCGCGATCGCGGCCTGGTGCGTGTACGTCGCTTGCGGCCCGAGATACGCCACGCGCACTCCCCCCTGGAGCCAGAGCGACGCCGAGAGGATCTCGCGGAATACGGTGCGGATCGCGCCGGTCGGGAACGGCCCGCGGTTCTGGCGCTCGAGCCGCTCGAGCAGCTCGAGCTCGCGCGACGGCACGAAGCGCGGCGCGCCGGTCTCGGCCTTGATCCGGCCGATCTCGCGGAAGCACTCCGCGCGGCGGTTCAATAGCTCGAGGAGCTGGTCGTCGATGGCGTCCATCTTCGACCGCTGCTCGTCGATCTGCTTCTGGCCGTCGCTCACGTGGACTCCGCGCCGCAGCGCACAGCCGCGGCGGCGAAAACGGCGGCAGGATACTCCCTCGCCTCCCGGCCGCCAACCCGATTCCATCGAGATCTCGCACAGTTGGGTCGTGATAGGCTGTGCCGCGGAGGGATCGCCGATGTCGGGAGCGGCTCGTCGCGGGCTTGCGCTCGCCGCGATGTCGATTGCACTGCTCTCGCCGTGGCGAGAGACGCACGCGATCAGCTTTCGGGGGTCTTGGATTGGAGCCCGTCAGCTCCGCGTACTCCGCGATCCTCTCGGCGGACGGCTCGACAGTCGCGGTGACGACCTTCGCTGAGCTCTCCCCAGGTGGGGACCGTCGGGTATCAGCACCCGTTCTACGCGCGTGCGGACTCGGGCATCGTCGCGCTCGGCGTCCAACCGGGCTCGAGCTGGAGCCGAGTCAGCGGGCGCGGCGGCGTCGGCCGATCGGGAGAGAACTTGGTCGGGCAATCGGATTGGCAACGTCCCTTTCGCTGGACTGCGGAAGGCGGATACGAGAGTGCGCCCCCGGAGCTGCGGACCTACGCCTTCAGCGAGCCGTTTCTGTCGCGAGACGAGCGGGTGATCGCGGGCACCGGCCTCACGCCGCAGAGCGAGATCTCGGGCTACGTCTGGACCGATGATGGGGTGACTTTCCTCGGCGACCTGCCCGGCGGGCGCGACGACAGCCGGGCGAACGGCATGTCGGCGGATGGCTCCACCGTCTTCGGAACCGGCTTCGTGTCGGACGTCCGCGCCGAGTACTTCCGTTGGACCGCGAGCGAGGGAATGGTCAGCCTCGGCATACGCGCGTACGGCGTCGGCTCCGAGCCCACGCTCGCGGTCTCCGTCGAGGGCGATGTCTTCTACGGGACGCTGCGCGACGCGGACGAGCGCGCCGTTGCGTTCATCTGGGAGGAGGACCGCGGGGCGCGTGCGCTCACGGAAGTCCTCGCGGGCTACGGCCTCGACCTGACGGACTGGGAGCTCGGCGGCGTCACGGGTCTGTCCGACGACGGGACGACGATCGTGGGCTGGGGAATCAACCCGGACGGCGACAACGAAGCGTGGATCGCAGTGGTGCCGGAGCCTTCGAGCGGACTGCTCGCCGCCCTCGGCGCCTTGTGCGCGACCGCGCTGAGACGCCGGCGGGCCGACACACACGGCAGGCGTCGCTAGCCGAAGCTTCGACGGAGATGCCACGCATCTCCCCTCGTGTATCCTGCGCGCGCGATGACCTTGGTCGTGGGACTCACGGGCGGGATCGGGACGGGGAAGTCGCGGGTGGTGGATCTGCTAGCCGGGCTCGGGGCTGCAATCGTGGACTCCGATCGCATCGTGCGCGAGTTGCAGCAGCCCGGCGGCGCGGCGCTCGCGCGGATCGCCGAGACCTTCGGCAGCGAGTACCTGCTCGCGGACGGCAACCTCGACCGCGCGAAGCTCGGCAAGCGGGTGTTCGACCAGCCGGCGGAGCGCGCGAAGCTGAACGCGATCATGCTTCCCGCAGTCACGACCGAGCTGCGCGCGCGCATGGAGCGCCTGCGCGCCGCCGGCGAGCGCGTGATCGTGCTCGACATCCCGCTCCTGCTCGAAGGCCGCAAGTCCGGCAGCGGCGCCGGCGCAGTGCTGCCCTTCGACCTGGTAGTGGTTGTCTACTCCGACGAGGAGACGCAGGTCCGGCGCGTGATGGAGCGCGACAAGCTGTCGCTCGCGGACGCGCGCGCCCGCGTCGGCTCGCAGCTCCCGATCGAAGAGAAGCGCCGCATGGCCGACGTGCTGATCGACAACTCCGGCGCCTGGCAAGTCACCGAGAAGCGCGTGCGCGAGCTCTGGAACGAGTGGTGCGCGCGCTGAGTGGCGCGCGCCCGCTGGGGCCCGCGACGCCGAGTCTCACGCCCCAAGCACTCGGACGCCGTGTGCGCGCGCGGCGACGGCGAGCGCCTGATCGTGGGTGGCGAATGCGATCTCGGCGCGCTCGCGCTCGCGCCAGAGCAGCGCCGTGGCGAGGTGGATGGCGTCGAGCGTCCCAAGCGCAGTCGGCAGCGGCTGCGCGGCTCGCTGCAGGACCGGACGGCCGACCTCGACGACTTCGGCGCGAGCGAGCACGCGCAGCACTACCTCCCGCCGGATCGAGAGCTCGGTGTCGTCGACGCCGCCCGCGAGGCGAAGCCGATCGAGCGTCCGCAGACACTCCACTTCCACGAGCGCGCTGACGACGCCGCGCTGGATCCGCCTCCACTCGCGCAGCGAGCCGCTCTGGCCGAGCACGACGCGCAGGATCACCGAGGCGTCGAGGTACGACGTCACCGCTCGTTGCGCCGTTCCTCGAGCAGCAGCTCGACCACGTCGACGTCGAGCGGCAGCGGAGGCGGCAGGGGCACACGACCCGGCGCGGGACCTCCCGGTTCCGGAAGACGCACCACCAGATCCGAATCAGACTCGCGGATCGGAACGATGAGTGCGATCGGCGTCTGCCGGTCGACCACGGTGAGCGGATGGCCCCGACGCACGCCGCGCAGGTACTCGCTCAGGCGCGCCTTGAGCTCCGCGATGCCGACGCTCTTCATGACCAGAATCTAGTCAGGTCTGGTCAGCGCGACAAGCCGCCCCGGTCGGCTGGAGCGGCGCTCGGATTGGTCGCTCGTTGGGATCCCTGGCGGCGCACACCGCGGCCGGCACGTGCGCGAGCTCTGGTCGGAGTGGACGGCGCGCGGCGCCTGAGTCGCCGGCCCGAGACGCCCGGCGTCAGCTGGAGGCCGGGCGGGGGACGAAGCCCCAGATCGCGGCGAGGGCGGCGCGCAGGCGCGCGGGCTCGACGGGCTTGCGCAGCAGCAGATGCCCCATCGCGCGCACGCGTGCCTCGGCCTCGGCGGAGCCGTCCGCGGAGATCACGATCGCGGGCAGCGGCCGGTCGAGGTCGGCGCGGAGGCGCGCGATCGCGTCGAGCCCCGACGCGCCTCCCGCGAGATGAAGATCCGCGATCAAGGCGTCGGGCTCGCGCGGGGCCGACGCGAGCGCGATGACGAGCGCCTCGATCGAGTTCGCGGGCACGACGTCGATCCCCCACGCGGAGAGCAGCGCGTCGAGCGCGGCGAGCGCACCGGCGTCGTCGTCGACCAGCGCGATCGCCGGGCGTACGCCGTCGGGACGGGTGATCCGCTGCGGCGCGCGCGTTCGCGTGCGCGCGGCGGCGCCTCTGGCGTGCGCCGCCGGCGCCGAGACGCGGAATACCGAGCCGTGTCCGAGCGCGGAGCGCAGCTCGAGGCGGTGGCCGAGCAGCTCGCTCATCCGGCTCGCGAGAGCGAGGCCGAGACCCGCACCGGCCACCTCTCTCGCGCGGCCCTCGACTCCCTTCGTCCCCCCGCGCTCCCAGGCCCGGAAGAGACGGTCCTGCTCCTCGGACGCGATACCCGGCCCGGTGTCCCAGATCTCGATCCGCACCTCGCGGCCGCGCCGCCGCGCGCCGAGCAGCACGCCGCCGCGCTCCGTGTACCGGAGTGCGTTGCCGAGCAGGTTCTGCAGGATCGAGCGCAGGAGCAACGGATCGGAGTGGACTGCGAGCCCGCTTCGCCGCACGCGAAGTGCGAGGTCGCGCGCCTCGGCGATCGGCAGCGCGTCGCGCTCGAGCTCCTCGAAAACGTGATCGAGCGCAAGGGCGCGCGGCTCGGGGCGCAGCAGGCCGGCGTCCAGTCGCGCAGCGTCGAGCAGTCCGTCGAAGGTCTGCTCGAGCGAGCGCGCGGAGCCGCGCGCGCGCAGCAGGAGCGCCCGCGCGTCCTCGTCGGTGACGCGTTCTTCGAGCGCGGAGAGGAGGAGCTCCATGGCGTGGAGCGGCTGGCGCAGGTCGTGGCCCGCCGTCTCGAGCAGCGTCGACTTCGCCTCACTCGCGCGGCCGAGCTCTTCGCGGTCGCGCAGCAGCTCCTCGTTCAGACGCTTCGCGGCGGCGAGCAGCTCGCCGTGCAGCAGGCGCTCGAGCACCGCCGACGTGCGCCCGGCGAGCGCGGCGAGCAGCGCGCGGTCGTACGACGTGAAGACGTCGCCGTTCCGTTTGGGACCGAGCGCCACGATGAGCGCGAGCTCACCAGCCCGGCGCACGGGGACGAGCAGCGTTCCGCCCACCAGCCGCGGCCGGTCGCTCTCGCCGACTGCGCCGCGCCACGCGTGCGGCAGCTCGTCGTGGACGTCGGCGCTGTCGTCGCTGCCGGCGCTCGCGTGTACGAGCACGAGGCTCGCGTGCGTGCCGGCGCCGGCCGCGTAGACGGCGGCGCCCAGCGCACGCCAGACCTCGCGCGTGCGATCGCCCAGCAGCGCCGCAAGCTCGCGTAGCTTCTGGCAGGCCGAGATGCTCTGCGCGAGCGCTTCCACCTCGTGCTCGAGCGCGACCTCGGCTCGCAGTATCAAGCGGCGCGCGGCCCGCCAGAGACCGTAACCCGCCAGCGCGAGCGCGCCGCCGCACGCCAGCGTCGCGACCAGGAAGGCATCCCTGGGGTCGAAGCCGCTGCGCTCCACGAGCAGGTCGGCTGCGGCGGGCGCGCCGATGCCCTGCCCGAAGAGCGCGAGGACCCCGAGCGCCGTGAGCATGACGCTCCCCGCGAGCGCGCGGTCGACGTCGAACCAGTCGTCGCGGAAGATGCCGATCCCGGCCGCGATCGGGACTGCGAGCTGCAGGAGCTGCGTGGCGAGCCAGCTCTCGCCGAAGTGGATGCCGACCGCGTGGAGCGCGACGGCGGCGACGGTCGGCACGTAGGAGATAAAGATCCCCAGGAAGAGCCAGCGGAAGCGCCGCCGGACGCGCGCGACGGCGGCGCGGTAGCCGAGGACCAGGACCGACAGCGAGACGAGCGCGCTCGCGCCCATCAGCAGGTGCGTCGCGTTGTGGCTCCACGCGATCGGAGCGAGGCCGAAGAGCTCGGTGTTGGCGATCGCAACGCCGTTCAAGCCGAGCAGCGCCGGCCAACCGCGCGCCCAGCGCACGCCGGCTTCGTCACCGGTCGGGAAGTGGCGCAGCGCGCGCACGTAGAGCGGCAGCATGAAGCTGAACGCGGCGAAGCGGACCCAGAACGCGGCGAGGAGCCCGACCGGTCCAGTCCCGAAGTAGCCGCCCAGCCAGAAGGCCGTCGTCATCAGCGCGGGATACGCGGTCTGCATGGCCCGCAGCTGCGGCGCAGCGATGAGGCCCGCCGTCGCGAAGACCGCGAAGCCGAAGGCAACGGGCAGCAGCGGCCACTTCGGCTGCACGGGCGTGCGGAGCTGCGCTTCGAGGCGCTGGCCGTCGCGCTCGAAGACCACCGGCAGGGAGCCGTCGCGCGACGTCCTCTCCCATGCGAGCGCCGCGATTCGAGAGCGGCTGGCACCGAGCGTGCTGACCCCGGCGATCTCGACGATGCGGTCGCCCGGGCGCAGTGAAGGCGTCTGGATCGAGAGCGGCTCGATCGCGGCTCTCGGGTCGCGGATCGGCGGCTCGGCGGGGACGATCGGCCAGGGCGGGAGACCGCGCAGCACCGGCGCCGAGGCAGCGGCGGCCGCGGGATCGACGTAGAACGGAACGAGCGTCACCGGGCGATCGAGCGAGAGGAGCGTCGCCGCGAAGCACGCGAGCCAGAGCGGCGTGAGGAGCGCGAGCGCAATGCGGTCCTGCCAGCGCAGTCTGTGCATGTGTCGCCTCCGCGGTCGAAGGGCGATGTTGGCAGATCGCGGGGGCCCCGGCGCTCGGCCGGATGGCAGAGGCGGCGGTGCGCGAGGCCGCTGAGCGTCGCCTGGGCTCGGCTCCGCCTCGGTGCGCCCGTCAGTCCCGTTCGGAGCGCGGCGCCGGGACGAGCCCGCGCTCGACGAGCGCGAGCACCGCCTCGGTGCGGTTCGCGACGCCGAGCGCCTCGAGGATCGCGGCTACGTGCGTCTTGGCGGTGCCGGTCCCCATCCCGAGCACGTTCGCGATCTCCTTGTTGGTCAGGCCCTTCACGAGCAGCTCCGCGACGTCCTGCTGGCGCGGGGTCAGCGCGGGCGCGGCGTCGTCCTGCGCCTCGAGGAGCAGCGGCGGCACGTAGACCTCGCCCGCGAGCACGAGCTGCAGGGCAGAGACGAGCACCGCGCGGCCCGCGCGCTTGGGGACGAAGCCTGAGGCGCCCGCTTCGAGCGCGGCGCGCGCATCGGCCGCGCGCTGCGACGCCGAGACCACCAGCGCGGCCACGGTCGGAAAGCGCGCGCGCACGATCCGCAGCAGCTCGAGCCCATCCCAGTCGGGCAGGCTGAGATCGATCAGCACGAGCCCTACGTCGGCGTCGCGCTCGAGCACCTCGAGCGCCTGCGCGCCCGTGTGCGCCTCGACCAGCTCGATCGCCGCGGTGCCCGGAGACCCGCCAGGCGCGCCGCCGGATGCGAGCGCCTGCAGCGCGACGCGAAGACCGTCGCGGAAGAGCTCGTGGTCTTCGACGGAGAGGATCTTCACGCCGGGCAAGCATCCCAGAGCGCCGCCGGGGTCGCCAGCGCGCTCTCGCAGACGCGGGTCCCTCTGCCATCCGGCAGAGCCACGCGCGCCGGTCGGCGAATGCTCCCGAGCGGCGAGTAGCGCGAGCCTCGGGTTGCCGCGCGAACGCGGCTCGACAGGAGACCCACGATGAGCCGGAAGCTCAGCCTCTTCCTTGCAGGGTCGCTCTTGCTTGCCGGGGACCTCTCCCCCACCCGGAATGCGGCGGCTCAGGATCTGGCGGAGACGATCGCGAAGGCGGCCGGCGTGCCGCAGATCGACGCGTTCCTGCCCAGCAAGCACGATGTGCCGAAGACGAAGGCGCTGGCGATCGACGGCGTGTGGTCGATCTCGACGATCAAGAAGCGCATCCGCATCGAAGGCGGGCGCGCGTACGCCGTGCAGCCGTGGCTCCACATGCTCGTGCTGAAGGTGCAGCCGGACATGGTCGTGATCCGGAACATCCGGGCCAGCGGCGCGGGCAGCTTCGCGGGCGAGGACCTGCCGCTGGTCGGACCCGCGACGTTCCGCCTGACTCCGGACGGCAACCTCGACGTCACGGTGCAGAGCTCGTACCTCGGGCTTATCTCCTACGTGCTGCTTCGAGGAGAGGCAGACGATCCCGCCGCCTTGCAGCGCGAGATCGACGCCGCGTCGGGCGCACCGCGCGACGACGCTGGCGGCGACCCCGATCTTCCGACGCCGGACGACGAGGAGAGCGAACCCGACGACGCTGGCGCCGACGACGCAGACGGTTCCGTACCGGACGAGGAGTACGAAGACGGGTACGAGGACGAATCCGAGAGCGAGGACCCCGTAGAGGGCGACGCCGAAGCGGAGGTGGAGACTCCTCGCTCACCGCGCAAGGTCGCGGCGATCGCTCACGGACCCTCGCACCTCGGTTGCAGCGGCAAGAACCTGTATCTGTCGAGAACCTCCTGCTACTCCTGTCCCGAGGGCTACAAGCGCGACAGCCTCACCCGCCCGATGGACCACCCGCAGGCCTGCAAGAGGCGCGGGATCGGCCAGAAGGGCACGACCGGCGCGACTCTGGTCAGGAAGCTCGCCGCGGGTTGTCCGACCGGGCAGTTCTCTCACAAGGGAACGTGCAAGTCGTGCCCGGAGGGCACCCGGCGCCAGCACTTCGCCGGCGTGGATACCGGTTACTGCACGGTGCTCGATTGAAGACCCATCCACTCGAAGGACGGAGGACTCCCTTGAACGCGAATCTCCCGGAACGATCTGCCGGTCGAACCTGCTTCGCCATCCTCGCTCTCTTGCTCGCCACCGTCCTCGGCGCGGCTCCCGCCGCGGCGGCGGACGACGACGACATCTACATCGCGGCAGACAGCGCGAAGCTGCCCAGAAGCTCGAACGCGAGGAACGGTCATGTGCCACTCGGTACGCCGGAGTATCCGGGCTTGTGCCCGTACCGGGGGCACGCCGGCAAGTATCGCTGCGTGGAAGTCAAGGCCACTGATCACGCTCCGTACGGATGCAAGGGCAAGCAGATCTATCTCTCCGGCGGCGCGTGCTACTCGTGTCCGGACGGCTACAAGCGCGCCAACATCCTGCGCAAGATGGCCGGCGACCCCAAGGCGTGCACGAAGCGCGGGTTCGGCAAGGATCCGAAGCCGGCGACGTACGTCCGCCCTGCCAAGTGCGGGAAGGGGCAGTTCAAGCACGATGGACGCTGCAAGTCCTGCTTGGCGCGCACCAAGCGCGTGCACCTCGCCGGCCTCGACAGCGGCGTGTGCAAGGTCGACGAGAAGTTCCACTGCAACGCCGGGCTGACGCTCCACAAGTCGGCGCCGACGAACGTCTTCAGCCACGCGGGAAACTGGCTCGGCCTGAAGCACCGCAAGTACTGCGGCGAGCCGTTCAACCTGAACGCGTACTTCCTGGAAGCCGCGGCGTCGGAGGCGAACAAGCTGGTGATCGAGGCGCTGGTCCGATTCGGATGGAAGATGGCGGGAGACGATCCCGAAACCCAGAGGAAGGTGAGAGACTTCAAGCAAGCCATCGAGGCCGGCAAGCTCTCGGCAGCCTATGACACCCTGGGGAGCTTCAACGAGTTCGCTTTGCTCGAACGGGCCGCGTCGGAAGCTCAGAAGTTCGCGGTGACCGTGGGAGTCACGGGCAACGGCGCGGCGGGCATCGGTTACGACTACGAGTATGGCCTGGCGGTAGACGTGGGAACGCGAAAGCTGAAGAAGTACCAGACGCACGGCCTGTCGAAGGGTGTCTCGTTCGTGGTTTCGGGCGGGATCAGCGTCGGTGCGTCTGCCGGAAAGTTCGAGACGGGTTATCAGCAGGGCTTCACCGTCAATGCGTCCGGGGTGGGTGTGGGCATGTGGTCGGACTACTACACGCCCAGGCGAGCCGACAGACTGAATCAGCCTCATCTGGTGGGAATCAGCGCGTCCTTCGGTGCCGGCGCCGGCGTCGAGATCGGCGACTACCACGAGGTCTATACCAAGGTGACCGAGTAGAGCTTCGCCGGGGCGCTAACCGCGGGCCGATCGGACGGCGTTGGCCAGCTCGCGCACGAAGCGCGACGCCTCCGCGATCGCGGCCGTCGGGTCGTGCGCCTCGCCGATGCGCCGCACCAGCGCGCTGCCGACGATCACGCCGTCGGCGATGCGCGCGACCTGCGCGGCTTGCTCGGGCGTGGCGACGCCGAAGCCGACGGCGACGGGCGTGTCGGTCACGCGCTGGATCCGGCGCACCAGCAGCGGCAGGTCGGGCGGGAGCTCCCGCCGCTCGCCGGTCACGCCGGTGACGGAAACGCAGTAGACGAAGCCGCGGCTGCGCGCGGCGATCGGCACCAGCCGCTCGGGCGTAGAGGTCGGGGCGACGAGGTGGATGCGGTGCACTCCGGCGACCTCGCAGGCGGCCGATAGCCCCGGCAGCGCCTCGTAGGGAGCGTCCGCGACGATCACGCCGTCTACGCCGCACGCCACGCAGTCCTTGGCGAAGCGCTCGTCCCCGTGCGCGCGCACGTTGTTCGTGTAGCCCATCAACACCAGCGGGACGTCGCACACCGCGCGCGACGTGCGCGCGAGCTCGAAGATCGCGCCGAGCTGCGTGCGCTGCTGGAGCGAGCGGAACGACGCCGCCTGGATCACGGGACCCTCGGCGATCGGGTCGCTGTGCGGCACACCGAGCTCGATCACGTCGGCTCCGGCGGCCGCGAGCTCGGGCACGAGCTCCGCGGTCGTCGCCAGGTCGGGGTCTCCGGCGGTGACGAACACCACGAGCGCCGCTCGCCCCTCTGCGCGCGCGCTCGCGAAGGCGCGGTCGATGCGGTTCACAGCTTGCCCCGCAGCAGCTCCTGCGCCTGAGTCGCGTCCTTGTCGCCGCGACCCGAGAGGTTCAGCACCACGATCGCGCCGCGGGGCAGCTCGGGGGCGCGCGTGCGCAGCGCCGCGATCGCGTGCGCCGACTCGAACGCGGGAATGATCCCTTCCATGCGCGTCAGCCAGACGAACGCGTCGAGCGCCTCGGCGTCCGTCGCCGGCACGTACTCGGCGCGCCCGGAGTCCTTGAAGTCGGAGTGCTCGGGCCCGACGCCCGGATAGTCGAGGCCCGCCGACACCGAGTGCGCCTCGAAGATCTGGCCCGCGTCGTCCTGCAGCACGTAGGAGCGGCTGCCGTGCAGCACGCCCGGCGAGCCCGCGGTGATCGACGCGCCGTGCGGGCCGATGGGCACGCCCGCGCCGCCCGCCTCGACGCCGAGGAAACGCACCCCCGCGTCGTCGCGGAACGCGTGGAACAAGCCGAGCGCGTTGCTGCCGCCGCCGACGCAGGCGACGAGCAGATCCGGCAGGCGACCTTCGGCGGCGACGATCTGGGCGCGGGCCTCTTCGCCGATCACCGCCTGCAGGTCGCGCACCAGCATCGGATACGGGTGCGGCCCCGCCGTGGACCCGATCAGGTAATAGGTGGTGCGAACGTTCGTGGCCCAGTCGCGCAGCGCCTCGCTCATCGCGTCCTTGAGCGTGCGGCTGCCCGAGCGCACCGGCAGCACCTTCGCGCCGAGAAGCTGCATGCGGAAGACGTTCAGCGCCTGGCGCCGCGTGTCCTCCTCGCCCATGTAGACCTCGCAGTCGAGGCCGTAGCGCGCGCACGCGGTCGCCGCCGCGACGCCGTGCTGACCCGCGCCGGTCTCCGCGATCACGCGCCGCTTGCCCATGCGCCGCGCGATCAGCGCCTGGCCGATCGCGTTGTTGATCTTGTGCGCTCCCGTGTGCGCGAGGTCCTCGCGCTTCAGCCAGACGCGCACGCCGAGCGCCTCCGACACTCTTCCCGCGAAGTACAGCGGCGTCGGCCGGCCCACGTAGGTTCCGCGCTCGCGCGCGAGCTCGGCCCAGAACGCGGGATCGGCGCGCAGCGCGGCGTACGCCTCGTCGAGCTGCTCGAGCGCGGGCATCAGCGTCTCGGGCACGAAGCGCCCGCCGAACGCGCCGAACCAGCCTTCGGCGTCCGGCGCCCGACCCGCCGGGATCGCCGCGCGCGCCGCCGCGACGAACGCGCGCATGCGCGCCGCATCCTTGCGGCCCGGCGCGGACTCGAGCGCGCTCGACGCGTCTACTCCGTGCGGCAGCGCGCTCCGGATCGCCTGCGCGACGTTTTCCGGCCCGAGCCCGCCGGCGATCCAGACGCGGCGTCCGTGCGCGACCAACGCACGCGCTTGCCCGAAGTCCCAGGCGCGCCCGCTGCCGCCGCCCTCCGGCGCATCGACGAGCAGCTCGGCGTCGGGGAAGCGGACGGCCTGCGCGACCAGATCCGGGCCGGCGCGCAGCACCTTCATCACCGGCACCGAGGCGGCGGCGGCGTACTCCGGGGATTCGTCTCCGTGGAGCTGCACCGCATCGAGGCCGACGGCGTCGACCGTGGCACGCAACTCTGCGAGTGGAGCGTCGCGGAACACGCCGACGCGCACGGCCCGCCCGCGCACGACGGCCGAGATCTCGCGCGCCGCCGGCTCCGCCAGCGCGCGCGGCGTTCCCGGCACGAAGTTCAGCCCGATTGCGTCGGCTCCGGCCGCGAGCGCCTCGCGCGCGTCGGCGGCGCTCGTGATGCCGCAGATCTTCACGCGGATCACGCAGCACCCCGCAGGCGCCGCAGCGCCGTGCCGGGATCCGGCTCGCGCATCAGCGCCTCGCCGATCAGGAACGCGTGCACGCCACAGGCTTCGAGTGCCTCGATCGTCTCGGCGCGCTCGAGCCCGCTCTCCGAAACCAGCGTCCGGCCGGCGCAGAGGGGCGCCAGCTCGCGCGTCCTCGCGACATCGGTCTTGAACGTGTGCAGGTCCCGGTTGTTGACGCCGATCAAGTCCGCGCCCGCGGCGAGCGCGCGCTCGAGCTCGGGGCGATCGTGCACCTCGACCAGCACGTCCATGCCCTGCGCGAGGGCGAGCGCGCGCAGCTCGCACAGACGCGCGTCGTCGAGCGCGGCGACGATCAGGAGCACGGCGTCGGCCCCTGCTGCGCGCGCCTCGAGCACCTGCAGCGCGTCCACGGTGAAGTCCTTGCGCAGCACCGGGACGGCGCACGCCGCGCGCGCGCTGCGCAGGTCGTCGAGGCTGCCCTGGAAGAACTCGCGATCGGTGAGCACCGAGAGCGCGGCGGCGCCGGCAGACGCGTAGGCGCGCGCGACCCCGGCGGCGTCGGCGCCGGCGCGGATCGTCCCTTTCGAAGGCGACGCGCGCTTGAACTCCGCGATCACGCGCGGGCGCGGCCCTCCGCGCAGCGCGCGCGTGAAGCCGCGCGGCGCGTCGGCGGCTTGCGCCTGTCGCGCGAGCGTCGCCTCGCCGGGATCGCGCCGCAGCGCCGCGACCTCCTCCCGCTTGCGCTCGAGAATGCGCGCGAGAACGCTCACGCGGGCGCTCCTTCGCGCGAGTAGGCGACCAGCCGCTCGAGCACGCGGCCAGCGGCCCCGGAGTCGATCGCGCCCCTGGCGAGGGCGATCCCCTCGCCGGCCTCGCGCGCGCGCCCCGCGACCACGAGCGCGACACCGGCGTTCAGCAGGACCACGTCCGTCCGTGGGCCGCGCTCACCGGCGAGCACCGCGCGCGCGATCGCAGCGTTCGCCGTTGGATCGCCGCCAGCCAGCGCCTCGACCGACGCCCGCGGTAGCCATGGGCTGGGATCGAGCGGGAAGCGCTGGGCGCGGCCGTCCATGAACGCGGCGATCCGCGAGGGTCCCGCGAGCGAGAGCTCGTCCAGCCCGTCATCCGCGTTCGCGACCCAGACGCGCTCCGAGCCGAGCGCGACCAGCGCGTCGCGCATGGGCTCGAGCAGCGCGGCCTGCGCCACGCCAACGAGCTGCCGCCGCACGCGCATCGGGTTGGTCAGGGGTCCGAGCCGGTTGAAGAGCGTCGGGTGCGGGATGCGCGCGCGAATCGGCGCGACACGCGCCATCGCGGGATGGCAGGCGCGCGCGAACAGGAAGCCGAAGCCCAGCTCGCGCACCGCGGCCGCCATCTGCTCGGCCGGCGCATCGATACGCACGCCGAGCGCCTCGAGCACGTCGGCGCTGCCGCAGGCGCTCGTCGCGGCCCGGTTGCCGTGCTTGGCGACGGGCACGCCGGCGCCCGCGACCACGAGTGCCGCGACGGTCGAGATGTTGAACGTCCCGGCGCGATCCCCACCCGTGCCGACGATATCGACCGCGCCGGGGGGCGCGGCGGGAAGCTTCACGGCCAGCGCGCGCATCGCCTCAGCCGCGCCGGCGACCTCGTCCACGCTCTCGCCGCGCCGGTGCAGCGCGATCAGCAGCGCCTCGACCTCGGCGGGATCGCATTCCCCGCAGGCGATCTCGCGCACGACCTCGCGCATCTCGGCGCGCGCGAGCAACGCGCCGCGCTGCACGCGCGCCAGCGCCGCGGCGATCACGCAGCCTCCGCGCCCCGCGCCGCCATGCCCAGAAAATTACGCAGCAGGTCCTTGCCGACGGCGGTCAGGATCGACTCGGGGTGGAACTGCACGCCGAGCACGAGCTGGCGCCGGTGGCGCAGGCCCATGATCTCGCCATCGTCGGTCCACGCCGTCACCTCGAGCTCGGCAGGGAGCGACGAGCGCTCCACCGCGAGCGAGTGGTAGCGCGTCGCGACAAATGGCTTCGGCAGCCCCGCGAACAAGCCGCGCCCGTCGTGCTGGATCTCGGAGGTCTTACCGTGCATCAGCGCCTGCGCGCGGATCACGTTGCCACCGTAGGCGGCTCCGATCGACTGATGACCGAGACACACCCCGAGGATCGGCAGCCGCCCGGCGAAGCGCCGCACCGTCTCCACGCTGATCCCGGCCTCGCGCGGCGTGCACGGTCCCGGCGAGATCACCACGGCGTCCGCGCCGCGCTGGTCCACCTCCTCGACCGAGATCGCGTCGTTGCGCACCACGTCGCTCTCCGCGCCGAGCTCGCCCAGGTACTGCACCAGGTTGAAAGTGAACGAGTCGTAGTTGTCGATCACCAGCAGCTTCACGCGAGGGTCCCCCCGCCGGCGCGCTCGATCGCGCTGAGCACCGCGCGCAGCTTGTGCAGTGTCTCGTCGTACTCCCGCGCGGGGTCGGAGTCCGCGACGATGCCACCGCCGGCCTGGGCATGGATCTGCCCGTCCTTGACCAGGAGCGTGCGAATCGCGATGCAGGTGTCCATGTTGCCGCGCGCGTCGAGATAGCCGACCGCGCCGCCGTACACGCCGCGCCGCGTCGGCTCGAGCTCCTCGATGATCTCCATCGCGCGCACCTTGGGCGCGCCCGAGACCGTTCCCATCGGGAAGGTCGCGCGCAGCAGGTCGATCGCGTCGCGGTCGGCGCGCAGCCGCCCGCGCACGTTCGAGACGATGTGCATCACATGCGAGTAGCGCTCGATCACCTCGAACTCGTCGACGCGCACGCTGCCGATCTCGGCGACGCGCCCGACGTCGTTGCGGCCGAGGTCCACGAGCATCACGTGCTCCGCCAGCTCCTTCGGATCCGAGATCAGGCGCTGCTCGATCGCGCGATCCTCCTCGTCCGTGCGCCCGCGCGGCGCGGTGCCGGCGAGCGGCCGCAGCGCGATCTCGCCGTCCTCCAGCCGCACGTGCACCTCCGGCGAGGAGCCGAGCACCACGTGGTCGTCGCAGCGCAGGAAGAACAGGTACGGCGACGGGTTGATCACGCGCAGCCAGCGGTAGATCTGGAACGGATCGGCGACGACCGGGAGCGAGAGCCGCTGCGACGGCACCACCTGGAAGATATCGCCCGCGCGCACGTACTCCTTGCAGCGCTCGACGGTCGCCATGAAGCGCTCGCGCGTGGTGTTGGAGCGCACGGGCAGCGGAGCGCTCGACGCCTTCTGCGGCGGCTCGGGCGGCAGCGGCTGGGCCAGGCGCGCGAGCACGCGCTCGATCTCTGCCACGCCGCGCGCCCAGGCCGCGTCGGCTTCGGCGGCGTCGGGCACGTCGACCAGGTGGATCACGCGCAGCATCTGGCGCAGGCGGTCGTGCACCAGAAGTGTCTCGGGAAAAGTGAAGAAGGCGTCGGGCACGCCGAGCTCGTCGGGGTTCTTCTCGGGCAGGCGCTCGACGTAGCGCACCCAGTCGTACGCGATGTAACCGACCGCGCCGCCCGAGAAGCGCGGCCACTCGATGCCGGGAACGTCCACCGGGCGCTCGGCCTGGAGCAGCGGGCGCAGGTGATCGAGCGGATCCTCGCGGTGCTCGGCGGAGAGCGCGATGCGCCGGAGCTCGCCGCGGCGCGAGATCTGCACCTCGCCGCCGGCCGCGCGAAAGCGCGCGCGAGCCCCCACGCCCACGAAGCTGAAACGCCCCCACTTCTCGCCGCCCTCGGCGGATTCGAGCAGGAAGGTGGTCTCGCCGTCGTCGAGCTTGCGAAAGATCGAGAGCGGGGTGTCGAGGTCCGCTAGGACTTCGCGCAGCAGAGGAATCGGCTGGCCACGGGCCGCGAGGGCCCGGAAGGTGTCCCGATCGGGGCTGACCATGGCGCGTTCCTCATCGCCGCCGAGGTTCACACAGCGCCCGCTGCGCCGTCAAGAGAGTCTTGGCCGCGATGGCTAGGCAAGCGCGAAGCGCGCGCAGCGAGGCCGTCCGGCCGAGCGGAGGCCGCTTGGCGACAGCCATCGCGGCTCGGACTAGCGCCTCGATCCGGGGGGGGAGAAGCCGAAGCCGGCGACCTGGAGCTGCAGTGCGAATCGCGTCTGATCCGGGCGCGTGCTGTGGGTGACCACCGGGATCAGGTCCCAGCAGTCGCAGCTCGAGTGGATGATCACCCCGAGCTGGCCGGAGTTCGACTGCGCGTCCTCGAAGGACAGATAGCCGCTGGCGAACGCGTCGAGGCGCCGCGTGAGCCGAACGGTGCCCGAGACACTCGCCTGGTTGATGCGGCTGAAGCTCCGGTCGAACTGGTCGAAGATGTCCGTCGCGAAGCTGAAATCCTCGAACACGCGCGGCAGGTCGCGAAGGAAGCGGTACTCCAGCGCGACGCCGTACCCGACGCTGGGCGCGAACGAGCCGCGCAGGCGCGCCTCCTCCAGCAGCCTCTCCTTCGGATCCCAGCCCAGCTCGCCCTCGAAGCTGAGCGCATCGGACGGGGCCACGGCCGCCTCGGCGAACAGGTTGACCACGCGTCCGAGCTCGAAGTCGTAGCCGGAGCCGAGGCGCAGCGAGGCGAGCTGGCGCGCCGGCACATCGAGCGCCTGCGCGGGTGCGAGCAGGCGGTTGCCGAGCGAGAGCTCGAGGTAGCGCTGATCGGCGATGCGATCGCTCGGATCGTCGATCAACAGGCGCGTGTCGGCGTTGATCAGCCGCTCCGGTCGCAGCGCGCCGCTCGGGACGAAGAGCGGATTGCGCGCCTGGTTCTGATTGGACACGACTGCGAAGGCCGCCTTCGGCTCGATCACGTGGCGCACGCGCCGGTCTGCCAGCCGGAAGTCGCGCGCGAAGCGCACGCGCGAGTCGACGCGGCCGGTGACGAGCGTACGGCCGCGCGTGTCGCGCAGCGCGGAATGGTAGAGCGTCTCGCGCACACCGACCTCGCCGATGGTCTCGAGGGGTCCGAGCCGCGCGGGCACGGAGAGCTTGGGATGCAGCTCGAAGCGATGGCCGTGGTCCGCGAGCAGCTCGCCTTCCTGGAAGATCCCGTCACCCTGGTCGACGCCGTTGTCCAGGTGGTTGTCCACGCCCGTGAACATCCCCGCGGGATCGGGCTCGTAGGCATCGAACAGCCCGTCGATGCCCGTGTCGAAGAACTGGCCGCTCGTCGCTCCGATCCCGGCGATCTGCTCGCGCGAGCTCTGCTCGAAGTAGGTGTAGCGGCTGCCGACGCCGAGGCGCAGCGGCAGCCCGAACAGCCGGCTCGGCAGCCAGGCGAGCTCGACGTCGGGCAGGCGCGTGAGCTGCGCGTCGTCGCGATCGAGATCGTTCGGGCTCTGCAGGTCGTCGAAGTGCAGGAGCTCGACGTCCGCGTACGCGGGACCCCGCGCGAGCGACGCGAAGCCGCGCGACTCGAGGAAGCGAACCTGCTGCGCCGGAGCCGGCAGGTCCTCGAAATCGACCACGTAGTCGTTGTCGCTCGCGCGCGAGACCTCGGCGCCGAAGCGCGCGCCCGCGGCGAGCGGCTGCTGGTGGCGCAGCCAGAACGCGTAGCGATCCGAGCTGTAGCGGGTCTCGGGATCGCTGCGATTGACCGAGTCGTCATTGGGCAGGACGACGACGGCGCCGCGGCTCGTGCCCTCTTCGCCGAACACGTACTCGTACTCGACGGCGGGCTTCACGCCGCGGTCGCCGATCCAGCGCGGCCGCAGCAGCAGGTTCAGGTCGTCGCGCGGGGCCCAGAAGAACGGCACCTCGACCTCGGCGCCGTTGCGAGAGCTCGACGCGACCTCGGGGATCAGGAAGCCCGACTGGCGCTCCGTCTTGACCGGGAAGATCAGCCACGGCAGGTAGAGCACCGGCACGCCGAGCACGCGCGGCACCACTCCGCGCGCGATCGCGTAGCCGCCGACGGTTACGTCCGCGCTCTCGGTGTCGACCTCCCACGGGCGCGTGTCCCGTTCCGGCGGGCAGCGACAGGTCGTGAAGTTCCCACGCTCGACGGAGTAGGTGGTCTCGCCGGTCTTGCGCAGCGTCTCGGCGCGGACCACGAAGCCCGTCTCCTCGGTGCGCAGCTCGGCGTCGGCGGCGACGGCGACCAGCCGGTCCAGGTCCACCGCCGCGAACTCGGCGACGAGTGTGTCGGTGCCGTCGCGCAGCCGCACGTTGCCGACCGCTACTCCGGTGTGAGTGGTCGCGCTGAAGGCGATCCAGTCCGCTTGGAGCGTGCGCCCGTTGGCCTGCTCGATCACGACTCGGCCGCGAGCTTCGTACAGCTCGCGCGTCTGCTCGTAGACGATCTCGTCGGCGCGGATCGAGAGCGGCCCGGCCTCGAGCGTTTGCTGCGAATCCCCCCCGGTCTGCGCTGCCGCCCCGCCGCAGAGCACGAGGAGCGCGAGCAGGCAGGGGGTGAGACGCAGCGGCACCGCGCCTGTCTATCAGCCCCGCCCTCCGACCGGCAAGGCAAGCGCGAAGCGCGCGCAGCGAGGGCGCCTCGCCCGAGCGAAGGCCGCTTGGCGACAGCCATCGCGGCACAGGCAAGCGCGAAGCGCGCGCAGCGAGGGCGCCTCGCCCGAGCGAAGGCCGCTTGGCGACAGCCATCGCGGCCCAGGCAAGCGCGAAGCGCGCGCAGCGAGGGCGCCTCGCCCGAGCGAAGGCCGCTTGGCGACAGCCATCGCGGCCCGGACAAGCTCCTACGAGAGAACGGCGATGGCCTCGCGGTCCAGAATGGTCAGCACGTCGTCCGCCAGGCGCAGCGCGCGCTGCTCCAGGAGCTGCTGCACGGCGCGGTAGGCGTCGGGGATCGAGAGCTCGGCCGCGGCCGCCAGGTCGCGCAGGGCGGACGGTCCGCGCAGCGTCCCTTCTTCGTCCACGGCGCGCTCCAGCAGCGTGGCGCACAGGCGGGCCACTGCCGGATTGCCCGGCTCGGTGCGTGGCGCCTGCGTCGGCGTCGGATCCGGAGACGCGATGCGCTGCGCCAGATGCCGGATCAGGCGAAAGGCGAACTCCGGACAGCTCGCGCACAGGCGGTTCAGCAGCTCGAGGTCGAGCGCGAGCAGGCTCACGTCGCCGTCCGCGAACACGTCGTTGGCGTGCGGCTCGCCGAGGATCGCCACCAGCTCACCGAACATGTCGCCCGGACCGAGCAGGAGCGGCTGCGCCCCGGGACCGTCGCCGATGCGCACCTCGCCGCTCTTGATCAGGTAAAGCTCGCGCGTGGCCGAGCCCCTGGCGACGATGCGCTCACCCGTCGCGAATTGACGCTCGATCTCCTTGGGCTTCACGACGCCTTGGCATCGACGCACCGGCGCGGAGGCTTGAGCAAGGAGTACGGGCGAATACGGCTAAGACCCGGGAGCCGCGCGGTGCCGCGCGACCAGATCGGCGAGCTCCAGCCGGTCGTGGAAACCCGGCTCGAGCCGCTCCAGCACGCGGCCGTCTGCCGACACCAGAACGTGGAACGGAAAGGCGCTGCCGCCGTAGCGCCGCGCCAGCTCCTCGCCGCCGATCGCCACCGGGTAGGCGATGCCGTGCTCGCGCGAGAAGCCCTCCAGCTCGGGGGCGTCGCCGTCCACGGCGATCGCGAGCACCTCCACCCCGGCCTCCCGGTGCTCCGCGTAGAACGCGTTGAGCTCCGGCACCTCGAGCACGCAGGGCGGACACCAGGTCGCCCAGAAGTCGAGCAGCAGAAGCTTGCCGCGGTAGCTCTCGAGCCCGACGCTACCGCCGCCCAGGCGCTCGAGCTCGAACGGGATCGCAGCCTGCGGCGCGGACGCGGCGCCCCCGTCTCCGCCGCATCCGGTGAACGCGAGCATGGCGATCGCGGCCCCGCAGTCGCGGGCGCTCATCACGGCGGCGCGCACCCGGCCCCCGCGCTACCAGGACTGCTGCGACGGCTCTCCGGGATCGGGTCCCGTCACGACCCAGACCTTCTCGCCGGTCAGGATCTCGGGTGTGATCACGTAGTCGCCGCGGACCGAGCGGTTCATGATCTTGCCCGCGATCTCGCTGTCGAGCCCCGTGCACAGGTACGCAATGCCGGCGGTCACGGTGCCGAGGATCGCGTAGCCGACCTTGAACGGGCCGTACACCATGTTGATCACCGCAGAGCCGATGCCGAGGCCGGCTTCGGCGGCCAGGCCGCGGTCCTCCGCGCGTGCCGGGGCTGGCGCGCCGAGTACGGACAGGGAAAGGATCGCCACCAGGAGAAGACTCGAGCGTTTCATGCCGCGAGAAATAGCTAAAACACCCGGCGCGTGTCGAGGAGCAGCGTGACCGGACCTTCGTTGGCGAGCTCGAGCTGCATGCGCGCGCGGAAGCGGCCGGTGATCGTCGTCACGCCTCGGGCGCGCGTCGCGACCACGAGCTGCTCCAGCAGCGGCTCTGCCTCCTCGGGTGCCGCGGCCTCCGACCAGCTCGGGCGGCGGCCCTTGCGGCAGTCGCCGAGCAACGTGAACTGAGACACCACGCCGAGCGCGCCGCCGGTGTCGAGCAGCGAGCGGTTCATGCGCTCCGCGTCGTCGTCGAACACCCGCAGCTCCACCAGCTTGTCGGCGAGGCCCTGCGCGTCCGCGGGGCCGTCGCCGCGCGCGACGCCCACCAGCGCGAGCAGGCCGGCGCCCATCTCGCCGACGACCGCGCCGTCGACGCTCACCCGGGCGCGGGACACGCGCTGGACGACGGCTCTCACGGCGACGCCTGCGCGGCGAAGCGGCCGCGGTAGACCGCCTCCCCTTCCGTTCGCTCGAGCACCACCTGGCAGATCCGCAGTCCCGGGTGGATGGCGAGCGGCACGGCGGAGACGTTGGTCATCTCGAGCACCTGGTGGTTCGACACCCCCGGGTGGACGAAGCCGGACGTCACGTGCACGGCGAGTCCGACGCGCGCGATCTTGCTGCGCCCCTCGAGCCAGCCGCACAGGTTCGGCGGCAGATATAGCCGCTCGCGAGTCACGCCGTGGACCGTCGCGCCGGGCTCGAGCACGTAGAAGTCGGACACCCGCACCACGCGGCTGTCCTGGTCCGGCTCGTGGTCCTCGGCGAGGTGCAGCGGCCCGTTGCGCCGCGGCTCGGGCACGCGGAGCTCGTCGCCGAGGTGCAGGTCGACCGACGCCGGGCCGATCTGCTCGCGCGAGAAGGGCTCGATCCGCAGGCGCCCGCTGTCGAGCTCCCTGAGGATCGCCTCTCTGGTCAGCACACACATCCCTGATCCCCCTGGGAGCGCGACAATGGCGCTCCCGTCCCGCTTGTCAATCTGTGCGGATCGCCCGTACGTTGGAGCGGTGCATCCCTACTTCGACACGCGCGGGTTCGAGCTTTTCGGCCACCGAGGCGCCAGTGGTGAGCTGCCCGAGAACACCCTGCCAGCGTTCGCGCGCGCCTGGGAGCAAGGCGTCCGTTACCTGGAGATGGACTGCCACGCCACGCGCGACGGCGAGATCGTGGTGTTCCACGACGCCGCTCTCGAGCGCACCACGGACGGGCGGGGAGCGCTCTCGGCGCGGAGCTTCGCGGAGCTGTCCGCGCTCGACGCCGGCTATCGCTTCACCCCGGATGGCGCGACCTTTCCGTTCCGCGGCCAGGGCTTTCGCGTGCCGCGCCTCGCCGACGTGCTGCGCGAGCACCCCGAGGCGCGCATCAACCTCGAGGTGAAGCAGGCGGACCCGCCGATCGCCGAGGCCGTGCTCGACGTGATCCGCCGGGCGAAGGCCGAGGAGCGCGTGCTGCTGGCGGCGGACGAGCCCGAGATCCTCGACGCGATCCGCGCGCTGCGCCCGGCGACTGCCCTGGGCTCGTCGCGCGCCGACGTGCTCACCTTCTACGTGGCGCTGCGCGACGGCGCGCTCGAGGCGCACCGCCCGCTCGGCCACGCGCTGCAGATCCCGACCTCGTTCCTCGGCCAGCCGCTGGTGACGCCGGAGAGTGTCGCCGCGGCGCGAGCGCTCGGGCTGCACCTGCACGTCTGGACGATCAACGACGAGGACGAGATGCGCGCGCTGCTCCGCGCCGGGGTGCACGGCGTGATGTCGGACTTCCCGGGGCGGCTGGTGAGCGTCGCTAGAGAGCTCTCAGGCGCTCGCTAGCCCAGGCCGCCGCTTCCGCGACGACCGGGTCGGCGGCATCCAGGTGACGCTCGACCGCGGGCAGCAGCGCCGGGTCGCGGGAGTTCCCCGCGGCGACGAGCGCGTTGCGACGCAGGCCGGTCGTGCGCGTGCGCTCGAGCGCGGAGTCGCGCAGCAGCGCTGCGAGCGCGGCTTCGTCGCGCTCCAGCAGATCGGCCAGCCGCGGCGCGCGCCATTCGGGACGCGGCTCGAACGCGGCGTCGCGCGCGAGTGGCCTGCCGCGCCGCGCGTTCCAGGGACACACCTCCTGGCAGATGTCGCAGCCGAAGACGTGCGAGCCGAGCGGCTCGCGCAGCTCCGCGGGGATCGGACCGCGCAGCTCGATGGTCAGGTACGAGATGCAGCGGCGCGCGTCGAGCACGTAGGGCTCGGGGAACGCCTGCGTGGGACAGGCGTCGAGGCAGGCGCGGCAGCTCCCGCAGTGGTCCTGCGCGGGCGCGTCGGGCGCGAGATCCAGGTCGCATAGCACCACTCCGAGGAACAAGTACGAGCCGAGCTCCGGGTCGATCGCGCAGGTGTTCCGCCCGGTCCACCCGACGCCGGCGCGCGCGGCCACCAGCTTCTCGAGCACGGGTCCGGTGTCGGCGTAGCGGCGCAGGCGTGCGTCGGGAAAGCGCGCCGTGAGCGCACTGACGAAGCCGTCGAGCCGCTCGCCGACCACCCGGTGGTAGTCCGCGCCCCAGGCGTAGCGCGAGACCCAGGCCGTGCCCGCGGCACGCGGCGCGCTCGAGGGCGGGCCACCGGCGTCGTACGCCGTCGCGGTGACGATCGCCGCGCGCGCGCCGGGCAGCACGCGTGTCGGGTCCTCACGCTCGGCGAGCCGCCGCTCGAGCCAGCGCATCTCCCCGGCGTAGCCGCGCGCGAGCCACTCGCGCACGCGCTCGAGCTCGGGCCAGCGCTCGATCCGCGCGATCCCCACGCGATCGAAGCGCTCGAGCCCGATCGCCTTCACCGCTGCGGCGCGTTCCGAGGGGGTCTCCGCCATCGACTCTCCGGGGCTGCGACTCTACCCTGCGCGCGTGCGCTCTCGCCGCCGCGCCGCGCTGTCGGGGATCCTCGTGGGAAGCGTCGCGCTTCTCGGCTGCTCGCACGAAGTGGTCTGGCTCGGAGAGCCGGCCCCCGAGGTCGAGCCCCCGCTGGTCCGCTCGCCGCTTACCGTCGGCGTGGTGGCGGGCGAGTTCTCGCGCTCGCGCCTCGATTCGCGCGGCGTGCTCGACCGCTTCGCGCGCGAGCTGCGCGCCGCGGAGCTGTTCGAGGGGATCATGTACCCGGTGCCGCCCGGCGTGGAGCCGAGCTGGGAGATCCGGCTCACGGCGAGCGACAGCGCGGTGGAGCCCAACGCGAATTTCTGGTGGTCGGCGCTCGCCGGAGCCCTGCCGCCGGCCGCGCTGTTCGTGACGCTGCGAAGCGACTACACGCTCGAGCTCGAGGCGCTGGTGGTGCGCGAGCATGCGCTCGTCACGACCTACCGCGCGCAGGCGGCGATTCAGAACCGCTGGCAGCCATATGCGAACACCGCGGAGGCGGGTGCGAACGGCGTCGAGGTCGCGGTCTCCGGCGCCACGCGCGAGATCCTCGCCGCACTCTCCCGCGATCTGCCGCGACTGGCGGAGGCCGATCGCCAGTGAAAGCGCGAAGCGCGCGCAGCGAGCGCGCAGCGCGAGCGAAGGCCGCTTGGCGACAGCCATCGCGGCACCGGAAAGCGCGAAGCGCGCGCAGCGAGCGCGCGTGATCGAACGGGCGGCGCTCGCGTTCGCGCTGACTGCGCTCGGGGTCGCGGCGGCCACCTGGCTGGTGCGTGAGAAGCCGAGCCCGATCCCGACTCCGGCGCCGCTGTTCCTGTCGGAGACGGCGTCCGGCGCATCGAGCCCGGAGCTCGGCGCGCTGCGCGAGCTGTTGCTCGAAGAGGTAGTCGCGCGCGAGCGGCTCGAATCGGAGGTCGCGGGCCTGCGCGCAGCGCTCGCGGCTCCGCGCCCAGCCGGCGGCGGCGCGGCGGTCGAGCCCGCGGCGCCGCGCGAGTCCCCGTGGTTCGACGACGCGTCGCTGCGCGCTGCCGGGATCGCCGCCGACGAGATCGCGCGCATGCGCGAGCGCTTCGAGGAGCTCGAGCTGGAGGCGCTCACGCTACGCGACCGCGCCACGCGCGAGGGCTGGCTCGCCACGCCGCGCTTCGCGCAGGAGGCGCGCGCGCTCGAGGAGCTGCGCCAGGCGCTGCGCGGCGAGCTCGGAGACGACCGCTTCGACTGGTACCTGTACGCGCAGGATCGCCCGAACCGGGTAGAGATCCGCGATGTGTTGCACCGCTCGCCCGGGGCGGAGGCCGGGCTGCAGGCCGGCGATCTGGTGCTGCGCTACGACGGGGTGCGCGTGTTCGCGCTCGAGGAGCTGGTGCGCGCGACGGCGGCCGGCCGCTTCGGCGAGCAGATCGCCGTCGAGCTCGAGCGCGGCGGCGAGCCCATCCGCGCTTTCGTCCGCCGTGGACCGCTCGGCGTGCGCCTCGGCGCGCGCCGCGTCCGCCCGTGAGGCAAGCGCGAAGCGCGCGCAGCGAGCGCGGCTCGCGCGAGCGGAGGCCGCTTGGCGACAGCCATCGCGGCCGAGGCTGGCGAAGCTGGCCGCGACGCTACGGCAGCTCGCCTAGCTGTCGAGCGTCAGGCTTGCCGTATGCGGGTTGGCCCACGTCGGGCGGCTTCCCGCTCACGGACCCCTCCTGCCGCCGCCGGAACCAGAACGCGGCTCCGAGCACGCCACCGATACAGATGACCTGCATGACGCCGTGGAAGTACGGAATCCCACCAGTGAGCCCGACCATCACCGGATCGGTGGCCACCATGTCGGCGCCGACCTTGCCGAGCACGAGCGCGCCGAGCGTGCAGATCACCGGGAAGCGCTCCATCAGCCGCGACAGGATGTTGCTGGTGAACATCACCAGCGGAATCGACAGGCCGAGGCCGAACCAGAGCAGGAGCAGGCTGCCGCCGGAGGCGCCGGCGACCGCCAGCACGTTGTCGAGCGACATCGTGAAATCCGCGACCATGATCATCCAGACCGCGTGCAGCAGGCCGTGCGCCTCGCGGTGCTTGGTGTCGGTGTCCGCGTTCTCCGCGAGCAGCTTGACCGCGATCCACAGGATGAGGACGCCGCCGACGAGCTTGATGTACGGCGTCGCCATCAGATACGAGGCGATGAACGTGAAGAAGATGCGCATGACGGCTGCCGCGCCGGCGCCGATGATGATGCCGAGGCGGCGCTTGGCTCGCGGCAGCGACTGCACCGCCATCGCGATCACGATGGAGTTGTCGCCGGACAGGATGATGTCGATGACGATGATGCTGAGCAGGCCCTGGAAGAAGGGCAGGTTGAACCCGATCTCGAGCACCGGATGTTCCATGCAGTCCGGCGAGTATATCCGGGAGCCCCGGCCTTGAACCCCCAGCAATTCGAACCGCTCGCGCGCCGCTCGCTGCGCGCGGCATGGCGGCTGGCGATCCTCGTGATCGGAGGAACCGTCCTGCTCTTGGGACTGGCGATGGTGGTCCTGCCGGGGCCGGCCTTCGTCGTGATCCCCGCGGGACTCGGCATCCTGGCGACCGAGTTCGTCTGGGCGCGCCGGCTGCTCCGGCGCATGCGAGACTCTGCGCAGATGGCGCTCGCGACCTTCCGCCGCGACGCCGCCGGCAAGCCGAATCCCGAGGAGCCGCGCCCATGAGTCAGAACCCGACCGACGCCTTTCAGCGCATGCGCGGCCGCCCGCCCGAGGAGGCGAAGTTCTTCTGGACCGGAGGCCCGGTCGAGCTGGCGCCCCGCACCTGGTTCGCGTCTCAGCTCTCGGGCGTGACGGCGTTCGAGACGGACGAAGGTCTCGTGCTGGTCGACGCCGGCACCGCGATCTTCGGCCCGCTGCTCGCGGCGCGCATCCGCGAGCGCACGCGCGCACCGGTGCACACCGCGATCTTCACGCACGGGCACGTGGACCACGCCTACGGGCTGTCCGCGTTCCTGGCGCCGGGACAATCGGCGCCGCGCGTGATCGGGCACCGCGCGATGCCCGCGCGCTTCGAGCGCTACGCGCGCACCGGCCGCCACAACACCGCCCTGAACGCGCGCCAGTTCGGCGGCGCCGTGGATGCGAACATGGCGCCACAGTGGACGGTTCCTGCGATCGTCCCCGACGTGCTGTACGAGGACGCGCTCTCGATCGAGGTCGGCGGGCTGCGCTTCGAGCTGCGCCACTGCCGCGGCGAGACGGACGATCACACCTGGGTTTTCTGTCCCGAGCGCGGGGTGCTCTGCCCGGGCGATCTCGTGATCTGGGGCGTGCCCAACGCCGGCAATCCACAGAAGGTGCAGCGCTACCCGTGGGACTGGGCCGCGGGCCTGCGCGCGATGGCGGCGCTCGGGCCGACGAGCCTCGGCCCCGGCCACGGCGGACCGGTCGTCGGCGACGCGGCGCAGATTCAGCGCATGCTGCTCGAGACGGCCGAGCTGCTCGAAGCAATCGTGGCGCGCACGCTCGCGGTGCTCGAGGACGGCTCGCCGCCTCACGTCGACGTGGTGCGGCGCGTCGAGATCCCGCGCTCCGACTCGCCGTGGCTCCAGCCCGTGTATGACGAGGGCGAGTTCATCGTGCGCAACGTGATCCGCTGGTTCGGCGGCTGGCACGGCGGCCGCCCGAGCGATCTCAAGCCTGCTCCCCGAGCCGACACCGCGCGCGCGGTCGCGGAGGCGGCGGGCGGCGCCGCGGCGCTGCTGTCGCGCGCGAAGTCGCTGGCCGCCGCGGGTCGGCTCGACGTGGCGTGTCACCTGGCGGACTACGCGCTCGAAGCCGCCCCGGGTGACGCGACGGTACAGAGCGGCGTCGCCGAGATCTACGACCAGCGCGCGGGCGCGGAGACCTCGCTGATGGCGGTCAACCTGTACCGCTCTGCCGCCGCCTACGCGCGCGCGGGCCGACCCTACGCGTGAGCGCTCCCGTACTGGCGCGAATCGAGGTCGTCGAGGACCGCAGCGCGCGCAGCCGCTGCGACGAGGGCTTCTTGCGCGTGCGCCGTCTGCTGCTGCGCAACGAGTACGCCGACGGCTCGCGCTCCCGCGAGTATCCCTGCGACGTGGTCAGCCGCCGGCGCGAGGACGCGGTGGTCGCGCTGCTTTACGAGGTCGACGGCGAGCGCCGCGTGCGCGTGCTGCTGCGGCGCGCGACGCGCGCGCCGGTCTGGCTGCGCCGCACCAAGGCGCTGGTGCACCCCGACGCGCAGGCGCACGACACGCTGCTCGAGCTGGTCGCGGGCCTGCTGGAGGACGAGGACGGCCCGGGGGCCGCCGGCCTCGCGCGCCGCGCCGCGATCGAGGCGCAAGAGGAGGCGGGGCTCGCGCTCGATCCAGAGCACTTCACGCTGCTCGGGGACGGCTCGTTCGCGAGCCCGGGCACCACGGACGAGAAGCTCTACTACGCGGCCGCGCCCGCTCCGCTCGCGAGCGCACACCCGGGAAGCGGCGACGGCTCGGTGATGGAGGAAGGTGCGGAGGTCGTGCTGCTCTCGCTCGGCGAGGCGCTCACGGCGTGCCGGCGCGGCGAGATCGCCGACCTGAAGACCGAAGTCGGACTCTGGCGTCTCGCCGATCATCTGGGCTACCTGCCGCAGCTCGATCGCTTCGCCGACGAGCTGCCGCGCGATCTCGCCGCGCGTCACGACCGCCTGGGCGCGCCGGCCGCGCGCTCGTGAGCGACCCGCTCGCGCGCCGACCGCGCGTGGGAATCCTCGGCGCGCGGCGCGCGCGTCAGGGACTCGGGCCGTTCGTAGCGGGCCATCTCGCCCTGGCCGGGGCGAGTGTGCCGTGCTTCGCGGGCACCAGCGCAGCCAGCGTGGCGGAGGCGGGCCGCGAGCTGGCGACGCGCCTGGGCAGCGCCCCCGTGGGCTACACCGATGTGCGTGCGATGCTCCGCGAGCACGCGCTCGACGCGCTCGCCGTGCTGACGCCGGTCGAGCACCACGTGCAGGGGCTCGAGCTGGCACTCGAGCACGGCCTCGGCGCGCTGTGCGAGAAGCCGCTGGTGTGGGGCGCGCCCGGGGCGCTCGCGCGCGGGAGCGCACTGGCCGCCGAGTTCGCGGCGCGTGGGCTCGTGCTCGTCGAGAACTGCCAGTGGCCGTACACGCTTCCCGCCTTCGCAACGCTGCACCCCGGGGCGCGCGCGCAGCCGGTGCGGCGGTTCGCGATGCACCTCTCGCCGGCGTCGCGCGGCGAACGCATGCTGGTCGACACGCTCCCTCACCTGCTGTCGCTCTTGCAGGCGCTCGCGGGCGAGCCCGAGGCAGAGCTCGCCGACGTCCGCTTCTCCACGCGCTCGCCAGACGCTGGCGCGCTCGTGCTCGAGCTCGCGTGGAAGACGCGCGCCGGCGCGATCGAAGTGCGTTTCGCGCTCGAGGGCAGCGAGCGCTTCCCGCGCCCCGCCGGCTATGCGATCGACGGCCTCGTCGCGGAGCGGCTGGTGACGCTGCCCGACTACGCGCAACGCCTCTCGGACGGCACGCGCGAGGTCGAGCTGCCCGACCCGCTGGCGCTCCTGCTCCGAGACTTCGTCGCGGCCCTCGCCCGCGGGCGGGCCGATCCCGGTGAGCGGGCTAGAATCGCTTTTCGCATGGCGGCGCTCGAGCAGATCGCTAGTGCGTTCAGGAGATGACGTGAGCCACGCGATCCACGACTTCTCGGGCAAGCTGCGCCAGCCCGCGCTGCTGCCCGCGCTGTCCGCGTACGTCGGCTGGCGCCGCGCGCTGCGCGTCGCGCGCGAGCGCGGAGAGGCCGATCCCGCGCCGCCCGCGGGGATGGCCCCCGTCTCGATCAACCTCGACCTGACGACGGCCTGCAACTACCGCTGCACGCACTGCATCGACTGGGACATCCTGAACAGCCGCTTCAAGCACGACGAGCAGGTGCTCCGGGACAGCCTCCGGGTGATGGCGGAGCGCGGTCTGCGCTCGGTGATCCTGATCGGCGGCGGCGAGCCGAGCGTGCACCCGCGCTTCGTCGACTTCGTCGCCTGGATCAAGAGCCTCGGTCTGCAAGTCGCGATCGTGAGCAACGGCTCGCGGGGAGATCGGCTGCTCGAGGTCGCACCGCTGCTCGACGAGCACGACTGGATCCGGCTCTCGCTCGACTCCGGCACCAACGAGCTGTTCCGCGCGATGCACCTGCCCGTCGATCCGAAGCTCGACCTCGACGAGATCTGCCGCTGGATCCCCGAGATCAAGGCCGCGAACCCTGCCCCGCGGATCGGCTTCTCGTTCATCATCACCTGGCGGGGCGCCGCACGCGAGGCCGATACGCCCGTGCTCGAGAACGTGCACGAGATCGCCCTGTCCGCCGAGCGCGCGCAGCGCTCCGGCTTCGACTACCTGTCGCTCAAGCCGTTCCTCGAGCGCACGCCCGAAGGCGCGGAGGTGCTCGATCCCAGCGATGCCGAGTCGGGGCTCCCGGCGATCCTGGCTCGCATCAAGAGCGAGATCGAGAAGGCGCGCACCTTCGAGGACGAGCGCTTCAAGGTCTACGTGAGCACGAACCTGCGCGCGCTCGAGACCGGCGAGTGGCGCGACTACACGCGCCAGCCGCGCGTCTGTCACGTGCAGGCGCTGCGCCAGGTGCTGACGCCTACCGGGCTGTACAACTGCCCCGCGCACCGCGGAGTCGAGCGCGCGAAGATCGGGGGCAAGGACGCCTTCCAGAACGACGCGACCGCGGAAGAGACGAGCGGCAAGCTCGCCGGCCTGCTCGAGCGCTTCGACGCGAGCCACGAGTGCCGCGAGGTCACCTGCATCTACAACGGCGTGAACTGGTGGATCGAGCAGCTCGTAGCGAGCGACGGCGAGATCCTGCCCACGCCCGAGTCCGAGGACTACTTCCTCTGAAAGATCCGCGCCGCATCCTCGTCCAGCTCCCCAACTGGGTGGGCGACGTCGTGATGGCCGGACCCGCGCTCGTGGCGCTGCGCGAGCGCTTCCCCGGCGCGGAGCTCGTGCTGCACGGCAAGCCGCACCTCGCCGGACTCGCGGCGCTGCTGCCGGCGGGCGGCCGCTTCCTGCCGGAGCCCGTCGCCGCCAGCCCGATCCGACGAGAGTGGGCCCGTGCGCGCACGCTGCGTGCCGAACGCTTCGAGCTCGCCGTATTGCTGCCCGATTCGATCCGCGCCGCGCTGGCGCCGGCGCTCGCGCGCATCCCCGCGCGAGTGGGCTATGCGCGCGACGTGCTGCGACGTGCGCTGCTCTCCCGCGCGCTCGACGTCCCGCGCGCGGACGGCCGCCGCGTTCCGATTCCGATGACCGAGCGCTACCTGGCACTGGTGCGCGCGCTCGGCTGGACCGGCGCGACGCCGCGCCTGGAGCTGCGCCTGCCTCCCGAGCTGGCGCAGCGTGCCGAGGCGTTGCTCGTAGCGCGCGGTCTCGGCGCGCGCCCCTTTGCGCTGGTGAGTCCGGGCGCGGCCTTCGGCTCGAGCAAGCTCTGGCCGGCCGAGCACTTCGCCAAGGCCTGCGACGGGCTGCGTCTCGACCTCGGCCTCGAGGTGGTGCTGGCGCCGGGACCCGGCGAGGAGCCCCTGGCGCGCGCGATCGCGGGCGCGATGGCCCAGCCGCCGCTGCTCTACGACGCGCCGGTGACGACGCTTCCCGAGCTCGCCGCGCTCATCGCGCGCGCCGCGCTCGTGCTCTGCAACGACACCGGGCCGCGTCACCTCGCCGCTGCCCTCGAGCGGCCGCACATCGTGCTGCTGGGTCCAACGGACGCTCGCCACAGCGCATACCCCGCGCCTGCCCGGGTCGTGCTGCGCGAGCCGGTCGCGTGCAGCCCGTGCCACCTGAAGCTGTGTCCGATCGACCAGCGCTGCCTCGTGCGCATCGGCCCGGAGCGCGTCGTCGCCGCGGCGCGGGAGCTCTGCGAGCGCAGCGCGCCGTGAGTGGCGTCATCGTCGCGGCCTACCCGTTGCTTGGCGCCCGCCTGGCCGCCGAGCGCGCCGCCGGGCGCACGCTCGCGCTCGCCAACGGCTGCTTCGACCTGCTGCACGTGGGGCACGTGCGACTGCTCGTCGAAGCGCGCGGCCTTGCCGACCTGCTCGTGGTCGCGCTCAACGGCGATGCGAGCGCGCGGCGGCTGAAGGGCGCGGGACGTCCCTTCGTCCCGCTCGCGGAGCGCATGGAGATCGTCGCGGCGCTCGCCGGCGTGGACTACGTCACGAGCTTCGACGAGGACACCGGCGACGCACTCGTGCGCGCGCTGCGCCCGAGCGTCCTGGTGAAGGGCACCGATCGCGAGGCTGCGAGCGTCCCGGAGCGTGAGACACTGGCCTCGGTGGGTGGCCGCATCGCCATCTGCGGCGACCCGAAGAGCCACGCCAGCAGCGACCTCGTTGCGCGCCTCCGCGAGCGCTAGGGCCGCGGAGGCAGCTCCCGGACCTGTCCGCCGCGCGCTTCGCACTCGCCGCGGGTGGTGAAGAGCACGCCGTTTCCAATCGTGCAGCGGACCGGGACGTCCCCGGGATCCGGAGGCGGCGGCGGGCCTTCGAGCTTCTTCTTCGTCCAGACCACGAGCTCTTGCAGGATCCCGGGGCCCTGCTTCGCAGGGGGCCCCTGCTGGGGCTCATCGGGGGCTACTGCGGGCGCCGCGCCCTTGGCGGTCGGGTTGCCCTTCGCGTCCTTCTTCGGGCTGTGCTGGTTCATCTTGTCCATGCCGGAGTCGAGCTCGTCGAAGACCCAGCAGCCCGTGCAGAGGCAAAGTGCTGCGGCGATCGCGAGGCTGCGCACGCCCTCCGTATCGACGCGACCCCGTCTGCTACGTGAGCAGGCTTGCGCGGCGAGGCCTGACGACAGCACCATACGCGAGAAGACATTGCGCGAACCCAGCACCCACCAAGGAGACGCACATGGCCGCAGCCCGTAAGCCGAAGCGCACCCGCCGAACACCCGCGAAGAAGGCGCCCGCCAGCGCCGTGTCCCGCATCAAGGCCGACCTGCCGCCCTCGCTCGCCGAGTTTGCGCGCAAGGTGCAGGCGGGTCTCTCGCGCGTGCAGCGCGAGATCGAGGGCTCGCAGGCGTCGCGCGAGTTCCTGCGCCTGCTGCGCGAGGCGAGCCATCGCCTCGGCAGGCTCGAGGCCGAGGGTGAGAAGCGCTGGAAGAAGCTCGCCGGCCAGGCGCGCAAGGACGCGGTGAAGCTGCTCAAGCGCGTGGAGAAGGCGCTCGCGCCGCCGAAGCCGAAGGCGCCACGCGCTCCGGCGCCGAGCACACCACCGGTCAGCGCGCCGTCCGCGCCGCCGACGCCTGGTCCGTCACAGACGGGATACTGATCGCAGCTCGAGGTGGTGGTTGTGCTGGCAATTCGGTTCGCGTCCTGGTGTCTGGTGCCTCTGCTCGCGCTCCCCGCTCTCGTCGCACACGCCGCGGCCGTCGGCTACGGCGACGTCGTCGTCCTGACCGGGAGCTCCGTGATCCAACTCGAGCGCGCGAGGGGCTACGCGCCGAGTCCGCTCGCCACGCTCGCGCTCTACCAGCCGCGAGCCGTAGACGTTGCACCCGACGGCCGCGTCTTCGTGCTCGACCAGGGCGTGGTGAGCTGCTGCGGCTTCCCCTCCCCCGCGTACGCACCGATCGTCGACGTGCCGAGCTCGATCCGCGAGATCGCCCCGAACGGGGTCCAGCGCGCGTTCTCGCCGCTCGGGCCGCGACGGCTCGCGGGGAACGGCGAGGAGTTCGACGAGATCCTGCTGCTCCCGCTCGACTTCTCGCTCGGACCCGATGGCTTGCTCTACGTCGCCGATCCGGCGTACGAGCGTCAGCGAATGCAGGGGTTCGACGGCCGCGTCGCGCGCGTCGACCCGGTGTCGGGCAGCATCCTCGAGCCGGGCGGCGGCGGCACGCAGCCGCGCTACCTCGACATCGCGCCCACCGGAAGCGGCGCACTGCAGGACGCCAACCTGCGCGCGCTCTTCTCCAACCTCTCGTTCGAGCGCGTCGCCACCCGCTACTGCGACGGCGCGCTCGGCTGCGGCAACTTCGTGCTGTACGGCGGGGACATGGCGACGCTCGCCGACGGCCGCGTCGTCGTCTTCGCGCACGAGAATGCGGCGGACTTCATCTGGGGCAACGATCCGCTTCCCGTCCCCTTCGGCGACGCAAATCTGAGCGACCTGATCGTCTTCGACGCGAGCGGCCTCGTGCTCCAGCTCTTCGTGGACATCGGCTTCGCTAGCTCGAGACACGCCGGCGGCGCCGGCGACGAGCTCTTCTTCACCGACAGCCCGACCTCGATCGCCCGCTTCGACCTGCGCAGCGGCACCTGGGCAACCGTGTTCGACGCCGGCGAGCCGATCTTCGACCTCGCGGTGCAGCAGGTCCCGGAGCCGGGCTCCCTGTCGCTGCTCGCCGCGGCCCTCGGCGGAGTCGCGCTCGCGGCGAGGCGCGCGCGGTCGGTCGCCTACGTCCACTCGGCGAGGTAGGCGAGCTCGCGGTCGACGTCACGGCGTCCCGGGAGCACGGCGAAGGCCAGCTTGCCTTCGGCCAGGCAGACCCGGAAGAAGCCGTGTGCGCCCGCGCGCGCGAGCCTCTGCTGCACGCCCGGGGGCACGACTTCGTCGAGCTTTCCCGGCGCTGCGCCATACGCTCCCAGGAGCTCCGCTACCCACGGGTGATCCCCGATCTCGAGCGACGCGCCGGGCGGCTCGAGCTCGCAGACCCGCCTGAGCAGCGCGTTCAGCAGCTTCGAGCGGCCGGGCACGCAGAGCAGCGTGACCGGGGCGCGGTGGAGCGTGTCCGGATCGCGCACGTCGAGCAGATAGGCCGAGAAGGCGGCGCCGACGGTCACCCGCTCGCGGCTGTCGTCCTGGTGGGTCACGTCGAGCAAATCGACGTGGTACAGCATCCCCCAGCCCGCCGCGCGGCGGTGACAGCGACCGACCTTCACGTCGCGGCGACGCCCCGTGGCCGCGACGAGCGCTTGCCACGCGCGGGCGAGCGCCGCAGGCTCTGCGTCGCAGGGCTCGAACCCGGAAGCCTCGAGCCGGCGCGCGACGGCGCCGCGCAGCCGCGCGTTCCAGAGCGCGAAGGCGCCGCCGAGCGCAAACACCCCGAGCAGGACCCAGATGCCGGTCAGCGTCGTCATCGTCGGCTCCCCTGGCGCGCGAGCGCAAGGACCTCGTCGCGCCGCGCGGCGATCCCGGCCGCGACGTGCTCGGCGTAGCGAGGGTGGCGGCGCGGATCGTCCGCGTCGCGATCGACCGAGAGATTCCGCAGCAGGCAGACCCAGCCGAGCACAACGTCCCCCGTCCAGCGCGCATCGAACGCGAGGCGCTGCTCCGGCTCGCCCGCGGGCGCGAGCGAGAAGGCAACGCCGTAGACCTCTTCGGCCGTCGTCGGCACGAGCCCGAGGCTGAGCGCGGTCCAGAACGGAATCACCGCGGCGCCGCGAGAGAGGCCTTCGACGCGGGCCACGAGCCGCGCGGGCGAGGCCAGCTCGTCCGCGTAGCCGACCTCGTCGAACAGCCGCGTCGCCCGCAACGCGAGCACGAGCTCGTCCGAAGGGTGCCGCGTCCCGTAGGGCTTCACGGCCACCGCGAAGTGGAAGTGCGTCGCCGCGATCTGCTCCCGCAGGGTGACGCTCGCACGCGGCGGCAACGGCATGCTGGCGCAGCCACCGGTGCAGCCGTATGCGAGCGCCACTGCCGCCAGCAAGAGTGCGAGCCCGCGCCAGCGTCGCCTGGCAGCTCCTCGATTCGGAGCGTCGCCCATGCGCCTCTCTTCGGCGGAACGCCGCTGCACTTTGCGCACGGGGACCTTGCGTACGGCCGGTCCGCGGCAGCACCATGCGCACGCGATGGGCACGCGCTGGTCTCGAACTGAAGAGGGGGCCGACAGGGCTCGTCCGCGGCCGGGGTCGCGAACCGTGCGCTGGGGTGTCGCCTGCGCGCTCCTGCTCGTCGCGTCCAGGGCGCATGGGACGGGCTTCGTGTCGACGGACCCGACGCAGGTCGCGGCGTTCCAGGCCGGTGCGACGGTGCTCGGCTTCGACGAGATGACCGGGACGGGGGTGGCTCCGGGCGTGGCGATCCCCGCGGAGTCTCGACTGACCAACCAGTTCGCCGGAAGCAGCGCGGTGTTCTCGAGCACGGCCGGGCCGGTCGCCGTGATCTCGTGGCCGATCGATGCGCGCTCCGACCCCAATCTGATCGGCGGCTCGCAGCTCGTGAGTGACGTTCCCGTGGTCGACTACCTCCAGCCGATACAGATCGGCTTCATCGCGCCGGGAACGTCGGGCGCCGGCGTCACCGACCGCGTCGGCGCCTGGAACGACCCCACCGGATCGCGGATCCGGCTCACCGTGTTCGACGCTTCCGGAACGCCGCTCGAGAGCGTCGAGGCGGACGAGGGCGTGTTCCTCGGCATCTCCCGACCCGGCATCGCGAGCGCGACGTTCGGCTACGTATCGACTCAGTCCGCAGCGGGTTTCACGCTCGACGACATCACGTTCGCGCCGCCCGCGGCGGTTTTGGTACCTGTGCTGTCGCCGGGCGGGACGGCGCTGCTCTGGCTCGCACTGCTCGCAGCGGCGCTTGCGCTGCGCGAGCACTAGGCAGCACAGGTTCGCCTGGCTGAGTCGGCGGAGGATCGGATGGCAAGAGTCTCGGCGCGCGTCGCGGTCGGTTTCGCCATCTTCCTCGCGATTGCCGAGGTCGCGCGGAACTGGGGCGACTGGGGCTACTGGCCCTTCTGGCTCGTCGACTACATCGCGGTCGCGCTCCTGCTCTACGGGGGGATCCGCACGCTGCGGGTTGGCGTCGCCCAGGGCCTGCCCGCGCTCGCCGGC
>CAYVQJ010000096.1:0-7854 GCA_964454165.1 uncultured Myxococcales bacterium | reverse complement strand
CGCTTGCCTGGGTCTTTGCCGCGATGGCTCTCGCCAAGCGGCCTTCGCTCGGGCGAGGCGCCCTCGCTGCGCGCGCTTCGCGCTTGCCTGGGTCTTTGCCGCGATGGCTCTCGCCAAGCGGCCTTCGCTCGGGCGAGGCGCCCTCGCTGCGCGCGCTTCGCGCTTGCCTACTCTCTCGATGTGGATCCGGTCCATCGCGGGATTGCGCGTTTTTTGCACCGCGAGGGCGTCGCGCGCGACGTTCCAGTGCTGGCGGCGGTGTCCGGCGGTGGCGACTCGGTGGCGCTCCTGGCCGCGCTGGTCGCGCTCGGGCAGCGCATCGCGGTGGCGCACGTGCACCACGGCCTGCGCGGCGCAGAGGCGGACGCGGACCTCGAGTTCGTGCGCGTGCTCGCGGCGCGTCTGGGCGTGCCCTTCGCGAGCGAGCGAGTCCGCGCCGCCCTTCGCGACGGCGACTCGCCGGAGGCTCGGGCACGGCGACTGCGCTACGCCGCGCTCGAGCGCATGCGCAGCGGCGCCGGCTGCGCGTGGATCGCGACGGCCCACACGCAGGACGACCAGGCCGAGACGTTGTTGCTGCGCGCGGCGCGCGGCACGGGCCTGCGCGGGCTCGCCGGGATCGCCGCACGCGACGACGCCCGTCATCTGCTGCGTCCCGTGCTCGACGCCCGTCGCGCCGCGCTCCGCGACTACCTGCGCCGCCACGGTATCCACTGCCGCGAGGATTCGAGCAACGCCTCGCGCGCGGTCCCGCGCAACCAGATCCGGGCCGACGTTCTACCCGCGCTGGAAGCTCTCGCGCCCGGCGCCGCAGCGCGCCTGGCGAGCCTGGCCGAGGAGGCGCGGCAGACGGAGCGGCTGCTGGGCGCGCAGGCCGAGGCGGCGCTGGAGCGCATCGCATGCGCAGATGCGCGTGGCCTGCGCATCGAGCGCGCAGCGCTGTGCGGGCTCCCCGACGCGTTGCGCGCGCGTGCCTGGCTCGCGCTCTTCGAGCGCGCGGGGCTGGCGACGCGGATCTCTCGCGCCGCGATCGTGCGGGCCGACCACTTCGGCGGGACGGCGAGGAGCGGCGCCCGCATGGCCCTGCCGCGGGGCCTCGAGCTCCGCGCGCGCAAGCGCGAGCTCGTGCTCGGCCCGGCCCGCGCGTCCCCTCAAGCGCGCAAGCGTCGCGACCCGATGCAGTCCACAGGGGCGCGGCTTTCCGCCGCCCCGGGGGACTGTTAGGATTCTGGAGACGCGACGCGGCCTTAGCGCGGAGACCCGCAAGGAGTTCGGTTGAGCCAGCTCTACCGCAACATGCTCACGCTCGCGATGGCGATGCTGGTGCTGCTCGCAATCGTTTCGATCTTCCGCCCGAGCGGCGAAGACCAGAGCGTTCTGACCTACGACGAGCTCGCCGCGCACCTCTCGAGCGGCGAAGTCGCGGAAGTCCGGATCGGCAACGGGACCATCACCGGCGTGTTCCAGTCCGGGCAGGAATTCAAATCGCACGCGCCCGCGAGCGATCCGTACCTGATGCAGTTGCTGCGCGAGAAGGCCGTGCGCACGATCTTCCAGCCGCCCGACGACTCGGGCTTCTGGAACAGCCTCTTGATCGGCTGGCTCCCGATCCTGCTCTTCATCGGCCTCTGGTTCCTGTTGTTCCGCCAGCTCCAGGCCGGTGGCGGCAAGGCGATGAGCTTCGGCAAGGCGCGCGCGCGGCTGCTCAACGAGAACCAGACGCGCGTGACGTTCCAGGACGTGGCGGGCATCGACGAGGCGAAGGCCGAGGTCGAGGAGATTGTCGCGTTCCTGCGCGATCCCAAGAAGTTCACGCGGCTCGGCGGGCGCATCCCGAAGGGCGTGCTGCTCGTCGGCGCGCCGGGCACGGGCAAGACGCTGCTCGCGCGCGCGATCGCGGGTGAGGCCGGCGTGCCGTTCTTCTCGATCTCCGGCTCGGACTTCGTCGAGATGTTCGTCGGCGTCGGCGCGTCGCGCGTGCGCGATCTGTTCATGCAGGGCAAGAAGAACGCGCCCTGCATCATCTTCGTGGACGAGATCGATGCGGTCGGGCGCCACCGCGGCGCCGGCCTCGGCGGCGGCCACGACGAGCGCGAGCAGACGCTGAACCAGCTGCTGGTCGAGATGGACGGCTTCGAGTCGAACGAAGGCGTGATCATCATCGCGGCCACCAACCGGCCCGACGTGCTCGATCCCGCCATGCTCCGGCCCGGCCGCTTCGACCGCCACGTGGTCGTGAACCGCCCCGACCTGCGTGGCCGCGAGGCGATCCTGCGCGTGCACACGCGGCGCGTAGCGCTCGGCACCGACGTGGACCTGTCGATCGTCGGGCGCGCGACGCCGGGTTTTTCGGGCGCGGACCTCGAGAACCTGGTGAACGAAGCCGCGCTGATCGCGGCGCGGCGCGAGGGCGAGTCCGTGCGCATGGAGGACTTCGAGCGCGCCAAGGACAAGGTGCTGCTCGGCGCCGAGCGCCGCAGCATGGTGATGACCGAGAACGAGCGCCGCGTGACGGCGTTCCACGAGGCTGGCCACGCGCTGGTCGCGATGCTCGAGCCCGACAGCGACCCGGTGCACAAGGTCACGATCATCCCGCACGGCATGGCGCTCGGTGTGACGCAGGTCATGGCCACCGAGGACCGCCACACCATGACCAAGCCGCAGCTTCTGGCGCGCATCCTGTACGCGATGGGCGGCCGCGCGGCCGAGGAAGTCGTGTTCGGCCAGCTCTCGACCGGCGCCTCCGACGACCTGCGCAAGGCTACGGATATGGCGCGCGACATGGTGTGCCGCTTCGGCATGAGCGAGCGGCTCGGCCCGATGAGCTTCGGCAACGACTCCAACTCCGTGTTTCTGGGTCGCGACCTGGTCCAGCACCGCGAGTACAGCGAGGAGAAGGCGCGCGAGATCGACGCCGAGGTCGCCGACATGCTGCGCGCGGCCTACGACCGCGCGCGCGGCCAGCTTGAGCAGAAGCGCGACACGCTCGAGCGCATCGCGCGCGCGCTGCTCGAGCGCGAGACGCTCGGCGAGGCCGACCTGCTGCTCCTGGTCGAGGGGCGCCAGCTGCCGCCGCTGCCGCTGCCCGAGGCCAAGGAAGCCAAGCCGGCTGCCTCCCCGCGCAAGAGCCCCGGCCGCGTGCCGGCGTTCGGCGACGAGCGCATCCCCGACCCCGAGCCGATGCCGAGCTAGACCGTGGTCGAGTGGCTCTACGCGTGGCTCTCCGACCTCGGGGGGACGCTCGCGGAGAACTACCACCCGCTCTGGGACACGCTCGACATCCTGGTCGTCGCCTGCGTGGTGTACTGGCTCTTGCTCTTGATCAAGGGCACGCGCGCGGCGCAGATGACGCTCGGCCTGCTCGTGCTGGTGCTGGCGTGGCTGCTCTCGGAGCAGCTCGAGCTCGCCACGCTCGGCTTCCTGCTCGACAACTTCCTGTCCTGGGGCGTGCTGATCGTGATCGTGATCTTCCAGGCCGACATCCGGCGCGCGCTCTTGCGCATGGGCCGCGGGCTGTTCCAGGGCGGGCCCCGCCAGGAAGCGCAGGTGCTCGAAGAGGTGGTGCGCGCCTGCCAGGCGCTGGCGCAGCGGCGCGTCGGCTCGCTGGTGGTGATCGAGCGCGAAGTGCCGCTCGAGGAGTACCTGGAGCTCGGCACGCAGCTCGACGCGGAGATCGGGCGCGACCTCCTGATCGCGCTGTTCCTGCCGTACTCGCCACTCCACGACGGCGCGGTCGTGATCCGCGAGGGACGCATCGCGGCTGCGGGCTGCATCCTGCCGCTCGCTCTCGGCGGGGCGTTGCCGAGCGCGCTCGGCACGCGGCATCGCGCAGCGCTCGGCGTCGCGGACGAGACCGATGCGATCGCGATCGTGGTCTCCGAGGAGACGGGACGCATCTCGCTGGTCGCCGCCGGAGAGCTGCACGAAGACCTCGACGCTTCGAATCTGCGCCAGACCCTGCTGCGTCTCACCGGGGTCATCCGACACGAGCCCGAGCCCGATGCGACTGCCAAGGAGTCCGTCCACGTACCCGCGGGCTCGGGGTGACGCCGTGCGGCCGTTCCAGAACTGGCTCTACAAGCTCTCGGCCTTCCTGATCGCCTGCGTGCTCTGGGCGGCGGCGCAGGGCGTGCGCTCGGTCGAGGAGAGCCTGGACGTGCCGATCGCGATCGTGGAGCTCCCGTCCGACGTCGTGGTCGTCGACCAGTCCGCGCGCGAGGTCAATGTGCGCGTGTCCGGCAGCCGCGCGGCCCTGCGGCGCGCGGAGAAGGAGCTCTTGCACTACCCGCTCTCGCTCGCCGGAATGCAGCCGGGCGAGGCGCGCGTGAACGTCGACATCGAGCGCTTGCTGCTGCCTCGCGGGGCTCGCGTATCGGCGCGCTCGCCCTCGAGCGTGGCCTTCCGCCTCGACACGCGCGCGAGCAAGCAGGTCAGTGTGCGCGTGGAGCTGGCCGGTGAGCCGCAGGCCGGCTTTCGCGTGAAGGAAGTGCGGGCCGTCCCCCCTCTAGTGACGCTCGAAGGAGCCAGCGGAGAGCTCAAGAAGATCCGCGAGCTTTCGACCGATCGGATCGACGTGTCCGGGCTGCGCGAGAGTGCGTCGCGCGAGGCACGGCTCATCATCGCCGCCACCAACGTGTGGCGGGCGGACGGCAGCGCCCCGGTGCGCGTGGAGATCGACATCGAGGCCGCCGAGCCGCAAGCTGCGGCTCCAGCGGCGCAGGGGCTGTAGCGGGAGAGGGTGATGGCGAGCGTGCGGAAGCTGTTCGGGACCGATGGCATCCGGGGCAAGGCGAACAGCGCCCCGATGAACCCGGAGACGATCCTCGAGGTCGGCCGCGCGCTGGCGACCGTGTTCCGGCTGGGCCCGGGCGCGGAGCGCAACCACCGCATCCTGATCGGCAAGGACACTCGACTGTCCGGCTACATGCTCGAGGACGCGCTCGCCTCCGGGCTGTGCTCGATGGGCGTCGACGTGCTGCAGGTCGGCCCGATCCCCACGCCGGGGCTCGCCTTCCTGACGACCGACATGCGCTGCGAGGCCGGCGCGATGATCTCGGCTTCGCACAACGCCTACGAGGACAACGGGGTCAAGTTCTTCTCGAGTGACGGCTTCAAGCTGCCCGACGCGATCGAGCACCAGATCGAGTCCTTGATGTGGAGCCAGTCGCTGGCGGAGTGCCGCCCGTCCGGCGCCGCGATCGGGCGCGCGCGGCGGATCGAGGACGCGCTCGGGCGTTACATCGTGTTTCTCAAGCGGAGCTTCCCGACCGGGCTCACGCTCGAGGGCCTGCGCGTGGTCGTCGACTGCGCGCACGGCGCCGCCTACAAGGTCGCGCCCACGGTGCTCGAGGAGCTCGGCGCCGAGGTGATCTCGATCGGCACCGATCCCAACGGCCAAAACATCAACGACGGCTTCGGCGCGCTGCATCCCAAGACGGTCGGGCGCGAGGTGCGCCGCTACCGCGCCGACATCGGGATCGCGCTGGATGGCGACGCCGACCGCGTGGTGTTCGCCGACGCGTCCGGTCAGGTCGTGAACGGCGACGCGATCCTCGCGCTCTGTGCCGTGGAGCTCCAGCGCGAGGGCAAGCTGCGCCACGCCACGGTGGCCGCGAGCACGATGAGCAACATGGGCCTCGAGATCGCCCTCTCGCGCGCGGGGATCAAGCTCGTGCGCACCGACGTCGGCGACCGCTACGTGGTCGAGGCGATGCGGCGCGCGGATCTGAACTTCGGCGGCGAGCAGTCCGGCCACGTCGTGTTCCTGGACCACAACACCACGGGCGACGGCATGCTCACCGCGCTGCAGGTGCTCGCGATCCTGCGCCGGCGCGGCCAGCCGCTCTCCGAGCTGGTCACCCTGGTCGAGCCGCTGCCGCAGATCCTGCGTGCAGTCCGCGTGCGCGAGAAGCCGCCGCTCGACTCGATCCCCGAGCTGCGCGCGCTGCTCGACCGCGTGGAGGCGGACTTGGGCAGCCGCGGCCGCCTCGTCGTGCGCTACTCCGGCACCGAGCCGGTCGCGCGCGTGATGCTCGAAGGCGAAGAGCTCGCCCGCATCGAGGCCTTCGCCGCCGAGATCTGCGACCGCATCCAGCGCCTCATCGGGCTGTAGCGAGCGCCTCGCAGAACGCCAGCAGCTCGTCGAGGTGGGTCGACGCGATCTCGTGGAGTCGCGCCCAGTCGAGTGCGCCGTAGCGGTGCGCAAGCAGGTTGCGCAGCCCGGCGGCCGCGGACAAGCGTGCGGCCAGTGCGCTCGGGATGACGCCTTGCTCCCCGAGACGTGAGAACACTTCCGCGTAGCTCTGCGGCACGCCGAGCCCGGCGTCGGACAGCCAGTGTGTCGCGAGCGACAGCGTTTCCTGCAGGGCGACGAAGAGATTCAGCGCGACGACTTCACGCGCCGTGCGATCGGCGAGGAAGGCGTCGGGCGACGGAGGCAGCACCTCGCGGATGCGCGCCACGGCGTCGCGAACCGCCGCGGTCTTCTGCGCTAGGATTGCCTTATCGACCACGGGCGGCGGCCGCGAGGGCGCCACGGGTGCAGAGCTCCTCGATGGGCTGGAAGTCGAGGTACTCCAGAATCGCGCGCGCGCGGCGTTCGACGAGAGCCTTGCGGTCGCGTTCGATGAGCGTCTGGCCGTCCCGGAAGACGCGGTAGGCCAGCGCTGGTGGCGCCTCATCGAGCAGCACCAGGTCGACGCTCGCGCCGGAGGCGGCTTCGAGCCGCGAGATCAGACCCCCGACCTCGAGGGCGCTCAAGCGTACGCCCGGGTACAGGCCGACGGCGACGTCCAGGTCGGAGCCCGCGCTCGCGGTCCCGCGCGCGACCGACCCGAAGACGAGCGCGTAGGCGACGCGCGCGTCGCACTGCAGAACCGAGCGCAGCGGATCGAGCACGAACGCAGTGTAACGGCCCCGCGGCGGGCCGCGGCGGAAGCGTCGCCAGGTGACGTCGGCAGGGAATGAACGGGCGCCAGGGAGGTGCGCGAGCGGTGCCCTCGCGGCTACGGTCTGGGGCAGAGGTCCAGGAGGAGCGGGTGAGAGAGCCGCGGCGACTCGTCGTCAACGTCGATCACGTGGCCACGCTGCGCCAGGCGCGGGGTGGGGCGGAGCCGGACCCGGTCGCGGCGGGGCTCCGGGCGCTCGCTGGGCGGGCGGACGGGATCGTGGTGCACTTGCGCGAAGACCGGCGGCACATCCAGGACCGCGACTTGCGCCTGCTGCGGCAGCTCGTGCACCGGCGGCTGGTGCTGGAGATGGCGGCCACCGCCGAGATGCAGAAGATCGCGCTCGAGACCAAGCCGGACTCGATCACGCTAGTGCCCGAGCGGCGCGCGGAGCTGACCACCGAAGGCGGCCTCGACGTGATCGCCGGCATGGAGCGCCTGCGCGAGTACCTGAAGGCGTTCGCCGACGCGCGCATCCGCAGCTGCGTGTTCATCGAGCCCGAGCCCGAGCAGGTCAAGGCGGCGCACCGGATCGGCGCCAAGGCGATCGAGCTGCACACCGGCCGCTACGCGAACACGGGGCCGGGCGCGGCCGCCGAGTGCGAGCGCATCCGCGACGCCGCGCGGCTCGCTGCGAAGCTCGGCCTCGAGGTCGGCGCCGGGCACGGCCTCGACTACCAGAACGTGACTCCCCTGGTCGAGATCGAGGAGATCCGCGAGTTCTCGATCGGCCACTCGATCCTCGCTCGCGCTCTCGTCGTTGGGCTCGAGCAGGCGACGTCGGAGATGAAGGCCCTTGTCGGCTGAGCAAGCGCGCGAAGCGCGCGCGCAGCGAGGCGCAGCCGAGCGAAGGCCGCTCGGCGACAGCCGTCGCGGCACGGACAGACCGCAAGCGCGCGAAGCGCGC
>CAYVQJ010000095.1:0-22041 GCA_964454165.1 uncultured Myxococcales bacterium | reverse complement strand
TCGCGCTCGCCGGCTTCGGGCTCAAGGCCGGGGTGATGCCGTTCCACGTCTGGCTGCCGGGCGCGCACGCCGCGGCACCGAGCCATGTGTCTGCCCTGCTCTCCGGCGTGGTGATCAAGCTCGGGGTGTACGGCCTCGCGCGCATGGTCTCGTTCTTCGCAGACGTCCCGCTCGGGCTCGGCGTCGCGGTGTTCGCGCTGGGCACCATCTCCGCGGTTCTGGGCGTGGCGTTCGCGCTGGCGCAGCACGATCTGAAGCGGCTGCTCGCGTACCACAGCATCGAGAACGTCGGGATCATCTGGATGGGGCTTGGCCTCGGCCTGATTGGCGCGAGCACCGGACACGCGGCGTGGGTCGTGCTCGGCGCTGCGGGCGGGCTGTTCCACGTCTGGAATCACGCGCTGTTCAAGGCGCTGCTCTTCCTCGGCGCGGGCTCCGTCGTGCGCGCGACGGGAACGCGCGAGATCGATCGGCTCGGCGGGCTGGCGAAGGCGATGCCGCGCACCGCGTTCCTGTTCCTGGTCGGCGCGGTCGCGATCTCCGGATTGCCGCCACTGAACGGCTTCGCCAGCGAGTTCCTGGTCTACGCGGGCATGCTGCGCGCGGCCGTCGAGCCCGACGGGCGGCTCTGGCTCCTGATCGCGTTCGCGGTGCCTGCCCTCGCCTGGACCAGCGCGCTGGCGCTGGCGTGCTTCGTCAAAGTCGTCGGCATCGTGTTCCTGGGCGAGCCGCGGAGCGCAGAGGCGAGCCACGCGCACGAGTCCCCGCGCTCGATGCTGGCGCCAATGGGGGCTCTCGCGCTGCTGTGCGTCGCGCTCGGGATCGCGCCCGCCCTGGCTGCGCCCGCGCTCGACGCTGCGATCGCGAGCGTCTTCCCCTCGCAGTCCGGCTTGCCCGCGCTGGCGGAGGTGGCGCCGCTCGACGCGCTCGCGCGCGCGTCGGCCGTGCTCGTGGCCTTGCTCGCACTCGGCGCGCTCGCGCTCTACTGGCGGCTTCGCACGGCGCCGCAGGCGACCGCGGTGACCTGGGACTGCGGCTACGCCGCTCCGGCGCCGCGCATGCAGTACACCGCGTCGTCGTTCGCGCAGATCATCACCAGCGGCTTCGGCTGGGCGCTGCGGCCGTCGGTGCACTGGCCGCGCGTCGACGCGCTGTTCGCACGCCCCGCGCGCTTCCACTCCGAGGTGCCCGACACAGTCCTGGAGCGCTTCGTGCTGCCCGCGGTGCGACGCATCGAGCGCGCGCTGCTCGCGCTGCGCTGGCTGCAGCAGGGGCGCACGCACGTCTACGTGCTGTACGTGCTGCTGGCACTGCTGGCGCTGCTCGCGCCGCTCGGAGCAGGCTCGTGATCGAGGCCGCGTTCTGGCTGCTCGTCGTGCTGGCCTTCCCGCCGCTCCTGCCCGGCGTGATCGCGCGCACCAAGGCGCGCTTCGCCGGGCGGCGCGGACCTCCACTGCTCCAGCCATACCGTGATCTGGCGCGCCTAATGCGCAAGGGCGTGGTGCTGTCGCGGACGACCACCTGGGTCTTCCGCGCGGGCCCCGTCGTGGGTGTGGCGGCGACGCTGCTCGCCGCGCTGCTGGCGCCGCTCGGCGAGCGCGCTCCGCTGGCGTTCGCGGGCGACGCCGTGCTGTTCGCCTACCTGTTCGGGCTCGCGCGCTTCTTCGCCATCGCGGCTGCCCTCGACACGGGATCGTCGTTCGAAGGCATGGGCGGCGCGCGCGAGGCCGCGTTCGCCTGCCTGGCCGAGCCGGCGCTGTTCGCCGCGCTGCTGGTGCTCGCGCGCATCAGCGGCTCGAGCTCGCTCTCCGGGATGTTCGGCGACGGCTTGCTCGCGCTGCACGGGCTCGAGGGCGCGGCCCTCGGGCTGGTCGCGGTGAGCCTGTTCGTGGTGTACCTCGCCGAGAACTGCCGCATCCCGTTCGACGATCCCAACACGCACCTCGAGCTGACGATGATCCACGAGGTGATGGTGCTGGATCACTCCGGCCCCTTGCTCGGGCTGGTGCAGCTCGGAGCCGCCCTGAAGCTGTTCCTGTACGGCGCGCTGCTGGTGCGGCTGGCGCTGCCCGCGACGGGAGCGCCGCTCGTCGACCTGGCCACGCTCATCGTGGGCTCGCTCGTGCTCGCGATCGGCGTGGGCGTGGTCGAGTCCACGATGGCGCGGCTGCGGCTGCTGCAGCTCCCGAGCCTGCTCGTCGGCGCCGCGCTGCTCTCGAGCTTCGGCGTCGTGCTGCTGGTGCGCTGATGCGCGATCTACCGGACCTGCTGCTCGTGCTGGTGATGCTCGCGAACTTCCAGATGCTCGGGACCAGCCGCCTGCGCGTGGTGATCCGCGCCGCCGGCGCGCAGGGCGTCCTGCTCGGGCTGCTCTCGCTCGCGGCGCACGACACGCTCGACGCCTGGGCCGTGCTGCTCGCGCTCGCGGTGATCGCGGTCAAGGGCGTCGCGATCCCCGCGCTGCTGGTGCGCGCGCTGCGCAACAAGGCGATCCGGCGCGAGGTCGAGCCGTTCATCGGCTCGGTGGCGTCGCTCGTGCTCGGCGCGCTGGCGACCGGGCTGTCGCTGGTGTTCGCGCAGGGCCTGCCGCTCGCGCGCGAGCACGCGGGCGCACTGCTGGTGCCCGCGTCGCTCGCGACCGTGCTCACCGGCTTCCTGGTGCTCGTCACGCGGCGCAAGGCGATCACACAGGTGGTCGGCTACCTGACGCTCGAGAACGGGATCTTCGTGTTCGGGCTCACCCTGCTCGACGCGATCCCCTACCTGGTGGAAGCGGGCGTGCTGCTCGACGTATTCGTCGCGGTGCTGGTGATGGGCATCATCCTCGACCACATCACGCGCGAGTTCGCCTCGAGCGAGCACCTGACGGCGCTGCGCGAATGACGCTCGTCTGGGTCGTGCTCGTGCCTCTCGGCATGGCACTCGCGGCGGTCGTCACGCCGTCCGAGCGGCTGCGGCCCTGGCTGCTGCCGCTGGCCGGACTCGCCGCGCTGCCGCTCGCCTTCGCGGCCGCGGGCGGGCTGTTGGCGCCGTCGCGCGACGGCTGGCTCGCCGTGGACGCGCTCTCGCGCCTGGTGCTGCCGTACCTCGCCGTGCTGTTCGCGATCACCTCGCTGTATGCGCCCGGCTATCTGGCGCTACGGGCAGAGCGCAAGAACCGCGTGTTCTGCGCCACCGCGCTGGTGTTCTTCGCGATGATGAACCTGGTGCTGCTCTCGCACCATCTCGGACTGATGTGGGTCGCGCTCGAGGCGACCACGCTGTCGAGCGCGCCGCTGCTCTACTTCAACCGCAACGCGCGCTCGATCGAGGCGACCTGGAAGTACCTGCTCGTGAGCTCGGTCGGCGTGGCGCTGGCGCTGCTCGGCTCGTTCTTCCTGGCGTACGCGGCGCTGCACGCCGGGCTGCCGTCGTCGCTCTTGTTCGACGACCTGGTCGCGGCGGCGCCGCGACTCTCGGCGCCGTGGCTGCGCGCGGCGTTCGTGTTCCTGCTGGTCGGCTACGGCACCAAGATGGGGCTCGCGCCGATGCACACCTGGAAGCCCGACGCGTACGGCGAAGCGCCCGGGCTGGTGGGCGCGCTCCTCGCGGGCGGGCTCACCACGGTCGCCTTCAGCGCGCTGCTGCGCTTCCACCAGATCTGTCTCGCCGCCGGCCTGGGCGATTACGCGCGATCGCGGCTGCTCGCGCTCGGGCTGCTCTCGATGGCGGTCGGTGCGGTGTTCCTGGTGCGGCAGCGCGACTACAAGCGCCTGCTCGCGTACTCGAGCGTCGAGCAGATGGGCATCCTCGCGGTAGGGGTCGGCATCGGCGGCGCCGCGACCTTCGGCGCGCTGCTGCACCTGGTGGCCAGCGGTCTGGCCAAGAGCGCCCTGTTCCTCGTGGCCGGGAACCTGCACCGGGCCTACGGCAGCAAGCGCGCGGACGACGTCGCCGGCGTGCTGCGCGTGCTGCCGGCATCGGGCGCGCTCCTGCTCGGCGGCTTCTTCGCGATCAGCGGCACGCCTCCGTTCGGGACCTTCCTGTCTGAGCTATCGATCGTCGCCGAAGCGCTGCGAGCCGAGCGCTTCGTCGTGGCCGCGGCGTTCGCCGTGCTGCTGCTCGTGGCCTTCGTCGCCATGGGCTCGACGCTGCTCGGCCTGGTTCAGGGGGAGCCCCCTGCGGCGGTCGGGGCGACGCCGTTTCGGGATCGTCCGCGCAGCGTCGGTCCGGTCGTAGCACTGCTCGCGCTCGCGCTCTGGCTCGGGGTCTGGATTCCCGCGCCGGTGCAGCAAGCGCTCGTGGCCGCGACGGCGTTCATCGAGGGCGGCAGGTGAGCGGGCACTTCCTCCCGCTCCGAAACGGCGCGAGCGCGCCGCGCGGCGAGATTCCGCTGCTCGACGCACAGCACTTCCGGGCGGCTGTCATCGACGCCGTAGCCGCTGGCGCGCGCGTCTCGGCGTTCTTCGGCGTTCCCGCCGCGGACGGCGCGCTCGAGCTCTACGCGCTGCTCGCGCGCGACGCAGCCGGCACGCTCCAGCTCGCGCGCACCCGCGTGGGCGCCGACGGCTACGCCGCGCTCACGCCGGAGTGTCCCGAGCTGCATCTGTTCGAGCGCGAGGTGTACGAGCGCTTCGGCGTGCGCCCGCACGGCCACCCGTGGCTCAAGCCGGTGCGTTTCCCCGCGACACCGGTCGGCGTCGCCGATTTCTTCGCGGTGCAGGGCGACGAGGTGCACGAGGTCGCGGTGGGCCCTGTGCACGCCGGCGTGATCGAGCCCGGGCACTTCCGCTTCCAGTGTCACGGCGAGCGCGTGTTCCACCTCGAGATCTCGCTCGGCTATCAGCATCGCGGCGTGCAGCGCGCGCTCGTCGCGGGTCCGGAGCAGCGCCGCATTCACTACGCCGAGACGCTCGCGGGCGACACCAGCGTGGGGCACGCGACGGCCTACTGCGAGCTGCGCGAGGCGCTCGCCGGCTGCGAGGCTCCCCCCCGCGCGCAGGCGCTGCGCGGCGTGGCGCTCGAGCTCGAGCGGCTGGCCAACCACACCGGCGATCTCGGCGCGCTCGCCGGCGACGTGGGCTACCTGCCCACGCAGTCGTTCTGCGGCCGCCTGCGCGGAGACTGGCTCAATCTGACGGCGGAGCTCTGCGGCAGCCGCTTCGGCCGCGGCCTGCTGCGGCCGGGAGGGGTGGCGTTCGACGCCCAGCCCGCGCGCGCCGCGCGCATGCTCGAGCGCGTGGACGGCGCGCTGCGCGACCTCGACGAATCGGCGGCGCTGCTCTGGGACTCGGCCTCGGTGCTGGGGCGCTTCGAGGAGACGGGCCGACTCGCGAGCTCCGACGCGCGCGCGCTCGGGCTCGTGGGACCCGCCGCGCGCGCCTGCGGGCTCGAGCTCGACGTGCGCCTGCAGCACCCGAGCGGGATCTGGAAGAGTGCCGGGATCGAGTGCGCGACCTGGCCGAGCGGCGACGTCTTCGCGCGCGCCTACCTGCGCTGGCTGGAAGCCGAGCGCTCCGCCGGCTTCGTGCGCGAGCGCCTGCGCATGCTCCCCGACGGCCCGCTGCGCAGCCCGTGCGCGCCGGCGGCTGCCTCGCGCGTGGCCATAGCACTCGTCGAGGGCTGGCGCGGCGAGATCTGCCACGCTGCGCTCACCAACGCCGAGGGCGGCTTCGACGCCTACCAGGTCGTCGATCCCTCGTTCCACAACTGGAGCGGGCTCGCGCTGGCGCTGCGCGGCCAGCAGCTCTCCGACTTTCCGCTGTGCAACAAGAGCTTCAACCTCTCGTACTGCGGGTTCGACCTCTAGTGTGGGACGTACTCCGCGCCCGCCTGCGCCAGGGATCGCGGACCCTCGCCTTCCCCGACGGCGAGCCCGCCCTGCCCGACCGCTTTCGCGGGCGCCCGGCGCTCGACACCGCGAAGTGTCGCGAGGGCTGCCGCGCCTGCGTGGAAGCCTGTCCTACCCACGCCCTCTCGAACGACGGCAGCGGCCCCGCGCTCGACCTGGGGCGCTGCTTGTTCTGCAGCGACTGCGTCGAGGCCTGTCCCGAGGGCGCCCTCGCGTACAGCGGCGAGTACCGCATGGCGACGCGCGCGCGTGAAGACCTGCTGCTGCGCGGCGACGCGCAGCGACTCGCCGGCGCGCTCGACGCCCGCGCGCGGCGTCTGTTCGGGCGCTCGCTCAAGCTGCGACAGGTCTCGGCGGGCGGCTGCAACGCCTGCGAGGCCGACGTGAACGTGCTCAACACCGTCGTCTTCGACCTCGGCCGCTTCGGGATCCAGTTCGTGGCGTCGCCGCGCCACGCCGACGGCCTGCTCGTCACGGGCGCGCTCTCCCGGAACATGCGCCTGGCGCTCGAGAAGACCTGGGCCGCGGTGCCCGCGCCCAAGCTGGTGATCGCAGTCGGCGCCTGCGCGATCTCAGGTGGGCCGTACGTCGACCACCCGGAAGTCCTGAACGGCGCGGGCGCCGTGCTGCCGATCGATCTGTACGTGCCGGGCTGCCCGCCGCATCCGCTCACGATCCTCGACGGCTTGCTCCGACTGCTCGGTCGGATCGAAGATGGCGCGCGGTGAGCGAGACGATCGCGATCGACGCGCGCTTCTGCGGGCCCCCGGGCGTGGCGAACGGTGGCTACGCCGCGGGCCTGCTCGCGCGCGGGCTCGTCGGCGCGGTCGAGGTGACGCTGCGCGCGCCGATCCCGCTCGAGCGCCCGCTCGCGATCGCGCGGCCGGATGGCGTCACGCGCGAGCTCCGCGACGGCGACACACTGCTCGCACAGGCGCGCGAGACCGAGCTCGCACTCGACGTCCCCGAGCCCCCCGACTTCGCCAGCGCAGAGAAGACCGCCGGGAGCTGCCGGGCGATGCGCACACATCCCTTTCCGCGCGATTTTGCCTGCGGTCCCGCGCGCCTTGCCGGCGACGGGCTGCGCCTGTTCCCCGGCGTGCTCGAGGGCACGCGCAGCGTGGCAGCGGCGTGGGTTCCGCACGCCTCGCTCGCCGACGCCTCGGGCGCCGTCGCGCCCGAGTTCCTCTGGGCCGCGCTCGACTCGCCGAGCTCGTTCCCGCTGCTCGAAGACCCCGAGGCGCAGAAGCTCGAGCCTCTCGTGCTCGGGCGACTCACGGCCGAGATCACGGGCCGGCTCGTGCCCGGCGAGCGCTGCGTGCTCCTCGCGTGGCCGCTCACGCTCGAGGGCCGGCGCGGCAGCTCGGGAACGGCGCTCTTCGACAGCCGCGGCGCGCTCGTCGGTCGGGCGCGCGCCACCTGGATCTCGCTCGCGGGGCGCTGACTTCTGATCCGCGCGCTCAGGCCTCTTCGCGCGAGTCGTACCGCGAGGGGAAGTCCACCGCGAGGCCGAACGCGACGGCGAGCAGGACCGGCCCGACGAACATGCCGAGCAGGCCGAGGCTGGCGAGCCCGCCGAGCACGCCGAAGAACACCAGCACGAACGGGATCCGCGTGGGGCCGCTGATCAGGATCGGCCGCAGAAAGTTGTCGATCGACGACACGAGCAGCAGACCCCAGATCGCCATCCCGATCGCCGCCCCGAGGCTGCCCGAGAGCCAGAGCCAGAGCGACGCGCCGATCCACACCAGCGCCGGACCTGCCGGGATCAGCGACGCGACCGCCGTCGCAAAGCCCAGGAACACCGGCGACGTCACGCCGAAGATCGCGAAGCCGATCCCCGCGAGCACGCCCTGCGCCAGCGCGGTGCCGAGCATGCCGAACACCACGGCGCGCACGATCGCGCCCACGCTGTCGACCAGCCCGGAGTCCCCGCTCCCCACCAGCAGCGGCACCACCCGCCGGGCGTGCGCGGCGACCTTCTCGCCCTCGAGGTAGAACACGAAGACCAGCGCGACGGTGATCGTGAAGTCGAACACGTTGCGCGCGACACCGCTCGTCAGGGTCACGAGCTGAGAAGAGACGACGCTGCCGTAGCGAGCCATCCACTCGCCCGCCGCCGTCGGACCGAACAGCGGGCTCTGGCGCAGCTCGGCGATGCGCCCCGCGAGCCACGGGCGCGACTCGACCCACTCGGGCAGCGGCGCGCCCTGCGCGACCCAGTCCTGGATCCAGCTCGCGGTATGCGTCGCCTCGGTGCCGAGCGCGAGCAGGATCCAGCCGATCGGCAGCGCGACGCCGACCACGAACAAGAGCGTGAAGGCGACCGCGACCAGGGTCGGCCGCCCGGTGAGGTGACGCGCGCGCTCGTACAGCGGCCAGCTCGCGTAGGCCGCGATCGCGGCCCACGTCGCGGGCACCAGGAACGGCTGCAGCAGCATCAACGTCGCCGCCAGCAGCGCGAGCCCCACCAGCACGCGCCCGACGACGAGACCGGTCCGACTCTCTCCCCCGGACATCCCGGGGACTCTAGCTGGCGGCAGCTACTTCTTCTTGTCCTCGGGCTTGTCGGCGATCATCGCCTCGGTCGTCAGCAACAGGCCCGCCACGGAAGCCGCGTTCTGCAGCGCGGTGCGCACCACCTTGGTCGGATCCACGACGCCGGTCTTGACGAGATCCTCGTACGTCTCGGTGCGCGCGTTGAAGCCCTCGTTGCCCTTGCCGGACTTCACGCGATCCACCACGACCGAGCCCTCGTGACCCGCGTTCTGCACGATCCAGCGCAGCGGCTCCTCGACCGCGCGACGCACGATGTCGACGCCCACGCGCTGCTCCTCGTTCTCGACGCGCACCGCGTCGAGCGCCTTTGAGGCGCGAATCAGCGCCACGCCGCCGCCCGCGACGATGCCCTCTTCGACGGCCGCGCGCGTGGCGTGCAGCGCGTCCTCGACGCGCGCCTTCTTCTCCTTCATCTCCGACTCGGTCGCCGCGCCCACGCGGATCACGGCCACGCCGCCCGCGAGCTTGGCCAGCCGCTCGGAGAGCTTCTCCTTGTCGTAGTCGGAGGTGGTCTCCTCGATCTGCTTGCGCAGCTCGGTGCAGCGCGCCTCGATCGCCTTCTTCTTGCCCGCGCCCTCGACGATCGTGGTGTTGTCCTTGTCGATCGCGATCTTCTTGGCGCGGCCGAGATCGGCGAGCGTGATGTTCTCGAGCTTGATCCCGAGCTCCTCGGCGATCACCTGGCCGCCCGTCAGGATCGCGATGTCCTGCAGCATCGCCTTGCGGCGGTCGCCGAAGCCGGGCGCCTTGACCGCGGCGATCTTGAGCGTGCCGCGCAGCTTGTTCACGACCAGCGTCGCGAGCGCCTCGCCTTCGACCTCTTCGGCCACGATCAGGAACGGGCGTCCGAGCTTGGCGACCTGCTCGAGCACCGGCAGCAGATCCTTCATGCTCCCGAGCTTCTTCTCGTGCAAGAGGATCAGCGCGTCTTCGAGCACCGCCTCCATGCGCTCCGGATCGGTGACGAAGTACGGCGACAGGTAACCTCGATCGAACTGCATGCCCTCGACCACGTCGAGCACCGTCTCCATCGACTTGGCTTCCTCGACCGTGACCACGCCTTCCTTGCCGACCTTCTCCATCGCCTCGGCCAGGATGTTCCCGATCTCCTCGTCGTTGTTCGCGCTGATCGTGCCGACCTGCGCGACCTCGGCCCGCTCCTTCACCGGCCGCGAGAGCTTGGCGAGCTCCGCGCTGATCGCGCTGACGGCGCGGTCGATCCCGCGCTTGAGCTCCATCGGGCTGTGACCGGCGGCCACCATCTTCAAGCCCTCGCGGAAGATCGCCTGCGCCAGGACCGTGGCGGTGGTGGTGCCGTCGCCCGCGACGTCGGAGGTCTTCGAGGCGACCTCGCGCAGCATCTGCGCGCCCATGTTCTCGAACTTGTCTTCGAGCTCGATCTCCTTGGCCACCGTCACGCCGTCCTTGGTCACGACGGGCGAGCCGTAGCTCTTCTCCAGGATCACGTTCCGGCCCCTGGGACCGAGGGTGACCTTGACGACGTTGGCGAGCTGGTTCACGCCGCGGAGGATCGCGTCCGCGGACTCCTTGTCGAACTTCAGGACCTTGGCGGGCATCGCAGGGGACCTCCGTGTACGGTTATTCCGGTGTGGCGCGCGGCGCATCCTAGGCCGCGTCGCCGGAGCGTCAAGCGCCGAGGGGGCTCGCGAGGTCCAGCCAGACCTCGTCTCCGCGGATCTGGACGGGCCAGCGCTCCTGGGCCGGCTCGTCGATCTCTTCCGGCGCCAGCCCGGTCGCGACACAGAAGGCCCAGCCGTGGCCGGGGCAGATCGCGAAGCGGCCGTCCAGGTCGCCCTCGTGCAGGGGATAGCCGGCGTGGGGGCAGACGTCGTCCATCGCGAACACCTCCGCGCCGACGCGCCAGAGGCCGACGTCGCGCCCCCCGACGCGGACGCGCAGCCCGCGCCCTGCGGGAATTTCGGAGACGCGAGCAACCCGTTCGAACGCCATGGGGCGGGCTCCGGTCGGAGGAAGCGGCGGCGCAGGATACCTTGCCGAAGGGGGACGTCGATGAAGCGCGTGACAGCCCGGGTCCTGCTCGTCTTTTGGGCGGCGCATGCCTTGGGCGCGGCGGGCGCGGACGGGACGCACGAGGGCGTCCGCCCCGAAGACCGGATCGATGTGCTCGAAGTCGACCGCCGCCTGCTCGCAGTCCGGGCAGGTGGCGGCCGCGCGCTGGTGTCCGTCGAGCTGGAGCTCGGGGAGACGGTGCACGCGACCCGGAGCCAGGGGCTCATCGGAGTGGCGTCGACCTCGAGCCGTCTGCTCGGGGTCACCTCGGAGTCGTCCGGCTGGCACGAGCTGCGCTACCGCGTGCGCGAGCGCGCCGCCGAGCCTCCCGGCTTCGAGGTGCGGGACCGGATCGCGGTGGTCGCGCTGGCGACACGCGTCGCGGCGCTCGCGTCCGGCGCCACGAGCTGGGCCGAGGTCGAGCTCGGCCCGGGCGAAGGCACGCCGTCCCTTCACGCGGACGCCAACGTCGCGGTCGCCCTGACTCCCCGGCGAGCGATCGCGTTCAGCCGCCGCAGCGGGTTCGTGCAGGAGCCGCTCGATCCGAAGGAGCTGCCTGCTTCGCTGTCGCTCCAGGACAGCAGCGCCACCCTGACGACGACGCGGCGAGTCCTGGTGTTCCGCTCCGGTGACGTCGAGTGGCGCGAGGTCGCGCGCCGGCTCGTCCCGTAATCAGCCCAGCCGCTCGACCCCGGGAAACCCGTCGAAGCCGCGATCGAACGACAGCACGCGCTCGACTTCGTGGTGCTCCATCACCGCGAGGTGGATCGCGTCGCGGGCCGAGAGCCGGCGGGAGCCGAGCACGATCTCTCGCGCGCGCTGGGCGTCGCGCTCGGCGATCGGAAATACCTCGTCCACGACCGCGAGCAGCGCGTCGAACGCCGGCTGGATCGCGTCGCGCCGGTCGATCGCAACGAAGCGATGCAGGATCTCCTGCAGCACCTCCGCATCGGTCACCAGCCGCTCGCCGGTCGTGATCAGCCGCTCGAGCAGTCGCTGCGCGTCGGTCTTGTGCGCGTGAGGCGCGCCGACCAGGTACATCGGCACGTTGGAGTCGACCAGGATCACGCTCTACCCGAGTCGTAGCCGCGCGCGATCTCGGCGAGCATTTCCTGTATGTCCGCTGTCGGGAACTCGTGCGACGCCGCAGCCCGCAGCGCCGCGAGCTTCTTGTCGCGATCGCCGAAGGGCTCCCGGCGGTAGACCGCGCGCAGCGCCTGCCGCACCCACTGGGCCAGCGTCATTCCCTGGCTGCGGGCCAGCCGTTGAATCCGGCGGTACTCGCCCTCGTCCAGCAGGATCTGCATCCGCTTCATCAACCCGAGGAGTGTTCTCGACTCATCCCGATGAGTCAACGGAAGCGGGCTGCCATTGTGTTGACGATTCTCGTCACCCGGCTGCCGCTGGCCGTCACCGGCGGTGGGATGGGAAACGCGCGCCAGACGTAGATTCCATTGCTCTACCGGTTACTTGAAGCACTGGGTTGCACCGGCAACCGATTGGCATGGCGCGTGCAGCTCCCTCTGGCATGACCGATGCCGCCCGCAAGCTGGCCCTTGCCTCACAGGCGGAGGGAGACGCGCAGACGTTGACCCTGCTCGACCTCGTGACCGCGATCGTCGACTCCGGCGCGACCGAGGTCGAGGTCGTCGCCACGGTCGCCCGACTGGTGAACACCGGCCGCGTGAAGCTCGTCGGGAACTTCCGCGGTGCGGACGTCCGGATCATCTAACGCTACGTTGCGCCGCGTGTCGGGGGTGACACGGAGAGAGGCGCAGCCGTCGCTGCCGTTCGACGCGCAGCCCGACGAGGCTGCGCCCAGGCGCGGGAAGGCGGCCGCCACGCGCAAGGCCAAGCGAGCCAGCACGCCGCGCCGGCCTGCTCCGGAGCCGGAGCCGGGCCGCAAGGCGCCCCCACGGCGCCGCGCGCCCGCACCCGCGCCGGACCGCAGCGCCGAGGGCATGGCGCGCCGGCAGCGCGAGATCTCGGTCTCGGAGTTCTTCGCCAAGAACCGCCACCTGCTCGGCTTCGACAATCCCGCGAAAGCCCTGCTCACCACGGTGAAGGAGCTCGCGGACAACTCGCTCGACGCCTGCGACGAGGCGCGCATCCCCGCCGAGATCGAGATCCAGATCGACGAGCTCGCCGAGGACCGCTTCCGGGTGACCTGCGTCGACAACGGTCCGGGGATCCCGCCCAAGAACGTGCCGCTGGTGTTCGGGAAGCTCCTGTTCGGGTCCAAGTTCCACCGCCTGAAGCAGAGCCGCGGCCAGCAGGGGATCGGCGTGTCGGCCGCGGGCATGTACGGCCTGCTCACCACCGGCCATCCGCTGCGCGTCCAGAGTCGCACCGGCGCGAAGAAGCCCGCGCACCGTTTCGAGATCGCGATCGACACCCAGAAGAACGAGCCGAAGGTCCAGAAGCAGGAGGAGGTCGACTGGGATCGGCCCAACGGCACCAGCGTGTGCATCGAGCTCGAGGCGACCTACCGCAAGGGCCAGCACTCCGTCGAGAACTACCTGCGCCAGATCTCGCTGGCCAACCCGCACGCGACGCTGCACTACGTGGGGCCCGACGCTGCGCGCACGACGTACGCGCGCGTGACCGAGGAGCTGCCGCCGGAGACGGCCGAGATCCTGCCGCACCCGCATGGCGTGGAGCTCGGGGTGCTGATGCAGATGCTGCGCGAGTCGAAGGCTAGAACGGTCTCGAGCTTCCTCTCGAGCGAGTTCAGCCGCGTGTCCACGCGTCTGGCGCAGGAGCTGTGTGCAGCCGCGAAGCTCGGCGCGGGGAAGAAGCCGGCAAGCGTGGACCGCGCGCACGCAGAGGCGCTGCACCGCACGATCGCCACGGCGAAGATCATGGCGCCGCCGACGGATTGCATCGCTCCGATCGGCGAGGAGCTCTTGGCGAAGGCGCTCGGCTCGATCCACCCGTCGGACATGATCACGGCGGTCACGCGGCGGCCGGCGGTGTACCGCGGCAATCCGTTCCTGATCGAGGTCGCGCTTTCGTACGGCGGCGCCGCGTCGGGCGACGAGACGATCGAGCTGTACCGCTACGCCAACCGCGTGCCGCTGCAGTACCAGCAGGGCGCGTGCGCGATCACGCGCGAGGTGCAGAGCGTCGACTGGAAGCGCTACGGGCTGCAGCACCCCAAGGGCGCGCTGCCCGTCGGGCCGCTGGTGCTGCTGGTGCACGTGGCGAGTGTCTGGGTGCCGTTCACGAGCGAGTCGAAGGAGGCGATCGCCTCCTACCCGGAGATCATGGCCGAGATCCGGCTGGCTCTCATGGACTGCGGGCGGCGGCTCGGGATGCACATCAACCGCAAGAAGCGCGAGAGCGACGAGGCGAAGAAGCGCGGCTACATCGAGAAGTACATCCCGCACCTGGTGGCGGCGCTGCAGGAGATCCTCGAGTTCTCCGACGCCGAGCGCGACTCCACGGTCGCCACGCTGACCCAGGTGCTGGAACGGAGTCGCAAGCTCTGATGGCCAAGCGCAAGCCAAAGCAAGCGCGTAGCGCGCGCAGCGAGCCGAAGGCGAGCGAAGCGGTAGGCGCGCGGCCGCCCGCGCGCCGTACACCGCAAGTAGAGAAGCGCGTGCAGGCCACCGACGCCGAGACCGTCGCGCGCATCCGCGAGACCGCCGACCGCGTGCACAAGGAGATCCGACGCGGCGCACGTCCCGACCTGTCGCTCCCGGTTCGCGCGCTCTCGAACGTGCGCTACGCCGACGCGAGCAGCTACTTCGAGATCGGGCGCCAGCGCAAGGTGCGGACGCTCTCGGTGAACACCGTCAAGAACTTCGCCCAGACCATGCGCATGATGGCGCTCTCCAAGGAGCTCGTCGGCCAGAACGACTTCGCCACCAAGCGCGAGGCGTACTACATCTCGAAGAACTGGGAAGAGGCGAAGTTCGACGAGCAGCCCGAGTCCGACACGGTGATGGACGACATCGAGGCGCTGTTCTCCGTGAACGGCGTCTCGCGCGAGCAGCTGCGCTTCTACCCGGAAGAGCACGGCGGCTCGGTGTCTGGGCCGCTCGTCGTGATCGACCGCGACTCCACGGGGCGCGCCTCGCGCATCGACTGCACCGCGTTCGGCTCCGGCGCGTACGCGGTGCCGTCGTCGGTCGAGCAGCTCGAGTTCGAGACGAGTGCCAGGTTCGTCCTCATGATCGAGACCGGCGGCATGTTCCAGCGCCTGCAGTCCCACCGCTTCTGGGAGCGCGCGAACTGCATCCTGGTCGAGACCGGAGGCGTGCCCACGCGCGCGGTGCGGCGGTTCGTGCGCAGGCTCGCCGACGAGAAGAAGCTCCCCGCCTACGCCTTCGTCGACTGCGATCCCTACGGCATCGCCAACATCTACCGCACGCTCAAGGTCGGCTCCGGCTCGGCCGCGCACATCAACCGCTTCTTCTGCGTGCCCTCGGCGCGCTTCCTCGGCGTGACCCCGCAAGACATCACCGACTACAACCTGCCCACGCACCCGCTGAAAGACGTGGACGTGAAGCGCGCCAAGGACGCACTCAAGAACGACCCCTTCTTCAAGCGCCACAAGCCCTGGCAGCAGGCGCTCGAGCAGCTGATCCGCATGGGAGTGCGCGCCGAGCAGCAGGCCCTGGCCAAGTGGGGCCTGAACTACGTGATCGACGAGTACCTGCCCCGAAAGCTCGAGCACCCGGAGCGGTTTCTGCCGTAGGCTTGATATCGTGCCAGCGATGCTGTTGACGCTGGCATGGGCTCTCCCGCTCCTCGGCTCGCTCCTCACGCTCGCGACAGCTCCCGCCGCTGCCGCGACGTGCCCTGCGCCCTTTGCTATCGGCGGGGACCCGCGCGTCGATCCCGCCGACTTCCGCATCACTCGCTTCGCCGGCGGGCTCGACTTCCCCTTCGGCCTGGCCGCGCTTCCCGACGGCTCACTCGTGGTCGGGACGAGCACACCCGACTTTCCGGGTGCCAGCATGTTCGACTCGACCGGCGCGCTGCTCCGCCTCGTCGACGCCGACCGTGACGGCTGCGCCGATGGACCCGGATCGACGCTGTTCGGGGGCTTCGCCGGCCCGATCACGGGCGTGCGGCGCGTCGCGGATCTGCTCTTCGTCTCCGCGGCGCAGCGTCTGCTCGTGCTGCGTCTCGGCGCGCTGCCCGGCGATCCGGCGAGCTTCGAGGGCAGCCTCGACCTCGGCTACACCGACCCCTGGCTCCATCCCACCTCGACGCTCGCGGTGCGCGCCGCCGGCGCGCCGGGAACCTACGAGCTCTTGTGGAACGTGGGCTCGCGGGACAACTTCGCTGCGACCTCGCTCGCGGTGACGCTCACGGGGCTGTGGAGCGCCTCCCTCGACGCGGACTCACTCTACCGTGCCACGCTCGACGACACGGGCGCGTCGCTCGTCGTTACGAGCGTGTCGAAGCTCGCGAGCGGTCTACGCAACGCCTTCGGGATCGCGTTCCAGCCTGCGACCGGCGACCTCTACTTCGAGGACAACGGCATCGACGGCCTGGTCAACCCGGGTGAGCCGCTCTCCGCCGACGAGCTCGAGCTGATCCCGGCGGGCGCGATCGGCGGCGGCGTCGAGCACTTCGGCTTTCCGAGCCACTACGTCGAGTACCGCACCGGCAGCATCGTCGGTGGCGGCGGCCTGTTGCCCGTCGTGGCGTTCCAGCCGATTCCCCCGCCGAACGGTGCGGAGAGCGAGGGTGCGGCCGAGATCGCCTTCGCGCCCCCGGGCTTCCCCGCCGGGCTCAACGACGGGCTCTTCGTGGCGTTCCATGGCAAGTTCAGCGCGGCCGGCGTGACGAACGAGGAGAACGCGCTCGTCTACGTGGACCTGGCCGGCGGGCAACGTTTCCACTTCGTCGCGCCGATGCAAGCGACGGTCGGTCACCTCGACTCACTGCTCGCGACCGGTGACTCGCTGTACGTCGCGGATCTGATCAGCGTGAACGGGCTTGCGACGGCGGACAGCGGGGCCATCTACCAGATCCGCGCGAACGCTCCGGTGCCCGCGCTGCACGGCCTGGGCGCCGCGGCCCTCGTGCTCTGCCTGCTGGCCGCGGGCGGGCTCGCGGTCGCACGTCAGTCAGCGAACCGAGAAGGAGACAGGAAGGGATGAGCAGAGTACGGGTGCTCGTGGGGACCAAGAAGGGGGCGTTCGTGCTCTCGGCGGACGCGAAGCGGGCGAGCTGGGAGATCCAGGGTCCCCACTTCGGGGGCTGGGAGATCTACCACCTGAAGGGGTCGCCGGCCGACCCGAATCGGCTCTACGCGTCGCAGTCGAACGCCTGGTTCGGGCAGGTGGTCCATCGCTCCAACGACGGCGGCCAGAGCTGGGAGACGGTGGGCAACAAGTTCGTGTACGACGGCGTGCCCGGCACGCACCAGTGGTACGACGGCACGCCGCACCCCTGGGAGTTCGCGCGGGTCTGGCACCTCGAGCCATCGCTCTCCGATCCCGACATGGTCTACGCCGGGGTCGAGGACGCCGCGCTGTTCCGCTCGACGGACGGCGGCCAGAGCTGGCACGAGCTCGCTGGACTGCGCGAGCACGGCTCGGGACCCCAGTGGCAGCCGGGCGCCGGCGGGATGTGCCTGCACACGATCGTCGTCGATCCGACCCGGCCCGAGCGGATCTTCGTCGCCATCTCGTCCGCGGGCGCGTTCCGCTCCGACGACGCGGACAAGACGTGGCAGCCGATCAATCGCGGCCTGCGCTCCGAGCAGATCCCGAACCCGACCGCCGAGGTCGGCCACTGCGTGCACCGGATCGCGCTGCACCCGTCGCGCCCCCACGTGCTCTACATGCAGAAGCACTGGGACGTGATGCGCAGCGACGATGCCGGCGACTCGTGGCGCGAGGTCAGCGGCAACCTGCCCAGCGACTTCGGCTTCCCGATCGACGTCCACGCGCACGAGCCCGAGACGGTCTACGTGGTCCCGATCAAGAGCGACTCGGAACACTATCCGCCCGACGCCAAGCTGCGCGTGTACCGCAGCCGGACCGGCGGAAACGAGTGGCAGGCGCTGACGCGGGGCCTGCCGCAGCGCGACTGCTACGTGAATGTGCTGCGCGACGCGATGGCGGTCGACGCGCTCGATCCGTGCGGTGTCTACTTCGGGACCAGCGGCGGGCAGGTGTACGCCTCCGCCGACGCCGGGGACAGCTGGGCCCCCATCATGCGCGATCTTCCGCCGGTGCTGTCCGTCGAGGTGCAGACTCTGCGATGATCCGCGTCGTGCTCCCTCACCACCTGCGCACGCTCGCGCGCGTGAACGGCGAGGTGAAGCTCGACGTTCCTGGCCGGGCGACGCCGGCCGCGGTCCTAGACGCGCTCGAGGCGAGCTATCCGACGCTGCGAGGCACGATCCGCGATCAGGTCACGCTCGAGCGCCGCGCCTACGTGCGCTTCTTCGCCTGCGAGCGCGACGTCTCCCACGAGTCACCCGACACGCTGTTGCCCGACGCCGTCGCCGGCGGGACCGAGCCGTTCGTGATCCTCGGCGCCATGTCCGGGGGATGAAGGAAGCAACTCATGAAATGGCGGCGAAGCTGGATCGGCTCGCGAACGCCGCTAGCGCGTTCGGGACGATCGACCTCGGCGAGCCGGGCCGGGCCGCGAGCCCTCGACGCGTACCGGGTGCTCCGGCATGCTGGTCCCGCCCATCCCTCACGAGTCCCGTGAGGACCGGAGCGCGTGACCCGCATGGATCTACGCTCGGTACTTCTCGCCCTCCACTCCGCGCTGCGCGAGGCCTCCATCGACCACGCCGTGATCGGCGGGCTCGCGCTCGCGGCGCACGGAGCGGCGCGCGCGACGGTCGACCTGGACCTCCTCGCCGACGGAGAGCGCTCGGACGACGTAGACCGCATCCTGCGCTCACGCGGCTACGACTGCCTGCAACGCACGGAGCACGTGGCGAATTACGCTTCGACGGATCCGGCGCTCGGGCGCGTCGACTTCCTCTTCGCGCGCCGCGTGCACGCACGCGCCATGCTCGCTCGCGCCACCCCGCGCGGGGTCCTGGGCGAGTCCGTGCGCGTGGTCGACGCTTCCGACCTGATCGGTCTGAAGGTGCAGTCCTCGTCCAACGATCCCGCACGGCGCTACCGCGACCTCGCTGACATCGAGCGACTGCTCGAGAGCGCCGAGGTCGACCTGGAGCGCGTGCGCGACTACTTCCGCCTCTTCGACCGCGAGAAGGAGCTCGACGCGCTGCTGGTGGCGGGCCGCGGGCGATGAGCGCCGTCGACCCGGCCGAGCTGGCGACGCTGCGCGCGGAGGCTCTCTCCGCAGCGCTGCGCGGCGAGTTCGCCGCCTCGGCGCGGACCACGGCGGCGTGGAGTCGCGCGCACCCTCTCGACCTGGATGCGATCCTCGACTGGATCGATCAGCTCCGAGCGCTCCTCGGCGACGCTCCCGCGCAGCGCAGACCCTGGCGCGGCTCCGACTTCCGCCTCTAGGGATGCACTCGGCGAGCGTAGGCCGGTCGACCCTGTTCAGCCGACCGCGAACGGCGGTAAGCTGCCGGCTCGTGGAGCTTTCCGGGGCGTGATGAAGCTCTTGCATCCCTTGAGTGGCGCGACTTACGAGACGCTGGAGAGCGGGCTCGTGCGCGTCAGCGAAGAAGGCGGTCGCAGTGGGGTGTTCGACGCCGATGGCCGCTGGCACTCAGGCGAGCTGCGCGACGCGGACCCGCAGCTCCTGGGCTGGATCGCCGGCCCGGGACTCGAGCCGCGCGGCGGGCTCCAGAGCGCGCGCCTGGGCGCGCCGTCACGCCCTTCCCCTTCCACCCTGCCCCCGCGAGCGGGGACGCTGCAAGCGCGCCCCGCTCCCGCGACGGGGGGCAATCCAGATCGGAGGAGATCGACCATGGACCTAGGACTCCGCGGCCGAAAGGCGCTCGTCACCGCAGCATCGCGGGGCATCGGTCTCGCCATCGCCCGTGCGCTCGCCGACGAGGGCGCGGACCTGGCGCTGTGCGCACGCGGGGCCGGCGGACTCGAGTCGGCGAAGAAGGAGCTCGAGGCGCGCGGCGTGCGCGTCTTCACCCGCGCGCTCGACGTCGGCGATGGCGACGCGCTGAAGGGCTTCGTCGCCGAGGCCGCCGCCGCCCTCGGCGGGCTCGACGTGGTGGTGTGCAACGCCAGCGGCGGCGGCGGGATGGGCGAGAAGGCCTGGCAGGCGAATTTCGACGTCGACGTGATGCACACCGCGCGCGCCGTCGAAGCGGCCCTTCCCGCGCTCGCGCAGTCCGACGCCGCGAGCGTGGTGTGCATCAGCAGCACGGCTGCCCTCGAGTACCTCGGCGTGCCGCAGCCCTACAACGCGATGAAGGCGGCGCTGATCGCCCACGCGAGCGACCTGTCCCAGGCGCTCGCGCCGAAGGGCATTCGCGTCAACGTCGTCTCGCCGGGTCCGATCTACTTCGAGGGCGGCAACTGGGAGATGATCAAGCAGGCGATGCCCGCGATCTACGAGCGCGCGCTGGCGCAGTGCGCGATCGGACGCATGGGAACGCCGGAGGAAGTGGCTCGCGCGGTGGTGTTCCTGGCCAGCCCGGCGGCGAGCTATGTGACGGGCGCGAACCTCGTCGTCGACGGCGGCTTCACCAAGCGCGTCGCGTACTGAGCGCGGGAGGAGAGTCATGACTTCTGCTGTGTCGGAGACGGGTGGTGTCCGCTCGCCGGGTCTCTCGTACCAGGAGCTGCTCGACACCGACACGCGGCGAGTTCCCGACGTGCTGCGCTGGCAGGCGAGCGCCGAGCTGCCGGTTCTGAAGGTGCCGATCGAGCGCTATACCTCGCGCGCCTTCCACGCTCTCGAGGTCGAGAAGCTCTGGCGACGAGTCTGGCAGATGGCCTGCCGCGAAGAGGAGATCCCGGAGGTCGGCGACCACGTGCTGTATCAGATCGCCGACGACTCGCTCGTGGTGATGCGCTCGGCGCCCGGAGAGATCCGCGCCTTCCACAACGCATGCCTGCATCGCGGGCGCGCGTTGCGTGACTGCGACGGGCGCGCGGACGAGCTGCGCTGCCCCTTTCACGGCTGGACGTGGCGTCTCGACGGAACCCTGAAGCGCATCCCGGCCGGCTGGGACTTCCCGCACGTGCGGAGCGACGCCTACCGGCTTCCCGAGGCGAAGGTGGGCAGCTGGGGCGGCTTCGTGTTCGTCAACATGGATCCCGGCTGCGAGCCCTTGTCGAGCTACCTCGGAGAGCTGCCGCGTCACTTCGAACGCTGGCCGCTGGAGGAGCGCTACAAGGAGGCCCACGTGGCCAAGATCATGCGCTGCAACTGGAAAGTGGCGCAGGAGGCCTTCATGGAGGCCTACCACGTGGTCGCGACGCACCCGCAGCTGCTTGCCGGGATCGGCGACGCCAACTCGCAGTACGACGTCTTCGGGAACTTCTCGCGCGCGATCACCGCCAACATGACGCCGAGTCCACACGTCGAGTGGCAGCCGAGCGAGCAGGACATGCTGGACTCGATGCTGACGCGCAGTCTCGACGCGGAGCCGCTGTTGCGCGTGCCCGAGGGCATGACCGCGCGCCAGACGCTCGCCATGACGGCGCGCATGCAGCTCCAGGGCTCGGTCGCCAGCGTGAACGACCTCACCGACGCCGAGCTCGCCGACTCGTTCTACTACTCGGTGTTTCCCAACTTCCATCCCTGGGGCGCGTACAACCGCATCGTGTATCGCTTCCGGCCTTACGGGAACGACCCGGACCGCAGCATCATGGAGGTGCTGTACCTGGCGCCGTTCTCGGGCCGGCGCCCGAAGCCCGCGAAGGTGCACTGGCTCGGCGAAGAGGACGACTGGACCCTGGCGCCGGAGCTCGGCTTCCTGGCGCGCGTGTTCAACCAGGACACCTTCAACCTGCCCAGGGTGCAGCGGGGACTCCACGCCGCGCGCCACACGCACGTGACCTTCGCGCGCTACCAGGAGACCAAGATCCGCCACTTCCACACGCTGCTGGAGCGCCGGCTCGCGGACGGACCGGGATAGCCCTCTCGGGTCAGGCGGGTCGTGACGACGTGGCCCTGCGATGCAAGGCGTGCACGTCCACGGGCTGGCTGCGTCCCCGGATCGACACGCGCTCGTGGAGCTCGAAGTCGGACGCCGCCTCGCCGACCGCCAGGCGCGTCGCCGTGTCGATCGCGATCTCCGCGTCGAGCTCCCTCGTCAGCGACTGCAAGCGCGCGGCGAGGTTGGTGGTATTCCCGATCGCCGACCAGATCGTGCGGTCCGCTCCCCGGATCTCCCCGACGAACGCCGAGCCGGTCGCGATGCCGACGCCCACCTCGAGCTCGAGCGCCAGGTCGCGGACTCGGGCAGCGATCTCTCGCGCGGCGTCGAGCGCGGCGCGCTCCTTGTTCGCGATCCGGTCCGGTGCGCCGAAGACCGCCATCATCCCGTCCCCGTTGAACTCGACCACGCTGCCGCCGTGCTTCCGCACGATCTGCGACACCGCTTCGGTGTAGCGGTTGATCGTCCCGAACACGTCGTCGGGGCGCCGCTCTTCCGCGTAGCTGCTGTAGCCGCGGAGGTCGACGAACAGGATCGAGAGGTCGCGCTCCCCGGACCCGAGGTCCTGACCGCGCTCGAGGCGCTCGGC
>CAYVQJ010000094.1:0-7087 GCA_964454165.1 uncultured Myxococcales bacterium | reverse complement strand
CGTTGTCCACGGTGCCGTTGCGCGCGTGGATGTGCGAGCCGCCGAGCTCCTCCTTCTCGACCTCGCGCCCGAAGGCGCGCCGCACGATCGGTGGCCCCGCGACGAATACCTGAGCCGTCCCGCGCGGCATCACCGCGAAGTGCGAGAACGCCACGCGCGCCGCGCCGAGGCCGGCGACCGGGCCGAGCGGCGCGCTCACCACGGGCACGGTCGAGAGCAGCTCGACCGCGATCTCCATTGCCGGGTTCGCGGGCACGTAGGTGCGGCGCATCTGATCCAGCGACTTCACGCTGCCGCCGCCGCCGGTCCCGTCGATCAGGCGCACGATCGGCAGGCGCAGCTCGAGCGCCATCTTCTCGGCGTAGCTCATCTTGAAGCCGACCGCGCCGTCCGCAGCACCGCCGCGCACGGTGAAGTCGTCGGCGCCGACCACCACGCGCCGGCCGTCCACGCGCCCGGTGCCCATCACGAAGTTCGACGGGCGCACGGCGACCAGCCGATCGCCCTCGTAGGTCGGCACGCCGGCGAGCGCGCCGGTCTCGTGGAAGGATCCCGGGTCGAGCACCCGCTCGACGCGCTCGCGCACGGTCAAGCGCCCGGCGTCGTGCTGGCGCGCGACGCGCTCGGCTCCGCCCATCTCGCGCGCGAGCTCCGCGCGCCGGCGCAGCTCCTCGACCTCCGGCTTCCAGCTCACGGCCGGCAGTATAAACTCCGGCCCACGGGAGGACTCTGATGGGGCTGCATTCGCCGCTGTGTGACCTGCTCGGGATCGAGGTGCCGATCGTGCTCGCCGGAATGGGAGGCGCGTCCACGCCCGAGCTGGCGGCGGCGGTCTCGAACGCGGGCGGGCTCGGGATCCTGGGCGCGGCCGCGTGCAGTCCTTCCCAGCTCAAGGAGTGGATCGCGCGCACACGCAAGCTCACCAGCCGGCCGTTCGGCGTGGATACGCTGCTGCCGGCGTCGGTGCGGCGCACCAGCGAGCCCGGCAAGTCCGGTGGACCGTCGCCCATGGACCACCTGGCCGACTACGTGAAGTTCGCGCGCGAGTTCCTGGCGAAGGAGGGGCTCGAGGCGCCGGCGCCGCCGAGCGCTCCGTCGGACGGACTGGCACCACGGGGCTCGCGCCCGCTGTTCTCGAAGGACTTCTTCGAGGCGCAGATGCAGGTCGTGATCGAAGAAGAAGTGCCGGTGTACGCGGCCGGGCTCGGCGATCCCGGGCCGTACATCGACAAGCTCCACGCGGCCGGGACGAAGGTGATGGCCGTCGTCGGCGCGGTGCGCCACGCGCGCAAGGTCGTGGACTCCGGCGTGGACGCGATCGTCGCGCAGGGACACGACGCGGGCGGGCACAACTCGCCGATCGGCACCATGGCGCTGATCCCGCAGGTGGTGGACGCGGCCGGCGAGCGCGGCATTCCGGTGCTCGCGGCCGGCGGCATCGGCGACGGGCGCGCGATCGCGGCGTCGTTCATGCTCGGCGCGCAGGGCGTCTGGATCGGCACGCGCTTCCTGGCGACGACCGAGGCCGGCATCGCGGACTTCCAGAAGCAGGCGATCGTCGAGTCGAGCGAGGAGAACACCGTTGTGTCGAAGTGCGTCACGGGGAAGCCCGCGCGGCTGATCCGCAGCAAGTGGACCGACGCCTTCGCCGAGTCGGGGCTCGAGGCGTTGCCGATGCCGTTCCAGTCGATCGTGTCGGGGCCGGTGCTCGCGGCCGGCATGCTCGCGCGCCGCAAGGACATCATCCCCGGCTTCGCGGGCCAGATCATCGGCCTGATCAAAGAGGTGAAGCCGGCCGCCGAGGTGATGCGCGAGCTGATCCGCGAGACCGAGGCCGTGCTGCGCGGCGCCGGGCGCTTCGTCTAGAGGCGCAGGTCGGAGAGCAGGGGCGGCGCGTCGCGCCATGGCTCGGGCTTGGCCCCCAGGCGTGGGATCGCGGCGCAGGGGACGGGGCCCAGGAAGCGCAGCAGCGCCGCGCGCGTTTCGCGGATCGGCACCGGGCTCTCGGGTGATTCGCAGAGCACGAGCCCCGCGAGCTCGACGTTGCGCGCGCGCAGAACCGCGGCGGCGCTGAGCGTGTGGCTCAGCGTGCCGAGATAGGTTCCGGCGACGAGCAGGGCAGGGAAGCCCGTCGCCGCGATCCAGTCGAGCACCGTGTGGCGCTCGTCGAGCGGGACGCACACGCCTCCGACGCCTTCGACCAGCAGCCAGCCCGGCGCCTGCCTGCGGCGCTCGAGGGTGAACTCGACCAGCTTCGCGAAGTCGATCGCGCGCCCCTCGCGTGCCGCGGCCATGTCGGGCGAGAGCGCGGCGCGAAAGCGCCACGGCGAGATCGCGTCGCGTTCGGCGTCGCAGAGCGGCCGCTCCTGCGCGACGAGTAGCACGTCGGTGTCGTTCGGCTCGCCGGGCTCGCCGGGGTAGCCGCTGATCACCGGCTTGATCGCGCCGACGCGCTCGCCGCGCGCCACGAGCTCGCGCACGAGCGCGGCGGTGACGAGCGTCTTGCCGATCCCGGTGCCGGTGGACGTGACGAAGAGGCTCCTCATGCAAGGGACCGCGCGCGCCAGGGACGCACCGCCTCCGCCAGGCGGCGCACGCTGGGCTCGTCGTGCGCGGCCGTGAAGGTGAAGCGGAGTCGCGCCGTTCCCTGAGGCACGGTCGGCGGGCGGATCGCAGTCACCAGGAAGCCCTGCCGCTCGAGATCGCGGCTCGCCTCGAGCGCCTGCGCCGCGTCGCCGAGCACGAGCGGGACGATGCAGCTCGTTGGCTCCGGCAGCTCGAGCAGCTTGCAGAAGAGCGCGGCGTTGCGCTGCGGCCGCTGCACGAGGTCCGCGTCGCACTCCACGAGGTCGAGCGCCGCGAGCGCGGCGGCGACCGCCGACGGCGGCAGTCCGGTCGTATACACGAAGGTGCGTGCCCGGCTCACCAGCAGGTCGATCACCGCGGCGGAAGCGCACAGGTAGCCGCCCAGACTGCCGAGCGCCTTCGAGAGCGTGCCCATCTGCAGCGGCACCGCGAGCGGCCGACCGCCGGACACGCAGCTCCCGTGGCCGTTCTCGATCACGCCGAGACCGTGCGCGTCGTCCACCAGCAGCCACGCCGTGTGCTCGTCCGCGAGCGCCAGGAGCTCCGCGACGGGCGCGCGGTCGCCGTCCATGCTGAACACGCCGTCGGTGAGCACCAGGCAGTTCGCGTGTCGCGCGCGCTGCGCCGCGAGCAGCGCCTGGCACTCGGCGAGCGCGTTGTGCGCGAACACCTCCACGCGCGCGCCGGACAGGCGTGCCCCGCCAAACAGACAGGCATGGCACAGCTCGTCGGCGACGATCAGGTCGCCCGGCCCGACCAGCGCCGGGATGATGCCGAGGTTCGCCAGGTACCCGCTGCTGAACACCAGCGCGCGCTCGGTGCCCTTGAAGCGCGCGAGCCGCCGCTCGAGGTCCGCGTAGAGCGGATGATTGCCGGTGACCAGCCGCGAGGCTCCCGAGCCCGCGCCGTAGCGGCGCGTCGCCTCGAGCGCGGCCGCGATCACCGCCGGGTGCTGCGACAGGCAGAGGTAGTCGTTGGTGCAGAACTCGACGAGCTCGTGCTCGCCGCGGCGCGCGCGCGCGGCCGCGAAGCGATCGGTCGTGACCAGCTCGCGGCGCAACCCCGCCCGCTCCAGGTCTGCGAGCTTCTGGCGCGCGTAGCGCTCGAGCGAGTCCATGGGACGCGTATGTTATGCGAGGATGACCCCGCTCCGCGACGACACGTTCCGGACCGGCGCCGGCTACCCATGGCTGCCGTACGCGCAGATGAAGACCATCCCCGCGCCGCTGGTCGTCGAGCGCGCCGAAGGCGTCCGCTTCTTCCTGCGCGACGGCCGCGTGCTCGTGGACGGCGTCTCGAACTGGTGGACCGCCTGTCACGGGCACGGGCATCCTGCTCTGCGCGCGAGGATCGAGCGTCAACTGCAGGAGGTGCCGCACGTGATGCTCGGCGGCCTGGTAGCGGAGCCGACGCTCGAGCTCGCCGCTCGCCTCGCGCGCCTGCTCCCCGGCTCGCTCGGCCACGCATTCTTCTCCGAATCCGGCTCAGTCGCGGTCGAGGTCGGGCTCAAGATCGCGCTCCAGTACTGGCGGCAGCGCGGCCAGCCCGAGCGCCGGCGGTTCCTGTACTTCCGCCACGGCTACCACGGCGACACCTTTGCGGCGATGTCGATCTGCGACCCGGAGGAGGGGATGCACGCGCTGTTCGGCGGCGCGTTCCCGGAGCAGATCCTCGCCGAGCTGCCGCGGACTGCGGCGCAGGCAACGGCGCTGGCGTCGCTGCTGCGCACGCACGCGCGCGAGCTGGCGGCGGTCGTGATCGAGCCGCTCGCACAGTGTGCAGGTGGCATGAAGTTCCACGAGCCGGAAGTCCTGCAACAGGTCGCCCGACTCACGCGCGAGCACGGCGCGCTGCTCTTTCTCGACGAGATCGCGACCGGCTTCGCCCGGACCGGTCGCGCGCTCTTCGCCTGCGAGCGCGCCGGCGTGCAGCCGGATCTGATCGCCGTCGGCAAGGCGCTCACCGGGGGCACGCTGCCGCTCGCGGCGACGCTGGCCACGGACGAGGTCTTCGACGCGTTCAGCAGCGACGATCCCAGTCACGCGCTAATGCACGGGCCGACCTACTGCGGCCATGCATTGGCCTGCGCCGCAGCCTGTGCGTCGCTCGACCTGTTCGAGCGCGAGCCGCGCATCGCCCAGGTCGCCGCGATCGAGCAGCGCCTGCGCGAGGGCCTCGAGGGATGTCGCGGCTTGCCCGGCGTGGTCGATGTGCGCGTGCTCGGCGCGCTCGGTGTCGTGCAGCTCGATTCCGTTCCCGATTTGCGCGCCCTCCGGGAGCGCTTCATCGAGCTCGGCGCGTTTGTGCGGCCCTTCGGCGACGTGGTCTACCTGGCGCCCCCGCTGGTGACCCCGCCCCGCGACCTCGACTTCCTGGCGGGCGCGGTGGACCGGGTCGTCCGCGAGTGGTCGAAGTCGCGCTGACTCACCTGCGCGCTGCATTTCTGAGGTAGGATCCGGCTGATCTGTCGTTGAAGGAGCTGAAGTGCGTCGCTCATGCATCGTAGCTGTTGTGTTCTCGCTGCTGTTCCTGCCGTCCGCCTCGCGCGCGTCGGACGGGGTTCGGGAGATCAACCAGGCCTGTGCGCTCGCCGGCTGTTTCGCGGGGGATTCTGCCGGCTTCCCGGTCACAATTGCGCAGTCCGGGAGCTACCGGCTGACGAGCTCCCTCGACGTGAGCGTCGCGCCGGATCCGCCGAACACCACGGCGATCGAGATCGCGGCGAACGAGGTCTCGATCGACCTCGCCGGTTTCGCGATCACCGGCACGACGACGTGCGGCACTTTTGGCTCTTGCTCCAATACCGGGAACGGAAGCGGGATCGTCCAGACCCTCGCGATCCGCGAGCGGGTCTCGGTCCACGACGGCGTGATCCGCGGGATGGGGAGATACGGGATCGCGTGCGACATCGGCTGCTCCGTGGAGCGCGTCAAGGTGGACGGCAATGGCAGCATCGGGATCCTGGTGTTCAACCCGCCGGCGCGGATCCACGCGAACATCGTGCGCAACAACGGTGGAGACGGGATCTACGCCACCGGATCGATCAGCGAGAACGTGGTCGACACCAACGCGGGAGTCGGTGTCCGCGAGCGCGGCCAATCCGTCATCTCGGGGAACCGCGTGAACGGAAACGTGGGCGGCGGAGTCATCTGCGGCCATGCCACGCTGGTGGTCGACAACTTCCTCGGGTTCAACTCCGTCGCTGATCTCAAGGTCGATGCGGGGGCGGTCTGCGCGCTCGGACGGAACACGCTGACCGGTACGCTCGACAGCACCGCCGGCAGCTTTGTGCAGGTGGACAGCAACATGTGTGGCAACGACCTCGTCTGCCCGTAGCGGCCAACGGGTCGTCCACCGGGTGGCAGCCGCGCTAGGATGCGGCAGCCATGATGACGACCCGGCCCTCTGACGTTCGCCACGACTGGACGCTCGAGGAAGTGCGCGCGCTGTTCGAGCTGCCCTTCGCGGAGCTCGTGTTCCGGGCGCAGAGCGCCCATCGCGCGCACTTCGATCCGCGCCAGGTCCAGATCTCGACGCTGCTCAGCATCAAGACCGGGGGCTGCCCGGAGGACTGCGCGTACTGTCCGCAGAGCGCGCACTACAAGACGGGGGTTCGCGCGGAGAAGCTCATGTCTGCGGAGGCGGTCGTGGCAGAGGCGCGCCGCGCGCAGCAGGCCGGCGCCACGCGCTACTGCATGGGCGCCGCGTGGCGAAGCCCGAAGGACGAGGACGTCGAGCAAGTGTGCAAGATGGTCGAAGGCGTGAAGGCGCTCGGCATCGAGACCTGCGCAACCCTGGGCATGCTGACGGCGCCGCAGGCCGCGCGCCTGCGGCAGTCGGGCCTCGACTTCTACAACCACAACCTCGACACCTCCGAGAGCTTCTACCGCGAGATCATCACCACGCGCACCTACCAGGATCGCCTCGACACGCTGGCGCACGTGCGCGACGCCGGGATCGCGGTGTGCTGCGGCGGGATCGTGGGGATGGGCGAGCGCCGCGACGACCGCGTCGATCTGCTCGCCACGCTCGCTCGCCTGCCGGTTCACCCGGAGAGCGTGCCGATCAACCTGCTGGTCAAGGTCGAGGGCACACCGCTCGGCCACGCCCCCGAGCTCGACGCGCTCGAGTTCGTGCGCACGATCGCCGTCGCGCGCATCCTGATGCCCGCCTCGGTGGTGCGCCTCTCCGCGGGTCGCGAGACGATGAGCGACGAGACCCAGGCGCTCTGCTTCATGGCCGGCGCGAACTCGATCTTCGTCGGCCCGAAGCTGCTCACGACGAAGAACCCCGAGCGCGAACGTGACCGCGCCCTCTTCGCGCGCCTCGGCCTCGAGCCGATGCCGCTCCCGCGCGCCGACTAGTGGCCTGTAACGATTGAACGGGGAGTGATGCGGCGGGTGGGATCGAAGTAGCGCCACTTCACGGTCTTCGGCGTCTTGTTGTAGTGGCGGATGTACTTCATGAGCTTTCTCCGCAGGTCCGCGATCGAGGTGAACAC
>CAYVQJ010000093.1:0-73518 GCA_964454165.1 uncultured Myxococcales bacterium | reverse complement strand
GACCCCGAGCGCGCGCACGAGGGGGAGGACGCACGGCGACTCGCCCTCTACTCCGCCCGGCAGAACGCGTCGGGTCGCTTCGACGAGATCTGGTCGCGCTTCGGGTTCCTTCTCGACGAGCTGCGAGTCCTGGCCGAGCGCGATCGGGCGCGCTTGAGACTGATGGTGCTGCCGCTTCGCGACATGGACGACTTCGTGCGCATGGAAGTCACGGAGGGCACGCTGCCCGCAGGCTTTGCGCTCGAGCCCCGTGACGACTACGCGGAGGAGGTGTTGGCCAAGCGTGTCGCCGCGAGCGCGAGTGAAGCGGGTCTAGAGGTGATCTATCCGATCGACGCGTTTCGCGCCGCGCGAGCGGGGGGAATCGACGTCTGGTACCCGGAGGGGCACTACGGCGCCGAGGGCAACCGACTCATCGCGGAGTCGATCCGCCGGGACTTGGCTTCGTCGCTGGCGTCTCCGCCTGGTAGATGAAGGGCGCGCCGCCCAGGATTCCGTCGCAGATCACGTCGAGTCCTGCGCTGGTGCCCGCCTTCAGCGCGTCGAGTCCCGGCACTGACACCCGGTAGGGCGGCCACCCGGGGCTCGGAGCCGCAAGCTCGAGCGGGATCATGCGACGGAAAAAGAAGTGGTAGGCGTAGCGATTGGCGCGCTCTACCTGCTCGGGATCGAGCCTGCGCCCGATCGGGAGCCGGTCGAGCAGTGCTACGTACTCGCCTTGCGTGCGCGCGTCGAAGGTCAGCCCCTTGCCGCGGATCCACGCCTCACCCGCGACGATCACCGGGATCCCGGCCGACACCAGCTCCACGCCCATCTTGGTTCCGTAGATGATCGCGCTGTCGCAGCGTTGCATCGCAGCATACGTGCTGATCGCGCTCTCCGGCCCAATCGCGAAGACGTTTCTCGGCAGCGTGGGGAACTCGCGGGAGATCTCGGCGAGCATGGGCTGTCGCGAGGGGATGGTCCCGCGCAGCTCGGCCGGATGGATCCGGATCAAGAGTTGGAGCTCGGGCCGCGTCGCGAAGTAGCGAATCGTCTCGATCAGCCAGCTGCGCATGTCGGGGAAGGCGCGTGCGGGGTAGTGCAGCTGGGCGTCCCAGAACACGTTGGTCAAGAGCCCGACGACCGGACGGTTCGAATCGAGGCCGAGCGCGCTGAGCGCCGCGTCGGGCTGTAGATCGGGGCGCTCGTGGAACCAGATCCAGTCGGCGGAGCCGGTCCAGCGGCTGGCGAGGTACTCGCTGGTGCGGCGCGCCAGCTCCGGATTCCAGCGCACGCTTTCCCAGGCGGAGACCGGCTCGTCGAGGAGCGTGCGGTGGTAGCTGTCGCCGTGGCTGAAGATGAAGGAGTGGCGCCGGTACGCCGGATTCCAGTTCACCACGCGCACTCCGCGCTGGCGCGCGACTTCGCCGAATGGGCCTTGCGGAACGTAGATGCCGTGGTGGAACAGGGCGCAGTCGTAGCGCTCGCGCCCGAGCAGTCGTTCGGCGGCCCATGCGCTCTGCAGCGCCGCGCGCAAATAGGTGCGCAGGACGGCTTCGCCTGAGGGCTCTTCATCCAGCGTCCCGCGCGCGAAGAAGCGCAGCGTCCCGGCGCGCGCGTGCTCACCGACGTGGACACCTTCGTGCTCGAACGTCTCGAGCTCTTCGCGCGACAGCGCGTCCACCAGGCGGCGGGCGCGATCGTGATCTGCGGGGCCGAGTAGCTCGCCGAAGCGGATCACGGGCAGGCCGAGCGGGGCGAGCGCGTGCGCCGCCGGGCCAAAACAGTGTCGGCACAGGTCGTCGCGCGAGCCGCGCTCCACGAAGCGCTCGCGCGACGCATACCAGTTCTCCTCCGCGGCCATGCAGGCCGGGAGAATCCCGTCGCACAGCAGGAACTCGACGCGTGCGCCGCGCAGCGTGAGCGCCACCGCGAGCGCCGACTCGAGCTGCGTCGCCGCGAACTGCAGGCCGACGTTGGTCGGGATCAGCACGCGTGGACCACGCGCGGCGTGGCGCGCCGCGTCCCAAGCCACTTTCTCGCGACCGAGCAGGGCGGACCAGTCCGCGTGCCCGGTGCGCCGCGCCTTCCAGGCTAGGTGCGCCAGGCGAAACGGTCGCAGCAGCGGGGAGCGCTTCAAGCGGTAGCGGCTGGTTTCGCGCATGGACGCTGGGCTTGGGTGGTGGTGTCGAGCAGGGAGAGCCAGGCGAGCGCCATGCGCTCGGGGGAATGTTCGCGCAGGCGCGCGCGACCGGCGTCGAGGCGCGCGTTGCGCTCGGCGCCGTCCGGTCCCAGGGCGTGCGCCAGCGCGTCGCGGATCGACTGGACGTCGCGTGGATCGAAGTAGATCGCCGCGTCGCCGGCGACCTCCTCCAGCGACGGTATGCGCGCCAGCGCGACGGGCCGCCCGTGCGCGAGCGCCTCGAGCGCTGTGAGCCCGAAGCCCTCCACGAGAGACGGCTGCACCACCAGCTCGCAAAGGTCGTAGAGCGCGCCGAGCGCCGAGTCGTCGACGAATCCGGTGAACACGACGGAGCCGGCGAGGTCGGGCGCCTGCGCGCGCAGCACGGGCTCTGGGTAGCGGCGGTCCAGCGGGCCCGCGAGCACGAGCTGCCCGCCGTAAGCGTCCTTGCGCAGGAGCGCAAAAGCATCGAGCAGTCGCGACAGGTTCTTGTACGGATCCTGACGGCCGACGTAGAGCAGAAACGGCGAGAGGATCCCGAAGCGAGCCTTCAGGTCCGCCGAGCTCGACGGCCGCGACCTTGTCTCTTGCACGCCGGGTGGGAGCAGCGCGCAGCGCGCGACCGAGCCAGCACCGAACTCGCTTGCCAGCGCAGCGAGTGTCGCGTGCGAGTCCACGAACACGCGCGCCGAGCGCGCGAGCGCGAGACGCAGGCATACGCGGAACGCCGGCCGCAGGCGCGCCTTCCAGGAGCGCGTGAGCAGGTCAGTGTGCGAGAGCGGAATCACGTCGTGGACCGTGCATGCTGCGGCGCAAGGCAAGAGCCCGTACGGCCAGATCAGCTGCGGAGTGAAGTAGACGTCGCTCTTGTGCGCGCGCAGCAGGCCGCGCAGCGGTAGAAGAGCTCGCGGGTCGTAGATCCCGCGCGGCAGCACGGCCGACTCGCTGACTTCGCGAAGGGGCGCGCCGAAGCGCTCAGCGGAGCGTGCGTCGCCGAACAGCAGCAGGTAGTGGTGCTGGCCCGAAGCGACGGAGAGGCCGTCGAGCAGCGCCGCGGTATACGCGGCGACGCCCGACCAGGGCCCCGAGAGCACGCGCGCGTCGAACGCGATTCTCACGGTCGGAGCGCGGCCTCGATCGAGAGCGCGAGAGAGGCGGCGTCCAGCGCATGCGCGTGCAGCACCTCGTCGTTCGTGCCGCAGACGGGGATGTCGCGCACGCCGAGCCGGAGCAGCCGAGTGCGTTCGGGGCCGCGCGCGATCGCGTCCGCGAGGGCGTCGCCTTGCCCGCCTCGCACGAAGTGGTTCTCCAGCGAGATTGCGAGAGGTCGGCCGGCGATCGAGCGCGCAAGCCAGGCGTCGTCTACGTGGTTCAGCCACGGGAGGTTGACCACCTCCAGTCGGATGCCGCGCTGGGCGAGTCGCGCCGCCGCGTGCACCGCCTCTGCGAGCACCACGGGACCGTGTCCGAAGAGGATCGCGTCCCTGCCGTGGGTGAGCGAAACGCCGCGCCCACGCTCGAGCGCATAGTCCGACGGAAGCTCGAACGGCAGCGCGCACGGAATCGAGACGAGGCGCAGGTAGCTCGGACCTTCCCAGACGTTCGCGCACCATGCCAGCGCGAGTCCGACTTCCCGCTCGCAGCAGGGCTCCAGCGCGGCGAGGCCGGGGACCGCGGAGAGAGCCGCGATGTCGCGAACGGCCTGATGCGAGTGTCCCGGTCCGCCCGGAACCAACCCGGCGAGCGATCCCACGTAGACGATGCGCGTGCGCTCGGTCGCATTGTTCCAGATCTGCTCGTTGGGCCGCATCGACAGGAAGCAGGCGAACGAGTGCACGACGGGCAGCAGCCCCTGGCGCGCCATGCCTCCGGCCATCGAGACCATGTCCTGCTCCGCAATGCCGCACTCGAAGAAGCGCTCGGGAAAGCGCTCGCGGAAGGCCACGAGACCGGTGTCCTTCACGAGGTCCGCGTCGAGCACCACGAGCCCCGGGTTGCGCTCACCCTCCTCGATGAGCGCGCTCGCATAGGCGGGGATGAGCCGCTCCACGCGACCCGGCGGAGGCGCGGCCGGTGCCGGGCGCGCGACGCGCAAGAGCTCGAGCGGCCCGGCTCCGAGGCGCTCGAGCGCGGCCGCGACGCGCTCCTCGATCTCCTGCGCCGCCTTGTCGTAGTCCGCCGGCGACGGCGCCCCGCTGTGGTAGCCGTAGAGCTCGCCGCGCCGATGCACCTCCATGAACGATACGCCGCGCCCCTTGATGGTGTCGGCGATGATCGCGGTGGGCGCAGGCTGCAGCGCGCGCGCGATTCCGAGCGCCGCGGCGATCGCCGCGGGGTCGTGGCCGTCGCAGCGGAGCGCGCTCCAGCCGAAGCTCCGGAACTTCGCCTCGAGGTCGCCGAGATCGCTCACGTCGCTCACGAAGGTGTCGGACTGCAGTCGGTTGTGGTCGACGATCAGCGTGATCTCGGAAAGTCCCAGACGCACCGCTGACCCGAGCGACTCCCAGAGCTGGCCCTCCTGCAGCTCGCCGTCCCCCGTCAGCACGAAGACGCGCCCACGCTCTCCGCGCAGTCGGCGCGCTAGCGCCATGCCCTTCGCCTTGGAGATGCCCATGCCGAGCGAGCCCGTGTTGGTCTCCACGCCGGGGACGGACACGTCCGGATGACCCGGCAGCCCGCCCAACTTGCGCAGCCGGTGCAGCAGCGAAGGGTCCAGTCGCTCCAGCGCGCACAGCACGGCGTAGAGCGCGGGTGCGTCGTGCCCCTTCGACGAGAAGTAGAGATCGCGCTCGGGACCGTCTGTGCGCAGCTCGTCTAGGTAGAGCTGCGAGACGACGTCGAGACAGCTGAAGCTCGTGCCGAGATGACCCGAACCCGCGAACGCGACCATGTACAGCACGTTCAGGCGGCAGAGGTCGGCGAAGAGCGCGGTTCGCGCGGGACCGGGCTCGAGCGCGCGAACGCGCCGGAGCAGCGAGATCGGCGCGTAGCGCAGCTCGCTCATGCGAATGGCGCCTGGGGCACCGCGGGCAGCTGTGCATCGCCGCACGCGAGCAGGTGCTCGGCGTACCACCAGTCCTTCGCCTCGTTGATGTCGAATCCCTCGAAGTGCTCGGTCAGGAATGGCACGAGGACGTTGCCGGCGATGGAGCAGTCACCGAAAACCACTCGCGTCCACGCGATCTCGAGGCTGGCGTTCTGCACGTGCACGAGAGGGAGCGACGGATACTGACTCGAGTGCCAGGGTTGCTCCGCCGGCCCGAGCGGAAGCAGTGGCGTCATGCGGCGACCGCGCACGACCCACATCTTGCCGGGATGCTGGCGGCACGGCTCGACGGCGCGGAGCGAGTCGACACCGTCCTCGGCCAGGAACTCGCGCCAGGCGCGGCGGAGCGTCGCCGCCTGCCGGAACGGGCTGGTCGGTCGCAGGATCGCGAACGCGTCGAAGTGTCGGCCGGCGCGCGCGAGCTCCTCGAGCGCGTGGCGCACCCACTCCACGTCGCGCGAGCGCTCGCCCGCGATCGAGTCGGGTCGCAAGAAGGGAGCCTCTGCCCCGTAGTGGCGCGCGATGTCCGCGTACCGCTTGGAGTCCGTGGATACGACGACGGCGCCGAAGATGCTGCTCTCTCGCGCTGCGGCGACGCTGTACGCGAGCAGCGGATGGCCCGCGAGCGGGCGCACGTTCTTGTCGGGCACGCGCTTCGAGCCCGCGCGTGCGGGGATCAACGCCACGGCGGTGGGCGAGCCCGCGCTCATGCCAGCGCTCTCGCCGAATCGACCTGCAAGTACACGTTCTTGAGCTCCGAGTACACGTCGAGCGCCTCGGTGCCCGGCTCGCGCGTGCCGTTCCCGGAGAGCCGCCTCCCGCCGAAGGGCAGGTGCGGCTCGCTGCCGAAGGTCCCGGCGTTCACCACGGCCACGCCGGCTTCGACGCGCGTGGCGAAGTCGATCGCGCGATCGAAGTCGCGCGTGTGGATGCACGCGGTCAAGCCGTACGGCGAGCGGTTGGCGAGCGCGAGCGCATCGGCATAGTCGCGCGCCGGGTACAGCGCCGCGATCGGCCCGAAGAGCTCGGTGCGCGAGAGATCGTCGTCGGGATCCGCACCCTCGACGAGGGTCGGAGCCAGGTAGAAGCCGTCGCGGTGCGGGTCGTCGTCCAGTCGCGTGCCGCCGACGAGCACGCGAGCGCCCCGGGTTTGCGCGCGCGCGAGCGCGTCGAGCATGCGTGCGAGCGCGCGTTCGCTGATCACGGGCCCGAGGTCGTCGGCGTCGTCGGGGCCCACGCGTAGCGCGCGGGCGCGGGCGACCAGCGCGTCGCGAAAGCGCTCGTAGACCGGCGCCTCGACGATGATCCGGCTGGCCGCGGCGCAGCGCTGGCCGGCATTGCTCCACGCCGAGAGCGCGGCCCAGTGCAATGCGCGTTCGATGTCGGCGTCGGCGCAAACCACGAACGGGTTCTTTCCGCCGAGCTCGAGTGATACGCGCGCGAGCCGGCGCGCCGCGGCAGCGGCGATGCGCAGCCCGACGGCCGTAGAGCCCGTGAAGCTGATCACGTCGATCCGCGAGTCCTCGACGAGGGGCTCGCCTGCTTCGTGCCCGAGTCCCTGGAGCACGTTCAGCAGTCCGGCCGGCAGCCCCGCCTGTTGTGCGAGCTTCGCGAATAGGTCAGCGGTGAGCGGCGCGTCCTCCGGCGCCTTCAGCACGGCCGCGTTTCCGCAGACCAGCGCGGGGAAGACCTTCCACGCCACGTTGGCGATCGGCGTGTTCGCCGCGGTGATGAGCGCCGCTACGCCGAGCGGCTGGCGGAGCGTCAGGACCTGCCGACCGGGCACGCCACTGGCGATGGTGCGGCCGTACAGACGCTGCCCTTCCCCTGCCATGAACACTCCGAGCGCCACTGCGCCGTCGGTTTCGCCAAGCGCGTCGCGGCGCGACTTGCCCGTCTCGAGCGCGACCACCTCCGCGATCTGCTCGCGGGCGGCGCGCAGGGAGAGCGCGACGTCGAGCAGTCGCTCGCCGCGACGAACTGGCGGCAAGGCAGCCCAAGCGGGCTGCGCGTCGCGCGCCGCTCCGATCGCGTCGCGCACGTCGTCGGCGTCCGACCGGGCCGCGTGGGCAAGCAGACTGCCATCCGTCGGGCGGCGCTTCTCGAAGACACCGCCGCGCCGCGCCGCCCGCTCCCCGCCAGCGATCCAGTTGCAGACGAGCTTGGGCAGCCCGCCTTCACTCCCCGACGAACTCACGTCCCTTCCCTACCACGCCGTCCAGCCACCGTCGACGACGAGGTTCGAGCCGGTCATGTAGCGGCTGGCCTCGGAGAGCAGGAACACGATCGCACCGTCGTACTCGTCGGGATCGGCCATGCGGCCAAGCGGTACCCGGGGCAGGTAGCCGGCGAGGAAGGCCGGGTCCTGAGCGTCGAAGACCCCCGCGAGGGTCAGCGTGTTCACGCGCACCCCGCGCGGCGCCCAGTACGTCGCGAGGTAGCGCGTGAGGTTGAGCAGCGCGGACTTGGAGACGGAGTAGGCGACGGGCTTCGCGAACCCGTCGCCGCGGTACGCGTAGATGCGTTGGTCCGGCGAAACCAGGCCGTAGATCGAGCCGACGAGCACGATCGACCCGCGACCCGCCTCCGCCATCGCGCCGCCGATGCGCTGACAGCAAAGAAACGCCCCTTTGGCGTTCACCTCCATCACGCGGTCCCAAGACGCCTCCGGGTAGTGTTCGAACGGGCCGTTCTCGGTGGCGGGGGCGTCGGGCGGTGAGTCGAGCGCAGCGGCGTGCACCAGTCCATGCGGCACACCGAAGGCGTCGATGGCGTGGCGCGTCGCGGCTTCGACGGACGCGGCGTCGGTCACATCGACCGCGAAGGCGCGCAACGCGTCCGAAGGCGGGCGGTAGCCGAAGCGCTTCTCGAAGGGCTCGAGGTCGTCGGAGAGGTCCAGGATGGCGACCGATGCGCCGCGCTCGACGAGCGCGCGGCTCCACGACAATCCGAGGCGACCCAGCCCGCCGGTGACGACCACGCTTCGGCCGTGGAGATCGAACGCGTCGCGCGGCATCAGGGCACCGCGAGGTCTGCCAGCGCGAACGCTTCGTCCTCGGCAAGAGGACGGAGCAGACGCCGCCCCAGCACGCGCGGCAGCTCGTAGGGTGGAAGACCGTCTCCGGGCGAGCGGATCGCCACGTCGGACTGCGTGACTCGGGATCCCGCGGGCAAATCGCGCGCTGCGACGAGCTTCTTCGACATCTTGTGTAGCGGGCGCTCTTCGCTCGCGTAGCGCGTCTTCTTCCCATCGCCGAGCGCGGAGCGGGCGCGACGCAGGTCACGGACGAGCTTCTCGAGCCCGGGCTTCTCCAGCGAGAACGCGTGGTCCGTGCCCTTCATCGCGCGGTTCAGCGTGAAGTGCTTCTCGATCACGCGCGCGCCGAGCACGTAGCCGACCAGCGCCATCGCGATGCCGCTGTCGTGAGAGGAGAGGCCGGCGACCACGTTCGGGAACTCGCGACGGAACGTGTCGATCACGCGCAGGTTCAGCTCTTCGAACGCGGGCGGATAGCCTGCGGTGCACTGGAGCAACGCCAACTGCGCGTTGATCGGCAGGATCGCGTCGACGGCGCGCCGCACGTCGTCCATGGTCCCGCCACCGGTGCTGACGACGAGCGGCCGCCCGTACGACGCGACGTGGCACAAGAGCGGGAGGTTCGTCAGATCGCCAGAGGCCAGCTTGAATGCAGGCATGCCGAGGCGCGCCAGGAAGTCGGCGCTCGCGAAGTCGAATGCGGTGGAGAAAAAGGCGATCTCGAGCTCCTCGGCGTACTTCTGAAGCTCGCGGTACTCGTCGCCGCCGAACTCGAGCGCCTCGCGGTGTGCGCCGTACGTCGCGCCGAAGCTGTTGCGGTTGTCGTAGGGGCGCTCGAACATCTCGCGCGTGAAGAGCGTGCGGTTGTCCCGCTTCTGCAGCTTGACCGCATCCGCCCCGCATTGCTTGGCCGCGAGGAAGAGCCGCTTGCACTGCTCGAGATCGCCCTGGTGGTTGTGGCCGATCTCGGCGATCACGTAGCAGTCCGTATCGTCGGCGATGCGCGCGCCGTCGATGACGAGTTCGCGGGTCATCGGCCCCCCTTGGACCACGGGGCCAGCGGCCCCACGCGCGGAGAGCGATAGCACAACACCGGCACCGCGGTCTTGTCCCGCTCCCGAGGCCGTCAACCCGGTGCGTGCTCTCTCTGCTCCTGCCGGGTCCGAACGAGCACGCACTGGCCGGTCAGCTGGGGGATCGCCAGGTACTCCGGCGCCTCGGCTACGAACTCGCCGACGGCGCGCGCCACGCCCGGGCAGGTGGTAGACCCGTGATCGTCGACCACGATCGCAGCGCCCACGCGCATGCGCGCGCGGAAGAAGCGGAGCGCGAACGCGGTCGGAGCGTAGAGGTCGACGTCGAGATGGACGAGGTCGAAGCACAGATCCTCGACCGCGGCGCACGTCTCCTGGAAGCGGCCCTCGTGGATCTCGATCCCGGGATGGGCGCCGAGGTAGTCCTTGACATCCGCGGCGTCGGTCGAACTGAACTTGGACGCCTCCTGCTCCGCGTCGACGTCGGCGCGCACATCGCCCGCCGGGTGGCCCCGGAAGGTGTCGAACGCATGCAGGCGGAGGTGCATGCCTAGCTCGCGACACGCTTCGGCGAGGAACCTGCTCGTGCCGCCGCGATAGACGCCGACCTCGGCGGCGCGGATCTCGCGCGCCGGTCGCGTTCGAGCCAGGGTCTCGGTCAGCTGCCAAAGAGTGTGCAGCCGGTCGTAGTAGAGGAGCGTCCGCCTCGCGGAGATGACCCGGTCCGCGAGTGTCGCGAACGGCTCTTGCGTGCGGATGTCCGCTTGTTTGTGGGCGGAGACTCCGAAGTAGGCCGGCACGTAGTGATTCCCCGGTACGCGCGGATACGCGTCGAGACCGACGCCTTGCAGGGCGGCATCGAGCTCGCGGGGCCAGCGGCGCGACAGGCGCAGCACTGCGCGCAGCGCGGACGCGACAAGCGCCCGCCCAAAGCGATCGAGGCGCCGGCGCGCGCGGCGCCACAGGTGCGCGTCATCCGACAAACCGCGTCTCCCAGCTGAGCAGCGGACGAACGACGCCCAGAAAGCGACCCGCGTAGTCGAATCGCGCCGAGTCGCCGTCCATCGGATCCGCGACCTGGAAGATGACCGCGTCTGACTGCTGGACGTAGTGGAGCTTGGCTCCGCGGCTGGCGAAGATCGAAATCGAAACCGAGTACTCTGCCTCGGCCAACAGGTTCGGCGGCAGTGTGACGAGCGCACGATACTCGCCCTCGCTCACGCGCTCGTTCTCGCGGGGTTCGAGCGTCGCGAACGCGAGGACGCCCTGCGTGTAGAAGAGCGCAGCGCAGCGGAACTGAAGCCGCGGCACGAGCGTGCGGTAGGCGATCCGCAGGGTGAGTGACTGTTGCACACGGGCAAGCACGACGCGTTCGCCGTCCGGACCGAGCACCTCCACGGAGAGCAGGCGGAGTTCGTCGGTGCCAGGGGCGCTTTCCAGCGGCCAGCTTCGCTGCGCGCTCCCTCCCGACCGTTCGACGTACTTCGCCACGACTAGTGACGAAGGACCGTCTTCGACCAGGCGGCCGTTCTCGAGGAGGATCGCGCGCGTGCATAGCCGCGTGACGGCGGAGGTGTTGTGGCTCACGAACAAGACGGTGCGACCGTGCTCGACGAGGTCGTTCATCTTGCCGAAGCACTTGCGCTGGAACGCCACGTCGCCGACGGCGAGCACCTCGTCCACGAGGAGGATGTCGGTCTCCAGATGCGCGGCGATCGAGAACGCCAGCCGCGTGTACATGCCGGAGGAGTAGTGCTTGACGGGAAGGTCGACGAAACGCTCGAGCTCCGAGAACGCGACGATCTCGTCGAACTTCCCCGCGATCTCGCGACGTCGCATTCCCAGTATCGCGCCGTTCAGGAACACGTTCTGACGACCGGTCAGCTCGGGGTGGAAGCCGGTTCCCACCTCGAGCAACGCGCCGACTCTGCCGCGGATTTCCGCGCGGCCGCGGGTCGGGCGCACGATGCGCGCGAGGATCTTGAGCAGCGTGCTCTTGCCGGCGCCGTTTCGCCCGATCACGCCGACTTTCTCGCCTTGTGCCACTTCGAAGGAGACCTCGTCGAGGGCGTGCAGCACCTCGCGGTGCGCGGGCGTCGCGCGAGCACGGCCGCCCGGGAGCAGGCGGCGGGAGGCGCGAAGCAGGGAGCGCTCGCGGACCAGCGAGTAGCGCTTCGTGAGCAGTTCGGCGCGAATGACGGGTTCAGGCACGCCTAGACCACGTCGGCCAGGGTGGCCTCGCGAGAGCGGAAGAAGTACGCGCCGCTGACCAACACCACGACTGCGACAAGGGCAGCCACGCAGACGCTGGCTGGGTCGGGCGGCGGTGTCCCGAGAGCGGCCCAACGAAAGCCCTCGACGACTGGCGCCATCGGGTTCAAGGAGTAGAGCGCCCGGAACCGTTCGGGGACGATGCTGGACGCATAGGCGATCGGCGACAGGTAGAGCCAAGTCTGCAACGCATACTGCACGCCGTACGCGACGTCGCGGTACTGCGCGTGAAGCGCCGAGAGCCACAACCCGAGTCCCAAGCCGAGAACCAGGGCGATCGCGACGAAGCAAGGAAGCAGCAACGCCGCCAAAGTCACTGGAACTTGCTCCCACGCCATCCACGCGCCCAGGACGGCCAACCCGACGGACAGGTCCGCGCTCGCGGCGAGCGCGCTGGACGCCGGGAGCACCATGCGCGGGAAGTAGACCTTCCGCACGAGGTTCGCGCCGACGACCAGGCTCTGGACTGCGCCGGAAACCGTGGTCGCGAACGCGCTCCAGACGAGCAGCCCGGACAGAAAGAAGAGCAGGTACGGCGCGCCGTCCGAGGGCAGGCGAGCGAACTGCCCGAAGATGATCGTGAAGATCAAGGCGGTCATCAGGGGCTGCAGACCGAACCATGCCAGCCCGAGCAGCGATTGCTGGTAGCGCGACTGGAGATCGCGCTTCACGAGCACGAGCACGAGTTCGCGGTACTGCCAGAGCTCGCGCAGGTCGATCGGAAGCCAGCGCGTCGGCGGTCGGATTACGACCAGCGGCAGGGTGCGTGGCGTCGTCTCAGTGACCGAGGACATCTTCCAGGATCTCGACGAAGCGCCGATGCGTCCGCGCCTGATCGAAGAGCGCGCACACGCGTGCGCGGCCGGCGGTTCCCATGCGCTTGGCTGCGGCTTCGTCCCTGGTCAACTCGAGGATGGCGTCACCGAGCGCGGTCGGATCGTCGGGCTTCACCAGCAGGCCTGTCTCCCCTTCTACGACGACCTCGCGGGTCCCACCGACGTCACAGCCGACCACCGGCTTGCCGCACGCCCCCGCTTCGGCGAGTGCGAGCCCCAGACACGCTCGAGCATTGGTGCTCGGCGCGACCGCAACGTCGCCGGCGGCGTAGAAGCTCGGGAGGTCCGCCTGCGGCACGTCGCACACGACGGAAACGTTGCGCGGGAACTCTCGCTGTACGTCCTCGGCGGTTGCCGTCAGAACCTGTCGCGCACCTGCGATCAGGAAATGCAGGCGCGGTTCGAGGCGGAGCACGCGGGGGATCGCCCGCAACAGCACGCCGAGCCCCATTTCCTCGACCATTCGGCCCACGAAGATCGCGACCGGTCCGTCGGGTGCGATGCCCAGTCGGCGCCGGACCTCGGTTCCGTCGCGATCCGGATGGTATTCAGTGGTATCGACGCCGTACAGCAGGGGCTCGACGTCGACCCCGAGGTTCAGGAGCTCGACGCTGCGCGCGCAGTGAGCGCTACACGAGAGCCACTTCGCAGTGTGTTGTGCGACGTACCGCACGTCGTCGATGCGCTCGCAATGGCGCGCGTAGTCGGCATAGAGCTCCCCGAACACGGTGGTGATCAGGGGCACTCCGAGCTGCTCGGCGAGGTAGGCTCCGACCAGGCCCGGGCCGAGCACGTGATACGCGCTGAGCACCCTCACGCGATTCTCGACGACGATTCTCTTCGCGAGCATCGACAACGCGAGAGCTCCGAGGAACCGCCGCAGGTCGGGGTACGAACGGCGCGCGGTCTCGGCGCGAGGCACCCGATTGCGCGGGTCGAGCAAGCCCGAAAGCAGGAGCGGCTTGCTCACGCCGTAGACCGTCAGGCTCGGCGCAACGCGCTGCACCCCGCGAAACTCGGTCTTCATCGCGAGCACGTGAACGTCCCAGTCGTGCGTGCGCAGGTGCTCGGAGAGCTGGCGCAGGTGAGTCGGTACGCCTCCGAACGGCGGCGGAAAGTTCCCGATCAGGAGGATCCTGCGGGGCGTCATCGGCGGGCCACCGCGTAGAGATCCTGGGTGACGACGAACGACCCACGCCCGAGCTCGACGCGAAGCAACACCTGGTAGGCGAACTCGACGAGCCGGAAGGCGAGCCCGCGGACGCCCGACGCGCCGGGGCGAACCGCCCCAACCTCGAAGTGGTCGAAGCCGCTCAGACGGAGCACCTGCCCGATCGACGCGGGAGTGAAGGCGATCTCGTGCGTGAAGTCCGCATAGCGCAGCCGCGCGCCGAACGGCCCTTCTGCGTTCGGGACCTGCAGGAACAGCGCGGCGCCGGGTCGAAGCGCCGCGCGCGCCCGCCGGAGCGTATCGAGAATATCGGGCTTTCCCATGTGCTCGAGGACGTTCCGGAGAATGAGGAAGTCGAGGCGGCCAGCCTCGTCCTCGAGAACCGTCGAGATCTCTCCGCGGCTCACGGGGAGGCCGAGCGCCGCTGCGGCCTCGACCTCCTCCGCGCTCGCATCGACGCCGCGCGCGTTCTGGTAGCCGCGTTCGACTAGCCACGCGACGATCGGTCCGCTGCCGCAGCCGCCATCGACGACGCGAGCAGTGCGATCGGGTGGCAAGTATGGCCCGATCAGGCGGTCCCACTTCGGGAAGCGTCGGCGGAAGGCGTCCAGCGTCGCGTCGCCCTTCCGCGGGCCGACGTGCGTGGAGCGATAACGCGCGAATGCCTCGCTCCGGAAGTCGGGCTGGGCGATCGCTGGCAGGTCGCTGCGCGGGCGCTTCGCTCGGTCGATCGCGGCATCTCCCTCACCGATGGTGCCGTCTCTAATACGAGCCGGTTCCGGTGGCTGCAACCCTGATCCGCTCCTCACGCGAGCGGCTTCTCGCAGACCACGACGGCCATCCCTTCGACGGGCAGAGCCGCGGCTGGCGCTTCGAACACGAGCTCGCTGACGTCCTGCTCGGGGATCTCGCCCCACACGGCTCCGCGCCCGCGCTTCGCGAACCAGCGCACGCTGGCCCTTTGCGGGAAGACCTCCGCGAGCGCCGCCGGGTCGTACACGCGATAGCCGCGTTGGAGCGCCCGGCGCCCGGCCGGAACGGTCGCGATCAGCCGGCCGCCGGGTCGGAGCATGTCCCAGAGCCGCGAGACGCCGCGCCGATCGGCATCGCCGATCACGGTGTCACCATAGGCGCCGATGCCGAGGTGCTCGATCGTGGACACCGAGACGATCGCCTGGAAGCTCGGATCGGGCTCGGGACCGTTCGCGAAGAGATCGCGACGGATCACCTTGAGGCCGGGGTGGCGGAACGGATAGGGCCGCTGGTCCCATACGGTCACCCGGTAGCCGAGCGCCGTGAGCGTGCCGAGCTTTCGACGCCGCCGAAGTCGAGCACGTCGAGAGGAGGATCGGGCAGGTAGCGAAGCACCAGCGCGTTCTCGATGATCTGCTCCGATACGACGAGCTCAGGGGACGCGCTCAGCAGAGCCTTCCTCTGGCGCGCGAGCACCATGCGATGAACGCGGTTCCAAAGGCGCAGGCGAAGGGACGGGGACAGGGCTTGCACGTCGACGTTCTTGTTGCGCAGGTACCCGAACAGACCCGGAACGCGCGTCGGATCCTCGACGTAGCGGATCGGAGGAGACGGGCGTGAGGGTTGTGTACGCGACTCGCTCACCGGGTCATTTTCTCTACGTCGCGCCCATCGTAGTGCCGCTGTCCCGCCTCGGCCACGAGGTTCACATGCTGTTCGACGCCGGCTTGGCTCGAAAGTCGGAGGACGAAGGCCCGCTAGACCGGCTATGCAAAGAACCGGGGCAGAGCGTCGACCTCCTGCGACGACGTTTTGCGGTGAGCCGGCCGGTCGTCCACGCCACGCGCAACTTGCTCACCTACTCGTCGTATCTCGAGCGCAGCGATCAATCGGCGTATTACCGGCGCCGCTGGGAGCAGTACCTGCCGGCGCCCGTCCGCTGGTCGCTGCCGCTGCCGGGCGTGCGCCGCGCGCTCGCGCGAGACGCGGTGCGCCAGGCGCTCCGCAGGTTCGAGCTGCGCGTGCGACCCGCTCCGAGCGTGCTGCGCCACCTGAGCCAACTCGCGCCGGACGTCGTCATAGCGTCGCCGCTCAACTACTGGGGATCGGAAGAGGTGGAGTACGTCAAGGCTGCGCGAGCGCTCGGCATACCGACGGCGCACCACGTCTTCAGCTGGGACAACCTGACGACGAAGTCGTTGCTGTACGTGGAGCCCGACCTCGTGCTCGTGTGGAACCAGCGGCAAGCGCGCGAGGCGGTGGAGATCCACGGCGTGGAGCCGGAGCGGATCGTGGTGACCGGGGCTCCCCACTTCGACGACTTCATCGCGGACCTCATGCGGCCCGTTCCGCGAGCCGAGTTCTGTGCGCGCGCGGGGCTCGATCCGGCGCGGGCCTTCGTGGCGTACCTCGGCTCGTCTTCCTTCATCGCAGCCGACGAGACCTGGCTGGTGCGCGAGCTCGTGGGCGCTCTCGGCCGCCACCCCGCGCGCGAGATCCGCGAGCTGCAGATTCTGCTGCGCCCGCACCCCGCACACGCCCGCATCTACGATGGACTCGAGGACGCTCGAGTGCGGATCTGGCCCAAAGGCGGCGCGCGCTTCGAGTCGAGCGAATTCACCCGCGACTACGTCGACACACTGCAGCACGCGATGGCCGCGTTCGGGATCAATACGAGTGGGCTCCTCAACGCCGTGATCGCCGATCGCCCCTGCCTCACGCTGCTCTCGCCGCGCTACCGCGAGACGCAGGCGGAGGCTGCGCACTTCGGGCACTTGCTCGAGTCGAACGTGCTCGAGACCTGCTCGAGCGCCGACGACTGCGCGCGCGCACTCGACCGGATTCGGGGGGGGATCGACGGCCGCGCCGGGGCACGCGCCGCGTTCCTCGACGGCTGGATCCGGCCACGCGGCCGCTCGCGGGCTGCCGGAGACCTCGCGGCGGCGGCCATCGTGGAGCTGGCTCGCGGGCGTGCGCCAAGCGAGATCGACGTGCTCCTCGGGCTGGAGGGTGCGCCGTCTCCGGGGATGCAGGATCGGCCATCGCCCCAGCGCTCGGCCGAGAGGGGTTGACGTGAGGAACACGCTCCCGGGGCTGCATCGAGCCCTCAGGTCGCCGTGGTTGATGTCTCGACTGCTCCGCCTCTACCTGCGGAGACTCGACGATCCCGCGACGCGAGCCGCGGTGGAGTCCTATTTCCGCTCCGAGGGCACCACCGACTACGAGAGATCCTGGCTGAAGCGGCTCGGCCAGATCATCGAGGTGCTCCTCTCGGGCGAGCGCGACCTGTCGCGGGTGCTCGGTCTGGTGGTCCGCAACCTCGAGCGGGAACGCTATCCAGGCATGCGCACCGAGCCTTTCGTCCTGGGTGGTCGTGTGATCGACCTGCCCGTGCGCCCGGGCGGGGCGCTGCACCGAGCGGCGGTGGTCGAGATGCTCTGCGACCTCTGCAACTCGAACACGTCGAGCGTGGTCGAGCTCGGAAGTGGCTGGGGCGAGCACCTCGCCAGTCTGTGGCTGCAGGGCGGACCCAGGAAGGCTCGCTACTTCGCGCTCGAGCTGAGCGAGTACGGTCGGAAGTGCGCGCTGGCCCTTGCCATGCTGGACCGGCACTGGCGGCTCCGCGCTGCGCACTTCGACTACCTGCGGCCGAACTTCGCCGCTGTGCCGTCCGCCCAGCAGGACGTGGTCGTGTTCAGCGTGCATAGCGTCGAGCAGGTGCACGAGCTGCCCGCCGTGTTGATCCCGGAGATCTGCGCCCTTGGTCGACGCGTCCGCGTGATGCACCTGGAGCCCGTGGGTTGGCAGATGGTGCCCCAGGAGCGCTGGTCGGAGACGCAATCGAGACATCACAAGCGCTGTCAGGAGCTCCGCTACAACGCGAACCTCTGGCAGTTGCTCAAGCAGGCGGAAGGCGACGGCATTATCGAGATCACCGCCGCGGTGCCGGACTTCTTCGGCCGGGAATACAACGCTGCCTCCCTGATCGTCTGGGAGAAGCGACTCGAAGCCGGAACGTAGCCGGTTGTGCCAGACGCGAGCGGCTATTCTCGCGCCGTGACGCCCGGCGAAGGCGCCGCGCGAGGTCGAGGCGGGTACGAGGCCGCGACGGTGGCCGCGGTCGCGCTCGCCGTGCGCCTGGTCGGCGGCGCGCACGACCTCTCGATCATGAACGACGGCCCGCGTTTCCTCGCGGGAGCGCAAGCTTGGCTGCGCGGCGACCTCGCGGCCGTGATCCAGGACGACTTCCATCCCGGGACCGGGGCGCTGATCGCGGCGATCGGCTGGCTCACCGGCATGGAGCTCGAGGCGGCGGGTCGCGCGCTCTCGGCCGTATGCGGCACGCTCGCGGCGGTCGCCCTCTTCGGGCTGGCGCGCGACGCGCTCTCGGAGCGCGTGGCTCTCGTCGCCGGGCTGTTCCTCGCGGTGCATCCGCCGAGCGTGCTCGCGGCGTCGAGCGTGCAGAGCGACGGCCTCCACCAGATGCTCGTGATCGCCGGGGCGTGGGCGCTCTGGCGCGCGCTCTTGCGCTCGAGCCCGCTGGCCGCGTGCGCAGCGGGCGCGCTGTGCGGCCTCGCGTACCTGGTGCGCCCCGAGGGACTGATCCTCGCGCTGGTGATGGGGCTCTGGGTCGGTGCGTCGCTCGCGACGCGAAGTCTCGGCGCGCTGCGCGCCGCGACGCTTTCCGGCGCGTTCGCGCTGGCACTGGCCGCGACGGCGGGGCCGTATGTCACCGCAGTCCGCGCACACACCGGCGAGTGGACGCTCACGCAGAAGAAGAGCCTGGCGGGGATGCTCTCGCTCGACGGAGCGCTCGCGCACGAGGTCGACGAGCGCTTGGCCACGAGCGCGCCGCGCCTGACCAACGCGCCCGTCGAGGTCGCGTTCGACGGGCTGCGCGCCATCCACCCCCTGTTCTTCGCACTCTGTTTGCTCGGCCTCCCGCGGCGCTGGCCACCGCGAGCCGAGCTGTATCTGCTCTCGTATCCAGCCGCGCTCGGGGTCGTGCTGCTGCTCTTGCGGCTCAACAATCCGTACGTGAGCCGGCGCCACTGGCTCGTCGGCGCGGCGCTCTTGCTTCCGTTCGCAGCACGCGGCGTACTCTGGCTCGCCGACGCACTGCCGCGGCTGCTGCCGCGCATCGCGCCGCGCCCGCGCGCCGTCTACGCGGGTCTCGTCGTCGCGATCGCCACCACCGGCCTGCTCTACACGGCGCTGGATCGCGAGAACCCGGAGAAGCTCGCGCGCGTCGAGGCCGCGCGCTGGCTGCGCGACCACGCGCCGGGGAGCGTGCTCGCGGCGTTGCGCTCGCGAACGGCCTGGTACGCAGGCGCGAGCCGTTTCGTCGAGCTCGCTCGCGATACGGGCGGTCAGCAGGCGATCGACGCTGCGCGCGCCGACGGCGCGGAGTACGTGATCTCCGAGGAGTCGGGCCTGCCGCTTCCCCAGGGCGAGGAGCTGCGCGGCGTCGAGCGCGTGCACGAGATCCCGTACCCCGGCGGGCGCGTGCTCGTGCTGCGACTCGCGCCGACAGACGTCGCGGCGCCCCCGCCCCCGCGCTAGCCGCGCAGGGTCTCGTCGACGATCGCGCCGATTCGCTCGCGGAAGTGCTCCGGACCGAAGCGCTCAGCATGCGCGCGGATCGCGCGCGGATCGAAGCGCTCCCCGACCTCGCGGAAGCGGTCGAGCGCGGCCCCGATCGCGGCGGCGCTCTGCTCCAGGAACCAGAGCCCGGTAGGCGCTGCGCTCGCGCCGAACGGGATCACGGTCTCCGCGGCCCCGCCGCGCCCGAGTGCGATCACTGGACGGCCGGCGGCCTGCGCCTCGACCGCGCTGATCCCGAACTCGTCCTCCGTCGGGAAGAGCAGCGCGCGCGCTCGCGCGACCAGCAACGGGAGCTCCGCCTCGTCGACCCAGCCGAGGAAGCGCACGTTGCGCGGGGCGGCGCGGCGGAGCGCGCCGAGGAGCGGGCCGTCGCCTGCGATCCAGAGCTCTTCGGGCCTACCGCGAAACGCTTCCACGAGCAGGTCGATCCGCTTGTACGGCACGAGGGCGGAGACGGCCAGGAAGTAGTCCTCGGGCTTCTCCACCGGCACGAAGCGCTCGACGTCAACGGGTGGGTAGACCACGTCGGACTCGCGCCCGTAGGCGCGGCGGATGCGCTCGCGCACGTACTCCGAGATCGCGACGAAGCGCGTCACGCGCCCGGCGGTCGCGCGATCCCAGGCGCGGAGCGGCGCCGCCACGAGCTCGAACAGCGCGCGCCGGGTGCCGGTCCCGACGTACGCAGCCTCCATCCCCCACAGGTACCGCATCGGGGTGAAGCAAATCGACACATGGGGCGCGCCGCGCGGGGCGCGCACTGAGCGAGCGACACAGTGACTCGTGCTGATCAGCACGTCACAGGGCTCGACGCGCATGAGCTCGACCGCGGCGGGAAGCAAGGGGAGAGTCGCACGGTGGATGCGCCGCAGCGCGCGCGTGTCGAGGACGCTCGTCGTGATCCGATGCCGCTCGATCATCGGTGAAACCGAGCCGGGCTCGTGGAAGAACGCGTACACGGGCGCGTCGGGGAAGAGGCGGCAGAGCTCCTCCAGGACGCGCTCGCCGCCGCGCATGCCGAGCAGCCAATCATGCACCAGCGCTACGCGCGGGACTCTCGACCCCACGGCGAGAGACCATAGCAGCATTGACGCTCGCCCTCGTTCCTGCGAGCTTGCCCGCGAGACGGATCTGCGACCGCGAGACCAGGGGGAGGGGTCCTCTGCTCCGCAAGTACAGCGAGGTGTTTCGATCGCTGGTCGCGCTGTGCGACCTCGCGGTCGTCGCGGTCGCGTGGGCGGCCAGCTACGCGCTGCGCTTCCACTCGCACGTCCTGCCGGAGCCGCCCGCGAGCGCCGACCCGGAGCCGTACCTCGTGCTCGCCGTCGGGATGCTCCCGCTCTGGCACCTCGTGCTCCGCCAGCGCGGGCTCTACCGGCCGCGCCGCGGCCTGTCCGCGCTGGGCGAGAGCCGCATGCTCATCGAGTGCGCCGGGCTCGCGACCCTGGGCGTGGCGGCCGCCACGTTCTTCTGGAAGCGCGCCGACGTCTCGCGCCTGTTGCTGCTCTGCTTCTTCTTGCTCTCCGCCGGCGGGCTCTGCGCCTTTCGCGGCGCGATCCGCGCGCTCCTTCGTGAAGTCCGCAGGCGTGGCTTCAACGAGCGCAGCGTCCTCATCGTCGGGACGGGGGTGCTGGCCGGCGCGGTGTGGGAGCGCCTGCGCGATCAGCCGGAGAGCGGCTTCAACGTCGCGGGCTTCGTGGGACCGCGGCGCTTCGGCAGCGCGCCGGGCGTGCCGCCTGTACTCGGCGACCTCTCCGCCGTGCGCGAGATCGTCGAGAACGAGCGCATCGACCAGGTGCTGATCGCGCTCGACCGCGGCGATCCCTCCGACGCGCTGAAGGTGTTCGATAGCCTGTCCGACACGACCGCGGCGGTGCGCGTGGTGATGGACCTCGCCGGCCTCGTCACCGTGCAAGCCGGTCTCGAGGACCTGGACGGTCTGCCGACCCTGCGCCTCGTCGAGTCGCCACTCATCGGCTGGAGTCTGGTGGCCAAGCGCGGCATCGACGTCGCCGTTTCGGGGCTGCTCCTCTTGGCACTCGCGCCGCTCGTCACCGCGCTCGCGGCTCTCGTGAAGCTCTCCTCAGCCACCGGGCCCGTGTTCTATCGCCAGCAACGCATGGGGATGGACGGGCGCGTGTTCACGCTCTGGAAGCTCCGCACCATGGTGCCCGACGCCGAGGCTGAGACCGGCCCGCGCTGGGCCGAGCTGGCCGACGCGCGCGTGACTCCGCTCGGAGCGCGCCTGCGCAGGTGGAATCTCGACGAGCTTCCGCAGCTCTGGAACGTGCTGCGCGGCGACATGAGTCTCGTCGGGCCGCGACCCGAGCGCCCCGAGTTCATCGCGCAGTTCCGGCAGCGGCTGCCGGGCTACATGCGGCGGCACAAAGTGAAGGCTGGCGTGACGGGTCTGGCGCAGGTGAACGGCTGGCGCGGCAACACGTCGATCGAGCGGCGGCTCGAGTGCGACATCGAGTACATCTGCAACTGGTCGCTTTGGCTCGACGTGAAGATCCTGTTCCTCACGCTCTGGCGCAGCTTCCGCGATCCGAACGCGTACTAACGTCGGGGAGAGAGACCGGGTGCCGAGACCTTGCCAGCGGTCGAGGGACAGTTGACACCGCTGCGGCGGCTGATGTCGCGCGTGCGCGCCCTTGCCACGCGGTGCCGCGGGAAGCGCGCAGCCCCGGTCGAGTTCGAAGCACTCGCGCGGCTGATCGCCGCGTTCGGAGACGCTGCGACGCCGCCCGATGTCCTCTACGCCGGCGACTCTGTGGTAGAGCGGGTCTCGTGCACGGATGCGGACAAGACGGGCCTCGCAGAATTGCTGGAGGACAAGCTACGACCCGACATCGCAGCCGTGACGCTCTCGCACGGGGCGTGGAATCCTGAGGTCTACCTCTCCATCGCGCGATGCTTCCAGCGCCTGCACCATCGGCCGAGACTCTTGCTCCTCCCGATGAATCTCCGCTGCTTTTCTCCCCAGTGGGCTGCCAATCCCAAGTGGAGCTTCCCGGAGGTGCGCCTGGCGTTCGAGCGCTTCGCGGACCGCGGCGTCGTCACGCGGTTCGTCGAGCCGCGGCCCATTCCGAGCGAGGCGTGGGAGGCGTTCGACGCCACGCCCGTGCACTACGGCGGCTCCGGGCTCTTCGACCGTGTGGGGCCCTATCGGCTCGTGATCGCGGCGAAGGGAGAGACGGCCTTCCAACAGGCATGGCGCCGGAGAGCCATCTTTCAGTTTCACTACATGCACTCCCTCGACCCGGCGCACCCGCGCGTCCATGCGCTCCGCGGGCTGATGGCTTGCCTCGCGGAGACGCGCATCCCGGCGGCTCTCTACTTCACCCCGATCAACCACGAGGGTGGCGCCCGGCACTGGGGCGAGCGGTTCGGGTCTGCGGTGCGGGAGCAGGTCGATCGCGTGACGGAGGTGGTTCGCGTGTCGTCCCCCGCTACGCCCGTGCACGACTTCTCGTTCGCGTTCGAGTCCTCGTACTTCCTTCACGAAGATGAGGCTACGGAACACCTGAACGAGAGGGGCCGCGCGAGGCTCGCCGACACGCTGAGTGTTCTGGTGCGCGACGAGCTCGCGAAGGCGCCGCGGAGGGTGTGAGCCGGATTAGCTGACGCTCGCCTTGAGGCGCGCCTTCGAGCCGTCGATCACGACCTTGAACTTGAGCTTCGCGTCCGGGCGCGTGCGCTGGAGCTCCTCGGCCTGCTTGCGGATCGCGCTCGCCAGCGCCTCGCGGTCGACGGGCGCGCTCTCCCCGGTCTTGCGGCGAGCCGCCACCAGGGCCTCGTACACCCGGTCGATGGTCGTGTCGAAGCCGCCGCCGGCCGGAGCGGCGGGCGCCGGCGCTTCGGCAGCGGGCGCGCCGGCCTGTCTGATGCCGCCACGGAAGCGCTGTTTGCGATAGGTGCCGCCTTCGATCTCGCGCAGCGTGCGGCCCCACATCGCGCGGTAGGCCTGGAAGCGCGCGCACAGCGAGTTGAATTTGAACTTCAGCGTGGCGTTGCGCGGCGGGTCCGACACGTAGCGCGTGATCACGCGCTGCACCGAGGCGCGCAGCTGCGTCGGCTCCCGCTTGCCGCTGCCAGAGAAGTACAGCTCGTACTCGATCTTGAGACGCGTCAGATCGTGGTCGAGATCGGCCATCTCTTCCTCGATCGTCAACGTCTCTTCGGACCGCATCTCCGCGCGGATCGGCGGCGGCGGCTGTGCGCTTGAGCGGCCGCGCCCGCACCCGCGCGCAGACCGGGTGCAGTGAACCCGCATCAACTGTCCGGTTTTTCTCGGGATTTCCCCTTGCGCCCGTGCGCGAGGGCTGGTTAGAATCCTGCCACCTCCGCTCCGGAATCAAGGCGCAGCGCCCCCATGCAGCTCGATTCCATCACCTCTGTCGTGCGCGCAGACCTGCTGGCGGTCGAGCGCCTGCTGCGCGACGGCATGAAGTCCGTTGCACCGCTGATTCCGGAGGTCGGCGAGCACGCCTTCGCCAGTGGAGGCAAGCGCGTGCGCCCGCTGCTGGTGCTGCTCGCCGCGCGGCTTTGCGGCTACCGCGGGCCGCGCGCGATGCAGGTCGCGAGCGCGGCCGAGTTCCTGCACACCGCGACGCTGATGCACGACGACGTGATCGACGGCGCGACCACGCGCCGCGGCCAGCCCAGCGTGAACGCGCGCTGGGGCGACCGCATCGCCATCCTCGTCGGCGACTTCCTCTACGCGCGCGCGTCGCAGACACTCGTCGAAGACGGCAACCAGGACATCCTCTGGATCTACTCGAACACCATCCGCCTGATGTCGGAGGGCGAGGTGCTGCAGCTCTCGCGGAGCTTCGACCCCGAGATCCCGGAGGCGGTGCACCTCGACGTGATCGGGCGCAAGACCGCGAGCTTGATCGCGACCGCTGCTGAGTCGGGCGCGATCCTCGGAGGCGTGACGCGCGCCGAACGCAACGCGGTACGCGAGTATGGCTGGCAGCTCGGGCTCGCCTTCCAGCTCGTCGACGATGCGCTCGACTACGTCGGTCAGAGCGAGGAGCTCGGCAAGGCCGCGCTCACCGATCTGGCCGAGGGCAAGGTCACGCTCCCGCTGATCCTCACGCTCAAACGCTGCACCGGCGCCGAGCGCGCGCGTGTGAGCGCCGCCCTGAAGGGGTTCGCGACCAGCCGCCTCGGGAGCGACGCAGCCTCCGACGTAGAGCTGCTCGCGGTGGCCGAGCTCGTGCGGCGGCACCGCGGGGCCGAGCAGGCGCTCGACCGCGCGCGCGAGATCTCGACGCGCGCCCAGGCGCAGATCGCGCCGTTCGCGGAGTGTGATGCGCGCACCGCGTTGCTCGCTCTGGCCGAGTTCGTGGTCGCGCGCAGCAGCTGATTCCGTTCCCTCGCCTCGCCCCAGAACCAACGGAAGGATGCGCAGATGCGCACCAGCAATCGAGGCCGCGCCCTCGCGGTGGCGGCTGTCCTGTCTCTGCTTGCAGTGGGTCCGGCATGGGCCCAGTCGACCGCCCGCACGGGCGCGGCCAAGCCGCAGCTCGTCGGGACGATCAACGTCAACACGGCGACACCCGACCAGCTGGAGCTGCTGCCGGGAGTCGGGCCCGAGCGCGCCCGGGCGATCGTCGAGTGGCGCGGCGAGCACGGCGCGTTCAAGTCGGCCGATGACCTGTTGCAGGTCTCCGGCATCGGGCAGAAGGCGCTCGACCGTATGCGGGCGCACGTCTCGGTGAGTGGCAAGTCCGACGCCGAGGTCCGGCCGGGCGAAGCCAAGCCCTGACCGCTCACGCGAGGGGGCGGCGGTCGCGCCTCCCCCTCGCGTCTGGTCTTGCCTTGGCCGCGATGGCTAGCGCCAAGCGGCCTTCGCTCGGCGCGGAGCGCCTCGCTGCGCGCGCGAAGCGCTTGCCTTGGCCGCGATGGCTAGCGCCAAGCGGCCTTCGCTCGGCGCGGAGCGCCTCGCTGCGCGCGCGAAGCGCTTGCCTTGGCCGCGATGGCTGGCGCCAAGCGGCCTTCGCTCGGGCGAGGCGCCCTCGCTGCGCGCGCTTCGCGCTTGCATCTACACTCGCGGGCGATGCGGACTTGGCTTGGCGGTGCGGCGCTGGTGTGGATTGCTTGCTCGGCGGGACCTGCGCCGACTGCGACGGGGCAGCCGCGCGTGATCGCGCTCGCGCCTTCGCTCGTAGCACTCGTGCAGGCGGTCGGGGCCGGCGAGCTCCTCGTCGGCATCGACGAGGTCTCGCGGCGTGCACCGGGGAACGAGCGCTGGCCTTCCGTGGGCGGGCTCTACGGTCCGGACCTCGAGCGCACGCTCGAGCTAGCGCCCACGCTGGTGCTCGCGGTGCGAAGCGCTGCGCACCGGAGCTTCCTCGACCGGCTGCGCGAGCGCGGCGTGCGCGTGGAGGAGCTCGAGGTGTACACGCTCGACGAGGTGCTCGCGAGCTTCGAGCACGTGGGCGCGCTCGTCGAGCGCAGCGCGCAGGGCGTCGCCTTGGCTGCGCGCGTGCGCGACGAGCTCGACAGCGTCGCGCGCTCCGTCGCCGGTCTCGCGCGCCCGCGCGCCGTGCTGGTCCTCGAACGCGATCCCCTGTACGTCGCCGGCGGCGGCGCGTTCACCCACGCCCTGCTCGAGAAGGCCGGCGCCGAGAATGCGTTCGGCGATCTCGCCGAGCCCTACCCGCGCGTCTCGCTCGAAGCCCTGGCGGATCGCGCTCCAGAGCTGGTGATCGACACCAGCGCCGACGCAGACGACGCCGCGGCCTGGTGGAGCCGCTGGCGCTGGGTGCGGCGCGTGGTTGCACTCGAGCGCGAGGCGGTGACGCTGCCCGGACCCGAGCTTGGAACGGGCGCGCGGGCGCTCGCGGAGGCGATCCACCCCGGTCGGCTCGCCGCGGCGCGCGAGACGCCCGCGCTCCGGTGACGCAGCCCGCGCGCGGCGGCCGCGCCTTGCTCGGGCTCGGCGCACTCACCGCGGCGGTGCTCGCGGTAGGCGTGCTCGTCGGCTCTGCCGAGCACCCGACGCGCGAGATCGTGCTCGGGATTCGCCTGCCGCGCGTGATCCTCGGGGCGTTCGTCGGCGCGGGCCTCGCGACGTCGGGTGCGCTGCTGCAGGCGCTGCTGCGCAATCCGCTCGCGGATCCGTACGTGCTCGGGATCTCGGGGGGCGCGGCGCTGGGCGGAGTGCTGGCGCTCGGGCTCGGCGCGGCGGCGGTGCCGCCGTTCGCATTCCTCGGCGCGATGACGGCGACGGCGCTGCTCTACGCTGTCGCGGGCCCGGCGTCGCGCGCTTCGCCGTACGCGCTGCTCCTGACCGGAGTCGTGTTCAACGCATTCGCCTCCTCGCTGATCGTGTTCGCGACGACGGCGCTCGACGTCTCGCGCATGGCGGGCGTGTTCCTGTGGCTGATCGGCTCGGTGCGGCTGGTGGAGCCCTGGCTCGTCGCGGCCGTGGGTGCGTTCCTCACCCTCGGGCTTGCGGTCGGGATCTGGCACGCGCGCGCGCTCGACCTGCTCTCGCTTGGCCGCGAGCAGGCGCAGGCGCTCGGCGTGGACGCCGATCGTGTGCAGCGCTCGCTCTTGCTCGCGACCGCGCTCATGATCGGCGCGAGCGTCGCCGTCTCGGGGCTCGTCGGCTTCGTCGGCCTGGTCGTGCCGCACCTGCTCCGGCTCGTGCTCGGCGCCGGTAATCGCACGCTGGTCCCGGCGTCCGCGCTGCTCGGGGCGGCGTTCCTCGTCGCCGCGGACACGCTTGCCCGCACGCTGTTCGCGCCGCTCGAGCTTCCGGTCGGGGCGCTCACCGCGCTCGTCGGAGGGCCGCTCTTTCTGCTGTTGCTGCGGCGCGAGCTGGCGAGGCTCGGCCCGTGAGCCAGGCTCTCCTGGAAGCGCACTCGGTCGCGCACGCATACGGCGAGACTCGCGTGCTCGAGGACGCCTCGCTCGCGCTCCTGCCCGGCGAGCTGCTCGTGCTGCTCGGGCCGAACGGCGCCGGGAAGACCACGCTGCTGCGGGCGCTCGCGGGCCTGCTCGAGCCGCAGCGAGGCGAGATCTCTCTGCACGGCGCTCCGCTGCGCGCGCGCACCCGCCGCGAGATCGCGCGCGCGCTCGCGATCGTGCCGCAGGAGCTCGTGGTGCCGTTCCCGTACCGGGTGTACGAGCTGGTGGCGATGGGCCGGGCGCCACACCTCGGAGCGTTTGCGCGCGAGGGCCCCCGCGATCGGGCGGAGGTCGAGCGGGCTCTCGCACGAGTCGGGCTCGAGCGACTGGCGCAGCGCAGCTACGCCACGCTCTCCGGCGGCGAGAAGCAGCGCGTGGGTCTGGCGCGCGCGCTGGCACAGCAGGCGGACCTGCTCCTGCTCGACGAGCCGACCGCCCACATGGACCTCGGACATCGGCTCCACACCTTCGAGTGGCTGCGCGCGTGGATCTCCGAGCGCAGTGACTCGCGCGCGCTGATCGCGGTCACCCACGATCTCGCGCTGGCCGCGCAGTTCGGGGACCGGATCGCCCTGCTGGCCAACGGTCGGCTGCTGGCGAGCGGCGCGCCGCGGGAGGTGCTGACGGCGGAGCGGATCGCCGCGGTCTACGACGTGGATGCGCGCGTGGAGCTCGAGCCGGACGGCACGCCGAGGGTCGTCGCCGTGCGTTCGCGCATCGGGTACATTCGCGCGCCCGATGAGTCGCATCGCTAGCGTCCGGGCGCGCGAAATACTGGACTCGCGCGGCAATCCCACCGTCGAGGTGGAGGTCAGCCTCGACAGCGGCGAGGTCGGCCGAGCCGCGGTCCCATCGGGCGCGTCGACCGGTAGCCGCGAGGCGCTCGAGCTTCGCGACGGCGGTAGGCGCTACCGCGGCAAAGGCGTGCTGCGCGCGGTCGCGAACGTGAACGGCGAGATCGCCAGCGCGCTCGCGGGCGGCCCGATCGACGGCCTGCCGGAGCAGGCCGCCCTCGACCGGCGGCTGTGCCAGCTCGACGGCACGCCCACCAAGTCGCGACTCGGGGCCAACGCGCTGCTCGGCGTGTCACTCGCCGCCGCGCACGTCGCCGCGCAGCGTGCGCGGGCGCCGCTCTGGCGCTGGCTGCTGGACGGCCGCACTGCGCTGCTCCCGCTGCCGATGCTGAACATCCTGAATGGCGGCGCGCACGCGCAGACGCGGGTCGACTTCCAGGAGTTCATGATCCTGCCGACGGGAGCGGCGAGCTTCGGCGAGGCGCTGCGCATGGGCGCCGAGATCTTCCATGCGCTGCGCGAGGTGCTGCACGAGGCCGGCCACGCGACCGCCGTGGGAGACGAGGGCGGGTTCGCGCCCGACCTGCCGTCGAACCGCGACGCGGTCGAGCTCATCCTGCGCGGGATCGAGCGCGCGGGATGGCGTCTGGGTGAAGACGTGCGCCTCGGCCTCGACGTCGCCGCCAGCGAGCTCTTTCGCGACGGCGCTTACCACCTGGAAGGCGAGGGCCTCACGCGCTCGAGCGACGAGATGATTGCGCTCTACCGCGACTGGAGCGGGCGCTATCCGATCGTCACGATCGAGGACGGTCTGGCCGAGGGAGACTGGGACGGCTGGAAGCGCCTGACCGACGCGCTCGGCAGCCGCATCCAGCTCGTCGGCGACGACCTGTTCGTCACCAACGCCGCGATCCTGCGCGAAGGTATCCAGCGCGGAGTCGCCAACGCCGTGCTCGTGAAGCCGAACCAGATCGGCACGCTGTCCGAGACGCTCGAGACGCTGGATGCCGCGAGCGCGGGGCGCTACGCCAGCGTGGTGTCGCATCGCTCCGGCGAGACCGAAGACACCACGATCGCCGACCTCGCGGTGGGGCGGGCGGCTGGACAGATTAAGACCGGGTCGGCGAGCCGCACCGACCGCGTCGCCAAGTACAACCAGCTGCTGCGGATCGAGGAAGCGCTCGGCTCGCAAGCTCGTTTCGCGGGCAAGGGCGCGCTGGCGGCGTTGCGATGAGTCGGCTGCGCGCACTGGCGGTCGCCGTCGTCGCGCTGGCGGTCTGCGGCTATGTGATCCCCAGCGAGCGGATCCTGCGCGAGATCGCGCGCGTGCGCGGCGGGGCGGTCCCGCTCCGCGTCGAGGCGCGCCTCGAGGGCGTGCCCGACGAGGAGGCGCGCGCCCTGGTGATCGAGCTGCACCCGCACAAGGGGGTGCGGATCCGGGATGAGCGCGGCGCGCGCTGGCTACCGCGCGCCGGGCACGCGCTCGCCCCGCCGGGCGTCGACGTTCCGGCGTGGCTTCCTCCGGTCGACGTGCTCTCGCTGTCGCGCGAGGACGACCTGTCGCGCTGGCTCGGCGAAGCCGGCGTCGACGTGTCCGTCTCGCGGCTCGTGCGCTGCGGAGAAGCCGATTGCCTCGCGCTCGGCCCGGCAGCGGCGCAGGCGCAGCTCTGGGTCGACAAGGACCGCTTCGAGGTGCGCAGAGTCTCCTTCGCGGGCGGTCGCAGCGCGGACTTCGAGGCGTGGCGCGACTGGCAGGGTCGGCGCTTCCCCGAGCGCATCCGCCTGCAGCAGGACGGCGGAGCCGTCGGCACGCTGACTGTGACAGCAGTCAGCGCGGCGCCGGAGCTCGGCCGCGAGGATTTCTCGCCGGCCTGGCTCCGCCAGTAATGGCTCAGCTACTCGAGGAGGTCGGAGGGCTGGAGGGAGGCTCCACGACGCCGCCGCGCAGCTCGATGCGCACGAGCGTCGCCTCGGCCGTGACGCGCGCGGCCTGACCTTCGAGCAGGCGCCGGGCGACGAGCAGCGCCAGCGGGTCGGGCTCCGCGCCGCGGCGGCCGATCTCGAGCTCGACGCAGACGGGATAGCGCGGCTCCCGGCCCGGCAGGATGCGCAGCGCGATCCGCCCGCCCTCGCCCGCTTCGGCTGCACAGGTGGTCAGGAGCTCGCGCAGGGCCGCGCTCGCGCGCTCGGCATCGACGTGCACGGGCTGCCGATTGCGCAGCGTCCACGACGCCGGGACCTTGCCCAGCCGCAGCAGCTCGACCTGCTCCGCAGCGGATTCGAGCAGCGCGATCGGCGAGTGCGGTCGCGCCTGCAACGGCCGTGGCAGCGCGCGGAGCATGCGCGCCTGCCACGCGACGCGTTCGAACTCGTCGAGCAGCTCGCTCGGACACGCTCCGAGTCGCCGCAGCCGCGCGAGCGGGCGGCGCAGAGCGGCCTCGAGCAGCGTCGCCACGCCGGTCGAGGCCTCGGCGAGGTCGGCGCCGGGAGCCGGTGTCGGCGCCGGCTGCGCGGTCGCGGCGGCCGGGCGCCTGGCACGCGCGGCGTGCGGAAGTCGCGCCCGGAGCCACGCGAGTGCGAGCACCGCGCCCGCCACGAGCCCGAGCGCGAGCGAGCACGCCGCGATCAACCAGCCCGGCAAGGCCCTGCTCGGAGCCGCGCGCGCAGCGAATCGGGTACCAGCGACAGCGCGAGAGCCACATCCCAGGGGAGATGTCCCTCCGCCGAGCTCCCGGCGCGGTGTCGGAAGTGGATGCCGGAGCGATCTACGCGCACCGCGATCACCTCGTTTCCGATCGCGAGCTCGAGGGCGGCGTCATCCTCAGGGAGAGAGGAGGCTCGCAGCAGCGGCGCCGACGATCCTCGATCGATCATTCTGCCAACCCCTTTGGGGGGGGGTGTCGGTCTCGTCTGCGAGGCCGCAGCACGAGCGGCTCCGCGAGTGGCCGGCACAACATAGCGTGACACCGGCGACTTGGGTGGAATTTTGCGCGCTTGCGCGGGGTTTCCCCGCGCGCGAGATTCGCCGTTCGATGCGGCCAGCCCTTCGCGCGCTCGCAAGCGTCCCAGCCTCGCTCGCCCTGCTCGCGTGTGCGATCGCGTGTGGCTCGGAGCCCGTGACGCCGGCCGCGCCCGCGGACGCAGCAGCCGCCTCGGTCGCGGACGCGAAGCCGGTCCGCGGCGATTGGATGGTGCTGCACCTGCTCTCCGACCCGGAGAGCCTGAACCCGGTGACGTCGAACGACTCGTCCTCGTCCCAGATCCTCGGCCGCATCTTCCCGTCGCTGCTCACCCTCGACAACGAGACGCTGGCGCAGCGACCCGTGATCGCGACGGGGCTACCGGAGGTCAGCGAGGACAAGCTCACCTACAGCTTCCGGCTGCGCGGCGACGCGACGTACTCGGACGGCAAGCCCGTCGTCGCCGAGGACGTGGTGTTTGCGCTCAAGGCGATCAAGCACCCCGAGGTGCTCGCGCCGCACACCCGCAACTACTTCCAGTCGGTGCGCGACGCCGTGGCGGTCGACGACCAGACCGTGCGCTTCGACCTGCGCGAGCGCTACTTCCTGAACGACCTGATGCTCGGCGGGCTCTCGCCGCTGCCGCGCCACCACTACGACCCCGAAGGGCTGCTCGCGGGGATCTCGGTGGCGGACCTCGACGCTTACGACGCGCTCGACCCCGCGCGCAAGGAGCGCGCGAAGCGCTTCGCGGGGCGTTTCAACGCCGACTTCCACCGCAACCCGCTGGGTCCGGGCGCCTACGTGCTCGAGCAGGCCGAGCGCGACTACGTGACCGGCCAGCGCATCGTTCTGCGCCACCGCCGCGACTTCTGGGCCCCCGGCGACGTCTATGCAGGCGACGGCTTCGTGGACCGGATCGTGTACCGGATCGTGAACGACATGGAGGCCGCGCTGGTCGCCTTCAAGGGCACGGAGCTCGACGTCTTCGGGCTGACTCCCCTGCAGCACCGGCGCCCGGACACCAATAACGAAGCGTTCCAGTCGCACGCCGAGAAGAAGGAGCTGACCTCGCCGAGCTTTAGCTACATCGGCTGGAACGCGACGCGCCCGCAGTTTCAGGACGTGCGGGTGCGCCAGGCGCTGCGCCACTTCGTCGACACCAAGTCGATGATCGAGAAGATCCTGTTCGGGCTCGGCGAGCCCGTCGAATCGCCCATCTTCGTGCGCAGGCCCGAGTACAACCGCAGTCTGCCGGCGCACGAGTTCGCCCCGGCGAAGGGCAAGGCGCTGCTCGCCGACGCCGGCTGGAGCGACAGCGACGGAGACGGGCTGCTCGACCAGGACGTCGCCGGCGTCCGCACCCCGCTGCGCTTCGAGATCCTGGTCAACTCCGGGAATCCCACGCGCAAAGCGGTCGGCCTCACCGTGATCGACGAGCTCAAGCGCGCCGGGATCGACGCCAGCCTGCGCGAGCTCGACTGGAGCATCTTCCTGGAGAAGGTGAAGAGCTTCGACTACGACGCGGTGATCCTGGGTTGGGCGATGGGCGTGACTCCGCCCGATGCGTATCAGATCTGGCACTCCTCGCAGGCCGTGGAGGGCGGCTCCAACCACGTGGCCTACAAGAACCCCGAGGTCGACCGGATCCTCGAGGAGTACCGGCTCGAGTTCGACCCCGCGCGGCGCAAGGTCCTCTACGATCGCTTCCAGGAGATCCTCTGGCGCGACCAGCCCTACGCCTTTCTGTTCATGCAGAAGGGGATCAGCGCCTGGGATCGACGCTTCCTCGGCGTCCGCTGGTACCCGAGCGAGAACACCGAGCCCAACGAGTGGTGGGTGCCGCTCGCGCGCCAGCGGTACAAGGAGTGAGCGCACAGCCCGATGGCGAGATACCTGATCCAGCGCGTTCTACTGCTCGCGCTCACGTTCCTGGCGATCACGCTGATCGGGTTCTCGATCGTGCGCCTCGCCCCCGGCGATCCGGTGGAGCTGTTCTTCTCCGGCGGCGGCGGCGAAGACATGCGCAGCGAGCGGCTGCGCGAGGTGGAGAAGGCCAAGGCGGAGCTGCGCCACCAGCTCGGACTCGATCGACCATTGCCGGAGCAGTACGCGATCTGGCTCTGGAGCACGCTTCGAGGCGACCTCGGGCGCAGCCTGAAGGACCAGCGTCCGGTGTGGGACAAGATCCGCGAGCGCATGCCGGTCACGGTGCTGCTGAACGCGTTCGCGATTCTGATCACCTTCGGCGTGTCGATCCCGCTCGGCATCTACTCCGCCGTGCGCACCGGGAGTGCTCTCGATCGGCTCGGAACCGTCGGCGTGTTCATGCTGCACTCGCTCCCGGAGTTCTGGGTGGGCACGCTCGCGATCATCTTCCTGTGCGGCGGTGACTATCTCGCCTGGTTCCCGCCGGCCGGCCTGACGTCGCTCGAGTTCGAGCCGAGCTGGCCGTGGCACCGGCGCCTCGCGGACATTGCGCACCACCTCGCCCTGCCGCTGCTGATCGGTACCTACGGCGCGTTCGCGTTCCTGTCGCGCGTGCTGCGCGCCTCGATGCTCGACCAGAAGTCGCAGGACTACGTGCGCACCGCGCGCGCCAAGGGCGTGCCCGAGCGCGCCGTGATCCTGCGCCACGTGCTACGCAACTCGATCATCCCGATCGTGACGAACATCGGCGGGCTGCTGCCGGCGCTGATCGGCGGCGCGGTGATCATCGAGACGATCTTCTCGCTGCCGGGCCTGGGCTATCTCGGCTACCAGTCGGTGCTGGCGCGCGACTACCCGGTCGTGCTCGCGCTGTTCTCGGTCAGCTCGGCGCTCACGCTGGTCGGGATCCTGATCTCCGACGTCGCACTGGTCCTGGTCGATCCGCGCATCAGCTTCGAGGGGAAGTCGGCATGAGCGCGTCCGAGCACTACTCGGCGCGGATCTGGCGCCGCTTCGGCGAGCAGCCAGGGGCGCGCTGGAGTCTGCGGCTGATCGCGCTGCTCGGGCTGCTGGCGCTCGGCGCGGACTTCGTCGCCAACGAGAAGCCGCTGGCGTTGCGGCTCGACGGCGAGTGGTACGCGCCGCTGCTGATCGACTATGGCGTGGCGGTCGGTGTGCGGCGCTGGCCACAGCCGCTCCTGAACGCCGACTACCGCGAGCTGGCGCAGCGCGCCGATCTCGCCTGGTTCCCGCCGATCCCGTGGTCGCCAACGCGGATCGACATCACGGGCGCGGTGTTCGCGCCGCCGTCGGCCGCGCACTGGCTCGGCACCGACGCGCTCGGCCGCGACGTGGCCGCCGGCATGGTCCACGGCACGCGCATCTCGCTCACGATCGGCTTCGTCGTGGTGGGCATCCAGGCGCTGATCGGGATCGTGCTGGGCGCGCTGGCCGGCTACTACGCGGGCGCGGTCGATCTGGTGATCTCGCGCTTCATCGAGATGATGCTCGGGATCCCGGTCTTCTTTCTCTTGATCACGATCGCCGCGATCTTCCCGCCCTCGCTCTACCTGGTGATGGTGATCCTCGGGCTGACGGGCTGGATGGGGATCGCGCGCTACATGCGCAGCGAGTTCCTGAAGGTGCGCACCCAGCAGTTCGTGGAGGCCGCGCGCGGGCTCGGCGGCTCGGACGCGCGCGTGATGTTCCGGCACATCCTGCCCAACGCGCTGGCGCCGGTGCTGGTCTCGATGTCGTTCGGCGTGGCGGGCGCGATCCTCGCCGAGTCGAGCCTGTCGTTTCTCGGGATCGGCGTTCCCGCCCATCTGGTGACCTGGGGCTCGATCCTCTCCGTCGCGCGCCAGAACACCTTCGCCTGGTGGCTGGCCGTGTTCCCCGGCGCGGCGATCTTCGCGACGGTCACCGCGTACAACCTGGTCGGAGACGGACTCCAGAACGCGCTCGACCCGCGCGCAGAGGTACGGCGCCGGGCTTGACCAAAGGCGAAAATTAAGCGAAATAGCCGTCATGCCCGACGGCAACCCCCCTGTCGGCAATCCTGCTGTCGCCGATCACCGCGTTGGAATCGCGGCGCTGGTTCGGGAGGGCGCGCGTGAGCGCGCGGACCTCCGTTACGACGAGACTCCGGTGCGCCGCATCCTGGTCCGGGTCGATCCGAGGCCCTTCGCCGAGCGCTGGGCCGTCGACGCCTACGCCGGCTGTGCCTTCGGCTGTCGCTACTGCGGGGCCTCCGCCGAGTGGCGACTCTCGGTGCGCGTCGGCGCTCCGTTGCTGCTCGAGCGCGAGGCCACGCGCTGGGATCTCCACGCCCGGCCCATCGGGCTCGGCGTCGAGGGTGAACCGTACCCGCCCGCGGAGGCGCGCTACCGCCTGACGCGCCGGCTGCTCGAGCTTCTGGGGCGGCCGCGCGGTCTGCGCCTCTCGCTCGCCACGCGCTCGACACTGATCGTGCGCGACGCGGAGCTGCTGCGCGCGACCGGGCAGCGCTCACGGCTCGCGGTGCAGCTCATCGTCCCGGCGTTCAACGACGCGCTCGCTCGCAAGCTCGATCCGGGCGCGCCCGGTCCGGGCGCCCGCCTGGCAGCCGTCTCCGCGCTCTGCGACGCCGGGGTTCCCGCGGGCGTGCTCGTGCCGGTGCTTCCCGGGATCAACGACGACCCGGCGGCGCTGCGAGACGTGCTCGAAGGGGCGGCCCGCGCTCGCGCCGGCTGGGCGTCGGTGCGCCCCGTAGAGCTTGGCGCGCTGCTGCGGCGCCGTGTCTTCGACTGGGTCCGCATGCGGCTGCCCGAGCGCCTCGACGCCTTCCGCGCACTCGCCCCGGCCCCGGGCGGGGTAGACGCGGAGTGGCTCGCGACGCTGCGCGGCGCGCTCGCGGCGCTGCGGCGCGAGATCGGACTTCCCGCCACCCCACCGTCGCGGGAGCCACGCGCTGTCCAGCTCGCGCTCCCGGGTCTCGCCACTTCGCCGCGCGCCGCGTAGGCAAGCGCGAAGCGCGCGCAGCGAGCCGAAGGCGAGCGGAGGCCGCTTGGCGACAGCCATCGCGGCACAGGTGCAAGCGCGCGAAGCGCGCGCGCAGCGAGGCGGAGCCGAGCGGAGGCCGCTTGGCGACAGCCATCGCGGCACAGGGAGCGCGACCGCTCTCCCGCTACTCTTCGCGCTGTGAACACGCTCGAGACCTGGACCCCGCGGCGCGGGCTCTCGATCCCGGCGATCACCGCGCTCGACCCCGACGGAAACCCCGCCCTGGAGGATCAGCGTCGGCTGGTGCGCTGGCTGGTGCAGGGTGGACGCGGCGCGGACGTGATCTTCGCGATGGGCACGACCGGCGAGTGGAATCGGCTGGCCGCCGCGCAGCGGCATCGCGTGATCCAGGTGAGCGTCGAGGAGGTCCGCAAGGCGAACGCCCCGCTCGCGCAGGCGCGTGAACGCGGTGCCGAAGTCTGGGTAGGTGTCACCGCGCCGACGCGCGACGAGACCCTCGAGACGCTCGAGCTCGCGTTGGCACTCGGCGCCGACGCCGCCGTGATCGCGCCACTCGCGATCCGCGACGTGGACGACCCCGTGCGCTTCATGATGCGCGACGTGGCGGACCTGCTCGACGTCCGCGGCCAGCGCCTGCCGATCTTCCTGTACGACAACGCCGACATCGCGGCAGGCGGCGAGCGCGGACTGCGCACGCGCTGGGTCAAGCAGCTCTCGCGGCTGGACTTCGTTCGGGGGGTCAAGGTCTCCGCCTCGCCGCGCCGGCTCGGGCACTACGGCAAGGCCGCGCGCCAGTTCCGCGATCTCGGCGCGTTCGCGATCTACGTCGGGAACGCGCTCTGGATCCTCGAGCGGATGCGGCCGCGCACCGGTCTCTGGGGCACGCTCGTCGAGCACTGGAACCGCTTCCTGCTCCGCGACATGCTGCCCGCAGGCGTGGTGGCGGGGCCCGCCAACGTGTTCCCGCGCGAGTGGCAGCGCGCGTGGCAGGTCGCGTGCGCGGGCGACGTCGAGCGCATGGACGAGATGCGCGGGCTGTTCGAGCGCTTCCAGCGCGCGAGCACGTTCGCCGACGGGCGCAAGACGCTGCCGGTGCTCAAGCGGGCGCTGCTGCGGCTCGGCGTGATCTCCTGCGACGCGATGGCGCGCGGCGGGCACTCGCTCTCTGCCGCGGAAGCGGAGAGCTTCGACGTGCGCTTCGACAGCCTGCGGGAGGATTTCGCGGGCGCGCTCCCACAGCGCTGGCGCTCCGACCCCGCGGCCGCGGAGGCGCCGTGAGCGGATCGGGCGCGCGCTTCGACGTCGCGGGCATCGGCAGCATGGTCGTCGACACGATCTGCCCGGTCCCCCGGCTCGGCGGCGCCGACCAGAAGATCGCCCTGGCCGCCGGCGTGATCCCGCGCTCGTACGTCGGCGGCGTGATGCTGAACCAGCTCGGCTGGACCCGCCTCTTCGGGCTCCGCGTCGTGCTGTTCGGCAAGCAAGCCGACGACGCGAACGGCCGCCTGCTGCGCGAAGGCATGCGCCGCCTCGGGATCGAGGCGCGACTCGACCTGTCGGGCAGCGCCTCGTCGTTCGCGCAGGTCTACGTTGACGAGAGCGGCGCGCGCTCGATCTACATGGCGCCGGCGGCCACGGCCGAGCTCGTGCCCGCGGAGATCGATGGCCTGCACCGCGGCGTGATCGAGGCGTCGCGTGTGGTGTCGAGCGAGATCTCGCAGGTCCCGCTCGCGGTCGTGCGCCGCGTCTTCGAGCTCGCGCGCGCGGCGGGAGCGCTCACCGTGCTCGATCTCGACGTTCCCCTTCGCGACGCCGTGCCCGCCCTCGGCAGCGAGGCCGAGCTCTACGCCGCACTCGGCCTCGCGCGCGTCCTGAAGCCGTCGCTGTCGGCGACCGAGGGCCTGATCGACGCGCGCGAGCCTGCGCCCGTCGCGAGCGAGCTGGCCAAGCGTTCGGGCGCCGAGGTCGTGGTGGTGACCGCCGGCGAGCGCGGCTGCGTGCTCTGGCTCGGTGGTAAGGCGAGCGAGCTTGGGGCGGCGCGGGTGCGCGTCGCGGACACGACCGGGGCCGGCGACGCGTTCCTCGGTGGCCTGCTCGCCGGGCACGCCCTCGGCCTGCGCTGGGACGAGGCCGCGCGCCTCGGCAATGCGTGCGGGGCCGCGTGCTGCGAGCAGCTCGGCGCGTTCCCCGACGACGCCGAGCGCTGCCGCGCGCGCGCGCTCGAGCTGTATGCCTCGCTGGGCGGGGATTCGGTGCAGCTCTCCCGGGCGGCCGCCGCCATGCAGCCCGCGCCGGCGGCGTCCGCTGTGGACCGCTTCTTCGAGGTTGCACTGGAGGAGCTGCACGGGGCGGCAGGGCGCCTGGAGCGCGCGTCGCTCGCTCGCGCCGTCGAGCTGATCCGCGGCGTCGAAGCCGCCGGCGGACGCGTGCACGTGACGGGCGTCGGGAAGCCCGAGCACGTGGCGCGCTACGGCGCCGCACTGCTCGCGAGCACGGGAACGCCGGCCAGCTTCCTGCACGCGACCGAGGCAACACACGGCAGCGTCGGCCAGCTCGCGCGCGGCGACGTGCTGATCGCACTCTCCAACAGTGGCGAGACGCGCGAGCTGCTCGATGCCGTGCACGCGGCGCGGGCGCTCGGGTCGCGCGTCGTCGCGATCACCGGCGGCGCGGACTCAGCACTTGCGCGCGCGGCCGACGTCGTCCTCATGGCGCGCGTCGACCGCGAGGGCGGCGGTCTCGGCCTCGCTCCGCGCGCGAGCGTGCTGGCCGAGACGCTGGTGCTCGCCGCGCTCTCCGCCGCGCTCGAAGAAGCCCGCGACTTCCGCCGCGAGGACTACCACCTGCGCCACCCCGCGGGAGCACTGGGCCGCCGTTCCCGCTAGCCGAACTGCTCGTCGCCTTCGGGGACCACCGAGTCGCCCGACTCCTCCTGGCGCAGCGCGACGGGCGCCTCGATCCGCATGCTCTGCTGGCGGCCCGTGGAGCCATCGCTCGCGGAGACGGCCAGCATCCCGCTCGCGTCGAGCTCGAACGCCACCTCGATCTTCGGCACGAGCCGCGGCGCGGGTGGGATCTCCTCGAGCACGAAGCTGCCGAGGCCGTGGTTCTCCGAGGCACGCGGATACGGCCCCTGGAAGACGCGGATCTCGACCTCGGTCTGACCGTCCTCGTGCGTCGTGAACTTGCGCACATGGCGCGCCGGGATGCGGGTGTTCTTCGGCACCATCACCGACATCACGTCTGCTGCGGCAGCGATGCCGAGGGCGTGCGACGTCACGTCGATCAGCTCGACCTTGCGCGCGCGGCCGTGCTCCTCCGCCTCTTCCAGCCGCGTCTCGACGGCGATGGAGGCGTGGTGCGCCAGCGCCAGGCGCTCCGCGATGTGCTCCTTGGCGGTATCGAACAGCGCGTCGCGATCGAACGGCGGAGGCGTGCCCTCGCTGCCGAGCGTGGCGTCGCTCGCCTCGGCCTCGAGCTGCGCCTTGCGGATCACCTCCGCCGCGCGCTTCTCGATCTCGAGCATCTCGTCCTTCAGGCGCTCGACCGCGGCCGGGAGCTCCGCGTTGCGGAGCTCTGGGAGCTCGCCGTGTGTCTCGATCTCGAGCTCGGCTTCGTCGAGAAGCTGCTGCAGGCGATCGCCCACTTCCTTCGGTCGGAGCTCAGCGGGCCGCAGCCGCTCGACGTCGGCGAGCACCTTGCGCGCGACCGCTGTCTGCTTGAACGCGACCTCGTAGGCCTCCTCGGCCGCTTCGAGCGCCTCCTCGCGCAGATCGCCCGAGGCGATCGAGTAGCCGAACAGCGCCGCGCCGAGCGCGACGGCCTCGTCGGGGTTGATGTCGCGCCGCGGCTCTTTGCCGAAGAGCTGCTTCACCGCGTTGCGCACGAACGGCATGCGGGTCATGCCGCCGACCAGCAGCACCTCGTTCACGTCCTCGCGCTGCAGGCTCGCGCTCAAGAGGCAGCGCTTGCAAAGCTCCAGACTGCGGTCCACGAGCGGCCGCACCAGCTCCTCGAGCTTGTCGCGCCCGAGCCGGCGCGCGAAGTGCGGGCGCGACCCGTCCGGGAGCTGCGCCAGGAAGGGCAGCTCGATTTTCGTCTCCGGGACCTCGGAGAGCTCGCGCTTGGCGCGTTCGGCCGCCTCTTTCACGCGCAGCCGCGCCGCCTCGTCTCCGCGCAGGTCGTGACCGTGCTCCGCCTGGAACTCGGAGACCAGCCAGTCCGCGATCGCGTGGTCGAAATCCTCGCCGCCCAGGTAGGAGTCGCCGTCGGTGGCGTCGACCTGGAAGGTGTCGCCCTTGGCGGTCATGACCGTGATGTCGAACGTGCCGCCTCCGAGGTCGTAGACCGCGAGCGTCAGGTCCTCGGCGCGGCGGTAGCCGTACGCGAACGCCGCGGCGGTCGGCTCGTTGATCAGCCGCACGACTTCGAGGCCGGCGTACTCGGCGGCGAGCTTCGTCGCCTTGCGCTGCACGTCGTTGAAGTGCGCGGGGACGGAGATCACGGCCCTCTCGACGGACTCGCCGAGCGCCTGCTCCGCCACCTGCTTGACCTTCTGCAGCACGCGCGCCGAGACCTGGACCGGGGTCAGCTCGCGTCCGCCGACCTCGAGCAGGACGCTGCCGAGCGGGCTCGGCCGGATCGCGTAGGGCATGCGCTCCCGGGCCTTCTGCACCTCGGGCGAGTCGTACGAGTGGCCGAGGATGCGCTTGGCGGCCACGACCGTGTTGTGCGGATCCGTCGTCGCGAGGCGCCTGGCGGCCTCTCCGACCACTTCCTTCCCGCGTGCGAAGCCGAGACAGGACGGGATCGTGCGGCGGCCGTCCTCGCCGAGCGCGCGCGCCTTGCCCCCCTCCACCACTGCGACGCAGCTGTTCGAAGTGCCCAGGTCGATTCCGACGATGCGGCTACTCACGCAGGGGTCATCGGCGCGAGGGCTCGCGGGCTTGCGCGAACGCTTGCGCCGAAAGGGGGCGTGGCGGAGACTTCCGCTCCCGACGTGGGGATGTAGCTCAGCTGGGAGAGCGCTGCGTTCGCAACGCAGAGGTCGGGAGTTCGAGCCTCCTCATCTCCACCAACCTTAGCCGCGATGGCTGTCGCCAAGCGGCCTACGCACGCTCCGCTGCTGCGCGCGCGCTTCGCGCGCTTGCGGTCCACCGGGGGATCTACGGGACTACTTCGATCAGGCCGGCAGGGCCGGCGGTGACCTCGCCGATGCGGGCGCTGCGCGAAATCCCGCGCCGCGCCAGGTCGGCGACGAGAGCGTCGCAGCGCTCGGGCGGCACGGCGAGCAGCAGCCCGCCCGACGTCTGGGCGTCCGCCAGGATCAGGCGCTCGACCTCGGAGACGCCGGGGTCGAAGCGCGTGTTCGGGGTCACGTAGTCCAGGTTGCGGCGCGTGCCCCCGGGCACGTGTCCCGCCGCCACAGCGGCCGCTGCGAAGCCGAAGCGCGGGACCGCAGAGGCCAGTACGCGCGCGGACACGCCCGACGCAGCGAGCAGGTGCTGCAAGTGGCCGAGCAATCCGAAGCCGGTCACGTCCGTGGCGGTGCGCACGCCGGCCGCGAGCGCCGCGTCCTTCGCGCCGCGGTTGAGCGCGAGCATCGACGCGACGACCTCCGCCTGCGCGTCCGCCGAGAGCTCGCGCCGCTTCGTCGCCTGCGCGGCGATGCCGGTTCCGATCGGCTTGGTCACCACGAGCTCGTCGCCGGGACGCGCGCCGAGCTGCGTGAGCACCTGCGCCCCGACGCTCCCGATCACGCACAGCCCGTACTTCAGCTCGGGATCGAGAATGGTGTGCCCGCCCGCAATCGCGCAGCCGGCCTCGGCGCACTTGTCGCGGCCGCCGCGGAAGATCTCCACCAGCACGTCGCGCTCGATCCTGTCGTCGGGGAAGCCGCAAATCGCCAGCGCCACCTGCGGCTCGCCGCCCATCGCGTACACGTCGGAGAGGGCGTTGGCCGCGGCGATCGCGCCAAACGTCGCAGGATCGTCGACGATCGGCGTGATGAAGTCGACCGTGAACACGAGCCCGCCGCCGTCGGACGCGGGACGCAGGAGGGCAGCGTCCTCGAGCGGCCCGACATTGGGATCCACCCAGGAGTGAGGAAACGCCGGAATCGATCTCAGGACCTCGACCAGGTCCCTGGCGCCGAGCTTGCGGGCTCAGCCGCCCGCGGGAACCAGCTCGGTCAGTCGGATCTGTTTCATCGACGTGGAGGTAGCGCGTCTGGTTCGACGCGGCGAACGCGAACACCGGCTCCGGGGTGATCGGCGTCACGGGAACATCTCGTCGATGCTTTATCGTCGCGAATCCGTGGGAGTGCATGATTTCGTTGCAGACGGGTTGCGGGCGCTGCGAACGGCGCTCGTCGCCGCGTCGGGCGCGCTGCTCACAGTCGGTGGGGCCGACGCCGCGTTGCTCGTCTCGCCGGTGCGCGTGTGGGCGGTGCAGACGCCGCCGCTGCCCGGCGACGTCGTGCAATATCTCGTCTGCAACCTCGCGGGAGCTGCCTGCGTTCCCATCGGCGTGGGTGCGGCCGCCGAGCTAGGCACTCCGCTCGTGGTCGATCACCGCGCGTATCCGAGCGGCACGCTGCGCGTGCGCTTCTGCAGCGCGCTGCCGTCGGGCGCAGCGTCCACGAGCTGTGGTCCGAGCTCCGATCCAGGGCCTGCGTTCCAGCTAGACCCTGCACTCGCTGCGCGCTCGGTGATCGCCACGCCCGCGAACAGCGACTGGCGCTCGACTTCCACGAGCTCGAGCGGCGTCCACGTCGCGCGCTTCGAGCTCCCGGCGTCGGCGCCGGCGAACGGGCGCCTGCGCTTCCAGTTCCTGCCCGCGTCGACGGGGAGCGTGCAGGTCAGCCTGCTGCTCGGGACGGAGACGCTCGCGAGCTTCGCCTGCGGCGCGGGCTGCAGCGGGCCCGTCGAGCTCGACGTGAAGCCCGCTCTGCTCGACGCGCTGCGCGTCGGCGAGCGCGAGATCGAGCTGCGCCTGGCCTGGTCGAATCGCAGCGGGGCGATCGGCACGGCGCAGCCTGGCGGCGCCAGCGCCGCGCTGCCGCACCTGGCGCTCACCCTCATGCCTCCGTTCGTCGACGTGGACCAGGACGGGATCGGACGGGACGGCGACTTCTCGGGCGACTACACCGACTGGCCGTGCGTGCCGGGGCACTGGCTCGCGTGCGACGACAACTGCCCCTATCGAGCGAACGAGAGCCAGGCTGACCGGGACCTGGACGGCATCGGCGACACCTGCGATCCCGTCGACGACGGAACGCGCGACGCGCGCGACCTCGCGTTCGGAGGCGCCTGGACGCCGGCCTCGCGCAACGACTGCCTGCTCGAGTGGCGGCTGCAGATGAGCCCGCTGCCACGCAACAGCCTGGGCCACGTGCCGAGCGCGCTGGTGTGCCGGGATGGCGATCCCGCGTGCGATCTCGACGGCGTACCGGGGCGCTGCACCTTCGGCGTCGGGCTCTGCACGAACCTGAACGACGCGCGGTTGATCCTGTGCCGCGCGCGCAACGTGCTCTCGCTGGTGCTCACGAGCGGCACCGACCCGCAGGCCGCCGCGAACCTGGCGCCGCTCGCCGGGCTACGCGCTGCCGCGCCCGCCCTGACGAGCCGCTGCGGCGAATTCGCGCCGCTCGTCGTGAATGCGTCGCCGGGCGGCAGCGCGCCGCTCGTGCTCGACGCGCGCGCCGTCGGCTTCGTCACCGGCGTGACCTCGACACAGATCGAAACCGACCGCATCTCCCTCGCCTGCGCGGAGTAACCCCAGCACCGCGGGGGGCGGCCAAGGCAAGCGCGAAGCGCGCGCAGCGAGGGCGCCTCGCCCGAGCGAAGGCCGCTTGGCGACAGCCATCGCGGCACAGACTTCACACCTCGTCTGCGAAGACGATCTCGGGCCGCCCCGCGAGCAGCGTTGCGAAACGCGGGCCCCACTTCGCCAGGTTGGCGCCGTGCGCCTTGAAGGCGTCGTCGCTCGCGTACTTCTCGTAGACCAGGAACGCGAGCGGATCGTCCTTCCGCTGGTGGAAGACGTAGGCGAGCGTGCCCGGCTCGTTCTCGCGCACCGAGATCGCGAGCTCGCGGAACAGCGCTTTCGCCTCGTCCTGCTTCCCGTTCTGCACCTTCAGCGTTGCGAAGATCGTCGGCATGATTCCTCCGTTGGAAAGGGGCGTAGTTTGCACGCAGCCCCGGCCCCGAGGCAATCCGACGCCACCGCCGCGGCGCGGGCGACCACTCCAGAGACGGGGTGAGCCGGCGGCGCCACCCGGCCCGCGGCCGATTCCTCACCGGCGGCGGGGCCCTGCGCCGGGCGCCTGCGTGGGCGTTGCTCGGGGCAGAGCGCGCCGGGTAACGTAGAGCGGAGACGAGGACGCGATGCAGAGCGGGATTCGCATCCAGGCGGTGCTGGTGGCCGGAGACCGCCGCGCTGCGCGCGCGGTGCGGGGCTCGAGCAAGGCGTTCGTCGAGCTCGCCGGCAAGCCCATGGTGGTGCACGTGCTCGAAGCGCTGCTGCACACGCCCGAGGTGAGCGAGATCTTCCTGGTCGGCGACGCGCCGCGGCTCCAGCGGGTCGCGCGCGAGCACGGCTGCCTGGCGCTCGCTACCGCCCGCTCGCGCCCCATCCACTTCGTGCCGCAGCGCGAGTCGCTCTACGAGAACGTCTGGCACACGTTCCTGCGCACGCTGCCCGACGGGGTGCACGACGAGCAGCACGCGATCGTGGTGGTTCCCGCGGATGTTCCGCTCGTGGTGCCGGAGGAGCTCACGGACTTCATTACCAAGGCGGTCGCGAGCGATGCCGACTACGCGGTCGGACTTTCGCCGGACCTGGCGCTCGCTCCGTACCGCCCGCGCGACGACGCGCCCGGGCTCGAGATGGCCTGCTTCAACCTGCGCGAAGGGCGCTTCCGCCAGAACAATCTGCACCTGGTGCGACCGCTGCGCATGGGCAACCGCCATTACATCCAGGACATGTACGAGAACCGCTACCAGAGGCAGCTCGGGCCGATGCTGCGCCTGGCCGGCCGCATCCTCCGCCACGAGTTCCGACAGCTCTGGGTGCTCTGGTTCTACCTGCTGATGCACATCGCGGGCTGGCTGGATCGCCGCGGCAGCCGCGTGTGGGCGGATCGCTTGCGCGCGCGCGTCCCCATCGCGACGATCGAGCGCGGGATCTCGGCGCTGCTGCGCACGCGCTTCCGCGTGGTGACGACGGAGCTCGGCGGTGCCGCGCTCGACATCGACAACGACCAGGACCTGGAGGTCGCCGACAAGATGCTGTTCCGCTGGAAGGAGCTGCAGGCGCGCCTCGCCTCGGCCAGCACTACCCGCGTCGCCTAGCGTGCGGGACGTAGGCGAGGACTTCGCGCGGATCGCGGGCGCGCCCGCCGTATGGCTCGACCTCGACGCGCGCGGGCGCGTCGTCGCGCGCGGCGCCGACCGCGCGCGCTTCCTCGACGGCATGCTGAGCTGCGATGTGGCAAAGCTCGAGCCCGGCGCCGGCCGCGACGCGCTGCTGCTCGACCGCAAGGGCCATGTGCTCGCGACGCTGCGCGTGCTGGCGCGCGCCGACGCGCTGCTGCTCGACACGGCGCCGGGCACCGGCACGACGCTGCTCGCCGCGCTCGGCAAGCTGATCGTCGCCGACGACGTAGCACTCGAGGATCTCGGCGCGAGCTGGCGCACGGCGTCGGTCGAAGGCCCCGGCGCCGCCGAAGCTCTGGCGCGGATCGACGTGAGCGCGCCGGGGCCGGGCTGCGGGCTCGAGGGCGATGGCGTCGTGTGGTGGGGCGGCGGCGAGCTCTCCGCGGGCGGGGTGCGCGTGCTGGGCCCGGCGGAAGCGGTGCGCGACATCGAGCGCCGCCTCGCCCTGCCGGCGCTCTCGCCCGACCAGGCCGAGGTCCTGCGCGTCGAGGCGTTCGTTCCGCGCTACGGCGTCGACGTGGGCGAGCGCAGCTTCCCGCAGGAGGCGCGGCTCGAGGGGTCGCTCTCCTACACCAAGGGGTGCTACGTCGGGCAGGAGATCGTGGCGCGCATCCGCTCGCGCGGGCAGGTGAACCGGCTGCTGGTACAGCTTCGCGCCGACGCTCCAGTGCCCGCCGGCGCGCGCATCCGGCGCGACGCACAGGACGTCGGCCTTGTGACGAGCGCGGTGAGCTCGCCTGTCTCGGGCGCGCTGGCCCTCGGCTACGTGCGCCCGGACGCGGCCGTCGTGGGAACGGCGCTCGCGATCGGAGGCGTCCGCGCGACCGTCGTCTATCCGCCGCTCGCGGCGGAGTCCAGCCGGGCGTAGCTCGCGCCCACGACCTGCCAGGTGCCCTCGCGGCGCTCGAAGCGCAGCTCGAAGCGGTAGGCGACCGCGCTCTCGGGCACCGTGCTCGCGGCGTCGGCGAGCGTTTCACTGGCGTCGAACCAGACGCGCGCAGCCACGCGGCGCGCGCCGTCGGCGTCCGCAGGCTCGACGCGTACCGAGTCGAGCCGCGCCGAGAGTGCGTGCTCGCGCAGCAGGAACTCGAGCGCGATCGCCTGCACCTCCGCGTAGCCCAGGTTCGGCTCGCGCCCCTCGGGCCCGCCGCGGAAGCCGAGTGCGACGTGGCGCATCAGCGTGTCGACCTCGCGCTCGCCGATCGCGTCGATCACCTCGCGCACGACGTCGTCCACCTCCGGACCTGGCTCGGGAGCCGTCGGCGGGTCACCGCACGCGAGCGCGAGCAGAAGTGCCATTGGCGCGAGCTTGCGCGCGAGCGGCCGCAGCATCGCGGCCAATATAATCGGCGGCGTGTCGGACCGCGTGCTCGCACTGTTCGCGAAGGCGCCGGTCGCGGGCGCCGTCAAGACGCGGCTCTGCCCGCCGCTGCTGCCGAGTGAGGCGGCCGCGCTCTACGAGGCCATGCTCCGCGACATCCTCGCGCAGCACGCCGCCGCCCCGGTCGCCGATCTCGCGCTCTGGTACTCCCCGGACGAGGCGGCGGACTGGTTCCGCGCAAACGCGCCTCCGGTGTACGCGCTGGCGGCGCAGGTCGGTCCGGATCTCGGGGCGCGCATGGCTCTGCTCTTCCGCGCCCATGCAAGCGACGGCTACCGCCAGATCCTGCTGCGCGGCACAGACAGCCCGACCCTGCCCGCGGCCCGCATCGACGAGGCCTTCCTGGCGCTGGAGAACGCAGACCTGGTGCTGTGTCCGGATCGCGACGGGGGCTACAACCTGATCGGCCTGCGCGCGCCGTGCGACGCGCTGTTCGAGCTCGTGCTCTCCACCGCGAGCGTGCTCGACGCGACGCTGGCTCGGGCGCGGGCGCTCGGTCTGCGCGCGAGCCTGCTCGCTCCGCACTACGACGTGGACACCGCCGCGGACCTGGCGCTGCTGCGCGCGGATCTCGACCCGGCGCGGACGCCGCGCACGCAACGCTGGCTGGCGGCGCACCTCGCGAGCCGAGCCCCCTTGCCGGATCGCTAAATCACCCTACCGTCTGCAGCTCGCAACGACCGAGGGAGAGTTCTTACAGGCCGGATCACCAGTCCAGTCACTGATTCGGTGCGCGACCGTCGCGTGCCGCTCGTCCCCGAGCGCCTCCCCACGCGCCCAGAGCCGAATTCCGAGTTCGTCATCCGACGGGCGCGGAAGTTGCTTGAGTCGAGTCGTCGCCTTCGCGCGACATCGACAGGAGGGTGCAATGCGCTCGGGACTCAATCTGCTTTGCGTCTTGCTCGGGTTCGCAGCAGCGGTGCCGCTTTCGGCGGCAGCGGCCGATGCCAGCGTGAAGGCGCTGGAGCAGCGCTTGATCGCGATCGAGGACCGCCTCGCAGCCAGCGAGGCCACCGTCGCAGCTCAGAAGGAGCAGCTCGCGAACGCGCAGCTGCCGCAAGTTGGCCAGGGACAATCAGGGCTCGACAAGTTCTTCTCGACGCTTCAGCTCGGCGGCGGCGTGACGAGCTCGTACGCCTACAACTTCGGCGATCCCGACACGAACCAGGGGACGAACGGCCTCTACCAGTTCAACACGGACCACAACAGCTTCTCGCTCGATGCGATCAAGCTCGAGCTCGGGCGTCCGGCGGCCGAGCCCGGAATGGCCGGATTCCAGATCGACCTGCTCTGGGGTGAGAACGCGAACATCTTGGCCGCCGGAATTCCGTTCACGACCGGCCGCTTCTACAACATCACCATCCGGGCTCCCGGCGACACCGGGGTCTTCGTGCAGGAGGCGTACGTCTCGTACAACCTGCAGGGCACCACGTTCCAGCTCGGCAAGTGGGAGACGCTGCTCGGCTACGAGGTGATCGACTCGCGGCTGAACCCGAACATCACGCACGGGCTCCTGTTCACGCTGGCGATCCCGCTGTACCACACCGGCCTGCTGGCGAGCGGGAGTCTGGGGGAGGGGCTCGTCTGGGCGCTCGGCGTCAGCAACGGCTTCAACAACGCGAACGACTTCGGAGAGGACAAAGGCCTGCTCGGCCGCATCGGCATGGTCGGGCAGAACTACTCAGTACTGCTCAACGGCTTCTATGGCGCGGAGCAGACGCGGACGCGGGCGAATACCGGGGTCGTCGTCGGCGACGACGACGACGAGCGCATGATTCTCGACCTGGTCGCGAGCTTCAACCCGAGCGACACGCTCTCGCTCTGGGCGAACTTCGACCTGGGCGAGGAGTCGTTCAGCCGAGACCCCGGTGTCGCCGGTCCTGCGCCGGACGACGGCCGCTGGTACGGGCTCGCGGTCGGCGGCAAGCTGAGCCTGACCCCGAAGACGAGCGTCGCGCTGCGTGGCGAGTACATGATCGACAAGAACGTCAGCCGCTTTCCGTTCTTCAGCACCAACGACGAGCTCGACGCCTACAGCGCGACGCTCACCCTCGCGCACAAGCTGACGGAAAACCTGTTGGGCCGGATGGAGCTCCGGCACGACGTGATCGACCCCGAAGGGCCGCTCGGCACCGTGGGTCTGAGCAACAAGCATGACAGCAACTTCGACGCGCAGCAGGACGTGGGAATCGTGGAGGTCAGCTACTCGTTCGACTGATCCGAGCAGGCGCGCTGCCCACGATCGGAGCAGCGCCTGCCCAAGGGCTATGCAGGGGCCCGCTCCCGCTGGGGGCGGGCCCCTCGCGTTTGGCTCGGCGTTCGCTCGAACCCTCTGGTATAAGGCTTGCTCCGTCGTCGCGCGGGCGCGCCCGCCCGAGAGGAACCGTCATGCAGAAGGTCGAGGCGATCATCAAGCCGTTCAAGCTCGACGAGGTGAAGGAGGCGCTGAACGCCATCGGCGTGCAGGGCATCACCGTTTCGGAAGTGAAGGGGTTCGGTCGCCAGAAGGGCCACACCGAGCTCTACCGCGGCGCGGAGTACGTCGTCGACTTCCTGCCGAAGATCAAGCTCGAGATCGTCGTCAGTGACAGCCTGTGCCCGAAGGTGATCGACGCGATCCAGCAGTCGGCGTACACCGGACGCATCGGCGACGGCAAGCTGTTCGTGTTCCCGGTGCTCGAAGCGGTGCGAATCCGCACCGGCGAGCGCGGCGAAGACGCGATCTAGTCGCGACACAGAAGGAGCAGAGACCGCGATGCACAAGAAGCGAAGTCCCAAGGAGGTCCTCGAGCTCGCCGCGCGCAGCGGAGCAGAGCTCGTCGATCTCAAGTTCACCGATTTCCCCGGAGTCTGGCAGCACATCACGGTGCCGCTGCACGAGCTCCCGGAAGCGGCGTTCGAAGAGGGGCGGGGCTTCGACGGCTCGAGCATCCGCGGCTGGCAGGCGATCAACGCCAGCGACATGCTGATGATTCCCGACCCGAACACGGCGTTCATCGACCCGTTCTGCTCGCATCCGACGCTGTCCTTGATCTGCGACATCGTCGATCCGATCACGCGCGAGCCCTACTCGCGCGACCCGCGGCTGATCGCCAGGAAGGCGATCAAGTACATGAAGCTCACCGGCATGGCGGACGCCTGCTACTTCGGGCCCGAGGCCGAGTTCTTCATCTTCGACGAGGTTCGCTACGACACCAACCAGAACTCGGGCTACTACTTCATCGACTCCGTCGAGGGCAAGTGGAACAGCGGCCGGGACGAGCGCGCGGCCATCGGCAGCGCGAACCTCGGCAACAAGCCGCGCTACAAGGGCGGCTACTTCCCCGTGCCTCCGGTCGACACGCAGCAGAACCTGCGCAGCGAGATGGTGTCGATCATGGAGAAGCTCGGGATCATCGTCGAGGCGCAGCACCACGAGGTGGCGACGGCAGGCCAGGCCGAGATCGACATGCGCTTCGCGGGCCTGCTCGAGATGGCCGACCAGCTCCTGCTCTACAAGTACGTGATCAAGAACGTCGCGTACCGCGCCGGCAAGGTCGTGACCTTCATGCCCAAGCCGCTGTTCGGTGACAACGGCTCGGGCATGCACTGCCACCAGTCACTCTGGAAGGAAGGCAAGCCGCTGTTCGCGGGCAACGAATACGCGGGTGTTTCGCAGATGTGCCTGTACTACATCGGCGGCGTGCTCAAGCACGCGAAGGCGCTCGCCGCGTTCACCAACCCGACGACGAACTCGTACAAGCGGCTGGTTCCGCACTTCGAGGCGCCGGTGAACCTGGCGTACTCGAGCCGCAACCGCTCGGCCGGGATCCGCATCCCGATGTACTCGCCGAGCCCGAAGGCCAAGCGCATCGAGGTGCGCTTCCCGGATCCGTCGTGCAACCCGTACCTGGCGTTCGCGGCGATGCTGATGGCCGGCCTCGACGGGATCGAGAACAAGATCGATCCCGGCGTGCCGCTCGACAAGGACATCTACTCGCTGTCCAGCGACGAGCTGAGTAACGTGCCGACCATGCCGGCTTCACTCGACGAAGCGCTGACCCACCTCGAGAACGACTCCGAGTTCCTGATGAAGGGCGACGTCTTCACCGAGGACGCCGTGCGCACCTGGATCGACTACAAGCGCGAGAACGAGCACCGGGCGATGGCGATCCGCCCGCACCCGCACGAGTTCGAGCTGTATTTCGACTGTTAACGGGCTACCGCAGGACGTCCTTTATGCCGTAGAGCCCGGGGGGTCGGCCGACCACCCAGGCCGCGGCGCGTACGGCTCCGGCCGCGAAGTTGTCGCGCGAGAGCGCGCGGTGGGAGAGTTCCAGTCGCTCGCCCGGCCCAGCCAGGTAGACCGTGTGCTCGCCGACGCTGTCGCCGGCGCGCAGCGCTTGGATTCCGATCGCGGCCTGCGGACGCGGCCCCGTCTGTCCTTCGCGGTGGTAGACGGCCTTGTCGCGCAGCGCGACTCCGCGTGCGGCGGCGACCGCCTCGGCTAGTCGAAGCGCCGTTCCGCTCGGCGCGTCGACCTTGCGCGAGTGGTGCAGCTCGAGCACTTCGACCTCGTAGTCGGCGAGCCGGCGTGCGGCTTCGGCGACCAGGTCGTTGAACACGTGCATGCCGAGCGAGAAGTTGGCCTCCTGCACCAGCGCGATCCGACTCGCCGCCTGGCGTACGCGCGCGAGCCCGGCCTGGTCGATGCCGGTCGTGCCGAGGACCACGGGCACGCCCCGCGTCGCAGCGGCGGCCACGAGTGCCAGGGCTCCCGCCGGAACCGAGAAGTCGATGGCGACGTCCACGCCGGCGAGCGCGCGCTCCGGGTCGTCCTGGAGCGCGATGCCGGGAGCGAGCTCCTTGCCCGTGCGCGGATGGCCCGGACCTTCCAGCGCCGCGGCCAGGCGGCAGTCCGCGGCGTTCTCGAGCATACGCCGCAGCGCTTCGCCCATGCGACCGCAGGCGCCGGAGACCAGGACGCGCTTCACGCGCGGCGCCAGGGCGCGAGGACGGCTTCGAGGCGCTCGCGCGCCGCGGGGGAGATCTCCGTCAGCGGGAGCCGCAAGGCGCCACACGGGATGCGCCCGAGCGACGCGAGCGCAGCCTTCAGCGGAATCGGGTTCGTCTCGACGAAGAGCGCGGTCATCAGCGGCAACATGCGATAGAAGGCGACGCGCGCCTTCTCGAGGTCGCCGCGGCGAAAGGCGCGCGTGATCTCGCTCATCTCGGAGGGCGCGACGTTCGCGGCGGTGGAGATCACACCGCGGCCGCCGATCGCCAGCAGCGGGAGCGTGAGCGCGTCGTCTCCCGACAGCACCGAGAACTCGGGCGCGCTCTCGTGGATCGTCTGCGCGGCCAGCGCGAGGTCGCCGCCCGCCTCCTTCACGCCGATGATCCCGGGCACGCGCGACAGGCGCGCGAGCGTGACGGGCTCGATCCGCGAAGCCGTGCGACCGGGGATGTTGTACGGGACGAGCGGCAGCGCCGTCTCGGCCGCGATCACCCGGAAGTGCTGGAAGATCCCTTCCTGCGTGGGCCGGTTGTAGTACGGCGAAATCAGCAGCGCCGCGTCGGCGCCGGCGTCGCGCGCCGCGCGGGTCAGCTCGATCGCCTCGGAAGTCGAGTTCGAGCCGGTGCCGGCGATCACCGGTACACGCCGCCGCGCGACCTCGACCACGTGGCGCACGACCTGCTTGTGCTCCGCGTGCGAGAGCGTCGCGGCCTCGCCCGTGCTGCCGCACGGCACCAGCCCGTCGATGCCGGACTCGATCTGCCACTCCACCAGCGCCGAGAGCGCGTCCTGGTCGAGCGAGCCGTCGCGGCGGAAGGGCGTGACGAGCGCGGTGTACGTGCCTTCGAGTCTCACGGCCAGTCCACCTCTCCGTCGAAGACATGCGCAGCGGGTCCGGTCATCCACACGGGCTGGTCGACGCCGTCCCAGCGCAGCTCGAGCTCGCCGCCCCGAAGCCGGATCACGAGCTCGCGGTCGCAGCGGCCGAGCAGGATCGCGGCGACCGCCACCGCGCAGGCCCCGCTTCCGCACGCGAGCGTCTCGCCCGTGCCGCGTTCCCAGGTGCGCTGCTCGATCAGCCGCCGCGAGCGCACCGCGACGAACTCGACGTTGGCGCGCTCCGGGAACGCGGGATGGCGCTCCAGGCGCGGGCCGAGCGTCTCGACCGGGGCGGTCTCGGGATCGTCGACGAACAGCACGCAGTGCGGATTCCCCATCGAGACCGGTGTGATGCGCAGCGTGCGGCCGTCGACCTCGAGCGGGACCTCGAGCAGCGGCGCCTGCCCGCGCAGGAGCGTCGGGATCTTCTCTGGCTCGAGCACGGGCACCGTCATGCGCACTTCGACCCGGTCGTTTCCAAGCCAGCGCGGTGTGACCACGCCGGCGAGCGTCTCGACGCTGATCTGGTCGCTGGACGCGTAGCCGTGGTCGCGCACGAACCTGGTGAAGCAGCGGATGCCGTTGGCGCACTGCTGGGCGCTGCTGCCGTCCGGGTTGCGGATGCCCATGAAGAAGTCGGCGTCGTTCGCGGGCTGCACCAGCAGCAGCTGGTCGCCGCCGATTCCGCGCCTGCGATCCAGCGCGAAGCGCGCGAACGCCGCCCAATCGGCGACGGGGCTGCCCTGCATGCAGTCCACGATCACGACGTCGTTGCCCGCGCCGTGCATCTTGCTGAAGCGCACGCGGGTCACGGGGTCTTCTCTTCGCACTGCTCGTCTGCGGCCGCACCCTGCGCTGGCGCCGCGCTGACGGGAGCGACCCGCTTCGACTTGGCCGCTACCTCGGCCGCACGCTCGGGCGGCGCGTAGTGACCGCACGCAAGAGCGACGAAGAGCGCGATCATCGCGAGCGCCCTCATCGCGCCGCCGCCCTGAGCTCGCTCGCCGTGGCGCCGAGCTCTTCGCGCGCCGCGGCCAGCGCGTGCTCGACCGCCACCCGCGCCGGACCGCCGACCTGGCCGCGCGCCTCGAGCGAGCGCTCGGCGGTGAAGAAGGACTGTGGATCGACGTCGAGCGCTGGGTGGAAGCGCCGGAGCGCGCTCGAGCTCAAGCGATCGAGCGGCGTGGCCGTCTCGGCCGCGTGCGCGACGAGCCGACCCACGGCCTCGTGGGCTTCGCGGAAGGGCACGCCGCGCAGGACGAGATGCTCCGCGAGATCGGTCGCGAGCAGGAGCGGATCGGCCGCCGCGCGCGCCATCGCCTCGCGCTTCACCGCGAGCGTGCGCACCACGCCGGCGATCAAGAGCAGCGAGTCCACGGCCGTGTCGACAGCGTCGAACAGCGGCTCCTTGTCCTCTTGCATGTCGCGATTGTAGGCGAGCGGTAGTCCCTTCAAGGTCACGAGCAGGCTCACCAGGTCGCCGATCACGCGGCCCGACTTGCCGCGCACGAGCTCCGCGGGGTCGGGGTTCTTCTTCTGCGGCATCAGGGACGAGCCCGTCGAGAAGGCGTCGTCGAGCTCCACGAACCCGAACTCCGCCGAGCTCCAGAGCACGAGCTCCTCGCACAGCCGCGACAGGTGGACCATCAGGATCGCCAGCGCTGCGAGCAGCTCGAGCCCCGCGTCGCGCGCTGCGACGGCGTCGAGGCTGTTCGCGGCCGGCGCGTCGAAGCCGAGCTCGCGGGCGGTGCCCTCGCGGTCGAGCGGCAGCGTGCTGCCGGCCAGGGCGCCTGCACCCAGCGGCGATTGGCCCATGCGCGCGCGCGCGTCGCGCAGCCGGCCATCGTCGCGCGCCAGCGCTCGTTCGTGCGCGAGCCAGTGGTGGGCCAGCCGCACGGGCTGGGCGCGCTGCAGGTGCGTGTAGCCGGGCAGGACCACGTCGATCTCGCCGCCGGCTCGCTCGACCAGCGCCGTGCGCAGCGCGAGCAGCGCTCCTCTCACATCGCCGACCGCGTCGCGCAGCCAGAGCGCGAGATCCGTGGCGATCTGGTCGTTGCGGCTGCGCCCTGTCTGCAGGCGACCGGCCACGGGCCCGACCAGCGCTTGCAGGCGCCGCTCCACGTTCATGTGGATGTCCTCGAGCGCGGGATCGAACGGGAAGGTCCCAGCCTCGAGCTCGCGCGCGACCTGCTCCAGCCCGAGCACGAGCTGCTCGCCCTCCTCCTTCGAGATGATCGCCTGGCGCGCCAGCATCTGCGCGTGCGCGATGCTCCCGCGCACGTCCTGCTTCCAGAGCCGGCGGTCGAAGTGGAGCGAGCTCGAGACGCGCTCGAGGATCGGGTCCATGGGCTTCTTGAAGCGCCCGCCCCAGGGCTTGGTCGCGTCTGACTCGGCCACGACCCGAGAGTGCCTGCGGGCCCCTCGCCGGGCAACCCGTGGCCGCAACCGCGAGAGGGTGCTAGCTACGCAGCGTGACTCCGAAGCTGCGCACGTTGCTGATGATTCTGGCGGTGGTGTTCCCGCTGGATCAGCTCACCAAGGTCTGGATCGCGGCGAACGTGTCCCCTTTCGAGCCAATCGTGCTGATCGACGGGTTCCTGCAGCTGACCCACGCGCGCAATCCCGGGATGGCGCTCGGCCTGTTCCAGAACGTACCCGTGATCGTGTTCATCGGGCTCACGCTCGTGGCGCTCTGGCTGGTGGTGTCGTTCTTCCGGCGCATCCCGGCCGGCGACGTGCTCTCGGCCACCGCCCTCGGGCTGATCCTCGCAGGCGCGCTCGGCAACCTGCTGGACCGGGCGCTGCGCGGGGAGGTGATCGACTTCATCCAGTTCAACCTCGGGCTGTTCATCTTCCCCGACTTCAACGTGGCGGACAGCGCGATCGTGATCGGCGTGGGGTTGCTCCTGATCGACGTGGTTGCGCTCGAGGCCGAGCAGGCGTCGGGCGAGGCCGGCGAGCCCGGGAAGCCCACCGTCTGACATCCAGAGCGTTCGTGGGCGTCGGCTCGAATCAGGACGACCCGCGGCGCCAGGTCGAACGGGCGCTTCTGGCGCTCCAGACGCTCGGAGCCGTGCGCGCCTCGTCGCTCTACCGGAGCGAGCCTCTCGGCGATCCCGCCCAGCCCTGGTACGTGAACGCCGTGGCCGAGCTGCGCACCGCCCTGGCCCCCCGGGACCTGCTCGAGGCGCTGCGCGAGCTCGAGTGCGCCGCCGGCCGGCCTGCGGAGCGGGAGCGCTGGGCGCCCCGGATCCTCGACCTGGACCTGCTCCTGTACGACGCCGTCCGGATCGACGAGCCCGGGCTGGTCGTGCCCCACCCCGGGCTGGCGCAGCGGCGCTTCGTGCTCGTCCCGCTTGCGGAAATCGCGCCCGAGGCGCTGGATCCCAGGTGCGGCCGCAGCGCGCAAGAGCTGCTGGCTGCCCTTGACGATCCGCTGCGTCTTGAGAAGCTTCCCGCCCGGGAGGGTCCTCGATGAAATTCTTCCTCGATACGGCGCACGTTCCCCACATCCAGGAGGGGACGCGGCTGGGGCTGGTCGACGGCATCACCACCAACCCGAGCCTGCTCGCCAAGGAGACCGGGGACCCGCGCGAGATCGTGCGCCAGATCTGCAAGATCGTGGAGGGGCCGGTCTCGGCGGAGGTGATCAGCCTCGAAGCCGCTGCCATGGTCCGCGAAGGCCTGGAGTGGTCGAAGGTCGCGTCGAACGTCGTGGTGAAGATCCCGATGACGCTCGAGGGGCTCGAGGCGATCCGGACGCTGCACGGCCAGGGGATCCCGACGAACTGCACGCTGATCTTCACGCCGGTGCAGGCGCTGATGGCGGCCAAGGCGGGCGCCTCCTACGTGTCGCCGTTCGTGGGTCGCCTGGACGACATCCAGGCCCCCGGAATGGAGCTGATCGAGCAGATCTCCTCGATCTTCCAGAACTACGAGATCGAGACCGAGATCATCGTCGCGAGCATTCGCCACCCGCTCCACGTCGTCGACGCCGCGCGCATCGGCGCGGACATCTGTACGATCCCGTGGAACGTGCTGCAGGGCCTGGCGAAGCACCCGCTGACCGACCTCGGCATCGAGCGCTTCCTCGCCGACTGGGAGAAGGTCCGCAACCGCTGAGGCGGGTGGCGCGCGGCCGCCCGCGCGCCGGGCCCCGCAAGGCTAGACCGCCTCCCGTTCGCCCACCCCTCGTCTGATAACATTCCGCCTCTCCGCGGGGCCGACGGCCCCGCTCTTCTTTGGGCCGTCTATGGGGGGGCGGGCGGCAAGGGAGTGGACGCGTGATCACCAAGGAACAGGCTCTCGCCTACCATCGCGACGGCCGCCCCGGCAAGATCGAGGTCGTTGCGACCAAGCAGTGCTTGACCCAGCGCGATCTCGCGCTCGCCTACACCCCCGGTGTGGCCGAGCCGTGTCGCGAGATCGTGCGTCGCCCGAACGACGTCTTCCTGTACACGAGCCGCGCCAACCTGGTCGCGGTCGTCACCAACGGCACTGCGGTGCTCGGGCTCGGGAACATCGGGCCGCTCGCGGGCAAGCCCGTGATGGAGGGCAAGGCGGTCCTGTTCAAGCGCTTCGCCGGCGTCGACGTGTTCGACCTCGAGCTGGCGACCGAGGACCCCGACGAGGTGATCAAGGTCTGCAAGCTGCTCGAGCCGACCTTCGGCGGGATCAACCTCGAGGACATCCGCGCGCCCGACTGCTTCTACATCGAGGAAGCGCTGATCGAGGCGCTCGACATTCCGGTGTTCCACGACGACCAGCACGGCACCGCGATCATCTCCGCGGCCGCGTTCCTGAACGCGCTCGAGCTGACCAACCGCAAGATCGAGGACGCCACGGTCGTGTTCGCCGGTGCGGGCGCGGCTGGCATCGCCTGCGCGGATCTCTACCTGCGGCTCGGCGTGCATCCCGACCACATCTTCATGACCGACAGCAAGGGCGTGATCTACGAGGGCCGCAAGGAGGGCATGAACAAGTACAAGGCCCGCTTCGCGCGCCGCACCGACGCGCGCACCCTCGAAGACGTCATGCGCGGCGCGGACGCGTTCGTGGGCGTCGCGTCCGCGGGGCTCGTCACCCAGTCGATGGTCCGCAGCATGGCGGACCGCCCGATCATCTTCGCGATGGCCAACCCCGATCCGGAGATCACGCCGGCCGAGGTCGCCGCGGTGCGCGACGACGCCATCACCGCGACGGGCCGCTCCGATTACCCGAACCAGGTCAACAACGTGCTCGGCTTCCCGTTCATCTTCCGCGGCGCGCTCGACGTGCGCGCGCGCAAGATCAACTACGAGATGAAGCTCGCCGCGGTGCGCGCGCTCGCGGAGCTGGCGCGCCAGGGCGAGCAGGGCGTGCCCGAGGAAGTGCTGCGCGCATACGAGGGTGAGCGCTTCGAATTCGGCCCCAAGTACATCATTCCCAAGCCCTTCGACCCGCGCGTGCTGATCTACGAGTCGACCGCGGTCGCCAGGGCAGCGATGGAGACGGGCGTCGCGCGCATCCAGATCGACCTCGACGAGTACCAGGAGAGGCTCGAGCGCTACCTGGGCCGTTCGCGCGAGGTGATGCGCGGCGTGATGAACGCCGCCAAGCGCGTCCGCAAGCGCATCGTCTTTCCGGAGGGCCGCGAGGAGCGCGTGCTGCGCGCGGTGCAGCTCCTGCTGGAAGAGGAGCTGTGCGAGCCGATCCTGCTCGGCGACAAGGACGACATCCTGGAGCGGGCAGCCGTGTACGGTGTGGACCTGAAAGGCGTCGAGCTCTGCGACCCGCGCACCTCCGACCGGCGCCAGCATTACCGCAAGGAGCTGGCGTCGATGCGGCGCCGCAAGGGCGTCACCGACCAGGACGCGGAGCGCCTGCTGCTGCGCCGCAGCTACTTCGGCCCGATGATGGTGCGCATGGGCGACGCGCAGGGGCTCGTCGCCGGCCTCACCAAGAACTACGCGGAGTCGATCCGCCCCGCGCTCGAGATCGTCGGGCTGGCCGAGGGCCACTCGCGCGCCGCGGGCGTCTACCTGGTGATCACGAAGGACCGAGTGGTCTTCTTCGCCGACGGCTCGGTCAACGTCGAGCCCTCGGCGGAGCAGCTCGCCGAGATCGCGCAGCTCGGAGCCGCGACCGCCGAGTGGATGGGCTTCAAGCCCGTGGTCGCCCTGCTGTCGTTCCAGAACTACGGCGCGGTGCGCGACGAGCACACCGCGCGCATCGCCGACGCGGTGCGCATCGCGCGCGAGCGCTGGCCCAAGCTCGTGATCGACGGCGAGATGCAGGCCGACCTGGCGCTCGATGGCGCCAAGCGCCGCGCCCGCTATCCGTGGGCCGAGATGAAGGAAGATGCCAACGTGCTGATCTTCCCCAACCTCGACGCCGCGCACATCGGCGTGCGGCTGATGGGCACGCTGGGGCAGGCGAGCGTGGTCGGGCCGATCCTGATGGGCATGAAGAGCCCGGTGAACTCGCTGCAGGCGACGGCGTCCGTCGAGGACATCGTCAACCTCACGGCGATCACGGTGCTGCAGGCCCAGAAGGAGTACTGAGCTTGTCGATCGAGGAGAAGATCAAGCAGCTCGACGAGCTCGATGCGCTGGCGGAGCGCGGGGGCGGCGAGGCGCGCATCGAGCGCCAGCACAAGTCGGGCAAGCTGACCGCGCGCGAGCGCGTCGAGCTGCTCCTCGATCCCGGCAGCTTCACGGAGTTCGACCGCTTCAAGGCCAACCGCGGCGCCGAGTTCGAGCTCGGCGACGGCCAGATCCTCGGCGACGGCGTGGTCACCGGCACCGGCCTCATCGATGGTCGCCGCGTGTTCTTGTTCTCGCAGGACTTCACGGTGTTCGGCGGCTCGCTCTCCGGCGCGTTCGCCCAGAAGATCTGCAAGGTCATGGACCACGCCATGCGCGTAGGGGCGCCGGTGATCGGACTCAACGATTCGGGCGGCGCGCGCATCCAGGAAGGCGTGGTCTCGCTCGGCGGCTACGGCGACATCTTCCTGCGCAACGTGCTGGCCTCGGGTGTGATCCCGCAGCTCTCTGCGATCATGGGTCCGTGCGCGGGCGGCGCGGTCTACTCGCCCGCGATCACCGACGTGGTGCTGATGGTCAAGGGCACGGGCACCATGGGTATCACCGGACCCGACGTGATCAAGACGGTCACCAACGAAGAGGTGACCATGGAGCAGCTCGGCGGCGCGATGACCCACAACTCGCGCAGCGGCGTCGCGCACCTGGCCGCCGAGAACGAGCAGGACTGCATGCGCCTGATCCGGGCGGTGCTGTCGTTCCTGCCGCAGAACAACCGCGAGGACCCGCCGTTCGTCGCGACCGACGACCCCGCGGACCGCGCCGATCCGCGCCTGCGCTCGCACGTGCCGGTCGTCGGCAGCAAGACCTACGACATGAAGGCGCTGGTGCAGATGCTGGTGGACGACGGGATCTTCTTCGAGATCCACCCGCACTGGGCGCGCAACATCATCGTTGGCTTCGCGCGCTTCGGCGGGCACAGCGTGGGCATCGTCGGGAACAATCCGGACGCCCTGGCCGGCAGCCTCGACATCGACGCCTCGGTGAAGGCAGCGCGCTTCGTGCGCTTCTGCGACGCGTTCAACCTGCCGATCGTCACGTTCGTCGACGTGACCGGCTTCCTGCCGGGCACGAACCAGGAGTGGGGCGGGATCATCCGCCACGGAGCCAAGCTGCTCTACGCCTTCGCCGAAGCGACGGTGCCGAAGGTCACGATCGTCACGCGCAAGGCGATCGGAGGCGCGTACGACGTGATGAGCTCGAAGCACCTGCGCGCCGACGTGAACTACGCCTGGCCGCAGGCCGAGTTCGCGGTGATGGGCGCCGACGGCGCGGTCGCGGTGATCCATCGGACCGAGATCGCGCAGGCCGCCAACCCGCTCGAGCGGCGCAAGCAGCTCGAGGCGGAGTACGCCGAGAGCTTCTCGAATCCGTACAAGGCGGCCGCGCTCGGCTACATCGATGCCGTGATCCGGCCGGAAGAGACGCGGCCGCGCATCATCGAAGCGCTCGCCATGCTCGAGAACAAGGCCGACTCGAACCCGCCGAAGAAGCACGGAAACATCCCGCTGTGAGCGCAGCTCCCCCCTTCGACAAGCTGCTGATCGCCAATCGCGGGGAGATCGCGGTGCGCATCGCGCGGGCGTGTCGCGAGCTCGGCGTGCGCTCGGTGGCGGTGTACTCCGACGTCGATCGCAACGCGCTGCACGTGCGGCACGCCGACGAGGCCTGGGCGATCGGCGCAGCGCCGGCGCGCGAGAGCTATCTGAACATGGCCCGAGTGATCGAGACCGCGAAGAAGGCGGGAGCCCAGGCGATCCACCCCGGCTACGGGTTTCTCTCTGAGCGAGCGGAGTTCGCGCAGGCCTGCCTCGACGCCGGGCTCGTGTTCGTCGGGCCCAAGCCGTCGACGATCCGCGACATGGGCGACAAGGTGCTGGCGCGCCAGAAGATGACAGCCGCGGGCGTGCCCGTGGTTCCCGGCACGACCAAGACGCTGACCGACGACGAGGCGATCGCATTTGCGCGCGAGATCGGGCTGCCGGTGATGATCAAGGCCGCGGCGGGCGGCGGCGGCAAGGGCATGCGGCTGGTGCGCGACACAGCACAGCTCGCGCCGTCGATCCAGCGCGCGCGCTCCGAGGCGAAGTCCGCGTTCGGCGACGACTCGATCTACGTCGAGAAGTTCGTCCTCGAGCCGCGTCACATCGAGATCCAGATCCTCGGCGACCGCCACGGCAACGCGATTCACCTGTTCGAGCGCGAGTGCTCGATCCAGCGCCGCCACCAGAAGGTGATCGAGGAGGCGCCGGCGAACCGCATGCCGGCGAAGCTCCGCGACGAGATGGGGCGCGCGGCCGTCGCGGCGGCGAAGGCCGTCGGCTACGAGGGGGCGGGTACCTGCGAGTTCCTCGTCGACCGCCACTTCGACTTCTTCTTCCTCGAGATGAACACGCGCGTGCAGGTCGAGCATCCGGTCACCGAGATGATCACCAACGTCGACATCGTGAAGAGCGGCATTCGCATTGCCGCGGGCGAGCCGATCGGAATCGCGCAGGACGAGGTCGGCATCAACGGCTGGGCGATCGAGTGCCGGATCTATGCGGAGGATCCGGACCACAACTTCCGGCCGTCACCCGGCGAGATCACGGTGTACCGGCCTCCCGGAGGTCCGGGCGTGCGCAACGACGCCGGCGTGTATCAGGGCGCGCACATCACCGTGCACTACGACCCGATGGTGTCGAAGCTGATCTGCTGGGGTCGCGACCGCAGCGAAGCCATTGCGCGCATGCGCCGCGCGCTGCGCGAGTTCGTGGTGAAGGGGATCAAGACCTCGATCCCGTTCCACCGCGTGGTGATGAACCACCCGAAATTCCTGGCCGGCCACTACGACACGAGCTTCATCGAGCGCGAGATCTTCGAGACCGGCGCGCACCGCCTGCCCGCGGACGAGCACGAGAAGGAAGTTGCGCTGATGCTCGCGGCGATCGCGGCGTACCAGCGCGATCACGAGCGCGCGGTGCGCTCCGCGCGCGCGAGCAGCGGCAGCGCGGGCGGCTCGCGCTGGAAGCAGATCGCGCGGGCCCGCGCGCTGCGCGGGGGCTCCTAGCGTGCGCTACGAGGTCACCCACGGCGAGGACACGCGCCAGGTCGAAGTGCGAGAGGTCGCACCCGGGAGCTTCGACGTCTCCGTCGACGGCGCGCCGCCCGTGCGCGTCGACGCCTTCAAGACCCCGCGCACCGTCTATTCCGTGCTGATCGAGCACCGCCAGTACGAGGGCAGCGTCGATGAGCTGGACGACGGCGCCTTCGACGTGCACCTGGGCTCGAGCGCGTTCGAGTTCGTGGTGATCGACGAGCGCAGGAAGCTCCTGGTCGGCTCCGCGGGGCTGCACGCGGCGGGCAAGCAGGAGATCCGGGCGCAGATGCCCGGCAAGATCGTGAAGGTGCTGGTCGCGGTCGGGCAGAGCGTCGAGAACGGTCAGGCGCTGCTCGTGATCGAGGCGATGAAGATGGAGAACGAGATCCGCAGCCCGATCGATGGCGTCGTCACGGCCGTCGCAGTTGCGGAGGGCGGCGCCGTCGAGACCGGTGGCGCGCTCGTCACGGTCGAGCCGCCCGAGAGCGAATGAAGCGGCCGGTCGTCCTCGACACCGACTTCGCGTCGGACGTGGACGACGCGCTGGCGCTGGCGCTCGCGTTGGCGTCGCCCGAGCTCGAGCTCGTCGCGGTGACGACGGTCGGGAACGAGTCGCGGCTGCGCGCGCGCGTCGCCAAGAAGCTGCTCCAGCTCGCGGGTCGCGGCGACGTGCCGGTGTACGCGGGCTGTCGCGTGCCCGTGCTCGCGGGAGACGGCTTCAACGGTTTTGGACACGAAGGCGTCGGCATTCTCGAGCCCGGCGAGCAGCCGCCGCTCGAGCCGGAGCACGCGGTCGACGCGCTGCTGCGCCTGTTCGACGGGCGACGCGAGCTCGAGCTGGTCGCGATCGGCCCGCTCACCAACGTCGCGGTCGCCCTGATGAAGGATCCCGATCTCGCCGCACGCGTGTCCCGGCTCACGCTGATGGGCGGGCACATTCGCCGTGTCGCATACGGCGGCCACGAGTTCGCGCCGGGCGTCGACTACAACCTGTGCTCGGATCCGCACGCCTCGCTGCTGGCGCTGCGCGCCGGCATGCCGCTGCGATTGGTCACGGCCGACGTCACGCTCCAGACCTGGCTCGAGTCGGCGGACGTAGCTGCGCTCGAGGCTCGCGGCACGCCGTTTCATCGCGCGCTCGCGGAGTCGATCCGCATCTGGACGCCGGTGCAGAACCGCATCTTCGGCGCTGCGGGCTGCGACATGCGCGCGGACAACGCCGCGTTCCTGCACGATCCGCTCGCGCTCGCCTGCGCCTACGACGAGTCGCACTGCCGCTTCGAGGCTCTCGAGATCGAGCCAGCGCTCGAGCAGGGCGTGTTCCGCACGCTCGAACGCCCGGCGCCGACGCCGAAGAGCTTTCCAATGCGCTGCGCCACCGAAGTCGACGCCCGGCGCTTCCGCTCCTACTACGTCGATCGGGTCTGCTCGCTCAAGGTCTGAGTCCCGGCCGTCCGGCTTGCTTTTCGGCGCAGCGCGATGCGGCCGGCGAGGAGGCCTGCCTCGTAGAGTGCTATCAGCGGGATCGACAGCATGATCTGGCTCACGGCGTCGGGGGGAGTCAGGATCGCGCCGACCACGAACATCGCGACGATCGCATAGCGCCGGCTGCTCGCGAACGCCTCGGGCGACACCACGCCCGCGACGACCAGGAAGAAGATCACGACGGGAAGCTGAAACGCGACGCCGAACGCCAGGTAGAGCTGCGAGACGAACGAGAACACCGTGGCGACGGACCACATGGTGCGGATCGCGTCCGATTCGAGCGACAGGAAGTACTCGAACATCGTGGGGAACGCGATGAAGTACCCGAACGCGCAGCCGCATACGAACAGGAGCGTGGTCGAGATCACGAACGGCGCGGCGAAGCGCTTCTCGTTGGCGTACAGCCCCGGCGCGACGAACGCCCACGCCTGGTAGAGCGTGACGGGCAGCGACAGCGCGAAGCCGACGAGCAGGGCGGTCTTCAGGTAGGTGAAGAAGACCTCGGCCGGCGCCAGCGCGACCAGGGTGTAGCTGCGAGGCACCAGCACCTGCACCGCGGGCCGCGTGACGATCAGGAAGACCTGCTCCGCGAAGGCTCCGCACAGCAGCGAAGCCGCGGCCCACGAGCCGACCACCCAGAACAGGCGCCCCCGCAGCTCCTCGAGGTGCGCGAGCAGCGGCCGCGGCGTGTCATCCATTCTCGGGCTTCTCGGCTTCGCCCGGTGTCGGCGCCTTCTCGTCGCGCTTGGGCGGCGCTGGCGGCTCCTCGAGTGCGGTGTGGAGCGAGGAGCGCAGGTCTGTCGAGGCGCGCCGGAACTCCGCCATGCCGCGTCCGAGCGAGCGCGCGAGCTCGGGCAAGCGTTTGGGGCCGAGTACGAGCAGCCCGACCACCAGGATCACGATCAGCTCGGGCATTCCGATCCCGAACATTCGCTCCCGCCTCCTCGAGACGGAGGGTAGGGGGTGGTTCCGGTCGGGCAAGCGCGGCGCGCTCGAGAGCGCGGGGTCGCCGCTCCGCCATGCCGAACGCCCCATTACCCCCCAAGACAGGAACGCGCGCACAAGCCGGAGCGGCTCACCCCGCACGCGTGTTAAACCAGAGCCCGGCAGCCACTTCAACAAGCTTCTGCCGGTTCACGCAGAAAAAATTCGCGCGACGAGGCAAGTGCTGCGCGCGCGCAGCGAGCGCGTACGCGCGAGCGGAGGCCGCTCGGCGACAGCCGTCGCGGCCAGGGCTTCTAAAGCTCTATGACCACGAGATTCTCGGCGAGACCCGACGCATCGACGGCGAACGTGCCGCCCATGCGCTCGACCAGGCTCCGCGCGAACACCACCTCGAGCACTGGCGCCCCCGTCCCTTCGTCGTCGGGAGCGACGAGCACCTCCTCCGGGCTGTGGAAGCGCAGCAGCAGGCGATGACGCGCCGGCGCGTCGCCGCGCTCCGCGCGGTGGAAGCTGCCGAGGTACAGATCTCCCCCCGTCGGCACCATGCGCAGCGCGCGGTCGAGCAGCACCTCGAGCGCGAAGCGAAGCTGCTCCGCATCGGCGAGCACCGCCGGAGCGCCGGAATCGAGCTCCTCCAGCACTACGAGCGCGCGCTCGCGCATCCGCCCCCGCTGCCGCTCCAGCTCGCCGCGGACGAGTGCGACGAGATCGACCGGTGCGAGCTTCGGCATCCCGAATGACGCGAACCGCTCCAGCCGGGACAGGGCGTTCTCGACGCGGGCGACGTCGTTGCCGAGCCGCGAGGACAGGTTCTGGCGCAGCGAGTCGTCGTGGGGTCGCTGCTCGAGCAGCGCGGCCGAGGTGCGGAGCGCGAGCAGCGACGGGCGCAGCTCGTCTCCGAGCGGTCGCGCGACTTCCGCCAGGCTCAGCGATGGCGCCGCTGCTGTCGGTGCTGGGACCTCGGCAGACACCAGCGCAGCAGCCGGCGCGACGAGCGGCGCCACTTCGGCGGCCGCCTCGACGCTGATCTCTGCGTCCGGAAGCGCTTCGGCCTCGATCAGCGGCACCTGCTCGACGTCGGCTGTCTCGGCGGCCCGCGGCTCCGGCACGCTCTCGGGCTCGAGCGGCTCGGGCGCGCTCGTGACGGCCCACGGCGCAATCCCTTCCACGGAGGCCTCTGGCGGAATCACGAGCGACGCCGCGTCGAGGGCGTCACCGCTCGACGACGCAAGGCTCGCCTCCAGCACGGCCTCGAGCTCGCGCAGATTTCCCGGCCACGCATAGCGCGCGAGGCGAGCGAGCGCGTCGGGCTGCAGCATGACGCGACGGCCGCGCACGGCGGCGCGCGCGTCGAGAATGCGCTGCGCCAGCTCGGGCAGGTCAGAACGCAGCCGGAGCGCCGGCAGGTCGACGCGAATCCAGCCGAGCCAGCGCAGGCGCGAGACGAGTCGGTCGCTGCGGCGCGCCGACGCGATCCAGCGGATCGGCTCGATCCCGAGCAGCCCGCTCTCGGCCAGGACGTGCGCGAGCTCGTGCTGCAGCTCCGGCGCCGCCTGATCCAGATCTTCGAGGTACACGCTCACGCGCCCGCTCGCGCTGCGCCCCAGGATGCGCCGCTCGATCTCGCCCTCGGCGAGCGCCGCGGCGGGCAGCACGACGAGCGCATCGCGCGCCGGCTCCGCCAGGTTGTGCACGTAGCGCGCGAGCAGCCCCGGCTCGGTGCCCGGCTCGCCCACGAGCAGGACCGGACGGGCCGCGTTGCGCGGATCGATCGCCGTTCGCAGCGGCGGCAGGTCGACGCCCGCGTAGAGCCCCTCCACCCGTTGCGTGACCCACTCCCGCCGCGCGCGCTCGCGCAGCGAGACGGGCAGGACCGGCCGGTCGAGCAGAGCGGCCGCGCGCGCCAGCAGCTCGTCCGGATCGATCGGCGAGACGAGCCGCGCCACGGGGCGGTCGTCGATCAGCGCGCACGCCAGCTCCGCGGATGGATGTCCGGCCGGCGGCTCCACGTACAGCACCGGCGCGGGTGCGCGGCGCGAATGCGAGGTCCCGCGCAGGAACCCGAGCAGGCGCTCGAGCTCGGTCAGGTCCCCGGTAGACGACTCCACCGGCACGAGCGCGATCAGATCGGGCGCCTCGGCGTCACGCCACGCCTTGCGATCCGGACCGCCGCTTCGCACGCTGCCGATTGCGGACAGGTGCGCGGCGAGCGTCTCGCGCGAGACGACGTCTTCCGAGACGATCCAGATCCGAGGCATGCGCCTGCTCACCTCCACCGCCGCGGAGCGCAAGCCGTGTGCCACACGCAGCGCGCGGGCAGCGCACCCGCAACCGCGGCGGCAACCGTGCGCCGCACAGCGGGTCGAGCAACGGCAGCTCGGCGCGGGCACGTCGGGGCGCCGGCGTCGCCGCCGTCGTCCCGTTTCCATTCGAAGAAGAAGACTACCTCAGATCGCCTGTGGTCTTCTGCGGCGATGACCGCGCTCCCGACGGGAAAGCTGCCGGCCGCGTTGCTCCGCGAGCTGCTCGCCGGGTTGCCGCCGCTGCCGGCGGAGGTTCGGCTCGGCCCGCGCGTGGGCGAGGATGCCTGCGCGATCAGCGTTCCTGCGGGCGTGCTGCTCGCGACGACCGACCCGATCACATTCATCGGCTCCGGAGTGGGTGCGCACGCGGTAGGTGCGCACGCCGTGTGGGTCAACGCGAACGACGTAGCCGTGATGGGCGCCCGGCCGCGCTGGTTCCTGGCCAGCGTGCTGCTGCCCGTCGGCGCGACCGAGGTGGACGTGCGAGCGCTGTTCGCCTCGCTCGTGGCTGCGCTCGCGCGCGTCGGCGCCGCGCTCGTCGGTGGCCACACCGAGGTCACGCCGGCGGTGCGGCAGACCGTGGTCGTCGGCCAGATGCTGGGGTTCCGGGCGGACGGTCGCTTCATCGCCACCGGCGGAGCGCGCGTGGGTGACGCGATCGTGCAGGTGGGCCCTGCGCCGATCGAAGCGGCGGCGATCCTCGCCGCCGATCCGCGCTGCGCGAGCCTGCCCGCCGAGCTCCTCGCCGCCGCCGCGCGGTCACTGCATGCGCCCGGCATCTGCGTCGTCGAGCCGGCGCTGCTCGCAGCCGAGCTCGGCGCGAGCGCGTTGCACGATCCCACGGAAGGCGGCCTCTCGGCCGGGCTGCACGAGCTGGCCGACGCCTCCGGTGTCCGCATCGACGTCGACGAGAACGAGGTGCTGTGGTTCGAGCCCGGTCGCGCGCTGTGCCGGGAGCTCGGCCTCGATCCGTGGGGCGCGCTGGCGTCGGGCTGTCTCTGCGCGGCGTTCCCGGCGGAGCGCGCCGCCGCAGCCGTGGAGGGGCTCGCTCGCGCCGGTTACGACGCGCGCGTCATCGGTCGCGCCGTCGCGGGGTCCGGCGTCTACGCCGCCGGCGGGCCGCTGCCGCGCTACGAGCGCGACGAGCTCTCGCGGCTCTCGGAAGGGCCGCCGCCCCGGCGCTAGACTCGGCCGATGACTCGAAGCCCAGGCCTCCTGTGTCTCGCCCTGGCACTGCTCGCGTCGCCGCTGCGCGCGGCCGACGCCGACTTCGCGCAGGCCGACCTGAACGGCGCGTGGTACGTGCTGATCCACTACACCGACGCTCGAGCCGAGAACAAGGACGCGAAGCGCTTCAAGGACTTCGCCTGGACGATCGAGCAGACCGCCAACACGATCACCTGGGAGTACTACCCGTTCGTGTTCTTCGGCGAGGACTCGGAGCAGGTGCGGCGCCATGCGATGAAGCAGGCGACGGCGTGGGAGCCGAGCGCCTCCGACTGGGCGGCGGTCAGGAGCGCCGTCGACGTCTCGTCGCGCGCGCTGCAGCGCAAGCGCATGACCGGCTCCACTTCGCAGGGCTTCAAGTCGCTGGCGCCGCTCGGATCGGGCGGCCTGAACACGCTGAGCTTCAGCCGCAACTGGGACGTCAGCTTCAAGCCCGACCGGATCTCGATCGTGATCCTAGACTCGCTCTCCGGCAGCGGCGGCCTCGAGGGCATGGAAGAGGCGATCAGCTACGACATCAACGAGCGCGTCTCGGCCGACGAGTACCGCGGCACGTACGCGGAGGGCGAAAAGCGGGGGACGCTGCGCATGGTGAAGAGCGCCGAGCGCCGCGTCGTGAAGTAGCGTTGCAGCCGACAGCGCGGGTGCGGCGCGCGCTGGGCGCGGATCGCCTCGCGCTGCGCTCGCTCTGGCTCGAGCTGATCGAGCACCACCGGGGGCTCGATTCCGAATATCCGCCGCCGCGCGGAGTCGAGAGCGTGCTCGAGCGCGAGATCGAGCGCGCTCTCACCGCTAGCGACGTGCGCGCGTTCGTGGCCGACGGCGAGAGCGGCGCCGCCGTTGGATTCCTGCTGGCAGAGATCACCCCCGAGGCCGGCTGGGTCCACGAGCTGTTCGTGGCGCCGCTGGAGCGGCGCGTCGGCGTGGGACGCGCGCTGCTCGAGCAGGCGACCGCCTGGTTCGACGTGCGCGACGTGCACCGACGCCGCGTGCGTGTCGAGCAGGCCAACGCGACGGCCCTGTCGTTCTGGCGCGCGGCCGGCTACGTGGACGACGCGCCACCGCGGCACGCAGCAGCCGAGCGCAACGCACGCTTCCTGCAGCGTGCGTGCTAACGTGCGCCCGCCGTGCATGCGCTGGCCAACGAGCTGAACGACGAGATCCGGAAGGAGTCTCCGGACGTCTTCGCACTGCTCTCCGCGCGCGGCCGCGCGCTGTACATGCCGCGCGGGATCATCCTGCAGTCGCAGGAAGCCAGGCAGAAGGCGCACCGCATCAACGCGACGATCGGCGTGGCGACCGAGGGCCCGGTCCCGATGTCTCTGCCGTCGGTGCGCGCGCGGCTGGGCTCACTCTCGCCGGCCGACGCGCTCGACTACGCGCCCACCGCAGGCAAGCCCGAGCTGCGCCGCGCCTGGCGCGAGAAGCTGCTGGCCGAGAATCCTATGCTGCGCGGCAAGACGTTCGGGCTGCCGATCGTCACGGCCGCGATCACGCACGGTCTCTCGCTGCTCGGTGAGCTGTTCGTCGATCCCGGCGATCGGCTGCTGCTCCCGGACAAGGTCTGGGACAATTATCCGCTGAACTTCGAGGTCCGGCTCGGCGCCGAGATCGCGACGTTTCCGACCTACGCCGGGAGCGGCTTCAACGTCGCCGGACTGCGCGCGGCGCTGCTTGCCGGGCCCGAGAAGCAGATCGTGCTGCTGAACTTTCCGAACAACCCGACCGGGTACATGCCCACGCGCACCGAGGTCGAGGGCATGCGCGACGCGATCGTCGCCGCGGCCGAGAGCGGGCGCCGGGTCCTCGCGATCGTCGACGACGCCTACTTCGGCCTGACTTACGACGAGCGCGCGCTCGCCGAATCGCCGGCCGGCTTCCTGGCGCAGATCCATCCCCGGGTGCTCACGGCCAAGCTCGACGCCGGCACCAAGGAGCTCTTCGTCTGGGGCCTGCGCTGCGGCTTCCTGTCCTTCCTCCCGCCGCCGCTCGAGAGCTCCGAGCGCCTGCTCGGCGCGCTCGAGCGCAAGGCGCTGGGAGCGATCCGCGCCGTGGTGTCGAGCAGCCCGACGATCTCTCAGCAGATCGTGCTCGAGGCGCTGCGCTCGCCGACGCTCGCCGCCGAGCGCCGCGAGAAGTTCCTGGTGCTGCGCGCGCGGGCGCAGCGCGTGGCCGAGATCGCCGCGCGCCCGCGCTATCGCGAGAGCTGGGACGTGTACCCGTTCAATGCCGGGTACTTCATGTGCATAGCACCCAAGGGCGTCGACGCCGAAGCGCTGCGGCAGCGCCTGCTCGAAGCGCACGGGGTCGGCGTGATCGCGCTCGGCGGCGACATCCGCATCGCGTTCTCGTCCGTCGAGGAGCACGACCTCGAGGCGCTGTTCGAGGCGATCCACCAGGCGATCGGCGAGCTGCGCCCGTCATAGGGTCTCGTAGAGCCGCTCGCCGCGCTCGAGCAGGCGCTCACACGCCTGGGGCACGAAGCCGGCCATCAGCACCTCGTAGTGCTGGTGCGCCTTCGGGTGCGCCAGATCCGCGGGATGCGGCAGGTAGCGCAGCCAGCCGTTGGCGATCGACGCCACGCCGCCGCGATCCCCTCGCGCACGCGCGCGCGCCTTCCAGTCCAGCCCGACGGCCGTGGTGAGCTCGAAGGGCAGAGCGAGCAGCGCCAGCTCGCCGATGCGCAGAACCTGAACCTCGACGTCGGCGGCCCGCGCACCGCCGACCCACGTCGCCGCGGTGCGGTCTCGCACGTAGAGCCGCATGGCGGCGAGTCGCTCGCGCACCTCGCTCGGCGCCAGACCGCGCACGCATTCGCGCGCGAAGGCGAACAGCTCCGCCGTGCGCGGCAGGGCGTCCGCGGCTACGCCGAGGCGCTCGGCCAGCTCGCGCTTGCGGCGGGCCAGCTCGGCGCCAGCGTGCTCCTTTGAGAGCTCTCCGTAGTGAACGGGGATCCGGACGTGATCCGTCGCCGCGCCCAGCCGGGGTGCGGGGTCGAGCGAGCCGGGCGCTTCGAGCGCGGCCAGCACGGCCTCGGCGACCTCGCCGCCGAGCGCCTCGATCGCGTCGAAGCCCAGCCCCCGGCTCTGGCCGTCGATGGCCAGGTCCATCAGCCCGCGCGTTCGCGGGTCGACGTCGGCGTGAGCGCCGAGAGAGAACAGGGCCAGGCCGGGGCGAGCGCGCTCGATGGCTGTGCAGGCGACGCCAGGCCAGTCGGCGGAGATGGCGAGGTTGTCGTGACCGAGAACCGTTCCGTGGCAGCCGTAGTTGAAGAGGCAGGCCAGCGGCTGCCCGCCTTCGGCGCGCACCTCCAGGACCAGCACTTCGAGATCCAGGGGGCCGTCGGCGATCCGCCGGTTGCGGCCAATCGCGGCAGTGGTCGCCAGCCAGCGCAGGCGGGCCGGGACGGCCGCTCGATGGGCACCGATCCCGGCCTCGACCAGGACGTCGAGGATCGGGGCCACGTGCGCGGGCGGCGGCTGGCCCCCAAGCGCGGCACCGAGGCCGGTGTCGGGTCCGGAGTGCGTATGTGTGCAGCCAACCAGGATCGCTCGAACCGGCAGTCCCGTCTCTGCCGCGATCCGCTGGCGTACCTCGTGGGCCTGCGCTGGCGCGATCAGGCACAGATCCGCGGAGAGGAGCAGCACGCCTCCGCTGGGAGCGGCGGAGGAAGCTTGCAGGTAGAGCGCGCGCGCTTGCAGCGGATCGTGCACGCGCTCTGCGCGCCCGTTGCGCGCGCCGTAACCCATGAGCTCTACCCCCGGTGGGGGCGTGAGCTCGCGCCGAAATGTGCCCGCGATCACAGAAGCAGAGCCACCTCCGGCCGATTCTCACCCACAGAGTACTGGCGTAGACCGCCCGCGTTGCACCGCGCGAGCGGTAGCCCGGTGGCGGGAACGGGGACTATAGCGATGAGCGAGGGGACAATCGGAGGGGTCAGCCCGAAGCGCACGCCCGGCGGCGTGTGGACGGGTCCCACTCCGGCTGGACGTCCGGCCCGCCGGCTTTCGTCTGGCGTAGCGCTTCCCCTTGGACTGGTTCTTTGTGCCGGCATGTCGTTCGCAGTCGCGCGCTCGCTCGGCACGCATGCGGCGCCGCGAGTCGCTCCACCGGCTCCCGAGCTGCAGGGACCGAGCCTGCCGGAGCTTCACCTCGCGGCGTTCGAGCCGGAGGCTCTCGAGCCTGACTTCGAGAGCGGCCCGTCTCCGTCTTCGCTCAACGTGGTGACCGGAAAGCTCGGTCGCGGCGGCAACCTGGGCTCGACACTCGGCCGGCACGGCGTTCCCTCGCTTGCGGTGCAGGAGCTCACGAAGGCGCTGCGCGGTGTGCTCGATGTGCGCAGTGTCCAGCCCAACGACTTCTACGCGCTGATCCGCGACGAGCAGGGGGCGGTGCTGTCGTTCGAGCTCCAGCGGGGCCGGCAGAAGGTCTACCGCCTGCAGCGCGCCGAGGACGGATCGCTGCAGGCGAGCGAAGAGACGCTACCGCTCGAGCGACGCGTGACCCAGGTCGGCGGCGTCGTGGACCGCTCGCTGTTCGCGTCGATGCTGGCCCTCGGCGAAGGCGCGGAGCTGGTGCAGGCCTTCAGCGACATCTTCGCCTACGAGTTCGACTTCTCGACGCAGACGCGGCCCGGTGACGAGTTCCGCATCGTGTTCGAGAAGCACTACGACCGCGACGGCTTCGTCGGCTACGGCAACGTGCTGGCCGCGCAGTACCGCACGCCCGAGCGCGAGCTGGTCGCGCTGCGCTTCGAGGACGAGCACAGCGGCGGCGCCGCCTACTACACGCCGGACGGCAAGTCGCTGCGCAAGGCGTTCCTGAAGGCGCCGGTGAACTACACCCGCATCAGCTCCGGCTTCTCGTACGCGCGCCTGCATCCGATCTTCAAGCAGCGCAAGAAGCACGAGGGCATCGACTATGCGGCGCCGATCGGAACGCCCGTGTGGTCGATCGGCGAAGGCGTCGTGGTGTTCCAGGGCTGGAGCGGCGGCTTCGGCCGGCTGCTCAAGATCAAGCACTCCAATGGCTACGTTTCTTACTACGGACACCTGTCGCGCTTCAGCAAGAGCCTGCGCGTCGGCTCGCGCGTGACGCAGAAGCAGGTGGTCGGCTACGTCGGGATGACCGGCTGGGCGACCGGCCCGCACCTCGACTTCCGACTCAAGCGCGGCGAGCGCTACGTGAACCCGCTCTCCGTCTCGTTCCCGCACGGCGAACCGATCGGGACCGAGGATCGCGAGCGCTTCCAGGGCGTGCGCGACGAGCTCCTCGCCGAGCTCCGCTCCGCCGACCCCGCCGTCGTCCTCGAAGCCGGCATGTAAGCGCGCGAAGCGCGCGCACAGCGAGCGCGTCCGCGCGCGAGCGACGGCCGCTCGGCGCTAGCCGTCGCGGCAAAGGTAAGCGCGCGAAGCGCGCGCACAGCGAGCGCGTCCGCGCGCGAGCGACGGCCGCTCGGCG